>JAQWTL010000028.1 GCA_029242715.1 Phycisphaerales bacterium
ACACCCTTGAGATTGACCCAAGTGAATGTTCCCAGGGCTATTGAGAACATGAGCAGGCCGATCCAGGTCAGTGCATGGCCATTACCAAGCCACATGAAGACGCAGCCAGTGATACCCAATGCGCCCGTGGTAGAAGCCAGCAGCGACTGAACACCTGATCGCTGGACTTTCCCGGTCCATTCAGCCTCTGGACGAAGCAGCTTCATCTTTTCCAGATCAGAGAGGCTCATGTCTCAGGCTCCCTTGATGTCATGAAGTCGATGACCTGCTGGGTCGTGAAACGCGCCCGTCCACTGCGAAGCTTGACCAGAACCAGTGGCCCATCCCAGGCTGCTGCTACACCACGGTGAATCGCCGTAAAGGAACGACGTTGCTTCCAGCTTTCAGCAGCAGCGCCGATGATCAACAGATCCGAAGCCTTGGCAGCCTCCACGATCGTGCCGACCACGTCGGAAGACTGTTCCATGCGAAGATCGATGGGCAGACCCAGATGTGGTGAACGAAGTGGTGCCGACTCATCATCGATCGAGAAGATCTCTGAACGCAGCTCGGAACGAATACGTTCTTCCTTCTCATCGCTTCGAAGGATGCGAAGGATCTCGATCCAGGTGCCTGGGCCGGCGACCGACTCTGCGACCTGTATGGCAAACTGGGCCTGACGGGGATTCGCTGCCGGGATGAGAATGCGCTCGGGCATTTCCGGCACACTTCCACGAAGAACCACCGTGTCAGCATCCGAGCGGCGGAGAACCGTATCGAGTTCCGTTCCGAGAATCCTGGCCTTGGGTCCGTGTCGTCGGCCACTCCATCCCATCACCAGTGCGTTGATCTTTCGATCCCGGATGGTGTCGGCAATGGACCGACCCGGGTCACGACTGACCCGAACAAGCCCACGGACGTCATGGCCTGATTCCACAGCGGTCCGCGTCGCGGTTTCCACAACCTTGCGACCTTCTGCAACGAATCGTTCAGTCGACCAATAGGGCGTCTGCTCTGGAATGGACACCACGTTCAAGGCGATGACATCCCCGGACTCAGGTGCCACCAGCCTGGTGGCCAGATCAACCAGTGGGGCTGCTGTTTGCGGGTTGGCCACGGGAACCAGCACGCGGTACGTCGATTCGCGTGGCGTGGAAGGTGGTTGCTCAAAGGCTACGGCAGATGCGCGGAATTCATGTTCCTGGTTGTTGGAATAGAAGAAGTACACCAGCAGGCCAGCAGTAATCCAACCAGCGGTCAGGGCCAGTGTCATCGGCTGGGATGCCAGCAACCATGCTGCGATGGCAACCTGTCCAACGGCCGCCACAATCGGGACCACCGGGTATCCGGGGACGACATATCCATAGCGGAGCTTGTCGCCATATTTGCGGCGAATCGTGATCGATGAAATGTTCACAGCTGCAAAGACCAGCAGGAACATCGCACAGGTGGCACCCGCCACTCGTTCGGCATCAAGTACCAGCGCAACCACGATGATGATGACACCACTGGCCATCAAGGCGACTGTAGGTGTTCGGGTACGGGAAGAAATCTTCGCCATGCCCTGGGGCAGATAGTGATCACGGCCCATGGCGAATGAAACACGTGTGGACGAGAACGTCGTGGCGTTCAGTGCACTCATGGTCGAAAGAATGGCGCCGATGACCAGCAGGATGCCGCCAAGACCCCAGGGCAGGAATTCGTTTGCGGCTACGGCGACACCGGTCTCGCCAAGGCCAGCAAGATAGCGCCAGGTTTCAGCCGCACCCCATCCTGTTTCTGCAATGACCTCTTCTGGGATTCGCATCGCACCAATGCAGACGATGGCCACCAGGATGTAGATGGGGATGACGATCAACAGTGAGAAGAAGACTGCCCGGGGGATATTGCGCCTGGGATTCTCGACTTCTTCACCAGCTTGCACGATGATTTCATAACCCTCAAAGGCAATGAAGGTCAGGCCCATCGCAACCAGCACGCCACTGAAACCGTTGGGCATGAAGGGAACGTAGGTTTCCGCAACCGTGACATTCCCGGTCGCCCGCAGCATGGCGATGAGGCCTGCGGCGATGAAGATTGCAATCACGATGATCTTGGCAACGGTGATGATGTTGCCGGCCTTGCCGGTTTCCTTGGAGCCGCGGTAGTTGATCCACAGGAAGACCAGGCAGATGAAGAGCGTGAGACCCTTGGCAAAGGGCCAGGCTTCCATCCCGAACAAGGTTCCGTAGCCATGACCGTCAATGCCGGTGGGGGCTTCACCAAGTCCGAAGATGACCTGCAATCCCCAGACGATGTAGGTCCCGAAGATGACGGCGTAGAGAGAGCCCGCCACGGCATGTGCGAGCCAGTCCATCCAGCCAGCCAGGAATGCTGAGGGGCCTGGTAAACCGAAGCGAACCCAGAGGTAGCCACCGCCGGCGGCAGGAATGGCGCTGCCCAGTTCCGCATAGACCATGGCGGTCATGAGGGTGAGGACACCGTTGAGACAGAAAGCCAGGATGAGGGCGGGTCCGGCGTGGCCGGCCGCGATCCCGGTGAGGGCGAAGATGCCGGCCCCGATCATGGCCCCGACGCCGACCATGGTGATGTCGAAGAGGCGCATGTCGCGCGCCAGTTCGGTGACCGGCCCCCCCGGCTGCGACTGGGTATCCATCACGGGTGCGGTGTCAGTGCCGGTCATCGCGGAGGATTGTACCGGAGGGGGGGTATCGGGCCGTGATCGCCTCAGTGGCTAGGGACAGGCCTCCCCAAAGTGGCTCAGGAGGATGAGGACATCATCCGCATCGACCAGTCCGTCATCATTGAAATCTCCGTTGGGCGTGCTGGTTTCCCAGACGGCGATGATCAAGAGCACATCATTGACATCGACTCCCCGTGATCCCTGGCGGAAAGCCCCGGGGATCTACCCAGAGAGTCCCGGGGATTTGGGGGGTTACATCGTGGCGCACTCCATGCCGTAGTGACTCAACAGGATCAGGAGGTCATCCACGTCGACCAGGCCGTCGTCATTGAAGTCGGCATCAGGATCATCCGAACCCAAGGCGGACAGGACATACAGCACGTCGTCGAAATCGACGAGATAGTCGCCGGTGGCGTCACCTGTGCAGCCGGGGCATGCATCCACGACGAGGTTGCCGGCCTTGTCGGTCCAGTCACCATCAATCTGGTCTGGCGCATTGCCACAGACGGTGGTGTAGGACAGAGTGTTGCTGGTCGAAACGACACACACGACACCGCCTCCGTACTCCTGGGCCGTGTTGCCCGTGATCATGGATCTGGTGAATGTGGAGTTGCTGACTTGGGAGTAGATCCCGCCCCCAATGCCGGTCGCCATGTTGCCCGAGATCGTGCAGTAGGTGATCAACTGTTCGGAGGGAAAGCTGCAGAAGTGCAGGAAGATGGCTCCACCAAGGATGGCTGAATTGTCCGAGATCGAACAGTTGGTCATGGTGGCACTGCTTCGATAGCAGTAGATCCCACCGCCCCGGGTGGAGCTGCCGTTAGTGGATTCCTCAGAGTAGGACAACTTGTTCCCCGTGATCGAACTGTCGGTGATCGAGATGCTGCTGGACAGGAGGCAGCAGATTCCGCCCCCCTTCGCATTCGGTGCAGGAGAAGTGTTGCCCGTGATGCTGCATCCGGAGATAGTCACATGGCTGTACGATCCCAGATAGACGCCGCCACCCACGCGTGCGCTGTTACCTTCAATGACGCATCCGACGATCGTGGCGTTGCTGTTGTTGAAAACCACGCCACCACCACCACCAATATTCCCAGCCGTGTTTCCCGAAATGAAACAGTTGACCAGGGTGGGATTGTTTGAGAGATACGCGCCCACCCCGCCACCAAAGTGTTCCGAGGTATTGCCGGTGATGATGCAATCGGTAATGAGCGGCGTACCGTACCAACGGCAGAATATCCCACCACCGTTGTGGCTGGCCGTGTTGTCAGAGATCGTGCAGCCGGTGATGGTGGGGCTGCTGGTGTTGCAGTAGATGCCGCTGCCGGATTCGGCCGTGTTGTCCGAAATCGTGCAGTCGGTGATGGCAGGGTTGCTGTTGGGGTCGCAGTAGATTCCGCCGCCGTCGGTGTTGGTCGTGTTGTTCGATATCGTGCAGTCGGTGATAGTGGGGCTGCTGTTGTTGCAGAAGATTCCGCCGCCGCCGAAGATCGCCATGTTGCCCTCGAACGTGCAGTCCTTGATGGTGGGGCTGCTGTTGTTGCAGAAGACTCCGCCGCCGTTGTTGGCATCGTTGCCCAAGATCGTGCAGCCGCTGATGGTGGGGCTGCTGTTGTGATCGCAGTAGATCCCGCCGCCGTCGTAGGCCAAGTTGCCCTCGATCGTGCAGCCGGTGATGGTGGGGTTGCTGTTGGTGTCACAGTAGATCCCGCCGCCGTCGAAGGCCAGGTTGCTCTTGATCGTGCACCCGCTGATGGTGGGGCTTGTGTAACTGCAGGAGATACCACCGCCGGCGGATGAGTTCCCCCCAGTAATCAACAGGTCCTTGATCAGCATCTCGGGGCCTTGTCCACCGCTGATACTGAACACTCGGCCAGCCTGTTGAGCATCTACGGTTGTCGCCAGAGAGCCATCACTGTTGAGTGTGCCTTGGATCGTGATGGCTTTACCGTCCGGGTCGAGCGTGTTCTCGTAGAAAGTGCCAGCGGCGATCTGGATCAGGTCGCCATCAGATGATGCATCGATGGCATCTTGGATCGTCGGGTAATCGTCCGGAACATTGATGGTGGCGGCTGAAGTCAGTCCGGCGCAGGCCAGGCACATGAAGAGAGTGGTGATGAGTCGCATGATTATCTTTCCAAACTCCCCCCTGTTGGCACGAGAGCAATCAGGGTCATGGGTTGACAAGCAACCTGCCAGTCCTGTCCCCGTGATCCCTGACGGAAAACCGCGGGGATCTACCGAGGAAACGTGCGGTTACATCGTTCCACACTCCACGCCGTAGTGGCTCAACAGGATCAGGACGTCATCCGCATCGACCAGTCCATCTTCATTGAAGTCGGCGTCAGGATCATTCGAACCCCAGACTGAAAGAACGTAGAGCACATCGTTGACATTGACGGATCCGTCTCCGGTGGCGTCGCCTGGGCAATATGGGCACGCATCTGCGACGGTATTGCCGCCCATATCGATCCAATCTTCATATATCTGATCCGGTGCATTGCCGCAGATGGTGGTTTCAGCAAGGGCAGGACCACCCGAGAAAGAGTAGATCCCCCCGCCGTATTGGATGGCCGTGTTGCCCGTGACTACACATCCGATGATGGTGGTGGGGTGGTATGGGCAGAAGATCCCAGCGCCGATACGGGCATCGTTGACTGCAATTGTGCCGCCGATGATGGTGAGATTGCCATAGATGTTGTAGATCCCACCACCGACATCGGCCGTGTTTCCCATGACCGTACAGTTGGTGACCGTCATGGGGTCATCGCTGTAGATCCCGCCGCCACCCTCTTGGGCCGTGTTGCCCGAGATCACACAGCCGGTGATAGTGGTCGGCGACGACCAGCATATGATCCCGCCGCCAGATCCGTCAGCCGTGTTGTTTGTGATCGAGCAGTTGGTGATGGAAGGGTTGCTAAAGAAGCAGGAGATCCCGCCGCCGAGGTTCGGGGCCGTGTTGCCTGAGATCACACACTCTGTGATGGTGGGGTTGGTGTGTTCGGCACAGTAGATCCCGCCGCCGCTGTAATCAGCCGAGTTGCTTGTGATCATGCAGCCGGTGATAACAGGGTCGCTGTTGCCACTTGACCATCCGATGCAGTGGATCCCACCACCGACGTTGGCGGTATTGCCCGTGATCGAGCAGTTGGTTATGGCAGGGCTGCTGCTGGCGAAGGAGATCCCACCGCCGCGTTCGGTGGCCGTGTTGCCCATGATTATGCAGCCGGTGATGGTGGGGTTGCTGGAGTTGTAATCGCGGCAGTAGATTCCACCGCCGTACAAATCGGACGTGTTACTCAGGATCGTGCAGTCGGCGATGGTGGGGTGGCTGTTTTCGCCACAGTAGATCCCGCCACCGCGGTCCGAGGACTCGTTGACCCGGATCACGCAGTCGGTGATTGTGGCGTTACTGTTGTAGCAGGAGATCCCACCACCGCGTTCTAATGACTCGTTGCCCTGGATCACACAATCGGTGATGGTGGGGTTGCAGCGGATACAGTTGATCCCGCCACCGTAGCCTGATGACTCATTGCCCTGGATCACACAGTCAGTGATGGTGGGGTTGCTTTGGGAGCACAAGATCCCGCCGCCATGATCTTCCCACCAGTCGTAATCCCCATCACCGTTGTAGTCGTAGTCAACACCAAGGCCATTCGTAATCGTAAACCCCTCGATCACCGTGGCATCAGTCTCACCACTGACGCAGGCAATTCCACGCCGAGCATCCTGACCATCGATGATCGTCTCCTCCGGTGTACCACTGGCCCGAAGCGTGATGGCCTTGCCCTTCATGTCAACGACATGGCCGTCCTGGGTAGAGGTGTAGGCACCAGGCGCGACGACGATCTCGTCACCATCACTGGCAGCATCGACCGCCTCCTGGATCGTCGGGTAATCACCCGGGACGTTGATCGTGGCGGCCGAAGCGGTCAGGGTCAGTGCGAAGCTGGCGATAAGAATGATGATGAGTCGCATGATTATCTTTCCAAACTCCCCCCTGTTGGCACGAGAGCAATCAGGGTCATGGGTTGACAAGCAACCCGGCACGCTTCCCCTCCACTTGCCCCTCACGGGTCAAGGCATCAACTGACCACAAAGGTCACAAGTGACCGCTGGGCAGGTGATTGACTTTGGGAAACATGGGCCAGGAGATCACGCCCGGTCCGGTCAAATGAGAGAGGGGAGAACACATATCAGCAGTCCTTGTAAAAGAACCATGTAAAGGAACCATGTAAAGGAACCAAGAACGGATACCAAGATCCACAGACTCTCACCTCTTGATGGCCAACCTAAATGCACGTGGGATGGGTACCGGAAATTGACGCTAAATTTCCTGCAACGGCCTTTCGTCGGCGTGTTCAACGAGATTTCAACGAGACATAGATAGCGAGACATAGATAGATGGATAGGAACGGCCTCAAGCCCACTCATTTCAATCAATGAGTGAGCATGAAGGGCTTGTGTGTGTGGGGAGGGTTGAGGGTGCGATCGCCTCAGCCGCTCGGGAAGAGAGCCTTCGCCAGTTCCTCGATGCCCTGACCCTTGGTTGCGATCGTCTCGCAGATCGGACGACCTGTGCTGATATCCAGCAGCTCGCGGGCCAGCTTGGCTTCACCAGCATGATCCGCCTTGTTCAGGACGAAGATGTCAGCGATCTCCAGGATGCCTGCCTTGTCCATCTGGACCGAGTCACCCATGCCGGGCACGACAACGACGGCGGTCATGTCCACGTGCTCGCGAATGGCAACATCGCTCTGACCAGCACCGACCGTCTCGACGATGACGCGATCCCAACCCGCACCACCCAGGATCTCGATGATCTCGGGCAGATGGGCATAGTCCTCGCCGACAATCGCAAAGCTGCGATAGAAACAGTCCTCGTCAACCTCGTTGAAGTCGACGCGAAGACGATCACCGAGCAATGCGCCGCTCGTGATCGGACTCATCGGATCAAAGGCAACCACGGCAACCTTCTCGCCAGCACGATGCATCTCGTTGGCCATGGCGGCAACAAGTGTCGACTTGCCCGCACCCGGTGAACCAGTCAGGCCGACAACACGGGCTGGTCGCTTGCGCGGGGCCGAGGACACGTCTTCGCCTGTCACTAGTCGTGAAAGCGTACGAGCCAGGTTGGCTGAGTTGTCATCAGAAGACAGATTGTCATAGGGATCGGTTGCCGCACGAACCGAATCGACGATGTCCTGCATCGTCGTACCTGTATGGAAGACTGAGTTCACGCCACCATCGAGCATGCCCTGTACGTCTTCCTGGGGAATGATGCCGCCGATGTTGATCGTCATGTCTGGACGACCCACGTTGCGGCACTCCTCGATGAGCTTGGGAACCAGCACGTTGTGCGAGTTGCTCATCATCGAAGCGGCGATGCAGTCGACATCCTCGTCACGGGCCGCGATCGCCAGGCTGCGAGGCGTCTGCCAGAGCCCGGAATAGATCACATGGATACCGCTGTCTCGCATGGCCCGGGCAATGAGCTTGACGCCACGGTCGTGGCCATCGAGTCCCATCTTGCCGAGCAGGACACGTGGACGGTGGGGCAGGTCGCCGCATCGGTCAACCTTCTCCATGACTGTCGTGGGTTCTGTTGTTGCCTTTGCCATAGGGGGGGCAATGATACTGGATGCCAAGCCCCTTCCTCCTATTCGGGCAAGATGGAGCTGTCAGGAGGTGTCCTGACGCCCACCGGTATACTTCCCAACCATGTCAGCAAGTACTTCAGCTTCACCGGCCAGGGATCCCCGGACAGCGATTGGACTCGCCTTCGAACAGGCCATCGTCACCTCTCTGGGTGATGAATATGCCGGTGCTGACCCATTGATCCGGAATACGGCCAATCCTGAGCTGGGGGATTTTCAGTGCAATGCTGCCATGGGCCTCGCCAAACGCGTCGGACAACCACCACGTGAACTGGCACAGAAGCTCGTGGAAGTCGTTGATCTCGATGGCCTCGCCGAGCCGCCGGAAATCGCGGGGCCTGGTTTCATCAACATCCGTCTCAAATCCGAGGCGCTCACCAGTTCACTCATCCAGATGGATGACCCGGAACTCGGTGTTGAAGCCAGTGATGATCCCCGACCCATCGTGATTGATCTCTGTGGTGTCAACGTCGCCAAGCAGATGCATGTTGGTCACCTCCGATCAACCATCATCGGCGATGCACTGGCACGTGTACTGGAGAGAAGAGGCCGAAAAGTTCTCAGAGAGAATCATCTCGGTGACTGGGGTCTGCCCATTGCCATGGTTCTGCATACGTTGCGAGCCAATGGAACCGATCTTGACACGCTGACCCTGACAGAACTGGATGTCGCCTACCGTGATGCACAAGCTCGTGCTCGGGGTGATGCCAAGGGTCTGGAAGCTGCACGCACACGACACAGTGGCCCGCATCGCATCGCGGAACTGGAAGCACAGCAATCTGGTGCAGATGAAGCCCGTGCTGCAGCCTCCGATACGCTTGTCGCACTGCAGCAGGGTGATGAGGAACTTGTCCAGGACTGGAACAAGCTCATTGATGTCACGATGCAGGCTGTCTATGAGGCGCTTGATCTGCTCAATGTTCAGATGGGACCGGACAACAACCGTGGTGAATCCTTCTATCGCGACAAACTGCAGCCGGTCATCGATCACTTCGAGAAAACATCGCTGTGCCGAACAGATGATGGTGCCCTGGTAGTTGATTTCGAAGACCGCAAGAGACCGCTGCTCATCCGTAAACGTGATGGTGGTTTTCTCTATGCCACCAGTGACCTGGCAGCCCTTCGACATCGAACCCAGGAAACCGGAGCCAGCCGGTGCATCTACGTCGTGGATGCCCGTCAACGTGATCACTTCCGCGATATCTTCGATGCAGCAAGATTGGCTCATTGGGATCGAACACCCGATGATCACGACGTGCAACTGGTTCATGTTCCCTTTGGTTCAATCATGGGACCGGACAAGAAGCCACTGAAGACCCGTAGTGGAACGAATCTGACACTGGCGTCTCTGCTTGCCGAAGCAATTGAACGGGGAACAAGCGAAGTCGCTTCGAGATCAGAGAACCCCTCGGCACCGACACATGGACTCGACGCCGAAGCCATTGGAGCCATCGGGCGTGCCGTCGGTATCGGTGCCGTGAAGTACGCCGACCTCAGCAATGACCTGGTTCGCGACTATGTCTTCGACATGGATCGCATGATTGCCTTTGAGGGTGATACCGGTCCGTATCTTCAATACGCGCATGCCCGGATCTGCTCACTGCTTGAGAAGGCTGGAGAATCAGATCTTGGTTCAGCCGCCATTCAACTGGGTGATCCTTCTGAACGACAGCTGGCACTCGTGCTCCTGCGGTATGGAAGCACCGTCGCAGATGTCGCCCAATCCCTGGAGCCTCATCGCCTGTGTGGCTTCCTCCATGAACTGGCTGAGACCTTCAGCAGCTTCTATCAGGCCTGCCCGGTTCTGAAGGCTCCTGATGACCAGACCCGCCGCTCACGGCTGCGATTGTGCGATCTCGCCAGACGCGTGCTGGAGGATGGATTGGGCCTGCTGGGCATCGAAGCCCCGACCAGAATGTAGGCTGGATACAGGCCAGAAGCCTTGTGTTGCCAAATTGCATCCAGGCCTGCAATCAACCGTAGAATCACGCGTTCCACCTCACCGAGGAGACGGTCTTGACCCATGACTTCCAGCCAGGCCAACACGATTGATCGAGACGCTACCGCAGGCGACAACCTGCGTTGGTTCCTGGGCCTTTTGTTCCTGATCATCGCAGCAGTTGCCTCAGGCCTCCTGATGATGAAGGAGATGGGGGTGATGGGGGTCGTTCTTCCGGGCTGTGGTGAGCAGAGCGCTTGCGGCGATCTCTCACGAGGATTCTTCGGAAGCGTGCCTGGACTTGGATGGCCAAGCTCCTACCTCGGATTCACATACTTCATCGCGATGATCGCAGCCTGGTCGGCCTGCTGGCCTGGTGTGCCGATGCTCATGCTCTGGATTGGAAGATTGGGCATGCTGTTCTCGCTGATGTTCATCATCGTCATCCTTGTCCAATGGAAACTCTGCCCTTATTGCATCATTGCCCATGTAGCCAATCTTGCTTTCTGGATCACACTTGAATGCTCAAAGCGAGTAAACCTGAACGCGAACCTGAACGCGAACCTGAACGAAAGAACGGAAGGATCATCCATGCCCGCTTTCATCACATTCCTTTTCAGTTGGATCATCGTGACCGGCCTTCTTGTTGGTGGCCGAGCACAAGCAGCCCATATGAACAAGGTTGCCAGTGATGCCAATATGGAAGCGATCATCAAAGCAACGCTTGCAGGTGGTGCCAATCCGCTTGAACAAGCTAAGGATGATGCCGGCGCTGGAAACAATGCAAAAGCTGAAGCGGATGGTGGCATCGCCTTCCAGGGCAAACGCGCCGTGGTAGATAACCCCAATGACTTCTCTGGTCGGTATCGACTCGGGCCGGAAGATGCCCCTATCCAGATCGTCATGGTTGGTGATTATCAATGCCCTGACTGCAAAAGCTATGAGACACAGATCTCGAAGATCCTTGAGGAGAGGGATGATGTCTCATTGACCGTACGTCACTTTCCGTTCAACAAGGATTGCAATCCACATGTCAACAGAACGTTGCATGGGAATGCCTGTTGGGCCGCTCGCTTCGCTGAGACCGCCGGCATCCTGGGTGGAAATGATGCCTTCTGGAAAGCTCATCAATTGTTGTTCGAAGCGCGTGGTCGTTTCACCCAGAAGGAATTTCCTGGCATGGTCCAGCAGCTGGGAATGGACCCGGCAGTTTTTCAGCAGATCATGACTGGACCTGCGGTAGAAGCGCTTCTACAGGAAGATATTGCGATCGGCGGTCAGCTTGGGGTGTTCTTTACACCCATGATCTTCATCAACGGTGTCCAGTTGAAATGGTGGCAGGTTCCGATTCGGCTTGATGCCGCAGTGGATGCGCTTGCCCGAGACATTGCCGCTGGCCGGAATGACGGTGCCATCAAGGCGCCGCCTACCACGGCGGTGAAGTTCATCGAAGATTGGCGGGATGGCCCTGTACGGACTATCCCTGATGCACTGGGTGTTTCCAAGGGTGTGATGAGTGCGCCCCACAGCATCATTCTGTATGCCGACTATACGGATCCAAAGACCAAGGAACTGCACGAACGTATTGAAATATTGCGAGCCAAATACCCGGGTATCCGCTATGACATCCTGGCTATTCCCAAGAACCCCGAATGCAATGACAACATCAGGCCTGAGTTCGCTGATAAGTTCCCAAGTAGTTGCACTGCAGCCATGGCGGTCAAGTCGGCTGGCAAACTTGGTGGTCAGGAAGCTTATTGGGAGATGATCGAGTTCCTGCTTGATTCAGGACAACAGGTCACCAAGCCGGAGATCCTGGCGGCTGGAACACGAATCGGCCTGGATCGTGATGCGCTGATGACTGCAATGGAATCTGATGAGATCAGTGCGTTAGTCCGAACAGATATCATGCGAGCGAAAGGTTGGCGACTGCGTTCCTTCCCTTCGATTTTCGTTGATGGCAAGCAAATTCCAAGATGGCAACTTGATGATGAGCCAATCGTGGAACGTGTCGTGAAGATCGCAGTCACTGGCGAGGAATAGGATTACTTCACGGTCCTTGGAACGATCTGATAGATCACACCCTCAATGGCATACGGGCTGGTGAAGCCGCAGACATAGAGTTCTCCGTCAAGACCTTCGCCGAATGAACTGATCGCCATGGGTGTTCCCTTGAGGATCTGGCGAATCTCCGGCTCTTTGCCTTCTTCAACCCGAGCGGCCCACAAGCGGCCTGTCATGTAATCAGAAAAGAGATACGCGCCTTCAAGGTTGGGAATGTCGTCGCCTCTGTAGACGAACCCGCCCGTGATGGACTGGCCGGCATTGCGTGGATATTCGAGAACAGGATCGATCAGATCGGTTGGTTGATCATCGATGGGGCGGAAATCATGCTTGCCCTCTCGGAAACGCCAACCATAATTGCCGCCCTTGCGAACGACATCGACTTCTTCCCATGTGTTCTGGCCAACATCACCGGCCCAGAGTTCGCCTGTCTGAGAATCGAAATGCATGCGCCAGATATTGCGCAGGCCATAGGCCCAGATTTCCGGCCGCGCGCCTTCAACATCAATGAATGGGTTGTCTGGTGGAATGGTGTATGAAGATCCGTCACCACTGACATCAATCCGAATGACCGTCCCCAGAAGATCCTTGAGGTTCTGAGCATGATGCTCGGGATCGTTGGCAGAACCACCATCACCAACACTCAGGTACAGCATGCCGTCGGGGCCGAAGAGAACCGTGCCCCCATTGTGGTTGCCATAGGGCTGCTGAATTTCAAGGAGAACCTCTTCGCTCTTACGGTCAATCGTGCCGTCCTCCTTCACATCCATGCGGGAGAGAACTGTGCGCCTTGGCTTGGAAGCGCTGTAGTACAGGTAGATCCTGGGATCATTCTCCTGGTCTGGTGAGTAGACGACGGAGAGCAAGCCTTCTTCGGAATGCTTCTTTCGTACCTTGTCCCGGTAATCCAGAAGGAGCTTTTTCTTCGATTTCGTATCCGTGCTCTTGGCAATCAGGCGACCGCGCTGTTCCACAATGACGAAGGTGTCCTCCTGGCCAGGCATGGGAAGAATCTGTACTGGAGAGAAGAACGATTCGCTGCCAAAGACCGGTTCAAGCCTGATGTCCGGCAACTTGGGAGCCGTGTCTTTGGATGTACTGGCGTCGGGTGCTGCAGCAACCATCAACAGCGTGGTGACTATCAGTAGTTTCCGGATGATGGAAGCGGTCATGGGGCGACTCCTGTGATCCTGCAATGGTAGCAATCAGAGAAACGTTGCTCAGGTGGCCTGCTTCAGAAGAAGCCAGCCAACAAGAAACAGAAGGGTTGGAAGATGTAGAAATCTGTATCGCTCCGCCATACACCATGAAATGACCCAGATCATCGCGAATACCACCCATGCCCATCCTGCTTCCAGTTGCTCAATGGAGGTGAAGGGGAGCTGGTCCACAGCTCTGACAAATCCGATTGTGAATTCAGCAGAAGTCGAGAGGATCTGTCCAAACAAGTCGGTCACCCCTGGTATGAAACCAAGGCATGCACGAAGGGCGCCCAATGCCAGTATCAGACCGACTACCGGCATGAGAACAAGGCTCAATGGGACCGCGAGGAGTGAAAACTGTCCGAAGTGACCGATCACCAGCGGAACTGAGATCAGCCAGGCTGTCACTGATGCGGCGAATCCATCCATGAACCACTGGGTCAGTACTTCGCGGGGTGATGACGCAGACCATGATCGTGGCCCGAACCAGCGGCGACGCACTCGTGGCACCAGCAGAATCAAACCGGCAACAACACCGAAACTCAATTGGAAACCAGGCCGGGCTATCTGGCCTGGCTGAAACAGGAGAACCAGAAATGCTGCCATGCAAAGCAGTCCGATTCCCTTGAACCTTCTGTGGTTCAACAACCCCAGACAAGCCATTGATGTCATCAGGCCCGCGCGAATGATGGGGGGCCTCAATTCAACGATCGCCAGATAGAAGCAGATCATCACCAGGACAAGCCAGCCATGCCATCTTCGGGGGCCACTGTGGATACGAATGACAACAAGCGTCATGCCCGCCAGCATTCCGAGATGCATTCCCGATATGGCAAGAAGATGAGCTACACCAAGCCGTCTGAATGGTTCAGCAACTTCATTCCATTGATGATCACGCTGCCCAAGGAGAAGTGCTGAGAGCAGTGATCTTGCCGCTCCGGAACGAGGCACAGGTCGAGCAAGAATGGAGTGGGAGGCCCATGACTGCAGTTGATGTCGCCAGGAAACGGCAGCCTGTAATGGCTGGCCCCTGACTTTGAGCAAGTCCCATGAGTCCAGTTCCATCCATCCCCGGTAGTCGCCGTCAAGGGCAAGTGACAACCAATCGGGTTCTCCATGAACTGGAGACGAAATCGGTTTCAACCATCCCTTCACATGAACGGTCCTGCCAATCAGTTTCTGCGACGGTAATCCGGGAAGGCGGATTACAACCCGGCCATTGGCGGGGATGGCCTCTTGTGTGGTCAACCACCTGATGACATCCAGTTGGATTCGAGATCCAGCTGATGAACTGACAACGCCTTCCAGATGAACCAGAATCGGATCTGTTGCATGCCCACAGACCAGGATCAGGTCTTCATGATCAACGGATTGACGATGCAAACCGCTCCAGCCCGCACCAATGATCATGACTCCGGCCAAGGTCAGCCAGAATGAGTTGCGAGGAAGCCACCAGATGATCCAGTTGCCCAGGATCACGACTGCGATGAACCAACACCACCAGTGCACAGGGAGTCTTCCGATCGCGGATCCCACGATGAATGACAACGTCAGGGGGACCACCAGTGGAACCGGGGATTCTGTCGTTCGTACCATCCCGGAAACCTAGGCCCGAATGACGACTCATCCCCAAGCCATCACCCTTCCGCGGAAAGGTTGCCCCAACGCACGCCACTGACGTTATTCTCGCGGACATGCCTGCCATCATTGGTCACGAGTCACCACTGAATACCATCCGCAACGCGATCCAGGCTGGTCGCGTTCACCATGCCTGGATCCTCTCGGGACCACCGGGTGTCGGTAAGTTCACCGTCGCTTGTGAATTCGCACGTGGACTTCTGGATCCACAGGCAGACCCTGATGACTTCGGGATGGGCGGAACAGCAATGGCCTCGCAAGAAGGCACATTGCTTGAATCCGGGTCCCATCCCGATCTGCACATCATTCGCAAGGAAGATGCCGCCTTCGCCCAGACAAGCACCCTGCGATCACGCAAGCAGATGAATATCCCCATCGATCTCCTGCGCGAACGCATCATCGGTGGACATACCGATGACGGCGCCATGAGAGAAGCGCCCGCCTGGCGAAAGAGCCATTACGGCCGAGGAAAAGTCTTCATCCTCGATGAAGCCGAACTCATTGATCCCGCCGGGCAGAATGCCCTGCTTAAAACACTCGAGGAGCCTCCACCTGACACGTGGATCTTTCTGGTGACATCAAGACCAGAACGACTCCTGCAAACCGTGAGAAGTCGGTGTGAGCACGTCCGATTCGGGCCACTCCCCAATGATCAACTTCGACAATGGATCACGGAATCACTTCCAGATGCAACGGATGTCGAGTGGATCATGCAGTGGGCAGAAGGCGCTCCAGGCATGGCCATGCTGGCTGATGAAACCTCACTGATGGAGTGTGCGCGTGACCTGGGACCAATCCTGGACGACCTGGACCATGGAAAGTGGAACCAGGGGTTTGGCGTGAGGATCGTCGAGTTCATCACTGATCGAGCTGAACAGGTTGTTAAAGCCAACAGCAAAGCCAGTAAGGACATGGCCAACAAGCAGGCTGCTGCCATTGTTCTGCGATTACTCGGTGCCCATGTTCGACGCCGCCTTGCCACAGTTGAAACCGGTGACACGGAGACTGGTCGGCACCTGTGGGCACTTGCCAATCGCATTGGTGAAACCGAGGATCAACTCCAACGTGGGTTGAACCTGAAACATGTGCTTGAATCACTTGGCGCCGAGTGGTCACAATTGTGCAGGGCATGAAGGAGATGATGACATGATTCGATGGTTACTCGGCGTCGCCGTGATATTGATCGCATGCGCGGTACCTGCCACAGCCAATCCATGCAGCATCATCGTTGTTGGTGACCCCGGAGGTGTGGCTCGTGATGACGTGACGACAGATCTCGATGACATGCAGACAATCCTGTCCAAAGTCGTTGCAACTGGAGGCCGAATCATCTCCAGCTCCAAAGTGGATCTGCCCCTGGCGACTACTGAGCCCATGTTGTTGATCACCTCACGAGACGGACAGGTCACGTTCGTTCTGGCAAACAACGATGCTGATTGGTCTGATCCACTGGATCAAGTCGTTGGCGATCAACTCTATTCCGAGAAAACACCGCCAGCCTTTGACGGTATTGGCAAGATCTATCTTGGCCGGGAAATCTCTCAGGTAATGGGTCACCTTGGTGCCGGATGGCTCGAGAGATCGGAACGTGAGCAGGAGGAACGCACGGATCTCCTCGTGGAATTGATGGCATTGGAACCAGATGACGTTGTCGCTGACATCGGTTCGGGTACTGGTTATTTCAGTCTTCGAATAGCACCGAATGTTCCGGAAGGAAAGGTGGTTGCGGTTGATATTCAGCCGGAAATGAATGCACTTCTGGAGGAGAACGCACGCAACAGGGGGATCAAGAACGTCGAGACGATCCTCGGTGAAATAGATGATGCCCGGATCCCTGCAGAGACTGTTGATGTTGTTCTGTTCGTGGATGCCTATCACGAGTTCTCGCATCCATGGGAAATGAAGCGGTCGCTCATGAAAGCGCTTCGACCTGGAGGCCGAGTGGTTCTGGTCGAATACCGTGCCGAGGATCCCACTGTACGAATCAAGCCTCATCACAAGATGACCGAACAACAGGCGCGGCATGAATTTGAATCAGCTGGATTCGAGTGGGTCACCACTCTGGATGATCTTCCACAACAGCATGTCCTGATTTTCAAGAAGCCCGAAGCTCAGGCTGAAGCAGGCTGATCGATCGGACCTGGATGGCCCATCCCTCCGATACGCGGACCCTTCGAGATGTTGGCCAGAAGGACGATCGCAATACCAACCAGGATCATGAAAACACTCAACAGCTGACCTCGGCTCAGACCCAGTGTGAGCGCAACACCTTCATCTGGCTGTCGGAACAATTCGGTGACGATCCGGAGAACGCCATAGCTGCAGAGGAAGGAACCCATGATCACACCAGCTTTGCGGGGTACCCACCACACGACAATCAGAACCAGAAAGAGGATCGGTCCCTCAGCAAATGCCTGGAACAACTGGGATGGGTAGTAGGCAGTCAGTTGTGGAACGACTTCCTCAACGACAACCGCCTGCCCTGATCTCAGTGAATCGACGATGTTTGGAAGAAAACTCTCGTCTCCAGGAACGACTCCACGCAATCCTTCCACGTCAATGGTTCCCTGCATGACTTCGTCGGGATACTTGACGCTCCACCATGGTGGGTTGGACTGATCCGGAACCGGGTGACCCCACAGTTCCCCGTTGATGAAATTGGCAAGTCGACCAAGGCACAATCCGGGAGGGGCCACGAAGGCAAGCAGATCCGCACCATGAAACGTGGGTCTGTAACCACGTCTCATCATGAAGATGAGAACGGCAACCAGGGCGCCGATCATGCCACCATGACTGGCCATTCCACCTTGATTGATCGCCAGCAGCGCCCACCAAGGCACCACGATGTCACCAGCCTGGTTCCGAGCGGCCTCGACGAAGAGCGCCGGGTCATAGAAGAGGGCATATCCCAGACGACCGCCAATCAAGACCCCCAGAACGGCATAGATCATCAAATCACCCACAGCCACCGGTGAGACGATGCTCCGGCCTGTGTTGGCCAACCACTTGATCAAGGCCCAGGCGATCACGAAGCCTGCGACATAGGACAACCCATACCAGCGAATGCCAAAGCCACCATCACCAAACTGGATCACGTACGGGTCGAGCGTATGCAGGTAGGATTCGGCCAGCAGCATTTTGACAACTCCGTTGCTGCGGGGTTGTACCACAGTCGGGTATTCCTGGGGGCCATGAGCTTCCGGGGCGAACCCGCTAAACCAGTTTATGAGCGTTGAGCACCATGAAGAATGACGGAAAAACCCCCTCGGAATTTGCCCGCGAAGAGCGGTCTGCTGATCTCACCCCGATGCTCCGGATCCTTCTGGATGGTCGAACACTCTCTGTCGAGGAGACCACTTCGGCCTTTGAATCAATGATGACCGGTGATGTTCATCACGGAGAAATGGGTGCTTTCCTGGCACTTCTTGCCACAAGGCTTCCAACCCCTGAAGAACTGGAGGGTGCTGCCACCGTCATGAGGCGACATGTCACAGGGGTTCAGTCGAATGTTCCGTCGGATCGAATTCTGGATACCGCTGGAACTGGTGGTGCCCCGAAGACATTCAACGTATCGACAGCAGCAGCGCTGGTTGCAGCTGGTTCCGGAGCCATAGTCGCCAAACACGGCAATCGATCTCGAACCGGTCGTGGTTCAGCAGAAGCCCTTCAATCGATGGGGATCAATGTAGATGCGGATACTTCCGTTCAAGCACGATGTCTGGAAGAAGCGGGCATCTGCTTCTGCTTCGCCATTCATCATCACCCGGCAACACGGCATGTCATGCCTGTTCGAAAATCAATGGGCGTACCGACCATCTTCAACCTGCTTGGCCCTTTGACCAACCCGGCTGGTGCTGGTCGACAGTTGATGGGGGTGTGGGATGGTGTCTACCAGCGACCGGTGGCCGAAGCGCTTGGTCGGCTTGGAACCAATCGCGCATTGGTGGTTCATTCGGATGATGGACTCGATGAACTGTCGATCTCTGCACCATCGACAGTTGTGGAGCTGAATGATGGAACGATATCGACCTGGCGTGTGACCCCGGAGGAAGCAGGCCTTGCAACCGCAGACATCTCATCTGTAACAGCAAGGGATCTGGATCATGCAACAGTCATGATGCGAGCTGTACTTGATGGTTCAGAGCAGGGACCGCCTCGAGACATGACACTCCTGAATGCTGCTGCTGCACTCCTGGCCTCTGGCGTTGTTTCTGATATTCGCGAGGGTGTCCAGATGGCTGCCAGTTCGATTGATGAGGGCAAAGCAACTGCTTCCCTGGAAAGACTGGTTGCGATATCAAACAAGTGATTGTTTTTATGGCGATGGTGCAGGATCAACAAGCACCATTGGATCAACCAGCCGAATGCCACAATGAACCGGACCCTGTGATCCACAGAACAATTCAATGGACAGGTTTTTTGAATCCTCTTCCGGATTGAATGGGAGATCCAGTTTCATTGATTCCTGGAACTCGCCAGACCAGAGAACATCTTCACCATGAGATACCACCAATGTTGGTGGTGGCCACCGTCGACTTGTACGGGGTCTCTGGAGACCTGTTCGAAAACGATCGGAACCAGCAGGAAGTTGGAATACATAGCGAGCTGGTCCACCAAGATGAAGATCGGTAAGCCCAATGGGAGCCATTGGATCCTCCCGTCTCGGGCGTGATGCGGTTCGCCGGGCTTCTGATGTGTTGATGGTCGTGACTGGCAGGGTTGCCAGGGGTGTGAAACGATTTCCATCAAGTACAAGTGCCACAATTTCATCGGCACCCGGAAGCCTTTCATAAGAACCAACCATGAATTCATGAGGTTCCATGTCAAGACGCCCGGACGCATCGATGCTGGCTGAAGAGACGGACATTCGAACACCATCAAGTGTCCAGATCTGCGGCCATGAAGCTGGTGGCGACTCGCCTCCAAAGGCAATCGCAGCAACTCGATCAAGAGGTAATTTGATTTCCTCAACCTCTTCCCGCTCAATTTCGATGGTGACTGGATCGTCGACTGAATGAACAAATCCACTGAGAACATCACCATTCGCCAGGACAACTCGATCAAGTTCTCCCGGTGGAACCATCACGTTGGACCGGAACTCGATCAAACTGATTCGATCGAGTGGTATATCCAGCTCACGCATCCACATGTGATCAATCTTGATGCCATCCTGATTGCCGGAAACAAGATCACCGGAAAACATCTGCCCATCATGGAGCATGACACGCGTACGCGAACCTCTTGGTTTCCATTTGCCACGACGAACAACCGCCAGGCAATCGCCGGCCGGGATGTTGATCCAACCGTCGTTGACATCCAGAAGATCTGATCCGGTCGACTCGATTGTTCCGAGTTGGACCAGACGCGGAGACTGATCTGACAACACTGCCAGGAACTGAGCCGGCTTCTCTTCAACTGCCAATGAACATGCGGTGAGGAGTGCGACTAACAGACAAGCTCTGGTTAGATATGTCATCGTTGGAAAATGGGGAGGTACCGCTTTGGGACCTGCAGGACGATCAAGGCCATTGCTGTTGAATAGGCGCCACCAATATGGTGGTCAAGCCAACCACCATTGGTGGATTGACGACGCAGTAGATTTTCTCGAACGGCGGGCCACCAGGCTCGCCACCAGTTGCCTCCTGCCAGATACATCGCTTGAACAGCGTAGTACTGCCCGTAGTAGTAATGGGATTCCCTGATTCGACTTCGACCTGGCAGGGCTGTTCTCACCAGGTAACCAAGTCCCTGGTTGATCGAGTTGTCTTCATAGATACCCGCATAAAACAAGGTTGCGACCCCTGCTGCAGTTCGTGGCCAGGCCGAGTTACCAACTCTGGTCATGTATCGAAATCCACCATCACTATTCTGACATTCACGGATGTATCGAACCGCACGATCAATAGTCGACCGTGGAACCTTGATGCCAGCATTCCGAGCACTTCTCAAAGCCATCACCTGGCAGATCGTTACCGATACATCAGCATCAACTGGAACAGGCTGGTATCGCCATCCACCCTCACGGTTCTGTGTACGAACAATCAAGTCAACAGCTTTCTCGAGAACCTCACGGACACGATCATCGGAATACGACATGCCATAGATCTCTCCAAGGAAGAGGGTGGCGAATCCGTGGCCATACATGGGCCCATGTGCAGCCTGAGCTGCAATCAAACCTGATTCCTGTGAGTTATCCAGAATGAATTCCAGAGCTGATTGAACACGTTCGCCATAATCACCACGACCAGGAACGTGACCGTTGGACATGAAAGCCAGAGCAGCAATTGATGTGATGGCAACATGGTTGGAGAAGCGTCCACGACCAAATGATCCATTCTCTTCCTGTTGCCCTGCCAGATAAGACAGTCCTCTGTCTATTCGTTCAAGGAGATGTGAATCCATCTCATCAATAGCCGGCATGTTTTCAGCACCCTCTGGATGCTTGATCTGGGGCGCAAGAAGATCAGCTGTTTCCTCTTCATTTGCCTCAACAGGTACCGGTGGCCCCATGTCATCGAATGTGGGTTCAAGCGGAACATTGACCATGTCCTGGGCATTGAGCAGGGAACAACCAAGAAAGATGGTTGTCAAGAGAGTGGTCTTGATCAATCGCTCAAGGTTCATTCTTCTGCTCCGCCAACCGTCGGTAGTACTCACCAGTCAGTTTTTCATAGACACCTGAATAGGTGTCACGTCGGCCTTGTCGCAGGAGATCGCGGACACGGCTTGGTAATGAACCCCATTCCTCACCGGTCTCCTCAAGAGCGCCTCCAAGCCTTGCTTCCTGAGCCTCTGGTGGCAATGTGCGTTCTCTTTCCTCACTACCGGCAGCTGCTTGCGCTTCACTGGTTGACCCGGATTGCTCATCCTGCTTTCCAGATTGATCACTCTGTGATTGTTGTTGATCCTTGGAATTCTGTCTTGAACTTGATGATTGACTGCTTGATGACTGGCTTGATTGTTGTTCTTGTGCCTGGTCAATCAAACTGTCTATGCGGCGGATGATGTCCTCTTGGAGTCTTTGTGTGGGGGGGCCTGTGACAAGATCCTGGCCAATCAGAATGGCAACACGATCCATCTCTTCAATGATGGCTTCCAGAGGATCGTGACTTGCCGGCAGCGGGGTCGGATCTATGGTGTATTCAGTTGTCTCATCGAGACCAAGTAATTCATCCAGCGAACGGGGTTGACGACGATTTTCTGCGGGTTGATCGGGTGTGGGGGCTGTTGTTTCAATCTGTCTGTTGAATGAAGGAGGGAGGGATTCCTCAATACCCATGTCAGGAATCGATTCCCCAACATGCCGATCAAACATCTCCTGTCCCAGTTCCGACAGATCTGATTGAAGATCAGACAGGCGATTCAACTCCTTTGAACGTTCCACAGGATCAATCAGATCTCCACGGTCCAAAGCACGTGTCGACTCCATGACATCCACCTGAAGTGATCTCAGGAGTCGGAGCTCGGCGATGGGTGGCAGAACACCATCTTCCTCTCCACCTCCAGAACCGCCACCTGATGATCCTGAACCACCAGCTTGCGAGCCTCGTTCAAACTCATCTTCTTCGCCTTGTTCGTTCTCAAGAGAATCCGCCATTGCAAACAGGTCTCTGGCGATTCTGGCCTGGTAACGGACAAGATCTTCCCCGATCTGAGCCTTGGATAATCTGTTCGAAGTCGAGTCTGATGCTTCTTCGATACGGGTATGCATCAACAGGAAGATTGGTCGGGTTTCAATCTCTTCATTGGCTTCGCGTAGTGATCTGGAAACATCTCCGATTGCTGATTGATCAGTGGATATACGACGTGCTTCATGACGAACACGCCGTTTACTGGTGTCTGCTTCCATCAACGGTGTTGTCCGAACCTGGATATCAATCTGCTTCTGACCGAGTTCTCGATACGCTTCAGCAAGCGATTCTCTGTCGGCTTCCGTCATTTCCTGCTGAGCCTGTTCTTCAAGTCGAGCAAGATCTTCAAGAGCTGCTTCCAACTGTTGGAGTGCCGTCAGTTCGTGGCTGCGAGCAACAGCACCATCAATGGGATTGAAACGGAGAACCGTAATCGCATCGGATTGGGAGTCTCCTGCTCGCTCCAACCGCCTGGATATGCCGCGTTCTTCTTCCGATCGATTTCTCGCTTCATCAGATACGGCAAGTGTTCGTTTTCGGATATCAATCATTGCACGATCACGATTGCTGTAATCCGATGAAGCAATGGCGTCTTCAAGCTCTACGAGTTCCTGGCCCTGGAATTCAACAAGTTGTTGAATGGCCTTCTCCAGGTCAACAAGCCTTCTGAGAAGGTCTGCAATTCGATCTCGTCTGTCAGGGGACATGGCTTCCTGGATGGAACGCAGAGCCTCCATGACCTCTTGTTGAGAACCACCAGCCATCTCAAGGCGACCATCCTCGATTTCATCTGCAGCTTCTGACATCAATGATTCCAGGTCCTGCTCCTCAACCATCTCTGCTGCCCGCTGCATCGTCATGGCCTCACTTGGGTCCATCTCCTGGATAGCCTCTGCGTGGGCCTTCATGGATTCGCTCAGTTCTGAAACTGCTTCAACAAGAGAATCCTGCTCACGCGCAACATCTTCAATTGCACTCTGTACCTCGGATGGCAGCTCTTCCATTCGCTGACCGCGTGTCTGCTCGGCCAATGAACGTGTCTGGTCTTGCAGGGATTGTTGGCGTGATTCGATGTTCTCCATTTTCCTTGAAAGCAACCAGGACTCCTGGTCCTCAGCGAGTGCCGAAACCACATCCTGCAAAGCTTCGCGGACTTCCTGCTGGGAGTTCATTGCATCCTGAACCTGATCAGATGCATTTTGATTGTTTTCTACATCACCAGATTCGGAAGAAGCCTGTGATTCTCTGGATGATTCCATGGATTGCATTGCCTCGGATGATGACTGCTCAGCATCTGAAAGTGCTTCATCCACCTGATCCAGAACAGATTCAATTCGTTCATCATTCAACGCATTGGCATCCAACCAATCCTGTACTGCACCAACCTGATTGCGTTGATCATTAATCCGTCGAGAAACATCTGCTTGTCTTCTTTCAAGAGCCTGTTGTGATCTTTGATCCCGCCCCTGGTTGGAATCAGAGGAAACATCCTGACCAGATGTCGAATTCGAATTGGCCTGTTCAGCTGCCTGTTTCTGAATCTCCTGCTTGTATTGCTCTTGAATGTCCTGCTGAGAACTTTCCAGATCCATGGATCGTTGTTCGAGGAGTGACAGTTGATCGCGTAGTTGAGAAAGGAATTCTGTCTCGGAAACAACCCGGAGCATGCGAACACGGGATTGTGATTCACGATACTCACCAAGGTCATCACGCCATTGATCACTGGCTATTCCACGTACCTGAAGGACATCACCCTCCACAGCGCCTGATGAAGAAACATCAAGAGGTGATTGGATTCGACTCCGTTCACTTGTTGCATCCTGTTCCTCACCTGCAATCTGATCATCTTCACCACGGATCACAGTGATCCCTACTGTCCGAAGTGGCAGGTTGTCGACTGCTTCTGCAACCAGTGGAATGGTGGCTGACGCGAGTACATCCAGATCCTGTTCTGGTTCCAGAAGAACAACATCAGGAGGCCGATCCTCCTCAACAGGAATATGGATTGGAACAGGCTCGACACTTTCCAGTCCGAACTCATCCTGAATCGAGATCAGCATTCTTCGGGGCGAATCTGCTTGCCATGTCAACATCCAGTGTCTTGGATCATCCTGGTCCACAGTGAGCTCGGGTATGCCATCTGTTTGATTCAGACCGAATGTCTGAGAGATCCAATCAGATCGTGCCTGACCTTCACCTGGAATCGAAATGGAACGATTCACATGAACATCAAGCTGAAGATTTGATCCCTCGAGAACAGGTGGTCGAATCAAATCCAAACGGGAACTTGTTCCTGAAGATTGCACGTGACGCAAATCTTTCCAGGGTCTTGCGTGTGCTGGTGGTTCAATTGTCAAAGCAACATCATCCACCTTTGGTAGTGGCATCAGGAGAATTCGATCAATGGGGGTCTGGGCATCACTTGTTGAAAATGTGACCTCAATGGCTTCACCGGAAGTGGAGATGAGTCTTTCATGTATGCCGTCACGTTGATGTGTGAGCAGCACAGTGGTCCATTCGGATGGATAACCCTCATCAATGATCCGGTACATGGCTTCAACTGGATCAGAAACCTGATTACTGGTCAGATTCTCTGCTCTGAGAAGCAATGGAATGCCCTGGCCGTGAACATGGTGATCAGGAACAACCTGGTGCATCCGAGATGCCACTGCTGTCCGGGGGGGCCATTGAACAGATGACCACGGTGCGAACACACGAGTGAGGCCAAGTCGTGTGAAGCCTGGATCCAGAATGATCCAGGATATGCATGCCAACATGAGAACAAGCATGGTGGTCAATGCAAACCATGCGGGTTTGGGGTTGATCATCGATTCAACAGAAATCCCATGAAGCCTCTGACGTGTCTCTTC
Organism: Phycisphaerales bacterium; assembly: GCA_029242715.1. Taxonomy (GTDB): domain Bacteria; phylum Planctomycetota; class Phycisphaerae; order Phycisphaerales; family SM1A02; genus UBA1668. The sequence goes on from JAQWTL010000028.1 coordinate 25,664, forward strand.
AACACTTGCAGCGGCCAGTGGATTTTTTTCAACAAGACCTGTCGACTCGAATTCAATACTGGATGCAAGACGTCCCCTCAGATCTGGTTCCAGTTTTTCCAACCGAAGTGCCAGTCGGTGCCTTGAAGGACGAAAAGCCAGGGTTGGTACAAGCCACCAGGCAATTGATATTGCAATGCCTGTTGCCAGAACGATGAACACGGTAAATCGAGCACCAGTAGAAAAACGAACAATCCAGTCCATGATGATCATCAAAACAACCACCACTACCCAGGCTGTAACCAGAACGGCAACACGACGACCAATCAACAGCCTTCGGGCGCGACCGGTCGCTGAATCAAGATGTCGAATGACTTCTTTCATCTACCTCTATTCTCGTACCAGCATCAGCTGTTGACCAATACCAAGGGGGTTGAATTCCAGTATTCCATCGGGGAAATCCGGTCCAATTGCATTTCATCGGGCCTAAGCCAGCCGCAGGAGCCTTCGGGCAGTCCACTCGAACGCCATCAGGATGAGAAGGAGCAGGAATATGAAGGGGGCATCCCAGAGACCGGCTCGTTGAATATCAATTTCGGTAATGGAGCGATCTGGAAGAATTTCGCCCAGCTGATCCAGTTGTTCTGGTTCAAGAATCTGGCCACCTGTTGCCTGGGCCAGGTTGTACAAGGCCGCGTGATCCGCCTCGGGCCTCTGATACTCACGGGAAACATCTTCCACTCGAACATCTGTTTCAATTTCAATTCCAGGAAGGTCGGCAACCAATCGGTACTTGCCCGGGTTGGCAGGGACCCATGCTCCGTTCCATGTGTCACGCATTTCAGTGCCGCGACGAAGACCAACCTCGGTCACAACTCGATCATCCTGATCTCTTACAGAAAGTGAAACCATGTCCGGGAGCTGGATGAGAATGGTCTCATCAAAGACTTTCATGCGAATCTGCAGCACCTGACCAACAGGAACCTGTCGATGGGAAGGTGTCAGTTCTGCCATGCCACGTGATGCTGACAACGAAGAACGACCAAGGTGTCTGATCAACTGGACCCAGAATTGTTCGCCAATCTGCTCTCCACGACCATGTCGCCATCGCCATGTTTCATCTGTCGCAACATAGATGCTGCGACCGAGTCCATAACGAGCGCTCATGACAAGTGGAATTGGTTGATCCTGATCTCGGATACGAACTGTTTCCGCAAGTATTGTCGCTGTCGGTTTTATCTGTTCTGCCCGAATCCATTGAGCCCATTGCAACTTCGACCAGTCAATTCGCTCGTCGTTAAGGACAGTGGGCCACCCGGAGGATCCTGTTTCGGATATCTGCAGCACACCAATCCGGTCCGCTTCGGGTGTCGGTTGAATCTGAACAGGTGATCCGATACTCGGAAGTTCATAAGGTCCGTTGAATGGGAGTGTGTCCGCCAGATCAGTCGTTCCCCAACTGGATGGTGTTGCAACTTCACCACTGATCCAAAGAAGACCTGCACCACCATTCCCAACCGCTTCCTGCAGTAGACGGTGTTGATCCGGTGACATCACACTTGATGGGACGTCTCCAATAATGACAACATCAAAATCCTCAAACTCCTTGGCTGTCACAGGAAGTCTGGATATTGGACGATCACCTTCCTGTGAAAAATTACTGTCTGCAGACAGCAACATGATTGAACTTTCAATTGATTCTTCACGGAGAAGCAGGTTCTTCAGGAAACGGTATTCCCAACGTGGTCCGCCTTCGATGTACAGAACACGAAGCGGTTCATCAAGAAGATTGATGTCGATGTCGTTCTGGTTGTTTTCCGTGACGAGATCTGGAAGATCCGGCTCGATGACAACACGCCAGGTTGCCATTCCACCCTCATCAGGAATACCCAACAACGTTGATTCGATCCGTGGTTCGTCACCTGGATCCACATGCGTCCGATCAAGTTCACGGCCTGTATGCCGATCCAGGAGTACGACATCGAATCCCTCGATTGCTGATCCACGACGCGTGACTGCAACCTTGATTGGGACACTGTCCCCTGTAAAAGCTCGACCAGGAGCCGTGACCTGTTCTAGAACAAGATCGCCTACGGCATCCGCCGATCCCAATGGGACAGCGATGACCGGAACGCCTGCTGACCGTATCTCCGAGATGTAGCGAGGGTTCAAATCCTGATCAGAACGTCCGTCACTGAAGACAACTGCTGCACTTACAGGACCACCAGCAGCCATGGCAATGGCTCTTGATACAGCAGCATCAACCCTTGTGTGATCACCAAGTGGATCATCAAGAGATGGGAACAGGTTTGGTTCTTCAGGAACACGCTCGAAGGCGTGACCATGAAATCCGAACCACCTTAAATTCCGGTTGTTGGATATCTCGTTCCAGATTGGTTCTGATCCCTTGAGCAGATGCAACATCTGTTCTCGCCTGCTCACACGACCAAGATCATCCATATCAACATCTGGAACTGACATTGATCCGCTTTGGTCAAGCAGAACAAGAACCTGGTCGGATGTCCTGTGTTGACGAGGTGACTCCAGCACAGGCCCATTCAAAAGTATGGCTACCAGAACAAGTGTGATTGCCCGAATACAGGCCAGTGTGATGCGCCATCCTTGTGAAATGAATGTGCCCCGGTAACACCATGTGACAAAGAGGATGATTCCAATGATCACCAGGATCCATAACCAGATGGGCCAGGGTGACAACCAGCCCAGTTGCAGCGTGTCACCCTCTGGAACGGAATCGAGATTGAAGAGCCACCTCATTATGGAGCGCTCCCTACAAGCCCGGTTTGTAATTTCATGCCACTGCTGTGTGGATTGAACAACCTTGAAAGCAGGCTCTCGATCAACAGAAGACCTGCCAGGATTCCCAACAACAACCAGACAAGGTTGTATCCAGGTCCATCAGTTGAGGCTGTTTCGGTCATTACCTGCCACTGCCCTGTATCAGCAAGCCAGGCATCAACTGCCTCTGCTTGCTGGTAATCCATGTCACCAGCAGATGAATCAACATTGGCAATGATCCGATCCGAACCCGAACCATCATCACCTGAAAGCATCCAAGTTCCCGGTCGATCAAGACTTGATTGTGGGTCTGAAATCAGGACTGATGTTCCATCAGAATGTCGAAGTTCCCCTGTCTGCAGCTCATGAACATGCTCATGAATTGGAACTCCGACAACCATGTTCTGCTGGCTGCGACCGATGTGAAGACCACCACGAAGTGATTCCTGTACCAGGGGAACCATCAAGGGATTGGCAGGGAGGCTCGTCCAATCCAGGCGTGGCGAAGTGGCAAGAAACAGGAGCGTCCCTTTACCAGGCTTAGATTCCGTGATGAGAAGGGGTTGACCTGAATCTGTTCGAAGTGATGTGACCGCTTCGATTCCAGGGCTGACTTCAAGGATCTTCTGCACATCAACAGGTTCAAGAAGACCTGGTAACTCGACACCGATTATTCCGAGTACAGAATCATCAGCTTCCGAAACAACCAGACCCTCATGTGGATCCAAGAGTGTTGTTTCCTTGGCAAATGTCCAATCAATATCCATCTCCCTGATCATCGCGTCAGTCCAACCGTGCACTGTTCGATCGCCCGGGGGAATAACCATTACAAGACCACCGTTTTCACGGAAATCCGCCACGCTGTGCCAACCTTCGTTTTCAAGAAGATCCGGACGCAGGAGGATGACAGCGTCTACATCAAGAAAATCACCACGAACCATCGATACCGGATCAACACGTCGTATTTCAATTGGAAGTTCTTCAGATGGTTTCAGTGCACGCTCCAACCAGTTGGCAGCATCCAGTTCAACAGGTAACGCGTCCCGCCCAAGTTTTTCACGATCCAGGATCACAACCCTGAGAACATCCTGCATCTCGATCAACGTGTGGTGTTGTTGAGCAGCAATACTGTTTCCCGCTTCAATCCTGATTGACGAGACATCACCACTGGAAATTTCCAATGGAAGAAGAAGGTCCACAACTGCTTCACGAACACCTGGTTTCCAGGAAATCTGCTTTGTTGTGGTTTGACCGGATGATGAGATCGCTTTCAACGTCGTTGTCGTACCAGGAAGCTGTTCACCATCCCGTTCCAGATACACGAGGCATTGGGATGCAAGGGATTCAACCCCGCCTTCCCTCAGTGCGATTCTCCGAAGTGGTGTGACATCGGTAACCCTGACTTGCTCTATGGGATCTGTTGCAGGTGATGAGTATTCGAGCTGGATGTGCTCCATATTGAGCAAACCTGATGGAAGTGGTTCATCGATACGACCACTGCCCTCACGGAAATCTGTCAGCAGAACAACACGATGAGAGTGGGTTGAGTCTCCTGAAATCCGTCTTGAAACATCTTCAAGGACCCTTGGAATATCTGCTGGCCCACGAGTGGAGGTCATCCTCTTGATAGCCGCGACAACTGCAGAATGATCTCTTTGAACAGGAATCAATTGACGTTGATCAACACCTGAAAGTGGAATCACCCCGATCTCATCGCCAGGATTGGCTGATTTGATGATTTCCAAAGCCTTCGCCTGGTGTCGATCCAACGGGGTTTCACCTGCAGAATCCTCAAGGCTGGACGCCATTGAGTTGTCGATGATCAGGTGGATCACGTTTCCACTGTTCTTGAACAGATTTGTTCCGGAAAGAAGTGGTTGGGCGAGTGCCAAACCAAGCACGACAGGAATCAGGCAACGAATCACCAACAACAGGATTTGCTGTAGCTGGAGTCGGCGGCGGCGAGCACGCCATGCTTCCATGACGAATCTCATTGCTGCCCAGTTGATTGGTGGTCGACGTCTGCGTGAAAGCAGGTGAATGATTATTGGGATCGTGATACACGACAATCCAACAATGGCCATCCAGGGCGCTACTAGTATCAAAGCGCTCGTCATCATCCGGCCCTGTGTCGTTTCAACCATATTGAACGGCGGGCCAGGAGGCGACCGAGTGCCGGTCCAACGGATGTGTGTGTGTTCATGATGAGGTGGTCATAACCAAACTGTGTACATGTCGAGGAAATCTTCTCGACGTGTTTTCCAAATGCTTCCAGATATGCATCGCGGATGGAACGAGGGTCCACTTTGACTCGACGATCTGTTTCCAGGCCCTGAAACTGTTCTGGTCCGTTGAAGTTGAATGAGATTTCCTTTTCATCCAGAACCTGGAGACACAGAACATCCTGTCTCTGGTGGCGAAATCGAGCCAGAGCCGAGTGAATCTCTTCCGGGTCGCACAACAGATCAGAAACAATGATGAAAATGGCTCTATTGGAAATTCGACCAAGAACCTGTTCGGTTGTCTTGGTGAGATTGGTTCCATTCTCAACCGGTCTGGTGTTGAGTGCAGAGACAATGTGACGCCATTGGCCCTGACCACTTGCTCGTTGAACAATTCCTTCAATTCCATCAGCAAAGGTGATCAGGCCAACACGATCCGATTGTTGCAATGAAAGCCAGGAAAGTGCTACGGATGTAGCAACTGCGTGATCAAACTTCGTCCAACTACCTGTTTTACGGCTCGCTTCGGTTTCACCCCAACCTTCCTTGATCGGGAGTGTTCCAAACCTCATGGAAGCTGAAGCATCCACAAGAAGAACGACGTCAAGATTTGTTTCCTGTTGGTATTGCTTGATTGTCAGTCGATCAGATCTTCCATACACCTTCCAGTCAAGGTGTCGAAGGTCATCACCTGGAACATAACCACGATGCTGATTGAACTCGACAGCCATCCCCTGGTGAGGTGATCGGTGGAGTCCACTACGAACCCCTTCGACAATCATTCGTGCTCTCAGTTCGAATGGTGTCAGCTGTGAAAGTGTTTCCGGAGCGAGATACGCCTCGGCACGGCTTGGTGGCTGTGATGATCGATCTTCTTCGGATTGCATTGGTGGCCCTCCTGAAGTGATCAGTCTGTCATCGAATGACTTCATCCATTTGTCGAGCCGTTCGGTTGTCAATCGGATCAACTGGTATCTCATCCAGAAGCGTCTTGATCACATCATCAGGTCGAATGCCGTCAGCTTCGGCATTGAAATTCATGAGGATCCTGTGCCGAAGAACCGGATAGGCGATTGCCTTGACGTGATCGGGTGTCACATGCTGATCGCCATGCAGAATTGCGTAGGCCTTGGCAGCAAGTACAAGGAATTGACTGGCCCTTGGTCCCGCACCCCAACTGACATAATCCGAAACGATCTTCGGGGGATTCTCGGTGTCTCGAATACGGGTGGAACGAGCCAGTCGAACTGCATATTCAGCAACGTGATCGGCAATTGGTACCTGTCGAACAAGTTGCTGAATTTCCATGACATCCGATCCATCAAGGACTGGTTCGATCTTGATGTTCTTGTCGGAGGTTGTCTGTTGAACAATCTTCAGTTCTTCCTCTTCGCCTGGGTATCCCACTTGAATGTTGAGCATGAATCGATCGAGTTGAGCTTCAGGAAGGGGATAGGTTCCTTCCTGCTCAATCGGGTTCTGTGTAGCCAGTACGAAGAAGGGTGTTGGAAGCGGATGCCGTTCTCCACCTGCGGTTACCTGTTTTTCCTGCATGGCTTCCAGCAGGGCTGCCTGTGTCTTAGGAGGCGTCCTGTTGATTTCATCTGCAAGGATGATGTTTGCAAAGACCGGTCCTGGAACAAACCTGAGTTGGCGGGTTCCTGTTGTTCGATCTTCCTCGATGACCTCTGTACCAGTCATGTCACTTGGCATGAGATCGGGGGTGAACTGTATCCGTGAGAAATCCAGTTTCAGTGCTTCTGCGATAGATCGAATCAGAAGTGTCTTGGCGAGGCCTGGAACACCAACGACCAGGGCATGACCACCTGCGAACAGGCTGATCAACATCTGTTCGATGACCTCCTCTTGCCCGACAATGACTCGCTGAAGTTGAGATCGCATGCTTGAAGCTGCTGTTACAACTTGTTCGATGCCGGTCTGGGAGTTGTCTTTGTTGGATGTACTGTCCATGTCTGATTCACCTATTCAGGCAGCGTTCCTGATTCCGTTTGATACATCACGGAGTTTTCGGAAACACTTCAACACCTGAGTATACTTCTGGCTTCCTGTGGCAGATTCAGAAGGAGGCCCGGATGAGTGTGAAATTGATCACACCCGGGAAATTGACGTATGCCTGAACTTCCGGAAGTCGAGCACCTGTGTCGGCATCTCCGCTCAAGCATTCAAGACGCCACAATCACAGAAGTCCACCTTCGACGTCCCGGGATCGTGAATCCCGGTGAAAAACGCTCCAGAGCCAGTTCAAGAGATCTCCTGCTGGACGGGACGATCTGCAATCTGGAACGGAAAGGAAAACAGCTGGCCATTGAAGTCGAGGATGGGCGGATTCTCTGCATTCACCTTGGCATGTCCGGTCGAGTTCAGGTCATCAAGCGAAATGAATCAGTGGATCTTGAGCCGCACACCCATTGCACCTGGTTGCTCCATGGAGCCCCTGAAGCCCGTGAGATCCGTTTCGTTGACCCAAGGCGGTTCGGTGGCCTGTGGACCCTCTGCTCCCGTGAGAAGCTCTTGAGCACCCGCTGGGACCAACTGGGTCCGGATGCCTTGATCGTGAATCCCGACATTCTGGCTCGACGCTTGTCTGGTCGGTCGAGAGGGTTGAAATCTGCACTGCTCGATCAGGGAGTCGTAGCTGGCCTGGGAAACATCTACGTCGATGAGACCCTGTTCAGGGCAGGACTCAACCCAAGACAGCCTGCAGGCACTCTGAAGCCCGATGAAATCCAATGCCTGGTCACTGAAATGGTGGGGATACTTCAGGAAGCGATCAGGATGGGGGGGTCCACGATTCGAACCTGGCTTGATTCCAGTGGGAAAAAAGGGGATTTCGCTTCAACACACCGGGTCTACGGTCGAAGCGGGTGTTTGTGTGTGAGTTGTGGACAACTGCTCAAGGACAAGATCATTGCTCAGAGGCAGACGGTCTGGTGTTCCAAGTGTCAGCCACTCAGAAGAAGAAGAAGGTGAGTTAATTACTTCTTCTTCCCTAGTAGTAGTCCTGTTGATTGGTGGATGAATCACGGACCACTTTGATAATCAATTGAAAACATGTGGTTTACCCGAGGGGTTCGGGTGTGTGGAACCTGTCACTGTGCCTGTCCATTGCTGGTGGTAGCTGTATCAACCAGATCTTCAGACAGTTCAATTGCAGCCTGACACAGACAGATCATCTGATGTGGTGAGCATCCAGTGTCATCAAGACAACAGGTTGTCACGGATTGACCCACATGGGCTGTCTGCAGGAATGTGGATTATCAGGCTGCCAGATCAGTTGCTGGATGTCGGGGAAGCTGGGTGAACGATCAATTCTTCAAGCCTTCTGACCTCATCATCCAGATGACGATCGCCAGTTCTTCTTGAATCAATGCTTCGAATGGCATGCATGACCGTCGTATGGTCACGGCCGCCGAAGTATCCACCGATTTCACCGAGGCTGAATCTCGTGTGTTTGCGAGCGAGATACATGCCGATCTGTCTCGGAAGTGCAATTGACTTGTGCCGCCGCTTGGAAAGCAGGTCGGTAATCCGGAGACCGTAGTAGTTACTGATCGTGTTCAGGATTTCCTGGATGGTGGTCGGGCTGCCTGGTGTGGAGGATTCCTGCTCACCAATGGCTTTCTTGCACAACTCCAGATCGATCGCAGATTGCTCAAGGAGCGAAAGCCCCTGGAGCTTCGTGATTGCACCCTCAAGCTCACGGATGTTCGAATCCAGTCGAGATGCGATGTAGGCGGCACAGTCGTCTGGCAATTCCACATTTCTCATCTGGGCCTTGCTTCGGACAATGGCAACCCTTGTTTCATAGCAAGGACGCTCGACATTGGCCACGAGACCACAATTGAAACGACTCGTCAGTCTTTCTTCGAGATCCGGGATTTCATTCGGTGGTGCATCGGAACTCAAGACGATCTGTCGACCAGCCTGGTAAAGCGTGTTGAACGTATGGAAGAATTCTTCCTGTGACGGACCACGCTTGGACAGATCATGGATGTCATCAACAATCAGCAAATCAAAGTTACGGAATCGATGACGGAAGTCCGCCATCTGTCCAGCCTGGACTGCTTCCATGAAGTGGTTCATGAAACCATTGCAGGACGTGTAGAAAATTCGCATTCCGTTATGCGTTCGCATGGCCATCTGGCAGATAGCCTGGAGAAGGTGTGTTTTTCCAAGACCAACACCGCCATGAACAAAGAACGGGTTGTATGCCTTGCCTGGTTTCTGAGCAACGGCCAATGAAGCCGCATGTGCAAGCCTGTTATCAGGTCCAACAACAAAGCTGTCAAAGGTGTAGTCAGGACTGAGGATCATTTCCTCATCAAGATCAGGTTGTGTAAACACACCTGTAGCGACAGAATCTTCTGCTCGCTCAACGTTGCGTTTTTCACCAACGAACTCAACAGCCAGAAGACGACCAGTGGAAGCCTGGGCTGCTTCAGTAAACTGCTCGACACAACACCGTTGAAGGTACTTGAGCCTCACCTGCTCTTTCACAAGCAAAGTCAACGTTCCCTGTGAGAGTTCGATGACTTCGATCTCATTGAACCAATGCCTGCACATATGCGCGCAGTTGCTACGCAAATATGCAAGGAGCGCCTCCATGACACGCGGCTCAACTACAGGCATTCTGGTGCTTCCCCTTCTCAACTTCCCCACCGGTTTCGAGCAGACATTGGCCCCATCAGTCCACCAGGGGCGCTCCGTGAAGTTACGTCGTCAGAGGCCGGTTCGTCAACAACTCATTCGACGGATACTGAATTGGCCTCGGTAACCTGCTGGTCGTACCGGAGCCTGTTTCGCCTGTGGTCCATCAGGAAATGGATCCTCTCCATGGCTTTTTCACCCAGAAGTTCACGTGTCTGCTCCCGGGCGTGTTCAATACGGGTTCTCCTGGAGGTGTGAATAATCACAACTGTTTCGGCCTCCCAGGCCTCCAGAAGTTCTGCTAGATCCTGTAAATGCAAGTGGTTGCCGATTCTAGCGCGTTGTCGATGACTCTCATCAAAGAAGGTGCATTCGGTGATGACCATGCGGGCCTTTCTGAATTCCTCCCGAAGGAGGTTGGGGGTCTGGTCCGTGTCACCTGTAAACGCCACCAGGGGGATTTCCAGGGTTCTGGTGATGCTCTCACCGGCCTCACGAAGCGACTTCAACCGTGCCTGAGGCACATCAACCAGGTCTTCCCGGAGCTTGCTGCGATGCTCCACCACCACATAACCACACGCAGGGACCGTATGACGCATCTCCACGGCCTTCAGGAAGATCGAGGGCTTGATTTCGACCTGTTGCTCATGACCAAGGGGCACTAGTTTGAAGGGGGTTTGCTGGTGCTCTACCGGGGCCCAGGCATGCAGCATTCGTTCCAGGGGTTCAATCATGTCTGGAGGGCATACACAGGTGCCTCCGGGCATTTTCTGAAAAGAACGCTGGCTGAAGTAGTACGGCAGCCCTCCGATATGGTCCATATGACCATGACTGATCGCGACCCATGGAGCTGCGAGCGCTACACGGGGGCACATGCCGATATCGAAATTAATGTCGAGTTCCGGAACCTGAACGATGGTTTGTTCACCACCAATGCTGATTCCCTGGACACGCCAGGGAGGGCAATACAGGAACCCGACACGTCCACCATGCGGTGGGCGTCGAGGAATCATGTTAAATCTCCTGCGGCCGCGCTTTCACGCGACCAGGACCTTGAATTCCTCATGCTAGCGGGTTCCTGATTTCAGGCAAGTGCCGGCTCAGGAATGACGTGTCAGGACACCATCTGAAAGATCCAACATCAAATCGCGGGCAGGACCATCAGGGAGAATTTCAAGCCTCGATTTGGCTCTTATGACAATGTCACAAGCTGCCTGCATTGTTGAATTCAGTGCTTTGGAGGCATCGAGAAGATCCTGTAAGCCGGAGCGATCGCGGGACTGGACGACCACATCAAACTTGGAACGATCTTCCGCGTTCAATTCATTTCGCAGTCGTATCAACGGAAGTGTCATTTTCCCCAGATCAAGATCACGCCCAACCGACTTGCCGGTGACAGCTGTTTCACCGAACAAATCAAGGACATCATCAGTGATCTGGAATGCAATCCCCATATCCTGACCAAAGGCCTGCAGTGCATCACAGTGTTCTTTGGTACCACCTCCAAGAACACCACCCATCTGGCAACAAGCCCCAATCAATGAGCCCGTCTTTCTGCCTACGACATCCAGATAGAGTGATTCACTGATTTCAATATCATTACGCCTCTGTAACTGGATGACCTCGCCTTCACAGAGAATATTGGTGACTTCTCCAAGTGCAAGATTGATCGATGGATCACCCAATGTCGAGCAGAGGTGGAATGCCTTGGAGATCAAGTAATCGCCAAGCATGACCGCTACTTCATTGCCATGCAATGAGTTGATCGTGGCTCCACCCCTCCGGACTTCTGATTCATCAAGAATGTCATCATGAACAAGGGTTGCCATGTGGATCATCTCGACAACCGCTGCAATTGTTCTATGGCGATCATCCAGATCTTCCTTGGAAGAAGATCCTGATACAGCGAGAGCTGACAACAGCACCAGAGTTGGCCTGAGCATCTTGCCTCTATACCGCTCAATATGCATGCAGAGGTTGTTGACATCCTCATCATTACTGGCCAGATGCTTCTCAAACAACGTGGAAACAGCCTCGAGTTGGTCGGCCAACAGGTTCCCAAGGGGGCGATTCAGGATTGCAGATTCAATCAATGACACAGTCAGAGGGCTCTCGGTGATATCTACTTGATTCCTACAAGGTAGGCGACCCAACCTTCACAAGCCTCACCTTTTTCGGCCTCAGTCCACACACCATTGCCTTCATCCGTTTCTTCATCAGTGCCTTCCCAGTAGACAACAGCCCGGCGGAAGCCAGCTTCTACAAGGAGTTCCTGGATTTCGGGAAGTGTCCAGAGTCGCCACTCATAAGTAAAGGCATTCTTGATCTTGGTTCCATCCGGGAATTTGAAATGGATGTGGTTGATGACATCACCCGAAACCGGATCGTAGTGGTGTTGATCCCAAACATACGTGAATCCATCAAGATCACGATCCTCTTCCATTTCGAGAAAGGAATCACTGCCACCATAGGCATCCAGGATGAATAAACCATCATCCAGCAATTGATCTTTGACTGTCTTGAAGTAATTCAGAACCTGCTCACGTTTCTTGAACAGGAAGTAGCTGAAATTGAACGCAAGGACTGTTTCAACTGGTTTCGTCGGTGAGACAAGTACATCACCTTCGATCAATTCGAGACGGCTGGATTGTTCTTCATTGAGATTCGCATCGATCCTGGCTCGACACCAATCCAGAACTTCCGGGCTCAAATCAATACCAACAGCGGTGTTGTCAGGCCGTTTCTTCACCCATTCCCTGGCAACTGCAGCGGTGCCACAGAAATCCTCCCGCATGGAAGAAGCGGTTCGACCACGCTGGTCCTTCCAGATGCGATCAATGGTGTCAATCTCCCCCTCGGGATCCTGAACGGACAACTCATAAAGTTCATGGATGTCGCTGCCTTTGGCAGTCCTGGACGATCCACTCTTCTTACGCTTCTTGTTCTTTGTTGACGTAGGCATTGGATTGTTCAGTGTAGCGGTCTCAGCACTCAAGGCGTGTTGTCAACAACGTCATAGATGCGAATCCACTCCCAACGGGGTTTCCATTTCTGAACAACAGCGACATGATCAGGATTGGTCAAGTAGGCCTTGTAGGCCTCATCGGACTCGAATCCCACATAGAAGCCCACGTCATAGTCGCTTTCAACGTTTTTACGGCCGAAATCACCGTGTTTCCCGCAGTAATAGGACGACACACCAGGAATGGTGGCGAGATCACGGTCACAGTCAGCAACCAGCTCAGGTGCATCTCCAGAGTCTTCCAGTTTGAAGAAGACGACATGGTTGATCTTGGCAGGGCGTTTGGCCTGACCGCAACCAATCAAGAATCCAGCCAGGACAAGGATCATGATGGCGGGAATGAGCGGGGTCGTTTTCATGGGTACGAGTATAGTCGGAGCACCATGTCGTCCCCACAGGTCAAGGTGACAGTCCAGTGCCGTTGGAACAACCGGCAAGAGGAGGCGGACACACTTGCCCACAGGTTGAATTCAAGTTGTGTGGACGGTGACCGTGTTCCCCCCGGGGAGTATCGAATCATACTTTTTGAACACGGGGCAGAGCTTTGGGATGAACACTCCCGGAAACACGGGATGCCCATAGATTTTCACGGGATCGATCTGAGGACGGGAAATGGCAGCCTCTCCCACAAACAGCCAATTGCCAAGTCAATTGGCCGTTCAGCGCGAACCATAGTTGATGCGACAGCTGGCCTTGGTCATGACGCCTTCCTTCTGGCATGCCTTGGTTGGGATGTTCATGCCATCGAGCGACATCCAGTCATCGGTTTGTTGTTGGAAGAATCTCTTCGTGAGGCCAGATCGAACACGGATCTTTCAGCAAAGATGGGGGGACGCTTGAATGTCCATATTGGTGATGCATGTGAGTGGCTTCTGCAACCGGGAAAAGAAAAACCGGATGTGATTTATCTGGATCCCATGTTCGAACCACGTCGGAGATCGGCACTTCCTCGCAAACCCGCACAGGTACTTCGCAATATTGTTGGAAGAGATGATGACGTAATGAAACTCTTTGATATCGCAATGCAAACGGCTCAAAAAAGAGTTGTTGTAAAACGATCGGATGACGCTCAACCACTTTTTGAGAATCCAAATCAAAGCCACCATGGAAAGATCGTTCGTTACGACGTCTATCTTTCAAAAGGAAAACAAGATGGATGAAGTGATGGTTTTGGATATTGAAACCACGGGTCTTTCTCGCAGGAATGATCTTGTGACAACAGCATGCTGGTACTACCAGGGAACCTGGCACAGGTGGGTACGTGACATGGACACGACAGATGAATTCACCAGGCATTGGTCAAGCTGCCTTGAACTCATCACCTTCAATGGCCGGAATTTCGATGAGAAGTTTGCCATCAAGGATCTAGGTGTAGAACAACACCCACGCCACCGAGACCTCATGTTCGAGGGTTGGAAGAAAGGGTTTCGAGGAGGGCTCAAGAAGGTGGCTGAATCCTGTGGCCTGCCAAGGCCTCCGGAAATCAGTGGTATGGATGGGCGTTCGGCCATCACCCTGTGGCATCAGTGGCAGGCCGGGGATCCCGATGCTCTGGAGCTCCTGAGCCTCTACAACGCATGGGATGTCTGGTTGACCCTGGGTCTGTATCACTATTTCCTCCATGGAAAACCACTGGAGGCTGATCACCGGATTCCCTGGAAGCTGAATTCAGAGGCAGCAAGCCGATTACTGTCGAATCAGGGTGGTGGGGCTGGAAGTACCATTGCCGGTGGGGTACAACTATCACCCCACGGAGGTTCATGATGGAATCACCCGAAAATACAGTCGAACAACCACAAGGTATGGATAAGTGTGAACGAAGGTCTTGGGCGATCCTCTTGGTCGTCTTTGCACTGTTCATGATTGGACTTGTCATGGTGTCGTTCTGGGGTGGTCCATTCGAAGCCAACAGTTACTGGCTCGAGAAAGAACCGCCCACATACCCGAACTGATTGTTTTCCCCTCCCGGGGTTCTTTCTTTAATCCAGTTGAGTCCACTTCTGATGCCCAAACAACCATCTACAGGTTCCTCAAACTGGTTCCGTGCCTCCATGATTCTGGTGGTTCCCATCGTGATCCTGGCCATACTCGGGGGCACTGTGGGCGAAGAGGGAATCCTGGACGACATCTTTCTTTGGCTCACCTTTGCCCTATTAGCGGTCATGGCGATATGCCTTGTGGCTGGCTGGGCAACCCGCGGGGAACGTTCTCTTGCCGAGAAACCCGATGAGGACGGTGTTCTTTGAAATTGACAGGTCCAGGGGATACCCGGATCCGCCAAGGTGACGTAGAATTCCAGACTACTCAGGGGCTGTAGCTCAGTTGGGAGAGCGCCTGCTTTGCAAGCAGGAAGTCGTCGGTTCGAGCCCGTCCAGCTCCATTGCCACTCAATAAGGTGTGGCGGCCACCAGATCGACACGCTGCGGGGCAATGACCTGCACCTGCCAGCGGCTGTCGAAGTTCACGGGGCCCACGACACCAATCCATTGGCCAATCATCGCTGGCAGATCAAGCGATACCTCTGGGTCGATGTAGGCAAGTGTGCGACCACTCAATGGATCCTCGACACGGTACATCACTGGTCGTCCATCATTTCCAGTAAAGATGCTCGAGACATTGAGACGACCGATGACCACGTAATCGGTTGGTGCGTCAATCGCCTGTTGTACGACACGAACATCACGTGAAGCCATGTCCATGACAGACTCCAACTTGTTGATGGAACGTTGTTGATCAAGCAGGCAAGTTGCCAATTCAAGTTGACGCATCCTGATAGAGGCCATCTGGGCTGCTTCTGGATCAGTGTTCACATCTTCTTCAGCAATGATGGCATACGCATCCCATAGCCTTGAGATGAGATCATCAGACATGTCTGTTGGTGGGACCGAAGAATAGAGTTGTTCAAGACCGATGAAATAATCGTTCTGCTTTTCCTGTACAGGACGGGCATTGATGACTATTTCTTCACCAGGTTCTTCCTCGATGATCACGACCTTGTCGACAACTCCATGCCTGTTCTGGTTCTTGAGGTAACGGGCGAGGTAGGAGGGACGGCCGTCAGGTGCTGTAGTTACCGTAATTTCAGTATGGACTGGAGTGGTATCTACTTCCTCAGTCACAACAACTTTCCTGGACACACCACGGTTTACTGCTGACCAAGCCTCTGCTTCTGCGGAGGTTGCTTTTCGCAGGTTCGCCATATTGATCCAACCCTCAGCCTGCCTGGGCAACCTGATCTTGTAGAAGTGGTAGGACTTCCCATCAAGGATCTCGGTAGTGGAATCCACAATGTCCACCTTGCTGTCCATGGGCAGCATGCAGACAGGTCTCCAGGCTTTGGTGGGCTCTGGATTCATGAGGTCCGGGGCGAAGACCGGCATCGTGTCCAGGGTTGTACCAGTCTGTTCATTCACGACTTCAAATCGCCCTGGTTCATCAGAGGCGAGTCTCAACCAGCCCCATGATCCCGAGAACAACGGGCCATCTGCTGGAACCCGTCCCCAATTGGCCATTTCTTCCTTTACATGGATCAATGACTGGGGCGGTGCTTCCAGGAATGCGTAGTAATTCCGGTCACCACCACATCGAATAACCGCGTTTTCGGCATTGACGACATAGAGTTGATCCACCGGGGGCATGGTGGGCTGTTGGGCAAAAAGACAAGTGATGAGCAGGCCGAGCATAGGCATGGTTGGTCCCTCCTTGGACGACTATACGCGCGAGGCTACCGTTGGATCTGACGGGGGGCAACCGGTGGACAATATCCCCCGATCATGAAGGCAGGTTAGGGGGTTTAAACGGCTCGATCCGGTGAGGATGACCCCCTCCAAAGGCCAATCAGCCACAGCGCGGTACGATCCCCGTATCCATGCGATGGCCGTTGACCATCTTGCTGCCCCTTTTCCTCTTGGCCTCCTGTTCCTCCCCACTGGATGGACCGGATCACGGTCCATATCTGGACAAAGGCCTGACCAGGATCATCGAGCAGGAACTCCAACAGGTGGAGGAACTTGAACGGAATGCCACTGCCAGCAAACCCAGCCAGGTTGAGGAGATCCTGTCTCACCGACGTGATGAACTGGATGCACTCAGTCCAGTACCTCCTGGTGCTGACATGCATGCCAGGTTGGGTATGGATCTTCAGGGGCAGGAATCAGAACGGATGGTCATCGATATCGATCGAGCTGTCCAAGCGGCTGTCCTGAACAATCTTGATTTGCAGGATGCACGTCTTTCCCCAGCCATCCAGCGTGAAGAACTCATCCAGGCTGCCGCCGTCTTCGACATCGTCCTGGGTGCGGGTATCTCCTTTGGACGTTCACGAACACCCATCACTGTGGTTGACCAGGTAACCGGTGACGACAGGCAGGCTTTGAATGTCGGCCTTTCACGCATCGAGCAGTTTCAATATGAAGTCGAGTTGACTAAACAACTCACTACAGGTGGAACAGTCACACTTTCCACCAACCTCGATCGTCAACTACAGAAGAATCAGGACAACCTGAAGTTTTCCCCGAATCCAGGGGTCAACCCAAACTTATCTTTGCAACTTGACCAACCTATTCTTCGTGGGTTCGGAGAAGACGTCAATCTTGCGAATGTCTACATCGCTCAGAAACTCGAACAATCTGCGATGGAGGGGTTACGCGCGCAATTGATTACCACTGTTACGGAAACAGAAGTTGCCTACTGGAATCTGGCAATTGCCTGGCGAAACCTGGCTATTCAGGAATGGTTGATCGAGGCGGCAGAGGAACTTCTGGACATCATCGATCGGCGCCGTGCCTATGACGCCAATATCTCTGACTGGGCACAGGCGGTTGCCACGGTAGAACAACGGCGAGCCGCCATCATCGGTCTGCAGCAAACAGTGAAAGAGGCATCTGATCAACTCAAGCTGCTCATGAATGATCCAGCGATTCCACTTTCCGGCGAAGAGGTGTTGGAACCCGTTGACGAAATGGTCCACACACCCATCGAGTTGGAATTACGCGAATCCCTGCTGGTTGCGATTGCCAGTCGACCTGATGTTCGCCAATCGCTCTATGAGATCGATATCGCCGAGATCAACGAAGTTGTTGCTGACAACGGCCGGTTGCCGGAGCTGGATCTGCAAGCAAGCGTCAACACCCAAGGCCTGGGTGACACATACAACGATGGGTACAGCGAATCCTTTACAGGTGATTTCATTTCATACGTCGTAGGTCTTGTCTTCGAATACCCATTGGGTAATCGAGCACCTGAAGCCGCTTACAGGCAGACAAGACTGGAACGCAGTGCTGCGATGGTCAGTTACCGCCAGACACTCCTGCAGGTGATTCTGGATGTGAAAACCGCCATGCGACAGGTCCTTGATAACGCTCGATTGATTCCCGCAACCCGTGCCGCAAGGGTTGCAACAGCTGAGTCACTTCGCGCTCTTGAAATCGAGCGACAGACACTTGCCAGCCTGACACCCACATTCCTCAATCTCATTTTCTCGACCCAAGCCCAGTTGGCGACGGCTCGCAGTGATGAGTTTTCAGCCATTGTTGACTTCAATATCGCCGTATCACGCATGTACCAGTCCATGGGAACAACATTGGACGTCAACCAGATTGGTATTCAGGTACTTGATGAGGACGGTGATTTTGATGCAAAAGACCTCTATTGAAACAATGACAGGTCCAAGAATACTTCCAGCAGATGATGCTTCTATTGCAGAAGCTGCTTCCAAATTATCAAAGGGTGGGGTGGTCGCCTTTCCAACCGAGACCGTCTATGGACTTGGTGGTTCCAGCATGGATCCTGAGGCACTCGACTCCATCTACCGTCTCAAGGGAAGACGACAGGACAATCCGCTAATCGCCCATGTCCTCGATATCGAATCCGCGTGTTCAATCACGACAGGATGGGATGATCGGTGCACATTGCTTGCCGAGGCATGGTGGCCTGGACCACTCACACTCGTTCTGGGTCGTGCATCGGATGTTCCTGATCAAGCATCAGGAGGTCGCCCGACATTGGCTGTCAGAAGTCCGGAGCACCCGGTCGCTCGTGCACTTCTCAAGGCATTTGGTGGCCCGGTTTCAGCACCGTCCGCGAACCGCTCTGGTGCCGTTTCGCCAACATGTGCTCAGCATGTCATCGATGACTTTTCAGGTAATCCGGATGCAGACGGCTTGATTGTCCTGGACGGCAACCGAAGCCGTGTCGGGATCGAATCCACGGTGCTGGACATGACTCTGGATCCACCCAGAATTCTGCGGCCAGGTGTCTTGACTGCAGAGGTTCTCCAACCTTTGATCGGGCAGATTGAAACAACGACCATCCGTGAGCAGGACGCCTCTCCAGGAACAACAGACAAGCACTATTCACCACAGACACCATGCATGCTTGTGGAAGAACCAGAGCTCGTTGAGCATCTGTCAGGAAACAATCAGAGATGTGTTGTTATCACATCAATTTCTGGTCGCAGTTCACTGGTCCAACCCCCACACGAATTGATTGTGATGCCAATTGATCCAGTGGGATATGCGGTGGAGCTCTATGAAGCGCTTCGCCGTGCAGATGCTGAACGGGCAGATCTGATCCTGATTGAAATTGCCGGCGAAAACGATCCAAACTGGCTGGCTGTTCGTGATCGTCTGATGAGAGCCGCATCCGACCGTATCAGTTGAGCTCCAGACCTGATGAGGTCTGATTTCAAGTTATCTCAAGATTTCATGTGAGATGCGCGCAGAAGCGTGTTGCTCAGGTCTTCTTTGAACACGGGCTGCCAGGAAACTCCTGTGGATTCTTTCCGCGTTCAAAGGGACTTCCTGGCGGTCTGCGTTTTGGAACCAAAGGAGCCCCATATGAAGTTCGCGCAGAGCAATCGCAAGTTCAACATGTCTCACCCTAGCTACACTCGTGTCACACGCGGCAACACTCGAGGTCAAGCCATCTGGTGGTAGTCCCTATACAAACATACAACCTGCACTCAATGCTGCCTCTGTCGGCGACACGATTGTTGTTGATCCAGGTCATTACATAGAGAATCTTGTAGTCAACAAGGACCTCACACTTGTTTCCGCAAGCCCTGGTATCCCCGTGGTTGTCGATGGTGGTCATGCCGGATCCGTCTTGATCTGTAATGCCAACGTCACGGATGCGACATCAATTACCCACTTCGAGTTTTTGAATGGAAGATCCTGGAATGGTGCAGGCGCATTGGTTCTGAGTTCAGATCCAGTCTTTGTTGACTGTAGTTTCTATGAAAACACTGCAGACAACAATGGCGGTGGTGTCTGGTCATCCGGCGACCCGACATTCATTCACTGTGTGATGTATTCAAACACGGCTCAGAATGAAGGCGGCGGACTATACGCCACCCAGGGCGGTGTTGAAGTCATTGAATCAAGATTCGAACTGAATACATCTGCCTTTGGTGGTGGCGCCGTTGTTGATGACGGTCATCTTGAGATCGCTCAATCAAACCTTTTCGATAATTCATCGACCTGGGGCGGAGGTGGTGTATCTGCCAACCACAACAGCACACTGAAACTCCATGGCACCCTGTTCGATGATAATCGTTCAAGTAATGGTGGAAGTTTGTACAGCGTCCAATCTGTTTGCGATGTAAACAACTGCACATTCAGCAATGGTGATGCCTCGAATTGGGGCGGCCATCTCATTGGTTACAAATCCGAGCTCAGTTTCGAGAACTCCAGCTTTGAATCAGGTCACGCCGACCTTCGCGGCGGGATGATGCACCTTGTCGACTGCAAGTACAACGGACTTGAGAACAGCTTCTTGAACGGGGATTCTCCTGGTGGTGCGATGTTCTGGGCGGAACGAACGATCATGGATATCGATACCTCACTCTTTGAAGGATCAACTTCCATGGGTGAGCCTCTTGAAATAAATGGACGTGCCATATACATGGCAAATTGCAACATGACTGCTGCTGATACGGAGTTTCGTTCCTTGGAGACCAATGAACCCAAGGCGAAATCCTTGATCATGCAGTACTTGTCGAGTGCTGATTACACAAGTTGCACATTTGATTCATGTCGTGTTCAACCAGGACTCAGCATTGGTGGCTTATCCTTTGCTTCAGCTTCTATCGTAAGAAATCAAAACAGCACATCATCCATGGTGATGTGTCAGGTGACTCACAACAACGCAGGCGCCTCTGGCGACATCATTGCGAGTTACAACGGGGCTGGCCACTACTTTTACATTGAAGACAGTGAATTGAAGTACAACGGCCCTTTCGCTTCATCTTCAAGAAAATTATGGAAGCGTCGAAACGCAGTTGTTCGCGGTTATGGCATTAAAAAAGTTGAATTGAAGGACAACATTTTCTGCAGCAATACAATTCCCCACTGGCGTGGATACATCAAAAACCTTGGTGGTAACGTGCGCAGTAAATCCTGTCCATGAAAACCACACCTGTTGTGAAGATCTCAAACATCTATTGCCCGGCCTCGCTTCAAGCGGGGCCGGGTTTTTCATGGATTGTCGGATCGTGTGAAGACGATGATGTCCGCCTGCTGAATATCCTTGCCAGCTTCCAGTTTCTCGTCGCGTTCCGTTTCCAGGCTCA
The DNA here is from genome assembly GCA_029242715.1 of Phycisphaerales bacterium. Taxonomy (GTDB): domain Bacteria; phylum Planctomycetota; class Phycisphaerae; order Phycisphaerales; family SM1A02; genus UBA1668. The sequence continues at coordinate 46,920 of JAQWTL010000028.1, forward strand.
CCACAAGGATCGACTTGTCCGGGACAAGTCGACGGATCTCCTGGACCGTCCCACCGTTGTAGTCACTGTGGAATCGACCAACCAGGAGAATGACTGGAACGGCATCGGTTTGAGCAGCATTTGCAACAGAATCGGCCATCGTTGCATCCCAGATCTGCTGTGCACGGTAGAAGGGTTCTATATAAGACAGGTCAACCTCTACATCTTCTGATTGATCATCGTCAGATGGCTGCATGATCTCGAAGAAGCGTTCCTTGTATACCCCGTCGATTGTTCCTGGAGGAACGGCTACCAATCCGGAACGATCAAGTGGGAGTGATTCCAGAGCCTCCCAGTTTTCTCTTCGGGCAAGTCGCACATAACGGCGAGGCGCATTGGCGGCGATGATCTGTCCATCATTTTCAAGAGCCGCATCAATGACAGGTTGATACCAGGCGACCCAGCTTCCTTCACCTGCCCAGGCGGTAGAGGAGGTGGCTTTGGCAAACGTTTCAGTGTCAATGATTCCATCGACGTGATCATCGATGAGGATCTGCTCATCACGTTCAAGCATCTCCAGCGCCAAGGTGCCACCATTGCGACGTCCCATGACATCCTCGACAACAGCGAGCTGTACAGCATGCCCGACTGCATCATCATGCTCTTCACCAAGGATGATGATGTCCATGGATGAAGCGTGTTGGATGAAGTCATCCCAGCTCACTGGTACACCAGGATCTCCCCGAGTGATGGTCAATTCACTTCGGACATCCACATCGGATGCCGTCACCGCCTGTTTGCTAGCCTGGCATCCAGGGGCAAGAGTGGTGGCCAGCAACATCAGACAGGCGATCAGAAGGGATGGAAAGTGGGGTGACATGGGGTTCTTGGGGTCCTGAAGGTGATCATGGGGGCTTGGCCCATTGTCCCGGCCAAGCGGGGATAGTACGATACGTGATCGTCAACAGAGACCAGCAGACCCGGAGCGAACATCAATGTCGCAGGATACTTCCAACGCACTCGACACCGTCATCGGTGGTGGCGCCGTCAATACTGTGGATGCCACCCAGGCCCTTCAGGATGCCAAACAGCATGAGCAGGACGGTAACCGCCTGGCTGCTATCGAGGCCCTGCGGTCTATTGCATCCAGCAATGATGAAGCAGCTTTCCGTCTCGCTTATCACCTGGACCTTGTTGGCGAAGAAGACGAAGCAGTGTCGCTTTATGAAGATCTTGTCCGGCGACAAACCCGACCTTCAATCAACGTAATGCTCAACCTTGCTGTCATCCTTGAGGATCGAGGAGACATCAACGGTGCAGAACGTTGTCTCAGGCAGATCCTTGATACGGAACCCAATCATGAACGAGCACGCCTCTTCATGATGGATGTTCGTTCATCCAAGGACATGTACTACGACGAAGAACAGGCCCGGGACATGGCCAAGCGCAATGCCCTTCTGGATACACCTGTTACAGACTTCGAGTTGTCAGTTCGAGCACGCAACTGCTTGAAGAAGATGCAGATCAGAACACTTGGCGACCTGTTGAAGGTCAGTGAATCAGAATTGCTCAGCTACAAGAACTTCGGGGAAACATCTCTGGTTGAGATCAACCAGATGCTCACCTCGAAGGGGCTTCGCCTTGGACAGAGTCTGCAGTCCCACTACAGCCGAATGCGTCAAGAGATCTATGACGAGATCAAGGGCAAGGCATCCGAGGCTGTTCTCAACAAGCCCATTACGCAATTGGATTTCTCAGTTCGAGCCCGCAAGGCTCTGCAACTCCTGGGGGTTCACACGGTCGGCGACCTGGCAACCAGGACCGAAGCGGAGCTGATGGGCGTGAAGAACTTTGGTGCCACCAGCCTCGATGAGGTCAATGATGTGCTCCAGAGCTACAACCTCGACCTCCGGACACTCGAATAGGTCACGGCTTCCACATCTGATCCACATGCTCAATACCTCTCACAGAGAAGAGGGGTACCGTGGTGCGCATTGCAGTCCACGCGACTGATTCGCCGAAGTGAATTGACATGGGTTGTTTCCACTGGATCCACATCTGTTGCCTCTTGCTGCTCATGGCACCCATCTCGTGCCGTGAGCATGATGTACCGATAACTCCTGTTGAGGGTGCTCGAGAAAGCACGGCTCAGGCGGAACGTGTTCGTCTTCCGATTCCCACTGAAGAACCAATTGTTCGTGTTCGTATTCGCCGTGTAATCGGTTCACTTGAACCGGTTGAATTCGCACACGGTGGACAGGAAGTCACGATCAGTGATGAGACCGGCAACACGATTACAAGACAGGGCCCTTTGACTGTTCGACGCGATCGGAAGGGCTGGATTGTTCGTGCATCGGATACCTGGAAGCTCCCACGGTCCATCCAATCGGCTTCCTGGATCAGCCTCATGTCCAGAGGGGGGTTGGAATTGACGGATGACAGTGGTGAAACGCGGCAGTATGCCGGTTCCGTTCGCTGTGTTCATCTTCCTGATCAAAGGGACACGACCTGGGATCTGATCGAGCATGTCGGAATCGAGTCCTACCTTCCAGGTGTACTCAGCGGAGAGCTGTTTGGACACTGGGGCAAACAGTGCCAGGCTGCCCAGGCAATTGCAGCCAGGAGCTTCGTCACCATGGAGTGCATCCTCAGGAAAGGCAGGCGTTGGGATGTTGTTGATACACCTGGTTCACAGGTTTATCTGGGTGTCGTCGGTGACAACGTGTCCCATGAAGCCTGTGAAATGACCAGAGGCATGGTGCTCACATGGGGTCCTGAACTGGTTCCGGGTTATTTCAGCAGTTGCTGTGGTGGCAGAGCGGCCACCGGATCAGAAGCCATTGGACCCAACCCCATCAATTCAGTGCCACCCTTGAAAGGCCACATGGGGGATGGTTATTGCCAGGAGGCACCCCTCTACAAATGGAAACGGGAATGCAGTGGTGCGGATCTCGGAGCAGCCATTCGTCGGTCGGCTCCGAAGGGTGGGCCTGCCAAATCAATCGGAACGGTTGATCGAATCATCATCATTGGTCGCAACCGCCATGGTCGAGGTATCAGGCTTCAGGTACGGGACACTGCAGGACGAAAGATCGAGATGACCGCAGAAGATCTTCTTCAATCATCAAGATCACTTCCCGAGGGTCCTCTGTTTTCAGGCTGGGTAGAAGGAAGAAGGAAAGGCGGCCGCCTTCATCTTTCTGGACACGGCTATGGTCATGGTGCCGGGTTGTGCCAATACGGCACCGCTGCAATGGACAGCAAGGGCATGTCGTTCTGGAAGATGATCGAGTACTACTACCCCGGCGCTGAGATCAAGAGGGCCTGGTAGGGGACCCGTGAGTTGATTGTTCACGGGCCCCCGGAGTCGACAACATGTCCAGGCTTGCTGCGGATCAGCGATCCATGCTGGTATTCACCACCCACTGCTCAGGTGGAAGAAGGTCGGCAAATGGATCTTCTTCGCCACCATTGTCTCCAGTGGAATGACGGGCTCGCGTTTCATATTCATCATGCATGTTCCGGCCGGCAAGGGCTTGCAAAGTACCCTCCTGAACAGCGCGAATTTCAGCGAGTTTCGACTCAACCTGATCAAGATTGGTAACCCTGCCAAACCGATCAAAGTCACGCAGAGTTGCCTTTTGACCTTCAGTCAGTTCAATCAGGCGATCATTACGTTCAATCATGTCTATCTGGCGATCCATCTGCCAGAGCTGATCACTGTATTGCGTGTACTCGGATTCCAAACGCGTGAGGATGCCACTGAGACGATCGGATTGTTCTGAAAGCATCTTCAGATGATGATTGTTGGAAGTGATGCGATCCTGGTATGAGGTACGGATCGTCTTCATACGACGTCCGTCTTCTCGTGCTTCTTCAAGATCAAAGTGGCGGCCATTGACTACGAAGTTGACCTGCTTGATGCCGCTGGTCTGTGAACGAACAGCAGAAGCAAGTTCCTGAAGATCCTGGTTTGTCAGTTGAACTACTCTTTCAGCGATTTCGGTATCACTTTGGAATTGTTCGACTTGACACTCCACGGCGGCGAGCTCTCCACGAACCTCCGCAATCTGATCGGGATACTGCTCCGCCAGTGATCGAAGCTGGTGACGCAGAGCTGCAGGATCATCAAGGTGCTCATCGATGAAATCGACGGCATGTTGTCGAGCAGTTCCAAATGCAGCGGCAACTCGATTAGGTCCTACAAGGACCACCAGTCCCGCGGTCACGATGGCAGCAATTAAGCTCCATCTAACAATAAATTTAATCAACCTGTTCATGATTGCTCCTTGGGGGGAATCTCCCCTATACGGGCATCCAAAGCCCTCTGGAGTAGTTGTTGGGGATCCGGACCACCATCTTTCACGGATTCCATGGCAATGGCCTCCAATCACCGGAATACCATTGAAGGAGGCTTTTTCTTGGTTTGTGAAATCTGCCGTCAGGTTTTCCCAAGAACTCTTTCGGAGCGGTCATGCATCAATTGACGACGACATTTGTCCGCAGGCTGCGGAATCGAGACGAGGCTGCCTGGTTTGAACTCTGGCAAGTCTTCGGACCGGTACTACGCGCTCAGTTGAGCCGTTGGGGTGGTGGTCGCATTGGCGTCGAGACGATTCGTGATCTTTCACAAGAAACACTGGCAAACCTCTCTCGCTCGATTGAACGGTTTGATCCGGAACGAGGCGTACGATTTTCCACATGGCTGTTAGCAATCGCTCGCCATGTCCTCGGGGATGAACTTGATCGCCGTGGGGCTGCCAAGCGAGGCTCAGGCCGGCGAGCCTTGTCCCTGGGCGATCGTGATCCTGTTTCTGATTTACAGGTTGATGCTGCGTATGAACGACGAATTTTCGAGGCCAAGGTACATGCTGCAATACGGCGTACCGAGGCTGATTCGATATTCGTTGCCTTTCAGGTGTACCGAATGCGTGTCTTTGATGGTCAAACAGGACGTTTGGTCGCCGAACAGTTGGGTATGAGTGAAGCCACGATCAGCAGGCAATTGCAATCGGTTCGCATCTCTTTACGCAAAGCATTGGAAAACGTAGTAGCTCAATGGAGTTTCACACCGGAAGAGCATTCGGAAATATCAGGAGCTGGATTGGCTGGTGACGACAACCTGTTCGATGAAGCTCTTGCAGAAATCTATCATTCACATGAAGCCAGGCGACGTGCTGAAGATGCTGAATCAAGATCGGCAGGTGTTTGATGTTGACCACTTTCCTGGGTTTGATAGTGACCATGATTGCTGTTGGCATTTTCGTGCTGGGAGTCATCTTTATTCTCGTGCCGATCATCAAGGGTGGCTTTGCCTTTGGTTCGATGCTCGGGCGACTGATCCGCCACATTTGCCGATGGCTCTTTGGATCAATCTCGGATGTCGTTCGCATCATTGGCCAGCTGTTTGGCATGGTTGTCTTGATTCCACTGCTTCTTGGTTCAGTGGTTCTGGGCCGATGGGCTGCAGCACAACAGGCCTGGTCAGTCATTCGAGGCAATGGATCAGGTGTTTGCCAGGCTCTCTACCGTCTTCTGGTCCGGAGGCCGATGTCACTGCTTGGTATTGGCGTCGCGCTCGATGAAGTCGAGCGAAGTGTTCACGATGCAGCCATCCTGACGAACACGGTTCCAGGAACCCAATTCGACGGCTACAGGATCATTGATACGCTGACATCCGGTGGCTCTGGAGCCACGCTCTTTGTTGCTGAGCCACATCCAACACGGCGTCGACGATTGGCGGGACAACCATCACGTGTCGTGATCAAGTGCTTTGATCTGGACGCCGGGTCAAAGTTGCCACAGATGATGCGCGAATCACGTTCACTGGATGCAGCCCGCCGATTGGGACTTGTCCTGGAACATGACATGGATCCCTCACGGTTCTGGTATGTGATGCCCTGGATTCCAGGTGCTCACCTCGGTGAGGTCGTTCGTGAATTGCACGAGGGGGGACAAGGCCTGGATCCTACAGGTCTCTCAAGGGCCATCAATCTCACAATTGATCTGTTGCAGATACTGCGTCGCTATCACAAACAAGGTCTTTGGCACAAGGATGTCAAACCAGAAAACATCATTGTCAACGATTCAGGTGCGCATCTCGTAGATCTGGGACTTGTCACACCATTGGCATCTGCCATGACACTGACGACACACGGAACAGAATATTTTCGAGATCCAGAGCTTGTTCGCCAGGCCCTCCGCGGTGTAAAAGTCTCGGAAGTCGATGGAACTCGATTTGATGTCTACGCGGCAGGCGCGGTTCTCTATTACATCCTTGAAAACACGTTCCCCGCTCATGGAGGCTTGAGTCGATTTGATCAACCTTCGCCAGAGGCTGCCAAATGGATTGTGCATCGTGCCATGTCGGATTATGAACAGCGGTATGCCGACGTTGGTGTGATGCTCGCGGACGTTGCCGTACTTGCCAAGGCTTCGGATCCATGGTCCGTTCGTCCTGCAGATCTTCCTTCCATGAAAGGTGTGGAGACAACGGAAACAACCGAAAATGTACCACCACCACCACCAGCACCCGTTCGGCATCACCACCTGCCACGTGTCGCGCCACCACCTCCTCGCATCCCAGAAACTCGAAGATCTGCAAGCGGTCAATTCAGCTGGATTGCCGCAGCTGCCAGCTTCGTACTTGGAGTTGGAATCTTGATGATGATTGGTCAAGTCGTCCTGACATCCAATGATGGCAGCATTCTGAACAATGGCGGTCCATATGTTGCAGCGGGCAAAGCCTGGTCACCCAATCCCGGAAGCTATGGTGAAAACCTGGCGTTTGCAGAGCCCATAGAGGTTCCTACGCCAGCGTCATCTCAACCGGGCTTGTGTCTTTTGATCGTCGATCATGCTTCACGTGACAAAGAACCCATTGCTGAGACAATCAATGTGTTTCGAGATCAATTGTCCCGGGCGGGATGGTCCCATCGCATAGATGTCGAAGCGGAGATTGCGATACGAAGCGTAATGCCACCGCGCCCGGAACCTGGCCGAGTTCCAGTGCACCCAGCTGTTCGAGAAGCCTTGGAGAATCGTGATCTGGATGCTGCCGTGTTGCTGATCGAAAGCGCAGGTGAAAATGGCGGTGTTGATGTGATCATGCTCACCCACGAATGGCAGGCCCGTTGGGAGATTCCCCAACAGATTCAACAGTCGCTTGGAAGCGATACGGATCAGGAGTAGGGTTTATCCAACTCGTTGGATTCCGACACGATGTCTATTGACATGGGAATCGGACCCAATTGAATGGAATCATGCCGTTCCACAAGGCTTTCATCGCCTTCACCGGGCAGGGTCACGATGACAGCATCCATCAGAAGAAAACTGAGACTGTTTTCATCAGCATCGACAAGGACCTCTGCGCTTGCTGCAGCAACATGTGCGTCGCTTCCCTCAAGGCAAAGACCAATGAGGTTTCCATCTTCAGATCTGGTGGCATGGATCCACCATGGGCCAAGAACACCTCCGCTCGGCTGAGTCTTGTCTTCTGGACGATGGAGCGCGGTCTTTATCACGAGCGATTTGATGTCAGCGGTATTCGCAACAGGAGAATCGGCCTTTGAGGCCCCTGGTACAGATTTGAATGCAATCCCAACCACGAATCCAGCAACAACCAGGAATGCCAGAAGCCTGGCATGTCGCCATCTTCCCGGACCTTTCTTGCGGTCAGAGTCTCTGGAAGGCGGTTCATTCGTCGGAAATCGGTAAAGAACATCCATAACCGGAGCCATCGGCTTCCTGCCAAGGCAACTTCAATCCACTTCATGGGGAAGGTTCGCTCTGTGTGATTGCTAGGATGGTGTCCGATATGAGCACTCATGAGCATCCTGGAGCCCGTCTACGCCGCGCATTGGCATCCGGAACAGTCCAGTGCCCCGGAGCATTCAATGCACTGGTTGCCAGGGCGGTTGCTCAGGCTGGTTTCAACGCGGTCTATATTTCCGGGGGCGCTACGGCCAACTCAGCCGGATACCCGGATGTGGGTCTGATTTCACTCAGCGAAATGTGTCGCACGATTCGGGAAGTATCAACTGCCAGTGGCCTCCCTGTTGTAGCCGATGCTGACACGGGCTATGGCGAAGTCGAAATGGTCAGACGGACCGTGACGGAGTATGCCCGAGCAGGTGCTGCTGCACTTCATCTTGAAGACCAGGTGTTCCCCAAACGTTGCGGACATCTCGATGGAAAACAACTGGTTCCAGTTGAACACATGGTCGAGAAGGTCAAGGCTGCTGCAGACAATCGACCAGATGATGGTTTCATCATCATTGCAAGGACAGATGCGGCGTCTGTCACAGGACTTGATGATGCGATTGAACGCAGCAAGCGTTATCGAGATGCCGGGGCAGACATGATCTTCCCTGAAGGTTTGAAAAGCGTTGAAGAATTTGATGCGTTTGCCAAGTCATGCCCCGGCCTCCTTCTGGCCAACATGACAGAGTTTGGCAAGACTCCAATGATTGATGTCACAACATTCTCGGACATGGGGTATGACCTTGTGATCTACCCGGTCACCATGCAAAGAGTTGCCATGGCTGCTGTGACACGAAGATTGGGTGAGTTGGCATCCCAAGGGGGTGCTGGCGGCTTTCTTGATGCCATGCAGACCCGTACGGAACTTTATGACCTGCTTGGATACACCCCTGGCGAGGAATGGACATTTCCTTCCTGATCGGGTGAGGGCGACCCCTTCCTGTATCCGCTAGAATGCAGTGCTCACAATCGTGGCAGTTCCACGTGGTGAGATTTGCCACAATTCTATTTCCCCAGGGAAGAGAAGAGAGTATTCATGCCCGCGACCAGTTCCAAGACACCAGATACCCGGGGACTTGCCGGGCAGACAATCGGCGATACATCAGTCTGCTCTGTCAATCAGACCCAGTTGATCTACCGCGGTTATGAAATCGCTGATCTTGCTGCCCATGCGACCTTTGAAGAGGTTGCCCACCTCCTTCTGGTTGGCCACAAACCAACTGCCAAGGAGTTGGAGGAATTCACCACTCAGATCAATGAGTCAAGAGAAGTCTGTGATGGCATTCTTGACGTCATAGAACGTATTGCATCTGAACCAACGGTTCACCCAATGGCGATCCTTCGAACGGGTATTTCCATGGTGTCTCATCAGGATCCAGAGTGCGAGGACAATTCACCAGAAGCTGAAGCTCGCAAATCAATCAGGTTGCTGGCGAAGATCCCGACATTGATTGGTGCCTGCCAGGCCAGTCGTGACAGCCGATCTCGTGTCGCACCTGACAGCTCTCTTTCGCATGCTGCCAATCTGCTCTGGTTGATTACTGGAGAGAAGCCTTCTGAGATTGCAGCAAAGGTCATGGACATCTCTCTCATCCTGTATGCAGAGCATGATTTCAACGCCTCTACATTTACCGGCCGCGTCATCGCCTCGACGAACGCCGACATGCATTCAGCAGTCTGTGGTGCCATTGGTGCTCTCAAAGGCAACCTTCATGGTGGTGCGAACGAGGCTGCCATGGACATGCTTCAGTGCATCATGGATGACACAAAAGACAGCGAGATGTCAGTTGATGAGTGGATGACACGTGCATTTGAAGAGAAACGAAAACTCATGGGATTCGGTCACCGTGTCTACAAGAACGGTGATCATCGAGCAGGAATCCTGAGGGGCTGGGGACTCAGGTACTGTGAAGAGAATGATCCATCAAAGAAGTGCTGGTTCGATCTGGGTGATCAAGTCCAGGCAGTCATGCTTCGAGACAAGAACATCCATCCAAATGTGGACTTCCCTTGCGGGATGACCTACTTCGCGATGGGTATTCCAGTTCCACAGTACACCCCGATCTTTGTAGCCAGTCGGATCACAGGCTGGTGTGCACACATCATGGAACAGCATGCCAACAATCGGATCATCCGCCCGTTGGCTCAATATGTCGGGCCAGATTTGATGAACTGGACAGACAGCTGATTGGCAGCAATGTCCACATTGTTTGAATCAAGGAAATTGGCATGACACAGATCATCAGCGTCATCGGTGCGGGCACAATGGGAAGCGGTATCACGATTACGGCAGCTTCGGCGGGTATCGAGGTCTGCCAGGTCGATGTGTCCCAGGAACAACTGGATCGCGCCAAGTTCTATCACGAAAAGACCCTGAAAAGAAATGTAGAAAAGGAACGCATGACGCAGGATGAAGCGGATGCAGCCCTTTCACGCATTTGTTACTGCCAGGATCATGCCAGAGCATCAGAATCCTCCTTCGCCATAGAGGCGGCTACGGAAAATTCCGAGATCAAGAAGAAGATCTTCGGGGCCATGGCATCCACATATCCCAGCAATTGCATTCTTGCCACCAATACATCATCGATATCGATTACGGAGATCGGGAAGAGTGTTGGAGAGGCTGCTGATCGTGTCATTGGAATGCATTTCTTCAACCCAGTACCCGTGATGAAGCTGGTTGAAGTGATCAAGTCCCCGTCCACAAGCAAAGAGACGTTGGCTAGAACAATCGAGCTTTCAGAGCAGATGGGCAAGACACCCATCGCTGCCAATGATCACCCTGGATTTGTCAGTAACCGGGTCCTGATGCCAATGATCAATGAGGCTTTTCATGCCTGGAATGATGGTGTGGCAGGGCCAGATGAGATCGATGGAATCATGAAGCTTGGTTGCGCATTTCCCATGGGACCCCTTCGATTGGCGGATCTCATTGGACTTGATGTCTGTCGCGACATCATGTTGGTTCTACATGAAGGCCTGGGCCATCCTGACAAGTACGCGCCATGCGCGAAGCTTGTTGAGCTTGTCGAAGCAGGTCATCTGGGAAACAAGACTGGCCGCGGGGTCTACGACTACACAAGCTGAATCCCTTTTTCATCGCCATCTACTGCCTATTCAGCAGTTCCAGATGCGAATTGTCAAACACTGTTTGGCTGAGGGGCAAATGACTCGAAATTCATTCGATTGAGGTGTACTCTCATGTCATCATGAGACCAGACAGCTCACTTAATGATGATGAACAGCCGACTATTGATCCAACGGTAGTACCAGAATCGAATACAGGTTCTGAATTCCTGCCTGGCTATCAAGTTGGCGATGAGATTGGCCCATTCCGGATCCTGGAACTTATTGGTGAGGGTGGATTTGGCGTCGTCTATCTCGCAGACCAGTCCCAGCCTGTCAAACGTCGCGTCGCTCTGAAGGTGATCAAGCCAGGCATGGACACCAAGGGTGTCATAGCTCGATTCCAGGCTGAGCGACAGGCTCTGGCGATCATGAACCACCCGGGTATTGCTCGAGTGTATGAGGCTGGTTCAACACCCGATCACAGGCCATGGTTTGCCATGGAGTTTTTCAAAGGGGTGCCAATCACCGAATACTGCGACACTCACCGATTGAAAACACATCAACGCCTCGATCTGTTTGTCCAGATCTGCGATGCCATCCAGCACGCACATCAAAAGGGCATCATTCATCGCGATCTCAAGCCAGGCAATGTTCTGGTGGGTGTGACGGATGAGGGCTCGCCATCGGTCAAGGTCATCGACTTCGGAATAGCCAAGGCCACGAGTCAGCAACTAACTGAAAACACGGTATTCACGCAGCAGGGTCAGTTCATCGGTACGCCTGAGTACATGAGTCCAGAACAGGCGGAAATGTCAACCTTGGATATTGACACGCGAACGGATGTCTATGCACTGGGTGTCATTCTTTATGAAATGCTCATCGGTCGATTGCCTTTCGATCCATCCAAGTTGAGAGAAGCGGGCATTCTGGAAATCCTTCGTGTGATCCGTGAAGAAGAGCCGCCTCGTCCAAGTACAAAACTCAGTTCACTGGACGGCAAAGCAGCGGAAATGATTGCGCGATCCCGCCGCACCAGATTGGAAGAACTGTCGAAGGAATTGAAACGTGAATTGGAATGGATCCCACTCAAGGCGCTCCGAAAAGACCGTACAGAACGATATGAGTCTGCCAGCGCCATGGCGGATGATGTACGGCGCTACATCGTGGGTGAGCCACTGGAGGCTGGCCCGGAAAGCAAGAGTTACCGGTTGCGGAAGTTTCTGCGTCGAAACAGGGGGCCATCCGCTGCTGCGGCATTGTTCTTGCTGATACTCATCGCTGGGGTTGTCACATCAACACTCTTTGCTTTGGAGGCATCAAATCAGCGAACAGTGGCCAATGATCAGAGGAAGATCGCAGAGGATCGGACAGTTCAGGCAGAGAAGGAGGCAGTACGGGCCAGAGAGGCCGAGCGCCGGGCTGAGTCCGAGGCCAAGGAAGCCCTTCTTCAGGCCTACCTCGGACGGATTCACGCTGCTCAGGCAGCATTCAAGGAAAACAACACATCCATTCTGCGAAAGCAGTTGAAGGAAATCGAGACACTTCGAGATGGTGAACCAGTGCTCGAAGAGGCTTACCTTCGGGGCCGCCTCGACGGCGCATCACATGTACTGAATGGACACGAAGACCTCGTTACATCCATGGTCTTCAGTGAAGATGGAAAGACGCTGGTCACTGGTTCATATGATGGAACTGTTCGGACCTGGAATACTGAGACGGGTACCCAAGGTCTGACTCTTAACGGGCACGAGGGCGAAATATTTTCAGTATTTACGGATCCTGCCTGTGACAACATCTACTCATACGGGAGCGATGATCACATCGTGACCTGGGATACCGAAACAGGTACCCAGATCGGCCGACAACCAGGACATGGCAGAAGACTTCTGGATCTTCATTCCAGTGGCGGCAACATGGTCTCAGCCTGGAGTTCGGTACCAGGGATAGGGAAATACGATGTCTTGGTGCATGACCATGAGGATGACAAGAAGGTTGCGCATCTGATTGGCCACAAATCCAATCCTCTTTCAGGAGACTTCGATTCAAGTGGCCGCCGGCTGGTTACAGGAGATGGTCTGGGAATCGTTCGCACCTGGGATCTTCAGACAGCGACACCATTGCTCAGTTTGAATGGCAGCAAGAAGCAAATCACTGACGTGTCATTCAGTGTAGATGACTCGATCCTGGGATCAGCCTCGAAGTCGGGTAAGGAGATGAACATCTGGGATGCGGAATCAGGTGAACTGGTGACAACAATGGGAGGGTCCTTGGCGTACATCGAACTCAGCCCGGATGGTCGCCACCTTGCCACATGTGAACAGAACATCGTCCGGTTTCTTGATTTCAATCATCCTGAAGAAGTTGTTCCGCTGTTCGGACATAGCGGTGAGATCCTCTGCATGGCATTGTCTCCTGATGGTCATGTTCTTGCTACAGGTGACAGATTTGGTTCGATCCGGTTGTGGGATGTCTCGTTTGTCGATGAACTTGAGCTGTTTCATATGGAATCCGGACCAAGGAGTTGGGAAGTCGGGCCTGGAGATCGACTCATTGGCATGAGGGGGGCAAATGGTGATCTTGAAATCAAGTGTGGTATCACAGGCAAACTGCTTGCTTCCATTTCCATCGAAGGTGAAAAGCATCACACTCCGGCGATCGCGTTTTCTCAGAAAAGGAATCTCCTGGGAATTGTGCACACCGACGTATCCATTCTCGATCTGGATACCGGAGAGGTTCAGCAGGTCATTTCCTGTTCTGATGGACACATCAATAATGTGACCTTCAGCCCGGATGGCTCAGTACTGGCAGTCACGATTCAGAATGAGCAATCTGGTGAAGGATCGGTTTTTCTCCATGACGTCGATACCGGAAATCTGATTTACTCGATCAAGGCTCATGAATCATGGATCAACGCGACAGAGTTCCATCCTGATGGCAGCCAATTCGCAACAGCGAGTGCTGACAATACGATCAAATCATGGGACACGGCGACAGGCGAACAACTTGTCTTGTTCCAAGGACATGATCGCAATGTTCAGGACGTCAAGTACAGCCCATGTGGGCAACGTATCGCATCTGCCTCGGGGGACACTACAGTCCGAGTTTGGGACCTTGAATCTGGTGAGATGCTGCATCTGCTCACAGGCCACGATCAAACTGTCAACCACATCAGCTATGTTCCGGATGGCAATCGGCTTCTTTCTTCTGGACATGGCTCTTTCCTGGTGTGGAATCCAGAAAATGGCGAGCTCATGTCGGCAGCTCGGCTTGCAGGAGCGTTTGAAACAGTCAATGGCATGACCTGGGGGGATACCAGCCATCGTGGATTTTATGGAAACAAAGGTATTCAATGCATTGATCTTCGTTCTCGAGCCACGATCCTCGAGGAACGCCATCGAATGGACCACCTGATGGAGGCACTGTCCCCATTGGTAGAGAACTGGCTTGAGGCGGGTGATGACGAGGCTGTGGTCTTCCGGATGAATGAAAACCTCCAAGATCGTTCCCCGGAAGAGCAAGACGCCATTCGAAACCTCGTTCTGAAGAAACTGGTTTCTCGCCGTGCAGTGGCAGACTAAACTGGCTGGATGGTCATCCCTGGCTTGATTGCGTGCGCCATCATGGCGGCTCCTCCCTCAGATTGGTGGGCGGATCAACCTGTCGTCAGACATGAGCTTCCAGCTGTCGAGAATGAAGCGTGGTGCCGCAATGGAATAGATCATTTCATTCTGGCACGTCTTGAGGCAGAAGAGCTGTCTCCACCATCAGACGCTGATCGAAGAACATTGATTCGCAGGGCTACCTATGACCTGACAGGGCTGCCACCTTCTCCAGAAGCAGTCGAGGCGTTTGTGGCAGATGACCGCCCAGATGCGTATGAACGTTTGATTGAGGAACTGTTGGCATCGCCACAGTACGGTGTCAAATGGGGTCGTCATTGGCTGGATCGGGTGCGATGGGCGGAAACCGATGGCTACGAACGTGATCGATTGAAACCTGGAGCCTGGCGATATCGCGATTGGGTTGTCCAGGCGTTCAACGAGGACATGCCTTATGACCGTTTCATCACGTTGCAACTGGCCGGAGATGAAGTGCCTGACAGAGATTTCTCAACCATGGTGGCAACAGGATTTCTGCACCTTGGGATTCGAGATGACGAGCCAACAGATCCAGAGACCGCAATCTATGACGATCTTGATGGCATGCTGGATACCACGTGTCGCGCAACACTGGCGATATCCATGGGCTGTGCGCGTTGTCACGACCATAAGAAGGATCCGATTCCCCAGGCGGATTACTACCGGATGCTGTCTTTTTTCCGTGGACTGAAACCATACCGGCTTGGTTATGGAAACGCGGTCATTCCAGCCCACTATGTACGCAACCTTCCCTTGAACTTTGGCAACGTGGACTCGTCAGAAATCGAGGCATGGATTGCAAGACAAGAATCACTTCGTAATGAGGTGACGGCAATGACTCTGGAGGCGCTAGAGAGCCAGGGAGGGGCAGGTTCGATTCCGGATATCGATACCGCTCTTGGATTGCCCGCTGCAGGCATGTTGAAACACGTTGATTTTGAGGGCGATCCGGAAATCTGTGAAGCAGGAATCAGTGGACACGCCTTACTGGTCAATGCTGTTGAAAATTCATTCACGATTCCACGGCCCGTCCAGAATGATTTCACGATCAGCTTTTCTTTCAGACCCGATGCCGATGGTGCAGGTAGCGGTGACCCCCGTTGGTTCCTTGGTTCAGGTTTGGTCGATGGTGAAATTTCCGGCATTGTCAATGACTTCGGAATTTCATGGTTCAAGGGTGGTCGGGTTACTGCTGGGGTAGGGAACCCGGAAACATTTCTGACATCACCAGCTGGTCTGGAACTTGGCAAATGGCATCACGCCGCTTTGACCAGAAACAGAGAGTCAGGCAAGGTACAGCTCTGGGTGGATGGTGAACTTGTGGACGAAAAGATTGGTGGCAAGCAATCACTTGATGCGCCTCAGGATCTTGCTGTCGGCCGAATGTATCCCGGCGGAAACCCGTTTCCCGGAGCGATCGATGAGATTCGAATCTACGATCGAGTTCTGACAAATCGAGAACTTCTTTCCATCCAGGATTCAACAAGCTATGGAGAGGATGCCAAGCGTCTTGTCGAGCAGAGATTGAATCCTGAAAAAGCAGACCGATTCAACCAGATCTATGAAGAACGGCTTTCACTCAAACGGCCCTGGAATGAAACCAGTGAAATACTTGCTGCAATCGAGGTTGGTACCAAGGCACCTCCGACGCATCGACTACCACGCGGCAACCCGCATAATCCAGCAGAAGAAGTAGACCCGGCGGTCCCCATCATCTTCGGGGGCGAGGTTCTTGAGATTACTCCTGCGGCGCACGGCGATTCCACAGGGCGCCGACTTGCTCTGGCTGAATGGATTACAGATCCAGAGAATCCAAGGACCAGCCGAGTTCTGGCAAACAGGATGTGGCAACATCATTTCGGTCGTGGAATCGCGAGGACACCAGATGATTTCGGAAAACTTGGTTTCCATCCAACGCATCCCGAATTACTTGATTGGCTTGCTTCCCAGGCTATTGAGTACCAATGGGGGATGAAGGACATGCATCGTCTGATGATGACTTCCTCGACATATCGAATGGGTTCAAGTCCATCAGAGGAAGCCATGGACAAGGATCCAATGAACGATCTTTTCTCACGGTTTGAAATGCGCAGACTCACTGCAGAGGAAATCCGGGATTCACTCCTCTCTGTCAACGGCAAACTGAACATGGGCATAGGTGGAGAAAGCGTCTATCCACCATTGCCAGAAGAGGTTCTTGCAACAGCCTCTCGCCCTGACCAGGCCTGGAAGCCATCACCAGAAAACCAGGCCTCACGACGCAGTCTCTATGTTCATGTGAAGAGATCCTTGAAGATGCCACTACTTGAAACTTTCGACATGGCTGATACTGATTCAGCCTGTCCTGTTCGTTTCAATACCACGGTGCCAACCCAGGCACTCACGATGCTCAACAGTGACGAATTGAACAGACAGGCAGACAGACTGCTCAAGAGGCTTCTTGCTGAAACAAACGGCTCTCCAGAGGCCGTTATCAGACGTGGCCTGGCACTGGTCACCCAGGAGCCACCACACGCGGAAGATGTCTCAAGTTGCCTTGCCTTGATGTCTGGGCTGGAGTCTGAAGGACTTTCAAGGAAAGAAGCGCTGCACTACACGTGTCTGGGTATGCTGAATTTGAATGCTTTCATGTACATCGACTGATGACTGACCACACTGAACAACACGGTTCACCACGGAACACCTTTTGTGGACAGACTCGCAGAGAGTTTCTGTGGGAGGCAGGAGGATCGTTCACTTCTGTTGCGTTGGCATCATTGCTCGCGACAGATGGTTTTCTTTCCTCGCAGACATTGGCTGCTGATGGCAAGTCGATGTTGGAAGGCCCCCTCGCACCCAAAGCTCCGACGAAGATCCCTCGAGCCAAGGCTGTCATCTTCCTCTTCATGTACGGGGGACCCAGCCAGGTCGACACCTTTGATTACAAGCCGAAACTCTATCCACTGGATGGAAAAACGATCGATGTGGACACACGTGGTCGTGGTGGTCCCAAGAGTCAGGGAAGGATCGTAGGACCAAAGTGGAACTTCAAGCAGTATGGCGAATGTGGCAAATGGGTATCAGACCTGTTTCCACATGTTGGCGGTTGTGTTGATGACATCGCCTTCGTTCACTCGATGACTGCCGATTCACCATTGCATGGTTCTGCCATGCTGATGATGAATTCCGGCAAGGTGCTCAGTGGCTCACCATGTCTTGGTTCCTGGGTCAATTACGGACTGGGGACTGTGAATGAGAACCTTCCCGGTTTCGTCGTCATGCTCGACAAGACAGGTGGGCCTATTTCTGGAGCCAAGAACTGGTCGAGCGGATACATGCCTGCCACGTATGCAGGGACCGTAATGCGTCCCAGCGGTGTGCCGATTCTCGATCTGAAGGCTCCGGACAATCTTCCACGGTCCGCACAGCGTGTCATGCTTGATCATCTTCGTGACATGAATGAACGACATCGTCTTGGCCATCTTGAAAACAAGGACCTGGCTGCTCGAATTCATTCCTATGAGCTCGCATACAGGATGCAGGAGCATGCACCTGATGCTGTAGATCTAACGACCGAGAGTGAAGACACGAGAAATCTGTATGGAATGGATCAGGAACGCACGCGCGATTTCGGACGCAAGTGCCTGATGGCTCGCCGCCTGGTTGAACGGGGTGTACGGTTCATACAGATCTATTCCGGTGGTAATCACAATGACGCCAACTGGGATGCTCATGGTGATTTGAAGAAGAATCACGATTTCCATGCAGGCAATACGGATAAACCCATCGCGGGACTCTTGAAGGACCTCAAGCGCAGAGGAATGCTTGATGACACGCTCGTGGTCTGGGGTGGCGAGTTCGGCAGACAGCCGACAGCCGAGTACGCCGAAGGTACAGGCAGAGACCACAACTCCGATGGCTTCACGATGTGGCTTGCCGGCGGTGGAGTCAAAGGGGGAGTCAGCCTGGGCTCTACTGATGAATTAGGCAACAAGGCGATGGATCGACCACTGCATGTCAAAAATCTGCATGCGACAATCCTCAACCAGATGGGGCTCAATCCAAACGCATTGACCTACTTCCATGCAGGTCTGGAGCAGAAACTGGTTGGTGTAGAGGGTGCCCAGCCGATCTATGAGATCGTCTGATCCAGGCACCACGAAGGAGCGGTAAACTGCTCCCGGAGTTCTCATGTTGCACACGCCAGGTCATGAATCAGGCGGTTCGGCCGACCCGGACCCCAAGAGCGATGAGCAGAGCATACCGCTCGATGGTCATGTTCCATCACATGATTCAGATGTGTCTTCAGATTCACTGACTGTTCAGGATGGTAACACTCCAGTGCCGCCGCCACGCCGGCCACTTCCGGACATACCAGGATTCGATGTGACTGATGTGATTGGTGCTGGGGGAATGGGCACCGTCTATCTGGCCAAACAGCTTCACCCTCGTCGAACAGTTGCGATCAAGGTGATGAATCCCGGTGTGACAACACGTGAGACACTGCGTCGCTTCGAGTTCGAGACCCAGGTACTTGCCCGCTTGTCTCACCCGAATATTGCCCAGATCTATGAGGCGGGTACATGGAACAATGGAATTGAAGAGCTTCCATACTTCGCAATGGAATACATCTCGCCAGTGAGATCGATCCAGGAGTATGTAGATCGAAAAAAACATTCTGCCAGGGCCCGTCTGGAATTGATTGCGGCAGCCTGTGATGCGGTTGGTCATGCTCATTCCAAAGGGGTGATCCACCGCGATCTCAAGCCCGGCAACATTCTCGTGAATTCAGATGGCCAGGTGAAGGTGATTGATTTCGGAGTGGCTCGTACAACGGATCCAGATGTCTCATCACTGGCCACAAGGCTGGACGCCATCGTTGGAACACTTCAGTACATGTCGCCGGAACAGTGCGACATCGAGACCTACGATCTCACATCGGCTGCTGACGTCTATGCACTGGGCATGATGATGTACGAACTGCTTACTGGCGAACCTCCTTATTCGGTGAAGGGGATGGGCCTGGCAAGTGCGGTCCAGGTGATTATTGATGCACAAGCCAAATCCCTGGGTTCTCAAGATCGTGCACTACGAGGAGATCTCGACACGATTGTTCGTAAATCTCTGGAAAAGGATCCTGTAGACCGTTATCGCAACGCCGCAGAACTGGGCGATGATATTCGCAGGTTCCTGGACAACGAGCAGATCGTCGCTTCCACCCCGACACTCGTGACAACCCTGCGACGGGTTGTTCGTCGCAACAAGCCGGTATTTGCCGGTGTCGCGATCATTGCCATTCTGCTTGCTGTTTCTTCGATCAGTGGTGTCATAGCGCTTATCAACAGCAATCGAGCCCTGGAGGCGGAGAACAAGGCCTATTCAGAACAGGCCGAGAAACAGGAAATGGTCAGCGAACTGATCGCCTACTTCATGAAGGACACCTACAACATGTTTGCCGGACTCTCGGCAAATCCGGAGATTCGGGAAAAGTTCGTTGAGAACTACATGCGCTACGTCGACCGATTGCAGGAAGATGGCGCAGATGATCCTGCGCTCATGGCAGTTGTAGCAGAGGCGATCTGGCAGTCGGGGAACAATGCGTGGAGCACACGCGCGGGCAATCGTGGTGAGATAGACAGAGCAGTAGGGCTCTGGAAACAGTCCGCAGAGATTCTTGATGAGCTGATGCGGCAGGAACCCGACAACATCGATGTCTTTCTTTCGGCAATCGATACGAGGCACAGCTTGTTTGTTGCAGCTCGTGAAATGGGTAATCGTGAAATGGCGGGCATCGAGCTCAAAGCCATGGAAGCACTGGTTGCAAAGTTGCCTGCAACCGACATCGAACTTGACCAGTGGGGCCACGCTTTCCTCGTCCATCTTGATCGATTCAAATACATGCCACCCGAGGGTGATCCCATGCAGGATGAGGCGACAAGCCGCATGGCAAGCCTGGTGGACATGGGCACGCAGAACTTTCAGGATGAAAATGGCGTGATCCCGATGCGGGTTGTCCGGAACGCCACACTGTTCTGGAATGCCATCGGATATCAGTACCTCAATGGCGGCATGCCGGAAAATGCGCTTTCGTATTACCAGCGTGCACTTGATGCCCGGAAACAGATCATGAACGGTGGAGGCACAAACGATCGTTCAGATCAGAATTTTACCAGACGTGACATCAACAACAGCCAGCGTTACGTTGCAGATACGCTCGCGGCACTGGGTCGCCACGATGAATCACTGGTATTGATGGAGGAGGAAGTTCTCCCCGTGGTGAGGGAACTTGTCCAGGAGAGTCCGGAAGACAACAGGGCCCGGAAGGATCTTGCGATAGCACTTGTCGAGCAGGGGATCTATGCCTTGGGCTCAGGCCAATCCGAACTGGCGATTGAAAACCTGGAGCAGTCCAAGCAGGCGTGGAACAGATGGGTATCCATGTCTGGCTACAGCATCACCGATTTTCCCCAGTCAACACGCTATATGATTCGAATCGAGGTTGCTCTGTCGAAGGCATACCGTTTGATCGGGGATACCGCCAAGTCTGATACTGCAGCTCGAGAAGCGTCCAGGATTGCAGCCATCGGATCAGAACGTTGGCCGAAGGATTCCATGCTTCAACGACAGGTTTCTCAGGCAAGAGCTCTTCAAGAGCTAGGCCAGGTTCAATAAGCAATCAGTTCAGCTTGCTTCACCACAGGACTGCCAATTGCTGATGATGTCGAGAAGATCCTCGATATCAATCTGCCCGTCACCATTGACATCATTCTGGCAGTCATTCATGCAACCATACTCACCCAGGACATTGAGCAGGTCCTCGATATCAACCTGCTGACTGCAATCCGTGTCACCAATACAACTACAGAGTGCTCGCACATCCAGTGTCGGTGTACCGCCAAGGAGAATTGTTCCTGAAGCGATGCTTACAAGGTCGACTTGCCCATCACCATTCACGTCACCAGCATCCACCAGGACGGGTGATTCTCCTTCGCCCACATCTGAACTGGTAAATACGAAGTTGCCTCCATTGTCGAAGACACGGATGACAGCTGTGCCATTGGCATTTGTGGTCAAGGCTGCGATATCCGCCTTTCCGTCACCATCGAAATCCGCAGTAGTCAGCCTTCCGGGATTCGTGCCCGCTGGAATGGAAACAGGTGCATTGAAGTTTCCAGATGAATCCTGCTCAAGGAGAATCAACGAGTTGTTCGAAGAACTGGTGACGATAATGTCAGCATCACCATCATTATCAAGATCTCTCAATGCAATATCGGAGAGGTTGTTCGCTGCGTTATAACTGGTATAGCTCATGTTAAGTCCTGGACCAACCGCTGATACACGTTCGGCGACCACGACCTTTCCATCTTCCTTGGTACCACCCCATGGAATCACTTTCTTGTCTTCATCATCAAGAGGATTTGCGTGGGATGCTGGCGAGGAGGTGTTGTGATTATCCGCCTCGCCCAATCCGCCTCCAAGAAGAATCGTAGAGGCATACGTTGTAAAGGCACCCGTTCCATCACCGTGGTCAAATCCAACGACAAGTTCCAGGGCCGATGATGTCAAATCGACCTGGGCAGCTGTGATGCATGTTGGGATTGAAGTTGGCGTTGCCCCTACGGAGAAGGCTGACACATCGAATCCATTCCCGAAGTTGTTGTCGGAATTTCCGAGGACCTCGATCAACTGGCCGCTGTAGGCAATTGCCAGATCATTGGTTGAAAGCGTATCACCATCCAGATCTCCGGATGTCAGTCCCACTGGATTGTTTCCAACACTGAGGATGATCTGCTGGACAATGTCACCAGTCGTATTCATGTTGAAGATGGCCAGCTGGCCAGGGGATCCGTCAAACAGAACACAGAGCTCATCAAGATCATCATTATTCAAATCGACAACCTCAAGATCAAGTGCGCCCGGATTCACAGAGGCTGATTCCGGATCTCCGAAACCAAGAAGCTCGCTCAAGGAGACAACCTCGATATTGACATTCCACGCACCGCCTGCAGCACCCGCGCCATAACTCAATTCAAATGCCAAGCCACCAGGAAGGCCAGGAAGAGAAACAAGATTGAAGGCGTCCTCACCAGACGACGGCGTCATTCCTGCTTCCAGAATCGTGTATGTGTCTCCAAGTTCAGGAGTGACACCATCAGGAAGATTTACTTTCAGGCCACCTGAAAGACTGACACCACTCAAGGTGGACAATGGATTGTTGGAAACCTTGATATCCAGAGTTCCACTTTCATCCATCAGAAGAGTGCCCTGAACATTGAGGTCAGAGAGTTCGTCGATCACAAGAGTTCCCTTGTGACCGTTGACTCCGAGTTGAAGATCATTTTCAAGATCTATCGTGCCCGGTCCTACCAGAGTTGCTGAGGCCATTCCAAACCTGCTTGGCCCATTGATCCGAAGTGCCGACAGATCAGCTTCGAACATGTTCCCGAACGTCGAGGATTCGTTGTTCAGATCAAGGACAGTGTCATCTCGAATGACGATCTGTTCGAATTCCGTTGACCCATCAAGTTCAACAACATGACCGGGCGCATTGTTGATGGAGAATATGGCACGGCTTCCAGAGGCCGATGTCCATCCATTAACTGAACCGATAGAAGTTTCCTCAGCAGCTTGCCAGAATCGAGAGTCTTCGAGGTCAAGATTGAAGACACAGACATCTCCATCGGCAAAATCAAGTGGATTGACAATGGATTGCCCTCCGGTGGAGGATGCAACAACAGTCTGATCATCGAACGCCATTCCCGGCCCACCGAACTGGTAATACAGTCGACTCGAAGAACTCGAAATGCCTTTGAATTGCGCGATCTCGTTCCAGCTTCCCCCTTCGTTTCGAAGGGCTACCAGCCTTCCGGGGTCGAAGGTGAAGCCGGTGAACCGACCAGGTGCAGAGACCAGAAGGGTGTCGTCCTTGAGCAGGACGCGTGTTCCAAAGGCGTCACCGGCATATGGGTTTTCGATCCGTTCAATCAGGGCCCATGTCGTGGACCATGTGTCACGTTCGTAGATCGCCACTTCACTGGCATCCGTGACCAGATCAGACTCGGTTCCTGGAACGCCAATGGCCAGGTAGTCGCCATCAAGAGAGACGGATTGCCCAAAGTAACCAGGCATGTCAATCGGAGGGATCATGCTTCCAGAAGCAGCCCAGGTTCCTGCAGAAATTTCTTCATACATCACCACTGAGGTCGGAGGATTGCCAACGGCCAGCCGGCCATCATCCAGATCCACTGATGTTCCGAAGTAATCGTAGGCAGTTCCACCGACTATTTCGGTGTCACTCAGTGACCAGATGGCGGTACCAAAGGAAACGGTTGCATTCAATGAGTGGAAACCTCGATTCACACCTGTTTTTTCATAACAGACAACAAGGTCGTCTCCTGTGGTCAATCCGTCGAAATCAACGTTGGTGAAGATCTTGCCTGAACCAGACAGATCTTCCACGATCTCGCTGACCCAGTTTGAACCAAGGAAGTTGTACCTGTAGACCATGGGACCGGATGTCTCATCAAGAACGACAACCCGAGTACCGTCTGTTGCGAGGGCAATACCGAATCCATCAGAAGGCGTATCGGGCTCGAGTCGATCTTCGTATTCCCAGATGCCATCATCGAGCGTGTAGAGAAGGACGGATCCAGCTCCATTGGAGACGGCCATCAAGCCATCCTGCATGGCGATCGCAGCACCCAGTTGAGGTGCGTCGATATCCTCAGGACCTCTCAGCCATTGGTCCGGTCGCACCAGCGGATCACTGGTTACCTGACCCATTACAGATGCCATGACCGACAGGCTGGCAGCCAAGTGGAAGACCATGCTCTTTCTCCTCCAGAACCCTTATCAAGGGCAATCTCCCAGTATCTAGGGTGACCCAAGGGGGGGTCAAGAACAGTTTTCATGGTTCGTACTGATGCATCCGTTAGGCTCTCCATGTGACCTTTCCAGATGGACAAATACCCCCAGATGGGGGAATCGATGATGATTTCGATCCCGATGCTTCTGAGACACTTGATTCGAGTGTCCGAAGAGGGCCGCCATCAGACCACGATGCAGACATTGCTGAAACGATTGATCCAGGCAGTGCTTCGGCTCATCCATCCGAAGCTGAAACGGCCGATCCCGCCCAACTTGATGATTTCGATATTGATTCGACCTACCACCCACCAGGCATGCCTGCCCGTATTGGCGGCTTCCTGATCAAGGGCGTCATTGGTTCTGGTGGAATGGGCACCGTCTACCTGGCTCGACAGGATCACCCGCGAAGAACCGTTGCCGTCAAGGTCATCAACCCGGGTGTCACCAATGAACGTGCGTTCAAACGATTTGATTTCGAAGCACAGATGCTGGCCCGCCTTCAACATCCCGGAATTGCACAGATCTACGAAGCGGGAACCTGGGATGAAGGCGCCGGTGGTGTTCCTTATTTTGCGATGGAGTACATCGCGGGCGCCAAAATCCTGACGGACTATGCCAATGATCGGAAGCTTGGTACCAGGAAGCGATTGGAACTTCTGGCGGATGCCTGTGAAGCTGTCGGCTATGGGCATACCAAGGGCGTCATTCACCGGGATCTCAAGCCGGGAAACATCCTGGTCACCGGTGACGGTGATGTGAAGATCATCGATTTCGGTGTGGCTCGCAGTACGGATTCCGATGCGGCGGCGACGATGGCAACCGGAGCGCACGACATCGTCGGAACGCTCCAGTACATGGCACCTGAACAGTGCAGTGGTGATGTCCACGATCTGGATTCCGCGGCGGATGTCTATGCGATGGGGGCGACGGCCTACGAGTTGTTGTCAGGCAATCTTCCATATGAAGTCTCAGGGACAGGCCTGGCCGGCGCGATCAAGATCATCACGGAAAATCAACCACCATCCCTGGGCGCGCTTGACGCCAGTTTGCGTGGCGAAGTGGCCATGATCATTGCCAAGGCGATGTCGAAGGAGCGAGAGGACCGGTACCGCACGGCTTCCGAGTTGGGTGACGACTTGCGTCGCCACCTTGCGGGCGATGCGATCCTGGCGTGTCCACCCACGATCATGACGACCTTGCGTCGCGTGATTCGTCGCAACCGGATGGCGGTAGCAGGCCTGGCGATCATTTTCATTTTGTTGAGCGCCGCTGCAGTGGCGGGTGTGTATGCGCTCGTCAACAACAACCGGGCCCTGGAGGCGCAGAACAATGCCTTGGCCGAGCAGGCCGAGAAGCACGCCATGGTCGGGGAGCTGATGGGCTTCTATATGCGAGATACGGTTGGATCACTCCAGGCAGTTTCGGCAAACCCAGAAGTTCGGGAGCACTTCATGGCGAAGAACATGGAGTACCTGGAGAGGCTGAGGCAGGAAGGCTCCCAGGATCCGGTCATCATGCGGGTGGTTGCAGAAGGTCTTTGGCAGATCGGAAACAATGCCTGGAGTACTCGGGGCGGCAGTCGCGGTGACACCGAGACAGCCATTGCCCGCTGGCGAGAAACGCTGGACATCCTCGAGAACTTACTCGAGGATGATTCGAGAGATCTCAAGGCCCGCATGCTGGCCATCGAGACCTGCAACAGCCTGTTCAGGGCTGCCATGAAGATGGGCGATCGAGAGCAGGCCGCGACCTGGCTCAACGAGGCGGAGCTGCTGGTCGAGAATCTCCCCGATATGGGCGGCGATGTGTTTCAGTGGTACCTCGGGATTGCGGTGCTTAATAATCGAAACCAGTTGTACCGAGCCACAAGCGATTCAAATCCGGAACAAGACCCGACCCTGGCCAAGTTGCTCCAAATGATCAGCATCGGTCGAGAGACATTTGTTGGCCCCGATGGACATCCCCTGCCACGCGTAGAACGCAATGCCACTTTGGTCTGGAATCGGGTTGCTTTTCAATTCAGTGGCATGGATTTGCACGAAAAAGCCTTGGACTATTACACGCGATCCTTGAAAGCCCGCGAGAGGATCCAAGGCCGCGGCGAGTCGGATTCTCGGGAATCAATGAACTTTTCTCGACGTGACATCAACAACAGCCGTCGCTACGTGGCCAACGAACTGATGGCACTGGCTCGATATGACGAGGCCTTGGAAATACTTGCCGAAGAAGCGCTTCCCTCGATCAGGCAGTTGGCTCGCGAGGCGCCTACGGATATCCGAGTCCAGGTCGACCTGGCCCAGGCCCTTACCGAGTTGGGTGAGTACCAATACAAGGCCGGCCAACTCACAACGGCGAGGGAAGCCCTGGAAGATTCAATCAAGGCCTGGGAACAAGTGGCCGCAGTTGCACAAGCCCAGGTGACCGATGATCTTCGGGCCACGCGTGAGACCCTGCGTTCCCAGACGAATCTCCTTCGAGTACTGCTGGCACTGAACGAGCTGGAGATTGCAGCCCAACTCATCGAGCAAGCAGACAGGATCTCTGGAACGGCGGCTCGCAGTTGGCCGGATGATCAACGAATGATTTCAGCCATTGACCAACTGGGCGAGGTTCGGCTGGAACTCTATCGGGCTCGAGCAGGCCAACCTGCCAAATGAGTTGGCTCAGTTGCAGTCGCCCCAGTGGCTGATCACGAGAAGGATGTCATTGACATCCGAAACCCCATCGCCATCGGCATCAAAGAGGCAATCCCGGACACAGCCGAACTCTCCGAGTATGCCAAGGATGTCATCGATGTTGACAGCCTGGTCACAGTTTGCATCACCGGGGCAGTCACAGGGATCTTCCAGGTCGCGAATAGACATCACCGGGGGCTCATCGCCTCGCATCAGGGAACTGCCCGCCCCGATGGTCACCAGTTCCCGTGTGCCGTTGCCATCGATATCACCGGCCGCAACCAGGATCGGCAGCTCACCCTCGGCCAGGTCGATGCTGGTAAAGGACAGATTGCCATCGTTCTGGAGCACCCGCACCACTCGGATGCCATCCTCGTTGGTTGTCACGGTGGCCAGGTCGATGTTGCCGTCCAAGTCGAAGTCGACCGCGGTGGTATCCCCGGGCAAAGCTCCTATGGAAATATAAGTGGGGCCCAGGAAGTCACCGGGTGAGGCGGCGTCCTGAACCAGCAGGGCCAAGGTTCCGTTGGTTCGGCTGGTGACGGCCACATCCATGAGGCCGTCCCCGTTGATGTCCGCATTGGTGAGGCCGGCAGGGTCGGCACCCACCACGTACTCGACCAGTTCCAGGGA
Source organism: Phycisphaerales bacterium (assembly GCA_029242715.1). Taxonomy (GTDB): domain Bacteria; phylum Planctomycetota; class Phycisphaerae; order Phycisphaerales; family SM1A02; genus UBA1668. The sequence goes on from JAQWTL010000028.1 coordinate 74,521, forward strand.
GGGACCAGCAGCAGCCGAGATGAACTTGGCGACGGCCCCCTTTCCGTTTGACTTGGTTCCGGTGAAAGGCAAATCCTTGTCATCCTCGTCCTCTGCAGGATCGACGCCCGAGGGAATGCCCTTCGCCTGCAGGCTGCCACCGGAACCAAAGCCACCGTCCCGGATGGCGGGTGTTGCCAGGTAGAACAGCCAATCGCCATTGCCATCGAGGTCATCATCTGTGACGCCAATCACGAGATCTCGAAAGCCATCGAAGTTGTAGTTGATGCCGGCCAGGCAAGTTGGTGTGCGGGCAATAGCAACGCTCAGATCTGTGAAACCATTTGTGATATCACTGTCTTCGTTGTAGTAGACCGTGACATCATCATCGCCCCCATTGGCAACAGCGAGATCGGATGTTCCATCCCCATCGAAGTCCCCGGAGGTGATGTCCACCGGTTCATTCCCGGTGTTGACGACGACCTGCTGGGCCACTCCGCCCGCTCCATCATTCTCAAAGATAGCCATGTATCCCGGGGCCCCATCAAAGATCACACAGATCTCATCGGCTCCATCACCTGTCAGGTCGACGACTTCCATGGCGATGGGGGTCCCTTCAACGGGCACTGAGTTGGGATCACCAAAGTTGAACAGATCGGAGAGATCCACAACCTCCAGGATCATGTCCCAACCACCTGCGCCTCTCAGGTTTTCGGAGTACTGGGGCACCAGGGAAAGTCCGTTGGGCAGTCCGGGCAGCACCATCAAGTCAAAGCGGTCTTCTCCCGTGGCAGGGGCGGTTGCGGCATGGATGATGGTGAAGGTGTCCCCAACCTGGAGCGTATCGACAAGATTGGCAGTCATTTCAATTCGAAGTGATCCGGCCAACGCCACCTGGTTGGCAATGACAGGCGCTGTGCTGTTATCTGTGAGGTTGGCAAAGCCGCACCCCATTTGGCCGTTGGGATATTGCTGCATCGAGTCAGGTTGGATCTGACCATTGAGCACCAGGTAGAGACTGCCCGACTCATCAGGATTGGAACTGCCGATGGTGACTTCTTGTTCAAACATCAAACCGCCTTCAGCCAGCAACACACGTGCAGACTGAATATCAGCAGGCGAGGCAATCGTCATCGACTTCGCTGTGTTGGAATCCTCGGGATTCAGGACCATCAGAATCTGATCGAAAGCAATCCGGAGATGTCCATTCGCGACCCCGCCCATGCTCACGAGGTACTGGATCGAACCAAGTAACGAGAACACCAACTCGTCATTTTCCTGAGGCGGTACAGACCAGTTGGATGCAGTATTGACATTGCCGCCTCCCTCCCGGATCCAATAACTGGAATCGATGTTCTGGAACAGGGCAATTCCAGATTCATTGGCATCCTGGACGGCGGGGGCATCACTCGAATTGTTGAGCGCATAGAGAACACCCTCATTGAAGTGGACTACACCACCCAGCCGATTGTCACGGTTTGGCACCAGGGGGATGACCCGGCAGTGATGATTGAACCGAGAGACGCTCCACTCTCCATCGGATTCCATGCCACTGAACAGGTCAATACCACCGGCTCCCCATTGCTGGGTGTTCCCCTCAAGACCAGGAAGGCCGACGGCTATGCGGTACGTACTTCCTGAAAACGTGATATCCACACTCTTTCCAAATCCCCACGCCTCATGAATACTGTCAAGTGGTCGCAGGACATGCCAGGAATCCAGTGAATCTGAATCCCATCCAGACACAAGGTACGCGGCACCACCAGGCGCATTGGTTGTTGCACCAGGCGCTCCGATAGCGATGTATTTATTGGCAATAGCGACGCTCATGCCGAAATCAGCACCTGTTTCCTCCCCGCTGACGGAAAGGAGATTGGTCCAGTTTGCTGGATTTTCATCACCCCGATAAAGCCATGCGGCACCTTTTGATTCCAGGTAGGGATCGCCAGCACAGGCAATGATCATGTCATTCAGTTCATTGACACCAACCGACATGCCAAAGCCACTGTCTGGTTCCACGCCTTCTCGCGTCAGTATCAGGTCCCAGTCGGAAGTTCCATTCTGATTGCAGTACACATAAAGCCGACCTCTGCCATCTGGAATTCCACTTGAAAGATCAATTGAGGGTGCACCAACAGCCAGGTACGTAGACATGTCCGGTGCCGTGCTGTGTACGGCGATTGAATAGCCAAAGGTGGAATTCGCCAACCCAAGTGGACTCAAGGTCTGTTCAAGAACGATGCTGCCCTCATCCTCGCGGTATATCTGAACTTCACCGGTTCCACCTTCAGCGCCTGGTGATCCGATGATGGTCAGGTTGCGGGTCTGTTCGACGCTATGTCCGAACATTGCGGACGCCGTTCCCTTGATGCTGCTGGACAGAGTCCAGTCACCATTTGTTCTCTGGAGAACCTGTACTTCACCATCATTGCTGTTTGCATGAGGTATCCCGAGAACCATACGGTCAGTACCAACTCCGATAGCGGAAGGAATGAGGTTGCCATGAGCAGGCATGTGTTCTGCGATTTCGATTGGAACAGCAGCATCAAGGACATGCTCCGTTGCATTTTCAAGATCAAGGACAAGAACGCCCCCGGCATCCTGTCCATTCGCATCTCGTCCCGGCGCACCTACGATCAAATGACCATCCAACAAGGCAAGGTCGGCACCAAACTGGTCACCTTCCGAGATCATGTCAGGCTGCACTTGTCCCAGGTAGTCGATCTCTGCGCCATCAACCTTGAGGTCGTACACGAAGATCATGCCACCACCATCAGCAGCAGGAGCCCCGATGCAGGCACGAGTCAATGATGACGTCATCGACTCGCCAAATTGAGCGTTGGCAATACCCGGCGGAGGAATCATGTAGGTTCTGAATACCCATTGATTTTCTTCGTCAGGATCAGCGGACTGCGAAAGCACCCAGGTGATACCGGAGTTCTCTGAGATTGCGTAGCCAGGCGCTGAGGCAAGGATCCACTGGTTGCGTACATCGACCGCCGTGCCCGCATTACCCAGGAGCCAGGGAATATCGGTTGAACAATTTTCGATGATTTGAAAAGAACCCGATTCCAGTTCAAGCCTGTAGAGGCCACCAGAATTCTCATTGTGTTCAGGAATACCTGCAGCACCGATTTCCATTTCAATGGATACGGCGGACCCCCAACCACTTCCACTTCCAACAGGTGATTGAATCGATCCTTGTTCAATCCACTGCCAAATGAGATCCCCGTCCACATCAACCTGTTCGATCATGTAGCCAGATATCCGGGCGTTTCCTCCTGGGGCACCGATCAACATTCGTTCCCCATCGATATCAATGGCACTTCCAAACAGAGTGGAATCCGAGGGACCATCGATGATCTGGTCGATGTGCCAGCTTCCATCCATGCCACGATTCAACATGATGACCTGATGATCACCAGGCACGCCTATGGCGGCCCAGTCATTTGCAAGTGCAACAGAAGCTCCAGCAGCATCACCGGGTTCCATGGCATTTGTATCGAGTGACCAGGTTTCAATCCACTGGTCCGTCTGCCACTCGTAGATGCCGGCATAACCAGTTCCACTGCTTGAGGTGGGTGCTGCGATGATGAGTCGGCCATCATGCGCATCTATCACACTGCCAAAGCCACTATCCACACCTGATGGAGGCGGGATTTCCTCAACAGGGCCGGCAGCAACCGCCGCAAATAATGCGAGCAGGGCACAAGGTGCCATGGTGCAGGACACTCCTGATTCCCCCCTCCAGTTGCAGCCAATCCCTGGGGAATCATCAGGGCGGCCGCTTTACTCATTATGGCAGTGAAGGAAGCTGGCTCAAGAGGTAACCAGCTCATTCCAGGGGACTCTTGGTAACAGCCCCATTTACTGCCTGTCAGGGAGGACCCAAAGCGGGTTTCAGGAGCAATCGCCCCAGCCGGAGATGACGACCAGCACATCCTCGACATCGACCAGGCCATCATCATTCACATCGGCAATGCAATCTTGAGTGCAGCCGTAGTTGGCGATCACATCCAGGAGATCCTCGACATCAACGGCGCCGTTGCAATCCACATCACCTTGGCATTCACAGGGCCCGTCAGGCGTCCATAGCAGCATCTCTGGTGCAGCACCTCTGAGGAGAGCGCTGCTGTCAGCAATGCAGACCATGTCATTGATTCCATCACCATCAACATCACCGGTATCCACCAGTATGGGAGACGTGCCTTCTGCAAGATCAATGCTCGTGAATGAGAGACCGCCATCATTCTTGAGAACCCGGATGATTTCGGACCCTGCCAGATTGGTTGTGGTCGTTGCGAGATCCATGTTGCCATCACCATCAAAGTCAATTGAGGTGAGACTGGTGGGCCCGGTGCCTGCAGGAACCTGGATCGCCGGCTCGAACAGGCCGGGGTTGGTGGAATCCTGGAGCAGAATGACGATGGTGTTGTTGGTTTCACTGGTGATCACCATGTCAGCCAGAGTGTTGCCATCGATGTCATCCAGGACGATGTCGACGAGGCCTGCCGCTGCATCGTATTCATCTAAGACGATCGTCGGACCGGCAGCCGTCAGTGCCCCAATGACACGGCCTGCCACAGCCTTGCCATTGTTCTTCGCCCCGGTAAAGGGGAGGTCCTTGTCATCCTCATCCTCGGCAGGATCAACACCTATCGGAACACCGGAGGTGAACAATGTCTGCTGGTTTCCGAAGCCCGTTCCTCGAAGAGAATCAAAGGGCGAATAGATTACGAAGCCACCACCGGAGCTCGCGAGCGCCTCGAACCCGATGACCAGATCATCAAGATCATCGATGCCGAGATAGTCGAAGCTTGTCAGACATGTGGGTAGGACCCCCGGAGAAAAATCACCACTTGTGAGATCAGTCGGATCACCTTGTTCATTGAATAAGATCGAGATGTCCGCCGAGAGGTAGTTGGCAACGGCAAGATCAGGTGATCCGTTGTCATCAAAGTCGCCGGATGTGATGTCTACTGGTTCATCACCAGTGTTGTAGACCACGACCTGATCAACACCACCCGTGCCATCATTCTCGTAGATTGCCAATTGACCTGGCGTACCGTCGTAGATCACACAGATCTCATCGGCGGAATCACCATTGAGATCAACGACTTCCAAGGCGACTGCGGCTCCATCAAGGGCAGTTGTGTTCGATTCACCGAAATCAAAGAGGTCGGCAATGTTGACGACATCGATGACGACTGTCCATGATCCCCTCGTAGATTCATCATCGCGAGCAGCCGGAGCACCATAGGAAAGCTGGAACGCCAATGATTCAGAGATTGCAGGCAGTATGACTACCGAGAAACGATCACTGCCACTGGGCGGGATCGTGTCACTGGAAATGATTGTCCATTGATCACCCTCTGAGAGCGTCGCGGGATCAATCTCACCCAACTCGACAGCCAGTGAGCCCTTGATATCAACATCATCTGCGATCAGCATGGGATCATCTGAATTGATCAGATCAAAGAGCACCGTCTTGCAGGCTGAATCCGGTCCCAGTTCCAGATTGCCGCGTACAACAATGCTCTCCTGGTCAAGAACAAGCTGGCCAGCATAATTTTCAGGACCGACCACAAGGTCGCCCAGGATTTCCAGGAAAGACTCTCCTTCGACCTGGAGTACGGCAGATCTCAGCGTTGCTTCTCCAGCAACACTGACCGATCCACTCACAAGTGCGCCTTCTGGACGGATCTGAAGAGTCACATCATCCAGCTCGACCAGAAGAGAACCATTCCACAGGTATCCAAGCGGAGTGAAGAAGTCGACCACGTGTGGCTCAGCCAGCCAGAGCGAAAAGACTGCTGTTATCTGCTGGCCCCAATCAGGCGGGGTGTTCCAGGCTTCAGCAGATCCCAGTTCCGAGAACCAGGTTGCAATAAAGGAGATCGCATCATTCATTTCAAAGCCGAGCACTCGAGCATCATCGTTCGTGGTATCAGTTCCATGACCAACCAGCACGCTTGTTCCATCCATGGCGACCGACCAGCCAACAGATTCATCCTGCGATGCGTTCAAGGGCAGCAGCACACGTTCCATATCCCATTCGGTCGCAGGACCATAATCCGATCGAATGTAGGAAACGGCAGCACCACCATCCGAAACGGAATAGTTGGATCCTTTGGCAGTTGCGACGAGTCGAGAAAACTCTCCTTTGCCTCCATTATGAATCTGGACGTCATATCCAAACATGTCGCCAGGCTGATAGAAGGGGGAGTAGAACACTGAACGGAATTCCCAGATGCCGGCATTCAGTTCATAGATTGCAGCAAGGCCGGAATCCACTTTGGAATTACCAGCCTCTTCGAATGTCAGATCTGCCAGTGGGTCACCAACAGCAAGCAATGAACCGTTCAGGTCGAGACTACGGCCAAAATCATTGGTACTTGAAACAAGATCAGCTGTCGGGTCGATGGTGGTTGTCCGATACCAGCCGCCAGTAACACTCCGCATGAAGATCTCTACGGCACCATATTTCGAATCTTCTTGAGTGCCTACCTGGCCAGGGAACTCCGGATCACCAACAGCAATTCTGATTTCGTTGTCAACGTAAGACACACCAGCGTCCACGCACCAACCGAACATGGAATAGAATCCGCTGAGCGAAGGGGACACATAACCTTCATCCCAAACCCCGTCACCATCGCTGTACATATGGATGTACGCACGGCCACCATCAACGTCCCCGTTGACGCCGGGGGCACCTACAACGATGACATGATCTCCATCAGGATCTTCTGAAATCGCGACACTCCATCCAACATGTTCACTTGCGCTACCCGTTCTTATTTCAATACCAGTGCCCCATGCGCCAGTGGAAGGATTTCTTTCAAACAGCCATGCGGAGCCCGGGGAGGATGATATTTGCCAGCCTGGGGCGCCGACTACAGCAAGATCTCCTTCCATTGCGACACTGAAACCAAACCCATCATCGATTGCGATGTCATCGGGAACAGGGATCAGATTCTTGGCGTCATAGATCCAGGGAGATTCAATCGAGCTTCTGGTGTAAACGTGTACAAGCCCAGCGCCACCACCCAGCTTCGAGTAATAACCCGTTGGATCACCAACCAGTGCCACATTTCCTGAAATGGCCACGTCATACCCGAAGGATGACAAGTCATCAGGGGCAGCCTCTGCCAGTGGACTTTCAATCGATTGCTCTGCAATTTTGACAGGCAAGGCAGGACGAGTATCACTCTGCCAATCGCCGTTGTCTTGCTGCGTGTACACATAGGCCGCTCCAACCTGAGCGACTGTGATCCCACCAAGTCTCAGTAAGGGCGCGCCTCCGATGAAGCGATTTCCAATCACATCAACTGAGGTACCGAACCAGGCATTGGTGTCCGTACCATAAGGGACGATGGTGTCTTCATAGCTCCAAGTAGCTCCGGAAGGCGAATACCTGAAGACTGATGCATGACCACTACCACTTCCGTTGTCACTGGCTTTGGGCACACCAACGACGATCAGATTGCCATCGACCGAGACGCTCCTGCCAAATTCAGTCAGGTCGACGACTGGCCGGTCCTGCAGCACAGCGTCTTCTTCCCAAGTGCGCTCGTTCTTTCGGAAAACACCTACGATTCCGCTGCCCAACTCGCCATTGGGACCACCAACAGCCACGACGTCTTCAAACCCATCAGCTGAGATGGAGAACCCGAACTGGGTCGGAACACCCACCCAGTCATCAGGGGTATCAAGAAATCCTTCAAAATAATACGTGCCATCTTCAAGGATTCGATAGGCGTAGGCCATGCCGACATTTGCCACACCATCGACATTCGTGCCTGGCGCGCCTACTACCAGAAGATCTTCATCCAGATCAACCGACCACCCTATGTAATGGAGTATGAAGCCTCTTCCGGATCGCCCGTCTGACGGTGGAAGAGGCAAGGCATTTCGCATGCCACCACCAACCGAAAAAGGCCAGACCAGTCCGGTGGAAGATCCGTTGTCGTAGTACGGGTCACCTATGACAACAAGATCATTTTCTATTGAAACCGACAGGCCAAAGCTCCAGGCGGCCTGGAATAACGGGTTGTCTATGGTTTCTTCCAGCGTCCAATCGTCAGCTATTTCCCGGAAGACGAAAACGGAGCCATCTCCATAGCCTGGCGCGGACACCACGATCCGATCGCCATTGATATCGACGTCGTAACCAAATCCATCTGTGGCAGTCAGGACACCCATGCCTGGCAGACCGGCCAGATCCACCACGTAGGTCCAATCGGGGGTGTAATCATCTTCGTCCGGTGTGTATTCGTAGACGAAGGCATTGCCGGTGAATGACTCAAAGCCAGCGGCGTAATAGGCACCCACGACGGCATGCGTTTCACTGATCGCAACACTGAAGCCAGCCTGGTCAGCAGGCTGTGGATTGGTCGAGAACAGTACATCTGCATTATCGATGTAGTGCGACACTCCGGCACCCGCATGGGCTGGCAGTGTCATGCTCAAACACATGAGAGTTGCGGCGGCAACCCATGCTCGAGTCCACATGCTCATGTCCTCTTCTCCAGATATCAGACCCCACCCGATCTCGATCAGCCAACGATTCCATCTATTATGAGGTGGGCGGAGCCAAGCTCAAGAGGCAACCGGACTATTCCAGTTGATCTTGATAGCAGGCCCATTTACTGCCTATCAGGGGGGTATTAGATAGAAGACCTATCAAGGTCACAGTGAAGACCAGTCGGGGGGCATTCATCGCATTTCTCCATCCGATCTGCACCAAGAAACCTCTATATGCCTCGTCCTGAGACCAGCTCCATTCCATTATTAGTCAGTTTGGGCCTGCCCCGGCCCTCAAAATCAGTATTTGGAGCAGACTTTGCCTGGCAGCCTGATTCCGGTTGATATACGTGATTCAACAGGGGCGTAGATGACCTTGAATGAGGATTTATGCTGAAATTCGACCTGACTGACCCGACACAAGACCAGCAGACCTGACCTACCATTTCAACTCGGTAACAGGCCCCGAAAACAGGTTCAGGGCCATCTTGGAGTCAACCGTGACCTCGGACTCGAGGATTAACTCGGCATCAGCTGAAACGAACCAGAAAGCGGGTCATGGAAACCCGCTGTGGTGGTTGCTGGACCTGTTCAGCAGCGTACGCTTCGGCATCCTGTTGCTTCTGCTTCTTTTCATCTACTCAGGCATCGGTTCTGCTGGCCTGCCATTGACCTATGCCATCTGGGAACCCGGGGCCTGGACAGCGGTTCGTGCATGGCGAGGTCTGGAAATGACCGAGTACGAGTGGTTCAACTGGTGGCCATTCATCACGCTTATCGCCCTGACCTGTCTGACGCTGATCGTGACAACGTTGCGTCGCATCCGTTTCTCTGTCATCAATCTTGGCGTGTGGATGGTTCACACCGGCCTGATCACCATGTCAGTCGGTTGTGTCTTCTACTTCGCAACCAAGATTGAAGGTGATGTGCCTATTGCACGAGCTCGCATCATCATTCAACCTGAAGGGGCCTCTCCAGTCTCACTGAGAGCGATGCCCGGCCATGAGACTCAGATCATGACACCGGGCGGCTCCTGGAGTTTCCAGGTGATCGATGCAGATCCAAATTGGGAACTCCTCAGCGGTGAAGACAAGGGAAAGGCTGCCTATGCCGTAAAGGTCATGGTGCAATCACCATCAGGCATGTTCATTCGCCAACTTCTGGCTGGTTATCCAGAGTTCACCGAGGACATGGTTCAGTCAACCAACGCAGCTCAACCCTGGGCACGGGCGGTGAAGGAAACAGGCCAACCCCTTGTTGATGACTCGCTCCGGATGGAACTGGCTCCAGATACGCAATCAAATTTCTGGGTCATGAACTCTGCAGCGTTGTATCTTCGGGAAGTTCGTGCAGATGTCGATGGCCAGACGATTCCCGTGACGCCATGGGTTGAACGACCCATTGAAGGTCTTCCGAGATACAACGAGTACATCGAGCTTCCGACAGATGTCTGGCTGCCTACAGGTGAGGACGCCGTCAGCACTGGCCCGCTCATTCTTCCAGTAGAAGCGGTCTCACCAGAAGACCCCCTTGGTGATCAACCACTCTATGTGACGGCATTTCTACCCTACGCAGGGATGGAATCACGCGATGTGCCAGGTGGTGATCGTCACAACCCCGTGATCAACCTGACGCTCGATACGTCTGATGGCCGCCAGGTACAACATCGCATGTTTGCACTGGATCCGAATCCGACCAGTCCGGACCCATCCCTCATGCGGTTTGTATGGATTGACCATGAAGACGAAATCGAATCAATGCTGGACGCACGTGGGCCACAGATCCGAATCGGCATTCCTGATAAGGACATTGTCATCGAGGAAGAGATCACAGGTTTCACCGAGCTCGATCCGAATACGCCCTGGAATCAGGTGGAAGGAACAGACTACGCCTGGCGTGTTCAGCGAATCGATGATGACCTGACAGTCAGAGGACGATCTCTCAGCATGGCTCGGGTTGAAATGCGTAACGGAAATCAGACCTGGCTTCGTTGGGTATTCGATTCACCGGCTTTGAATGGCGACTTTCCGATTGACGGCCCGATTGATGCGCACTTGGCGCAGGATCGAAAGCTTGATGAATCCATAACGACTGTCTATCTGCCAGCGATTCGCCCACTGGCCCCCGTGACCCTGATTGCCGGACCAGGGGAAGACCAGCTTCGATTGGTTTCCTCATTGTTGCCAGGAGGGCCGCAGTCCACTGATCTGGTCGTTGGCAAATCACACCAACTTGGACCTGATGTCACATTGAACGTAACGTCCTATGACGCCAAGATGGGTATGGAAACCCGTCCGAGAGTCGTGGCCAGAAGCGAGCGGCAGCCGCGAGCAGGAGGCCAGTTGTCAATGCTTCAGATCCGGTTGCCTGAAGCCAGGCGACGGGCCTGGTTGACCTACCACCATTATCCATTCGATGGTTCTGAGGATCTGCTTCGGCGCTTCTCATATCAACCATCTGTCATGACGATGCCGGATGGCCGTCTGATCGAGGTCATGTACTCCCGGCAAAGCGCACCTTTGCCTTCAAGTGTTGCGCTCGATGGATTTGATGTCCGTTCACACGTCGGTGGCTTCACCGGTCAGGTCTCAAGTGTTCTCAACTGGATCAGCAATGTGCAATTTGAGGATGAGGACGGAACAATTCTTGCCCCGGTCAGTGTGAACGATCCTCAGGAACGTAAAGGCTACTGGTACTTCCAGGCACAATGGGATCCACCAGAGCAACCATCGGCATCGAGTGCCGGAAGCAAGGGATTGAATTACACCATTCTTGGCGTAGGTAATCGAAACGGAGTATGGACGATGCTGTTTGGCAGTGTTCTGTCCGTGATCGGGATGATCTACGCCTTTTATGTGAAACCGGTTCTGAAGAGACGACAGGCTACGGCCGTATATAAAAGTCTCAAGGGGGCAGCATCATGAAGTACTGCTGCCTGATCATTCTTTGTCTTCTGACGAGTTCCTTCTCGATTGCCCAGGAGGAATCACCGGCACCGGTCACGTTTGAAACACAGGTGGACCTCTCGCCGTTCAACGAAGTGGCGGTATGGCAGGACGGACGGATCAAGTCCTGGGAATCCTTTTCACGATCGATGATGCAGTTCGTGAGTGGAAGCCGGAAGATTGACGGCCAATCTCCTGCGTTCACATATCTTGACCTCGCGCTTCGTCCCGATGCCTATGTCAATCGAGACATTGTCTTCGTGAAGAAGAAGCCCATGCGTGCGGCAGTTATCCAGGCACTCATCGGAGAAGGACGTCCCGAGTCTGCAACGGATGAGCGACTGGAAGTCTTCATGCAGACTGGCCTCATCTCACGAGAGTTCATCCTGGAGCCCGGCGTCGTTGAATTGCTGGGCGACATGCAGGGTGATGTCATGCGGTTCGCCAAGCCGATCGAAGCGATCCAGACAGCGGTGAGTGTGGCCCGGCCGGAGGTTCTGAGACGATCGATGGCGATGGTTCCACCAGTTGGAGATGACGCCCTTCAAAGGCCATGGCAGACATTGGATGACATTTCATCCATGGGTACTGACGAACCTGTTGCGAGTACCTGGTTGAAATTGCAGCAGGCATGGGCGGCAGAAGATGCCCCAGCTGTGAATGCTGCTCTGATCGAACTCACCTCATCGCTTCGAGCGATCAACCCTGCGGTCTATCCTTCTGCCGAGCGGCTGCAATGGGAGAGCTTCTATTTCCAGTGGGGCCATCTCACCTGGGTCTGGATCATCTATCTCTTCAGCATCGCCTTGTTGTTGATGTGGATGGTCTATCGGTGGCGAGGCGCACTCTGGCTGGGGTTCATGCTCTTCGGGCTCGGCTTCATCGGCCAGACCGCTGCTGTGATGCTTCGCTGGTATGTGGCGGATCGCTGGCCCAACACCAACATGTTCGAGGCGGTGACGACATCAGCCTGGTTTGCGGCCTGCTTCGCGATCATCATGGAATTGATCGTTCGGCGAACACGAATGGCGGGCATATTCGCCCTGGTCAGCGCAGCCTGTTCCATGGTGGCCATGATGGCGACGCGTCTCTATCCACTTGAGTTGAGTGCCGGTATTTCCAACAAGATGCCTGTGCTTCACGACATCTGGCTCTACATCCATACCAACGTGATCATCTTCTCGTACGCCTTGATCTTCCTGGCGTCACTATCTGCATTCTTCTATCTCATTTGGAGACTGGTACCACGAGGTGGCACCGGGGTGGATGCCTGGGCACGAGCCGGCGGCGCCGGTTTCCTGATCGTGCCACGAGCCGGTGGACGGGCCGGCCTTGTTTCAGAACGCACGACCTTCGGTCACGTGCTTGATGGCACGACCATGATCCTGGTGGAGTTGTCATTCATTCTGCTGTGGGCTGGCCTGGTAATGGGGGCGATCTGGGCGGATCACTCCTGGGGCCGACCCTGGGGCTGGGATCCCAAGGAAGTCTTTGCGCTCAACACCTTCATCATCTACGCGATGTTGATACACGTTCGAATGAAGGCGAAGGACAAGGGATTCTGGACCGCGATCCTGGCCGTGATCGGTTGTGCGGTGATGCTCTTCAACTGGATCATCATCAACTTCACGATATCAGGGCTGCATTCCTACGCTTGATTCGTTATCGTCGGAGTCATGTCGAATCCAAGACAAGCAGAGACCCGCGCGATCATTGAAGCTTGTGGCGCACTGATCGAAGATGATCACTTCGTGTATGCCTCCGGGGCCCACGGCAACGGCTGGATTGCCAAGGACATCATCAATCTGGATCCGCGCCTTCCACGCAGGCTTGGAGAACTGCTTGCTGAAGCTGTTGCGGATATTCCCTGTGATGTCGTTTGTGGCCCGGTCATGGGCGGTTTGATCTGCGCTCAATTCACGGCTTTGGCGCTCTCGACCAGTTGTGTTTATGCAGAGCGAGAAAAACATGATGGCCAGGAACGAGTTGTTCTCAAGAGAGGCCATGATGCTTTCGTCGCCAACAAGCGCGTACTCGTCGTCGACGATGTAGTGAATACCGGTTATTCGATGAAACTGACCATGGAGGCTGTCCGCCAGGCAGGTGGTGAGGTTGTTGGCGCTGCGGCATGGATCAGTCGAGGCAACATCGGGGCATCCGAGCTTGGCGTGGACAAGTACATCTTCCTTGACGAAGTCTTTCTACCCTCTTGGCCAGCCAAGGGGTGCCGGTTGTGCGATGCCGGGATGTCGGTCAACACGACATATGCCCACGGCGCGGAATACGTATCACCAGCTTGAATCACATGATTGAGAGCCTTTGATCGCAGTGGAAGCGATCCCATTTGCCATAAAGCCCATTTTGGATGGTTCTAGGTGGGCCATAACAGTACATTCGGGGAGATGGCTGTGGCGTGGGTTCGTACAACCATTCAGACCTGTCTGAAGAGAGAGTTAAAACAAGTTGAGCACATTGGCACACTTCACCGGAGCAGCCCTATTAGCGTCTGCGGTAACACCGGCTGCTGTTGCTCTCGGTATTCGGAGATGATTGCTGATACCTGGTTGCCTGACAGGACCACCAGACAATCAGTTGTTCAGCATGACGGTGTGATGACACGCCACATTGTCACTTCATCCACACTGCACGGACTGATCAAGCAAGCGGTATAGAAAAAGCCCGACGGAACCTCTTGGGTTCCGCCGGGCTGCGAGGAGAGGGGAGATGGGTTACCTGTTGTCTCCCGGTGGTTCTCGCAATCCTTCCGGGATCTTGCCCCTCCACACCCAGGACCGCAGTCGTTGCCGCGATGAGACGTCCAGTGGGTGTCGCACCTGTAGAACGCCTAAATCAGAGGCTGATTGCAGGTATCAGCAGTAATCCGCTTATTTTTTATAAGGCTATGTCCCGAAGGGACTTAAGGGCCATTTAAGAGCTCATGAGCCCCATGAGCAGGTCCAGAACGGGGCCCAGGGGCTCATGCAGGCCATAATCACGGGTCATGGTTGAGCGGGTCTTCCTGGGTTCTGGCACTCACTTGCTGCCGTCATTGGCTTCCTGGCTCCTGGAGCAGCATGCCGACGGGGACGTCTTGGATTGCAGCCGGCACCTTGTCGTGCTGCCAACGGCTCGATCTCGCAAACAGCTTGAATGCCTCCTGTTGGAACAGGCTGAAGGTCGACAGCTGGTTCCACCAGATCTGACCACTCCAGCCGGGCTGCTGGATCGTTATCTGATCCGAAGCATGGCCCATGCCGATTCACTGACATTACAGCTGGCCTGGTTATGCGCAATCAAGAAGGCGTCGCCTGCCGTACTCAAATCGGTCACGGGCCATGACACACCTCTGTCAGCACGTGAGTCCACGGCCCTGGCGAATCGACTGCACCGATTGTTGCACGATCTTGGAGGCGGTGGATACACACCAGTTGAAGTTCACTCGCTTGGGACCAAAGCAGGGATGCCACTTGATAACAGTCGGTGGGAAGGGCTTGAATCACTCTGGCAGGATGTCCAATCAATCCTGGCTTCCTGTAATCGAAAGGATCCTGACACGGCACGACGTGAAGCCTTGGATGCCGAATCAATCCACATCGATGACATTGAATCCATATCAATCGTTTCAGCCGATCCATCACATCTGATCATCCGACTTCTTGATCATCTGAACGCCAGAGGAATTTGTATTCGATCCATCATCCATGGTCAGCTTGATGAGCTGCAGGATGACTTTGATGAATATGGCGCGGTCAAACTGGATAACTGGGAAGATCGTTCGATTGATCTGAGTAATGCCACAGTGGTGACATGTGATCGTGAAGATGATCAGGCAGCCGCGATTCTCGATCGATTGGCCGATCACAGCCAGGACGACGGGCCGCTCAAGGCGGAAAATTTCACGGTTGCCATCCCAGATGACAATGCTGTTCACATGCTTGTTCACGCATTGCATCGCAATGGTGTTCCCGTCCCAGAAGTGCTTTCCCGTCCGGCAGATGACGGCCGCATCGGACGGTTGATCAAGATTCTTGCGGATTACCTTGAAGAGAATTCCGCACGTCACCTTGGAGATCTCGTACGTCATCCCGATGTGGAGGCCTGGTTGATCGGCCAGGGCATTACCTCACCTGTTGCAGGCTGGGATGCGATCTGGACGCGGTACATTCCCAGGTCACTCGAAGAATTGCCGGAAGGCTCGAAAGCTCATCAGGAATGCCATCAACTGCTTTCGCCGCTACTTGACGCAATACAAACATTTCATGGTGATGCGATCCCTGCACATGAGTGGTGCATGCCCTTCATGGATTTTCTTGGCGGGATCATTACGTTTTCAGGTAAGGAACTGGAGTCGCATGATGAGCAGGCGTTGCGCCGCATCCAGGCCTCAATGGAAGGACAGCTCGATCTATTGGAGAGCCCTCCAATCAGAGCCACTGAATTTCTGAAGCTTCTGCAACAGGAACTGAAGTCGATATCCACATGGCAGACCAGCGGAAACGGAATCGGTGTCGTCGGGTGGCTTGATACGCATCTGGATGTTGCACCGGAACTGTTCATTACGGGTCTGACCGAGGGCATCTTGCCCGCCAACGATTCCATGGACACCTGGCTTCCCGAGCAATTGAGAGAATTGCTTGGAATCGAATCCCAAAGAAGACGATTCGCACGTGACGCATGGCTTCTTCATGCGATTCTCACGAGCGGGCGCCATGTGACTCTGGTCTCACCGCGCAGGAGCCTTCTGGGTTCACCACTTGCTCCAAGTCGACTTCTGCTTCGAACAAGTGGAGAAGCGTTGGCAACTCGGATCCAGGAACTCATCTCCAAACCAGCCCAGAGCTCCAGCTTGACGGATTGGTTTACAGCAGAAGCCGCGGAAAGCAGTTTCCTGGACAATCCGATACCAGGTGGCGATCCCGTGATCGACCATGTTTCCGTAACGGATTTCCGCAGATTTCTGGAGGACCCTGCAGCCTTCCTGTTGCAGCGTGATCAACGAGTTCGCGCACGAACCGTTGACATACTCGAATCATTAAGCGCTGCGGACTTCGGTTCGATGATTCATGTGGTTCTGGAGAGGTGGGGAATTGAGGAAGTGAGCCGCAGCCATCGAACCGAGGATCCGGAACACATCGATCATGCGCTTCAATCGATTCTTGAGAACTATGCCCTGGAACGATTTGGACCACATCCGTCGCCTGGTATTCGTATCCAGATCGCAATTGCATCCCACCGGCTGCATGCAGTAGCCCGTGTGCAGGCAGACAGAGCCATGCAAGGGTGGAAGGTCGAACTGATTGAAAAGAGCTTCGGCAGCAGGAATGCGCCACTGTTTCCGGATGTTGATGGCTTGCCACTGCATGGCAAGATCGATCGTGTGGATCTGCATGCGGAACTGGGTTATCAAGCGATTGATTACAAGACTTCAAGCAAGGTCGAGGGACCACGCAAGATCCACATGAGTAAATCACGATGGAAGGATCTTCAACTTCCTCTCTACAGAGTGCTCTTGCGGGGAGTCGGAATCGCGGTACCGCCGAATGGACTGGGTTATTTCCATGTTCCACCTGATCCGGATCTTTGCAGCTTGTCATTTGCCGACTGGAATGAAGATGACCTTCATAAGGCCGAGGAAGAAGCCGGCCGTGTCGTTCAGATCATTACGAGTGGCAAGTTGATCGAGGAAGTGGAGGCCACACTGTGACTTCCACATTGATCACAGCGAATGCCGGTTGCGGCAAGACCTGGACACTTGCCAACCGGTGTATCG
>JAQWTL010000042.1 GCA_029242715.1 Phycisphaerales bacterium
CGCGGTCGCAAGACAACCAAAGTCGCCTTGCCATCTCGAATGGCACGGGAACGGGCCTGTTCCATCACGATGGTGACATCCTGGACCGCCGCTGACATCCTCATGTCCGACGCGATGCCTCGATAGGCCATCAACGTCAGGGTCGTCACGATCATAATGATCGCGATGACAACCAGAAGCTCCAGCAGCGTGAACGCCAGGCGTCGATTTGCAGTCGCCGACATCACCATGTCCGAACCTCATAGGAGTAGATGTTGTCCAGCGTGTGCTGGTACTCGGAACGTTGCAGAAAAGCATCGTCTCCATCCGGAGGGAACGTTTCGCCAGTACCGACGCTGAAATCAACGTTGCCAAATCGGCCATCGGGGCCTGCACTGACCAGGTAAGGCCGCCCGTTGCGGGCTGGCCCCTGCAATCGCTCTTCAAAGGTCCGGACGGTGCCATCGTCGTCGCGCCAGCAACCATTGCCAGCATCCTCTGCATCGTTGTACTCAGAAGACGCCCCGTCGGTTCGCCATTTTCGGCCCGGAAAAACGACCATGATGGGTGTTCCCCAGGAGTCCTCAAGGCACTGAAAACGGACTCCACCCTCTTCTTCTGAGCGAAGAATGTCGGCATCGATCTTGGCCATCACGGCCCGGGTCGACTCGACGGCCTGCATTTTCTTCCAGAACTGGTGGCCCAGTTCTTCAACCGACTCATGCAACTGCTGCTCACGCGCAGCCAGCAAGGTCGAAGTATCGGTGCTTCCTGCCAGATCCTCGGGGATCGTGATGTCATATCGCCAGGCATCGGGATCGTCCATCCCGGAGAGCATGTAGCTCCAATTGGATTCTGTTGTTCCATACGTCGGGTGGCGGCCCATGCTCTCGGACCACTCATGCATCGCTGTTGTCGCGATCTCCATGGCTGCAACCGTCTCATCGGCCTCGCTCTTGCGAAGGACACGGTTGCCAACAGACAACGCAATGGTTGCAAGAATCAGAATCACCACAATCGTGATGGTCAATTCGATGAGGGTGAAACCTCTGTATGAAGCCCGGCGTGTCATGGTCCGACCTCCCTGATGTTGTCTCTGTTGACTTCTTCGGTCGCTGCGTCCTGGTACCAGGGCTCTGAGCGGCAATAGGAGCCTCGGCCATCTGGATACCACGATGAATCCGCGGACCAGGATGGGCGATGCCCAAGCCAGTTACGGAACGTCGAACCGTCGTTGCCACCGCGATCGAGGTAGTCGGTGCGATGCCAGTTGAAGATTCGACGATCAGGCCCAGCCGAAAGAAAGGCGTACTGGCCTGATTCCAGGCTTGCAGTTGTCGTGCTGTCGCCACGAACACCACTGCCAAGGTCGTTGAAATCGCCCCACTGAGCTGATGAACCCCCGGGCGTGAAGAAGTAATCGGTTGCTTGTGATTCATCAATTTCCCACGGGCGAAGTGCGATGAACTCAGAAAGCCGCGGCCGATACTGCCACTCACTCAAAGCGCCCGCCCCATCACCGGCCCCCATGGGGAATGGCCTGTAGTTGGCAGGGAATGATCCGCTTGGATCACCTGTTGGATATGAAGTGCGGTAATAACGTATGGGCGTGCCCCAGGCGTCGACGACCACCTTGGGCGCGTTGATGTTGTAACCAGCATCACCCGGATAGTAGATGGCCGGTTGACCAGTAGAAGGATCGATGCTGCCACTGTCCCAGGCACCTTCTGCTTCATCCCAGCCAAGTGACGCGATGACCTTGTCATCTTTCAGGTCGAGATATGGCCCCAGGACAAGGCCATTGGGATCCGGTTGACGATTGAAACCCGGTGGGCACTGCTGGATATTGCCATCCGAATCCAGGGATGCGCCCCAGATTCCATCACGTCCAGGATTGCGAATGCCCAGTCCGGCTTTGCCATCCATTGCTTCCCCGCCATAACCAACAAGGTATTCAGCAGGCGAGGTGAAGGAATACCACCCTTGCATGTCGTGCAGATACTTGGGGGCTCCATCGCCCCGGCTCGTGCTGGTGATGGGAACCGCCTCGACCAGACGTCGATCGTTATCCAAGATCGGTGGCAGGTACCCGGTATCTTCCCGGAACCGGCTTGTCGCCTGGGACATGGCTGTCATGATGGACCGTGTCGATGCGACGCGAGCCGTCTCGCGAACCCCACCGACTGTCACGAGCAGAATGGACAACAGGATGACGATGATGCCGATGGTCACCATCACCTCGGTCATCGTGAAACCGTTGGGTCGATTCAAGCTGTTGTACCGTCGTAACGACATGTCGAATTCCCTTGACGTCAATTCGTCAGGAGTTGGCGGACTCTGAAACGTTTGTGATGAGCTTGACCAGTGGAAGGAACAGCGCGATGACGATTACACCGACCGCTCCACCCAGGCAAACCACCAGCAGAGGCTCGAGGAGGCTCAGCAGCGATTGGACCGCCACATCGACTTCCTCGTCGTAGTTGTCGGCGATCTTCATGAGCATCACATCCAGATCACCGGTCTCTTCACCCACATCGATCATGTTGACCACGAGTGAATCGACAATCTTGGCTTCGCGGAGTGGCTCTGCAAACGTCTCGCCTTCACGGATGGAATCATGAACTTGGGTCAACGCCCGTTCAAAGACCCAGTTGCCACAGGTATCACGAGTGATGTTGATGGCTTCAAGAATCGGAACACCGGCCGAGATCAATGTTCCCAGCGTTCTGGTGAAGCGGGCAACAGTGGTCTTCTCGACCAATCCGGCAATGACCGGAATGTGAAGAAGTGTCCAGTCCGTGACCCCTCGTCCGATGTTCGTACGTCTGAATATCTTCAACAGGAAGAAGATCAGGAATGGCGCCGCCAGGATATAGATGAAGCCGGGGACATCCTCCCCCTTGCCTGCCATCCAGTTACTGGCATTGATCAGCCACTGGGTCAAGGGCGGAAGTTCCGTATCGAAGTCGTTGAAGATCTCCTCGAACTTCGGAATAACGAAGATCATGATGCCCGACACGATGGCTACGGCAATCAGGATCACGACGATCGGATAGATCATCGCACCCTTGATGCGTCGACGCAGTCGCTGGGACTTCTCCATGAAGTTCGCCAGTCGCTGAAGGATGATGTCCAGAACACCACCGATTTCCCCGGCATTGACCATCTTGCTGTAAAGCCGGTCGAATGCCTTGGGCTGCTTTGCCATCGACTCGGACAGAGAGGTTCCTGACTCCACGTCTTCGACTACGAATCCCAGGATGCTCTTGAGCTTGCCACCCTTCTGCTGCTGCTCCAGAATCTGAAGTGACCGCAGAAGAGGCAGGCCTGCATCCTGAAGTGTGGACAACTGTCGGGTGAACAACGTGAGGTTCTTCTTCTTCACACCGCCAATAGCCAGGGAGAATCCACCCTTCTTCTTCTTGGGAGCGGACTCGCCATCTTTTTTCTTCTTGCCGAATTCCAATGACAGGAAAGACTTCTTCTTGGGCTTGCTGCCGCCAGATGCCGCAGCAGATCCCTTGTCCTTGCCTTTCTGCTCACGCACGGACGTCGGAAAATAACCCTGTCCGCGAATCTGCTGAATCGCCTCCTCGGAGGAATTCGCATCTACGGCCCCTCGTTGAGGCTTCCCGGCGGTGTCGAGTGCTTCGTACTGGTAAGTCGGCATGGTGTTTCACCAACCAAGGACATCATTCCTCGGCGATTGTCTCCCGGACGACCTCGTCGATGGTTGTCCGACCGTCATAAATGGAAAGCAGTCCAGTCTCACGCAAAGTCCTCATGCCGCGACGACGACACTCGGAACGCAATCCAGCCGTGGAGGTCTGGTTCATGACCAGTTCTCGCAGGGCATCATCCAGGACCATCATTTCAAAGAGCGCCAGGCGACCTTTGTATCCGGTTCCGTTGCAACCATCGCAACCATCACCACGGAAGAAAGTTCGACCTGACACATCGGATGGACGAAGCTCAAGCTCCATCAACTCCGCTTCAGACGGTTCGTATTCCGTCTTGCACTTGTCGCAGATTCGGCGAACAAGTCGTTGTGCCACGATGGCCTCAACAGTAGCTGTGATCAAGAAGGTTTCGACGCCCAAGTCAACCATTCGCAGAATGGTCGAGGGCGCATCGTTGGTATGTAGAGTCGAGAACACAAGGTGGCCAGTCAGGGATGCCTGGATGGCGATCTGCGCCGTTTCAAGGTCACGGATTTCGCCCACCAGAATGGTGTCGGGGTCCTGACGCAGGAAGGAACGAAGCAGGCGAGCGAAGGACAGTTCCTGATCAGGATTGACCTGGCACTGAATCAGCCCGTCGATGTCGTACTCGACCGGATCCTCTGCCGTGAGAATCTTGGTTTCGGGATCATTCAATTCCGAAAGAGCCGCGTAGAGCGTCGTGGTCTTTCCTGAACCGGTCGGGCCGGTGATGAGCACGACGCCATTGGGCCTCTTGATGAGGTCCCGCATGCGTTCAAGTTCGTCATCACGGAGTCCGACCTTGTCGAGACTCAACTGCACATTCGAGCGATCCAGCACACGCATCACGACGGATTCGCCGAACATCGTCGGCAACACCGAGACACGAAGATCGATGGGCAACTGATTGACTGTCAACTCGATACGACCATCCTGAGGCAAACGCCGCTCAGCGATATCGAGACTGGCCATGACCTTGATTCGACTGACGATGGGCAAGGCCAGGTGTGGCGGCGGCGGCACCATTTCGTAGAGCACACCGTCAATTCGATACCGCATCTTGAATTCCTCTTCGAACGGCTCGAAGTGGATATCACTGGCCTTGTCCTTGATTGCCTGAAGCAGAACGAGGTTCAGCAGACGGACGACCTTGTTGTCATCAGCTGCCATGGCCACCTGCTCAAGATCAACCGAGTCGCCACGGCCTTCCAGGGCAGCGAGGGACTCGGAGTCCTCCAACTGGGACATCATGTCCAGCATGGATGATCCGCCGGAGGCATAAAGCTTCTCAATGGCAGAATCTATTGACTTGGGATCCGCCACAACAGCAGTGACATTGAAGCCCATCAGGAGACGAACATCATCAACCGCCCGGTAGTTATCCGGGCTCTTCATTGCAATCGTGAGAGTCCTCGACCCCTTGTCGAAGTTCATCGGGACGATCTGGTATGTCTTGGCTGTTTCTACAGGAAGCTGCTCGACCAATGAACTGTCGATGGATTCGATATCCAGTTCAACCATTTCCATACCAGCCTGTCCTGCGACAGCCCGGAGAATGTCCATGTCATCGATATAGCCAAGGGCCTTGAGGATCTCGCCGATCTTCGAACGATCACCTTTCTCGCGGCGGGCACGCTGAACAGCAAGTGCTTCCTGAACCTGATCTCGATTGATCTTTCCGAGCTTGACGAGAACGCGACCGAACCGCCGCCCCTTCAACTCGGATCCAGCACCACCCGAACGACTCTTGGAACGGGTTGTTGCCCGTGCCTCAGATGACTGGGGCCGCTTGGTCTCTGCCCGGCTCTTGGCCATGGTCTGTGCTCCGGTTGCTGACAGCCCTGGCTGCCTTGAAACCTAGTCAATTCAACTCCGTTCCAAACGAACGAAGAACAGTTCAAGATGCTGGTCTCAGTGGCCTTCGAGATACATCTGGTTTCCACCATCCAGCAAGCAATATGGATACAACTGAACCGTACATGTACTTTCGATTCATTGGGACTGATAGAGGCCATTTTTCTATGGAAAAATGAATATGACATTCGCCATATGCAATGATATGTTCGGTCTGTGCTGGCTATTCGGAGCCCATTTGGGCCCTCAGATGAGGCCTATTCTTCGCCCTCGAGATCGAGTTCTGTACGGCCCACGGTCTTGCCAGCACGGTGAACTCGATTGGTGATTTCACCCGGATCACGTGACTTATCAACCATGTCCTCAGCCGAAATCATGCCCTGCTCATACAGGCTGAAGAGGTTGTCATCAAGCAACTGCATGCCGTATTTTCGGCCTGTCTGGATGGCTGAATCGATGCGGAAGGTCTTGTTTTCGCGGATCAGGTTGGAAATAGCAGGGGTCACAACCAGGAATTCGTAGGAAGCAACTCGACCAGGCTTGTCCGTCCTTGCCAGAAGAACCTGGGAAAGGACCGCCACCAGGGACGTTGAGAGCTGAACTCGGACCTGGGCCTGCTGGTTGGTCGGGAAGGCATCAATGATTCGGTTGATAGTGCCTGCAGCCCCCGTGGTATGCAGGGTGGCAAACACAAGGTGGCCCGTCTCAGCTGCTCGAATGGCCGACTCGATGGTTTCCAGGTCACGCATTTCGCCCACCAGAATCACATCGGGATCGGATCTCAGCACACGACGAAGGGCCTCGGAGAAGGAGGGAACATCCGCCCCCACCTCTCTCTGGTTCACCACTGAACTCTTATGCGTGTGGTAATACTCAATAGGATCCTCGACCGTGACGATATGACGGTCAAAGTTCTGATTGATGTAGTCAATCATTGTCGCCAGCGATGTGGTCTTGCCAGAACCGGTAGGGCCAGTCACGACAAAAAGACCACGGGGACGGCGAATCAATTCCTTGCAGATGGGCGGAAGTCCAATCTGATCGAACGTCAGGAACTCATTGGGAATAAGCCTCAGGACCATCGACAAATTGCCACGCTGCCGGAAGACCGACACACGAAAGCGTGCCGCATCACCATAAGCAAAGCCGAAGTCGGTACCACCAACTTCCTGAAGTTCCTGCTGGTTGCGCTCCGGGGTAATGGACTTCATCAGAGCGACGCAGTCATCCGGATCCAGCACCTTGGTATCGAGGTTGCGGAGATTGCCATTGAGCCGCAACGTGGGCTTACGGCCAACCACAATGTGGAGGTCGGAAGCATCCTGTTTCACGACTGTGTCCAGCAGCCTGTCAATCTGCATCGTGGACATGGGTCAGCAACTCCTTCTCATCATCATGAGAGTGTTATTCAACATCGATATTAGCCCCAAGAAGCGTGTCTGACTGGGCAAACTTGGCAACCTCACCAGGAGTTGTGATTCCCTTGAGGATTTTCGTCCTGCCATCACCCAGCAAATCTCTCATGCCATTCCGGATGGCAGACTGTCGGATCTCTGATACAGGGGCCCTTTCAAAGGCCATTTCGCGGATTTCAGTGGTCATGACCATGAATTCGAAGATCGCCTGGCGACCCCGGAAGCCAACACCATTGCATTTGGGACAACCCACGCCTTCCATGATCTTGCCCTGGGCTTCCTCTTCACTGACATCGATGAGCTTGAGCATCTTGGGATCGATGCTCTCAGCCAGCCGCTTGCAGTTATCGCAAAGGATCCGGACCAGACGCTGTGCCATGATGGCCTGAATCGAACTGGCCGCCAGATAAGGCTTGACGCCCATGTCAATAAGACGAGTAATTGCCGATGGCGCGTCATTGGTATGCAGGGTCGAGAAGACCAGGTGGCCAGTGAGTGCTGCCTGAATTGCAATGTCCGCCACTTCGCGATCCCGAATCTCACCAATGAGGATGACGTTGGGCGCCTGGCGGAGCATAGAACGAAGAATGCTGGGAAAAGTCAGACCGATTGAATCATTGACCTGGCACTGGTTGATACCCGCAAAGCTGTACTCAATCGGGTCCTCGGCCGTGATGATCTTGCGGTTGGGCTGGTTCAGGGTATCCAGCGCCGAGTAGAGCGTTGTGGTTTTGCCTGAACCGGTCGGGCCCGTCACCAGGAAGATGCCATTGGGCCGGCGGATGATCTTGTTGAAGACATCGAGATGGTCCTGCTCGAAGCCGAGTGCCGTCAGGCCGATTCTTGCCGAATCCGGCCGGAGAATACGAAGGACCACCGACTCTCCGTGATAAGCCGGACAACAGGACACACGGAAGTCCACCTGGGAATCATCGATGCGCATCTTGATACGGCCATCCTGAGGGACACGCCGTTCAGCGATATTCACACCAGCAAGCAGTTTCATTCTTGCCAGCAGGGCCGCCTGCATTCGCTTGGGCAGATTGTCACGGACATGACATGAGCCATCGATTCGATAGCGGAGCATCACTCGATCCGCCATGGGCTCGATGTGAATATCCGATGCACGACCGCGAACAGCCTCTTCGATGATCTTGGTTGACAGGCGAACAATTGGAGCGTCGTCTTCACCGCCACCACCAATGTCCACAGACGCATCAACAGAACGATCGACGGTAACGTCAATCGACTCGGTCACCAGCGACTCATTCGAGACCTCCTGGCCTCCTCCCATCTGTTCATCGATGTAGGCCTTGATCGCACTACGAGGTGCAATCACCGTGTCTACTTCCATGTTCAGACGGAAACGCAGCAGATCCAGGAGCTCAAGATCCATGGGATCATGCACGATGATTTTCATTCGGCCGTTGTGCTTACCCGCCGGAAGCACCAGGTGTTTCCGAATCAGGTCGGCAGGTGCTGCCTCCAGATCGATATCGGAGACATGCTCTGACTCGGCCAGTGAGACGTATTCCATCTCGAACTGCTCAGCAAGCCCCTCGGCAATCTGAACATCCGTACAGAAGCCGGCCTCGACGATTGATTCGCCCAAGCGTCTTCCGGAACCTCTCGCCAGTGAGAGCGATTGCTCTAGCTGCTCATTGCTGATGAGCTTCTGGCGTACGAGAATCTCGCCAAGTTTCAATCGAACTCGGGGCTTCCTGGCCATGAATCGTCCGTGGATGAGGTGCGAAATTGGCGTCCGTGACTGCAAACGCCTGAACAACAGGACGCCCTAGGACCCCCATGAAGAGGGTAGTATGGCGATGGCCACCGCACACCGCAAGAAGCGGTTTCGCAGTCCCTGCACCAGCTGGATGCAACCATGCCCCCATCAGCAGGCCAATCTTCGCCCGAATCTCCCGATGAACATGCATCGAGGGGGTCTCACCCCCGCATTCTGGTCACCGCCGGACCGACTCAGGAACCGATTGATTCGGTTCGATTCATTGGCAATCGCTCTTCAGGCCGCATGGGCTTGGCCATTTCCGAGGCCGCCAGGGGCCTTGGATGCCCAACCACCCTGCTGCTGGGACCGGTTCCCCAGCCACCTCCTGAGTCTGAGGACCTCCACCGCTTCCAGACGGGGGCTGAATTGCAGGGCCTGATCCAGGCACACTGGCCCAGTCATGACATCCTGATCATGGCTGCTGCCGTGGGTGACTTCATGCCCACAACTCCTGTTGATGGAAAAGGCCCCAAGAGGGCAGGCCCCATGACCCTTGAGCTGCTCCCTACTCCGGATCTGCTGTCTGAAGCCGCCACGAACAGCCAACCGCACCAGACTCTCATCGGCTTCGCGCTTGAGGAAGCAACGGATCTCACAACACGTGGACAGCTGAAGCTCCAGGAGAAAGGCCTCCATGCCCTGGTCGCCAACCCCCTGAAAACCATGGATGCCGACACCATTGAAGCCATCCTGCTGGTACGCGATCAACCAACCCGGCAGCCAGGCGGCTCGATGACCAAGCCCGACTTTGCCAGTTGGCTCATGCAGCAAGCTCTTGAGATCCATGACTCCCGGGAGGCTGGTAGCCCATAGAGGCAAGGAGAGGGCCTCAACCCTTTCTAACTGGCCGCTACCATGTGACCCCTGATGACTCTCACGGAATCTGAATCCAATCATTCAAAGAAGCCCCGAACCGGGGCTGTTGTCTTCTGCTTCTTCGCCAGCATTGTGATCCTGGTCCTGCTCGCGCTTGGATTATCTGGCGGTGGCCATCACGATTCCGAGGACCCGCATACAGAACTAGAAGCTGTCGTGATCCTCGAGACTGAGACTGGCGACATCCCTGAGCCCGGGATGATCTTCGCACAAACCGCAAGCTCCGCTGCAGACACCCAGGAGAACACGGAAGCCTCGGTGCACTTGCCTCCGTTCTGGGGCCTGGGCATTCTTCCCTTCATCATTCTGCTTGGCTGCATTGCCGTACTGCCCTTGATGTCGTTCACGGAACACTGGTGGCACAGCAACCTCAGCCGCTATTTGCTCGCCATGGCTCTGGCCTTGTGCACGATTGGGTTCTACTGGATCACCGAGGGATATCACGCCATCGGCCACGTCCTGGATCATGCACTCCTCGAAGAGTACGTGCCCTTCATCATCCTGCTGTTCAGCCTCTATGTGATCAGTGGCGGCATTCATCTCAGAGGAGATGTTCCCGCCTCCCCCTGGGTCAACACGAGCTTCCTTGCGATCGGCTTTGCAATTGCATCTTTCATTGGAACAACCGGAGCAAGCATGCTGCTGATTCGGCCGCTGCTCAAGACAAACCGGGAACGACAGTTCAAGGTTCACACTGTCGTCATGTTCATCTTCCTGGTCAGCAACATCGGTGGAACATTGCTGCCCATCGGCGACCCTCCGCTTTTCCTTGGATATCTGCAGGGAGTCCCCTTCTTCTGGACACTCGATCTCTGGATGGAATGGCTTGTTGCTGGCATCATTCTGCTGATCGTGTACTTCATCTGGGACACCATCCAATTCCGGCGCGAAGCTGAAGTCGTCCGGATCTTCTCACGAGCAAATGTCCAACCCCTCCGGATCGATGGAAGCCTCAACTTCCTGTGGCTCCTTGGCGTGATTGGCTGTGTCGCCTTCATCAATCCCTCCAACCCGTTGCCTGTCTTCGAATGGACCCCATTCCCATTCATGCGTGAACTGTGCATGGTGCTGCTGGTGCTGATTTCTCTTCTCCTGACATCAAAAAGAATCCGAGAGTCCAACCAGTTTGACTATCACGCCATCATCGAAGTGGCGGCCATCTTCATCGGCATCTTCATCACCATGCAGGTGCCTCTGGATGTCCTCAAAGCCAATGGCGCAGAGATCACCCAGATCATCAATGAGCCCTGGCAGTACTTCTGGATCACCGGCGGGCTCTCGAGTGTCCTGGACAACGCTCCGACCTACCTCGTGTTCTTCAAATTGGCAGAAACCGGCATCAGTCCAGAGGGCACGATGATGCTCATGCTCATGGGCGGAGAAGCCATTCCTGTGAATCTGCTGGTGGCCATCAGCCTCGGTGCGGTCTTCCTGGGCGCCATGACCTACATCGGCAATGGCCCCAATTTCATGGTCAAGGCCATTGCAGAGCAATCGGGCGTGCAGATGCCCTCGTTCTTCGGCTACGTATTCAAGTACAGCATCCCGGTCCTGATCCCTGTCTTCATCATCATTACTGTTCTATTCCTGCTCTAGCACGGCTACCATGCCCAGATGCAGTTGACTGTCAATGGTGAAAAACGCGAGCTCCAGGCCGAAACGATCGGAACAGCCTTGGTGGAGCTCGGCATGGATGCGGCCCCTTGTGCCGTCGAGGTCAACCGCACACTCATCCCTGCTCGTACGCGTGACGAGCACAAGCTCACCAACGGGGATGTTCTTGAAATCGTGACCCTGGTGGGTGGCGGATGACCAGAGGGGAGACCAGTATGAACCTGACATTGGATGAACCTGCAATTACTGAGCTGACCCTTGGCCCCTGCACGCTCAGCAGTCGACTGATCGCGGGCACCGGGAAATATCCGGATCACGACACCATGCAAGCTGCACTGGCTGCTGCCGACTGCAGCGCTGTCACGGTAGCTGTTCGACGCGAACGTCTCGTTGATGAACAGGGACGCTCACTTCTGGATTTTCTCGATCTTGATCGATACACCATTCTGCCCAACACCGCTGGCTGCTTCAGCGCCGAGGATGCCGTGCGAGTGTCAAGACTTGGCCGAGATCTTCTGGAACAGCTGGACAACCCAGGTCAGCATTGGGTCAAACTGGAAGTGCTTGGTGACCGCACCACCCTCCTGCCGGATCCAGTGGGAACGCTTGAAGCCTGCCGTGAACTGGTCAAGGATGGGTTCTGCGTGCTCTGCTACACCAGCGATGATCCAATCATGGCGGCACGAATCCGGGACGCCGGCGCTGCCTGTGTGATGCCTGCCGGCAGCCCGATTGGATCTGGACGAGGTATCGCCAACCCGGCCGCGATTCAGATCATCCACCAGATGCTCAAGGACCCGGAACATGGCGGCGACCCCGACTATCCGTTGATCGTTGATGCAGGCGTCGGCACCCCCAGTGATGTGACACTGGCCATGGAACTCGGAGCAGACGGTGTGCTTCTGAATACCGGGATCGCCCATGCACAGGATCCCGTCAAGATGGCTCACGCCATGCGACTGGCCTGCCTGGCTGGCTATCACGGTGCCCGCAGTGGTCGAATCCCACGAAAGCTGCATGCCTCCGCATCCAGCCCCTGGGAAGGTGTCATCTCGGTGATTCCAGGCGAGTAGCCCGGCTCACTCTTCAACACGTACGCCGAGCAAAGCAGAGACTTCGTTGACCTTCTCGTTGACGGTTGCCTCATCAGGGCCTTCCAGGTTCAGCCTGAGAAGCGGCTCGGTATTACTGGGCCTGACATTGCACCACCACTCCCCGAGATCAACAGTCACACCATCAAGCATGTCTGCTTCTGCTGAGGGGTAGGCCGCTACCAAGGCGTCCATTGCAGCCTGTTTGTCCTCGGTCTCGAAGTTGATTTCACCTGACTGCACATAACGCCTTGCAGGCTGAATCGCTTCACTCATGGTCTGGCCACAATCCAGCAGGCTCGACACGACTGCCGCAAAGGCCATGGCACCTGAGTCTGCGAAAAAATTGTCACGGAAGTAGAAGTGGCCTGAGAGTTCACCGCCGAAGACCGCATTGGTCTCACGAGCCTTGCCCTTCATGAACACATGCCCGACACGTGAACGATGTGGAACGCCGCCGCTCTCCTTGATGATTTCCGATACAGAGTGACTTGATCTCAGATCGAAAATGATGCTCGCTCCGCCTTCCTCTGCCAGAAAGCCCTTGGCCAGCCAGGCTGTCAGCAGATCACAACCAACCGGTGTCCCCTGCTCGTCTACGACCATGCAGCGATCTGCATCGCCATCGAAGCAGATGCCGACATCCGCCTTGAGCTGAACGACACCGTCTCGGACCTGCTGAAGATTGGCCTCAACCAATGGATTGGGCTCGTGCACAAAGACGCCCTTGTCATTCTCGAAGTTGATTGGCGTGATCTCAAGACCCGGCACATCGCCGAAGATCCGAGGCATGAATGTTCCAGCCATCCCGTTGGAGGCATCGACTACGACTTTCATTTTCCTGGCGCCACTGATCAGATCAGGATGAAGGAACTGGTGAACATGAACCCGGTACTCATCCCAGAGATTCATGTCAGATTCCGTTCCGACCAGTTCGCCGTTGCCTTCGTGGCATTCGGCATATTCCTGTATGCGATCAAGACCACTTCCCATTCCAACAGGCCTGGCCTCATGACGACTGATCTTGAAACCGTTGTACTGAATCGGGTTGTGCGAAGCCGTTGTCTGGATGCCACCAGCAGCATTCAAATGGTTGACCGCGAAGTAGATGAAGGGCGTATCGACAAGCCCCACATCAATGACATCAGCACCTGCTTCACGCAGTCCGGCCTTCAAGGCCTCGACCAGCGAAGGCGAGTGCGGACGCATGTCTCGTCCAACGACGATGCGCCGATCCGCTTCGCCAGTTCGACCGGCAGCCTCTGCCTCTTCCAGGAGCAGGCGGCCTGCTCCATAGCCGATGCGACGCGCCACTGATTCGTTCAACGGGTCCGGGACGGTGGCCCGGACGTCGTACGCTTTGAATACTTTTTCGAGCATGGGCGAGAGTCTAGCGTGTCAACGCCCGTTCTAGTCGATGTCCGGTTCAAGTTCAGCAGCATCTCTGGCAAGATCCCGGATGCGGACACCCTCCGGAAGTGCCTTCAGAAACCGTCGCCCATAGGGTTTTTTCACCAGACGTGAATCAAGAATTGCCACGATGCCTTCATCCCGGCTTGAGCGGATCAGTCGACCAATTCCCTGTCGAAAGCGGATCAAGGCCCGCGGCATGGTGTCATCCATGAATGGACTGCCTCCTTCCGCCTTCACCCGCTCTGCTCTGGCCTCAACCAGTGGCCGATCAGGCACATCAAATGGAATCCGGGTGATGATCACACTTCGAAGGGCCTCTCCTCTGACATCCACACCGTGCCAGAAACTGGAAGTCCCGATGAGAACACCATCACCTGATGTCCTGAAGGATTCCAGAATCGTTGACGGCGATCCGTCCCGACCCTGGACGAGCAGTGGGCCGCCGACGCCCTCGAGATCCTCTCCGATTCGATTGACCAGTTCATTGATCA
The DNA here is from genome assembly GCA_029242715.1 of Phycisphaerales bacterium. Taxonomy (GTDB): domain Bacteria; phylum Planctomycetota; class Phycisphaerae; order Phycisphaerales; family SM1A02; genus UBA1668. Next base: position 14,224 of record JAQWTL010000042.1, read on the forward strand.
CCTGAAAACTCGTACAGAGAATGAACGCACCGCCACCGGTTGATCTCACCAGTTCCAGAACCCGGGATGAAAGCCTGTCAAGGTAGCCCGCATCCCGGGGCTCAGGCATGGCGCTATCAATCAGAACCTGCATCTGGTCCTGATAGTGAAACGGGCTTCCCACCTGAACGGCTTTCGCATCCGGACATCCCAATCGACGACGCGCATGATCAAAGCCCGAATCATCTGCACCGGTAGCCAGTGTTGCGGATGTCATGACGATTGAATACTCGCCATTATGCAGGCATCGCTCCAGTACTGGAGCCACATCAACCACCATGCAATGAAGACTGGGTTGAGGACGATGAAAACGACCACCGGACTGTTTTCGTGACTGGAATCCATCCAACCAGTACACGCATCCCTCGACCGATTGATCAATCAAGGCCGATGCAATGCGACTTTGTTCAGAAGCGCGTTGCGCATAGGCGGCCAGTTCTGCACGTTGCGCTTCATCATGCAGTCGACCTCTCAGCAGGTTGATGGCATTTTCAAGATGCACAAGCACAGGCGAAAGGCTGTTGTCGACAACACCTGGACCTGGCACTCGCCCACTGCCGCCATCTGCTTCACGCCAGGCAAGCCACTCGGAGAAGAACTCGCGGCAACTGATCTCGGCTTCTTCCACTGCCTCCCGGGATTCCCTTACCCCGACATCAGATTCATCCAGCGTCGCAAGAAAACCCTTCTTGCTTCGCGACTGCCACAACGATCCCAGAAGATGCTTCACCTGACTCTCAGACAATCGCAGACCGAAATGCTCCGCTGCCACATCTTCGATGGCGTGTGCTTCGTCGAGAATCACATGGTCATAGCCCGGCAGAACACCGGCCCCACGAAGCCGAAGCGCCAAGTCGGAAAAGAACAATGCATGATTGCAGATCAGCAGATTGCCCTCTTCCATCTCGCGGCGGGCCTGCTGATAGAAGCAGGTATCAAATGTGGGACAACGTCGCCCGAGACAATTGCCTGAATCGCTTTGCGCGTATTCCCACATTCGCATGTCGGGAAGGATCGGCAGTGTGCTGCGTGTTCCATCTGTTGTTGATTGTGCCCAATCCTGGAGCATGTCAAGAGCGCGGCCAGAATCCGCATCTCGTATCAATCGATCTCCACGAGCAACCGCCAATGCAAGTCGCCGCCTGCTCAGATAGTTCCCGCGTCCCTTTACCAGAACAGGCTTGAGTGCAGAACCACCCAGTTCAGCAAGCACAGGAATGTCCTTGTTGAACAATTGCTCCTGAAGATTGATCGTATGGGTAGCGATGACGACACGCTCACCATGTTCAACAACTCGCTGGATGGCTGGAAGCAAGTAGGCGAATGACTTGCCTACACCGGTACCTGCTTCGACCAGGAGGCATTCACGTTCAGCCATGGCCTCTGCGACAACCTGTGCCATCCTCGTCTGCTGTGGCCTGGCCTCGAAATCCTGCAGTCGACGGGCAACCTCGCCATTCGCAGCCAGCAGTGCAACCGGATCAACATGCACGGGATCGACCCTTACCCACATCTCCGCCTCCCAATGGGCGGCGTTTGGGTTCACCTGGACGTCGCGGGTACTGCCTTGGTGTCG
>JAQWTL010000037.1 GCA_029242715.1 Phycisphaerales bacterium
CCTGACGTTGATGGCCTATCGAGGCATCGCGTCGGACATGAGGATGTCAGCGGCGGTCCAGGATGTCACCATCGTGATGGAACAGGCCCGTTCCCGTGCCATTCGAGATGGCAAGGCGACTTTGGTTGTCTTGCGACCGCGCATCACCAGTGGCGGCGAACAGATCGTCGAGGCTGTGATTGGGCAGTCCAGTGGAGAGACCTTCCGCTGGAGAAGAAGTGTGGGTGAGCCTGATGAAGAGGAAAATCCACGCCGTCCGGCGACTCGGTTTGTTCCATTGCTTGGCCTGGAGCCACGTGGGATGCCGGAGGACATGGGCTTCGCGACGCCAGCCCACCAGTTTGGTGATGATGAGATGTACTTGATGACCGGTCAGGTCGGTGTGAATGGTGAGCCACCTGGCATTCTGCCTGCAGTGCTCTATGGACCGGACGGCGAGGTTGTCAGTTATGACCAGGACACGGATGCCGAGCTGATCTTCATGGATTTCAACAGCGATGGCGGTCAACGTGGCTGGGATGCGAATACCGGATCAACCAGTGACTGGTGCAACCACTGGCAAGCGCCCAGCTTTGGTGCGCCACCAACTTGTCCCCCTGATCTAGTCGATTTCCAGGAAGGCTTCATGCCGGCCGGCGAATGCTGGGTTTTGAACATGCGACTGTCCAATGGTCTGCCACATCCCAACGAGGTCGTCTTTGATGAAGAGCTTCCGTTGTGTGCCCGGGGCAATGATGACGAGCCCTTTGTCGTGCTTGCCGCCGAGCTGATGATCTTCGATGACAAGGCTGCTCGTGAGCAGTACATCATCGGCAACTGGTCGGATGACAAGTCCGGGGCTGCTGCCCGCGGCAAGGATCTGACGGATTTCATTCAGGACAACGGACGTCGTATTCGCATCAACCGTTACACGGGAGTGTCGCAACGTGACAAGTGAACGTGCCATCATGACCCGTGGTTTCTCGCTCATCGAACTCCTGATGTCGATCATGATCCTCGCGATCGGACTCATCAGCGTCGCTGCACTCTTCCCCGCAGGAATTGTTCAGCAGCAGCGTGCCAAGGATGACATGGAAGGACCGGCAGTCGCCCAGTCGGCGATAGGGATCATTCGATCCAAGATCTCTCAGGAAGACTTTGGGGATTGGTCGGACTTCTGGACTCGTGAGCAGGTCGATCAGCTCTTTCAATTCGGTTCGCTGGGGAATTCCCCTGCCTATTACGTCCAGGAAGGTGATTGGTGCTGGATGCGGCCGGCCGTTGCAGATGCAACTGTTCTTGGCAACAACGAATACGACGGAACGGTCGATGTCTTCAATTGGCTTGGTTATTGGAATGGACCTGATTCCACGGTGACCGACACGGCATCCGATTCGAATTTCTTCAGATACTGCCAGTCCCGCAACCTGAATCCTCAACTGGATGGCTATCTCCAGCCCATGGGCATTCCGTATGCCCTGGATCTGGATGACCCGGAACCACCCAGGGCAATCTTCAGCGCCAAGGATCGACGCTGGCCACCGGAGGACGGCAGTGGACGGACACCTCAGTACTTCTGGGACTTCATGCTCTCTCGACAGGGCGGCAGTGTTTATGTGGCGGTCTATGTCTACCGGATTGTCTCACCACGTGGAGACATTCAGAACTGGCGTGTTCGCCCGGTTAATGGTGAGCCCGTGATCCCCTACATGCAGCAATTGAATGCACCATGGGCGGCGGGTGATGGCGTTGGCGCCAACGGTGCCTTGCCCGGTACCGATGGGGCATTCGACCCTACCGATCCGGTCCAGTCCTGGCAGTACCCAGGGCAGTGGATCGTGGACAACATCGGTTCACTTCATCACGTGGAGCGAGGTCGCGTAAGGCCTGATCAGGTCTTTGATGATGGCCAGGGTGTGCGTTTCTTCAACAAGGTTCCACTGGAGCGTGTCAGCGGCATGCTGACCGGCCAGGGAAATGGTTACACCATGGTGCCTCAGTCTCTTTCGCATGCCTTGCCGGCATCCAGCATCAGCATGGTGGAGGGGGCTCCGGAACTTTGGGCCGGCGGCTTTGCCGATTCGTCAGTTCCAGTTGTAGATCGAATCTGGTTCATGCCACGGACCGTGGAGATGACCAGTCCGACAGGCATGTTGCAGCAGTGGGAACTGGTTCCCGTCTTTGTCCAGGTGGAGCGACTGTGATGCGAGATTATCGCCAAGACAATCCGTCCCGGGGTTTTACACTTGCCGAGATTCTTGTTTCGGTTGGCGTCCTGATTGCAATCCTGATCGTTGCCGGCCGTGTCTTCAGTACGGCCCAGCAGGTCTCCAATGTCGGCTCTGCATCTGCAGACGTCCTTCAGGAAGCGGCGGCTATTGAAAGGCAGATTCGTGACGATGTTGCTCGCATGACCCCCCAAGGGGTGGTGGCGATTCGCAGTACGAGTGTGCGCAATGACGAACGGCTTCGGTCATGGTCTGGTGCGGGGCCTCGCCCGGGCCTGATCAATCCCAACCGCGATTCCGATGCTCGCATTCGCTGTGATCAGCTCGTCTTCTTCACAGACGGTGTCAGTCGCGTGAAGCAATATGGCAGCGATGGGTTTGTGAATGATGGTAACGGTTGGTTTCCCAAGATTCTGGCAGAAGGATCCATGGTGTACTACGGCCATGGCCTGCAGTTCCCCGAGCTCAAGCCCTGCAACATCAATCCGGATCCGGACATCGATACCCCTGTCGAACTGCTCTACGGACACGATCTTGACTTTGTGCAGATTCGGCGGGATGGGGATGAGATCACGCCATGGTTCGATGGAGGCGTGACGGCTGCTGTTCCAACCATCCATCGCGAGTTTTCTCGTGCGGCAACCGATGAGGACTACGCCCACTTCACGATTGATTTCCTTCAGCACTCGACGGATCCCATCATCGCCACCCAGCCCGAGGCGAGAAAGTGGATTCTGGCTCGTCAGGAAATCGTGATGGGTGATGATGACAATCAGTGGCCTGCTTCACGGGGTAAACGGATCTACCTCAGCCGAGCATTTGGTGACAACTCGGTGTTCCCTGTTGATCCGCGTTTTTCAACGGGTTCAAACAATATTCACTTTGAGACTCTTGGCTTGATTGAATCGAGTCGTATTGACTTGGCCGGAATGCGAATCTCGGGTCTGCGCGAAGCATTGGGCGTATCCCGTTCATCTGGAAACCCGACCTTTGATCTTCCGGCGCGTCGTTCCTGGGATCAGGTGGATTACAGTGATACCCTTAATCGGGATGTGCTGGATTCAGATGGCGGTATTCCCCTGCCTGGTCAGGGTGATCAGCAGGGCTCTCAGCGTGAGTTGGTCAAGTCATTGGTGCGTTGGCCCAGAGCAGAGCGTCTTCCACCCGGAGAAGGTCGCTTTGATCAGCACCTGACCATTCCGGCTTTGGGCTCAGCCTGCAGTTCCTTCATTGTTGAATGGACATGGGATGAGGGTGTTGGTGCGGTCGACACTCAACTGACACAGACTGCCTTCAATGGTGCCGTGGTTGAAACGCCTGTTGCCTGGGAAGGCATCAACTTCAATCCCGATTCTTCCTGGAACGGCGACGCCAGCGAGCCCGCCTATCAAGGTGTTCGCTGGTTCGGCCTGTATGACGAGGGTCGACAGGTTCTGCCTTTCAGTGATTTTGGTGATGTTGCAGATACACTTGGATGGGACAGCTTCTCCAGATCATTCCCGCCTGATTATGGAGATGGAACGCATGCACCGCAGACCGTACGTGGTGGCGTGAGCGGGTTCCAGGCGTCTGATGGATCCGGTCAGGCCACCATCAGTGATCCAGCGTTTGGCAGCCCTGCCATCGAAGAGGTCAGTTATGCCAATGGCTTTGGTGGTCAAGAGGACCAGCGGCCGATCGAGTACTGGGCGCTCTTCGGGCTCAACAACAGCAATCCCCTGGTTGATCTGGATGAGCGTGACCTGACGGGGACAATCATTGGTGGAGCTGGCGATTTCAGTCAAGCCGATGGCCTTGATGATTTTGACTACTCCTACACACCGTGGCCTTCTGCGCTGCGATTCACGATGGTTCTGCACGATCCTGAGACCAGGCTGGAAAACGGCCAGGTGGTTCAGTTCGTCGTCAGACTTCCCGAGCGATGCCAACCATGAACAGGTACTACTCCACACGTCCGGGGGGACGAACACCGCAACACTTGAGGCGCGGCAACAGCATCATCCTCGTCGTGGGATTGATCGTTCTGTTGCTCATTGTCGCGATCTCGTACATCACGCGTGCCCAGGGGATTCGATCCACTGCAGCTGCTTATCGTGATGCAAGAATCTACACCGGTTCATCCGATGCCATCGCTGAGGATATTGCCAACGAGATTGCCACGTCGCTGTTCGTCAAGCCTGTCGACCCACAGAATGAAAACGGCCAGCCACTGCTGGGTCCGGTTGATGAAACGCGTCGGCTTACTGCTTCTGAAGACGCGGTTCGATATGGTGTCGACCCGAACTTCACATGGAATTTCGCGCCATGGTCCGTCGTGCCCTGGACCAATCCTCCGGATTGGTTGACCTATCCCAATCGGGTCGGCTTGCAACATGAGCTGCATCATTCATTGACGGTGGATGGCAGCCCGGATGGCGGGCAATGGAATGAGCCATTGATGGGCCTGGTTGCCAATGGCCGGACGATCCTGCCGCCTCGACAGAATCCTCGAGGTGGGCCTGGTAGTGGTGATACTCGCTGGTTGCGTGACCTGGAGCCTCAGCGGCAGGCAACCACTCGGGGCGTAGATCCCGAGACTGGTTTTTTCAACGCCCAGTATGCCGACAGTTTCAGCCATTGGCGTCATCTCACGAATCTATCCCGTCCAGATAACGAATGGCGAATCGTGCGCGACATCGCAGATATCACGGGCATGCGTTCGGGGGATCCAGGATGGGATAACGATATCAATGTGGCTACCAGGAGCAACTGGGACTGGGGCTCATCATGGACGAATTCAGCACTCGATGGTTACCACTATCACGGCGGCCTTGTTGAGCGACTCGATGTGCCAGTTGAGCAATGGCCGGCTCAGGTACCCACTTTGAACAATGTCCGGCTGACGGGCATCGAGAATTCCGGTACGTCGAATCAGGCCGATTCCGGGCAGGCACGATTTACCAATGCAGACGACTTCTGGAACCGCTGGATGGCCTGGTTTGATCCACGTGGTTATCGAGGCATCATGGACCAGGTCCATGGTCAGCCCGGAGCTGGTTCATTTACCTCTGGATACAATTGGCCAATCGGTGAAGCCTTGCCGCCCAACTTCTATGATCTGACCGATCTGGATGGTGACGGTGTTGATGGCGAGTACTACGACCCTGCCCAGTCTGACACCAAGCTCGGTGAAAAGCCCGAGGATGAGTTCCGCAAGGGAACCGCTCGCTGGCATGTTGGCCGTGTTCTGACGGATACGGATGGGGATGGTTTTACGGATTCGTTCTGGTATCTCTCACCACACATGGCACCCGGTGGTCTCAAGCAGGTGATCGGTGTGTCAGTCACGGATAATGCCGGACGCATCAATGCCAATGTGGCCACTCGATTCATTCGTAATGACATTGAGAATCCAGGGGGTGGAGGCAGTGGATTCACCCAGGAAGCAACCAGGGGCTGGACACCAGCGGACCTGGCACTTGTTGGCCAGGGGACACCACCCTTTGAAGAACCATGGGGCCAGAATGTCGCATCCAGTGAAGCCTTTCTGGAGCCAAGAAATTCAGAGGAGGATATCTGGAGCGTCGGCTTCTTTGATAACCGTGCCAACTGGTCGGGCCTCTTGGACAGCGACTTCAATGCATCGCTTTCAAATTTCGAAGTGGAGGACTGGCTTCTCTACCGTGATCAGGATTGGGAGGAGTACAGCCCCGCATCGCCCGAGAATCATATAGATGGGGCTGAGTTTAACCAGGCTGTGGTCGGCTTTGACTCCGAAACCTATGCAGGTAGCGGCACTCTCCAGGACCTGACTTCAGAGCTTGGCATTGATTACAACGTCTCCTTCCCTGACGGCGCCTATGGCGAAGTCCATGATCGCAATAACCGCCTGTTCTACTTCCAGCAGGCAGGCATCAACCCCTTCGATGCC
>JAQWTL010000044.1 GCA_029242715.1 Phycisphaerales bacterium
CGAGATCGATGACCTGCTGAAGGTGGTGGGGTACTGGGGCGAGTGGATGGAAGACACGGTGTGCGAGGCCGACTTCAACCGCGACTGGGAAGTTGATATCGAAGACCTGCTCTACGTGCTCAACCGCTGGGGCAACTGCAACCCCTGAGGGTGTTGGTCATCATCCTAGCCAAGGACAAGCCCCGATGCAGACACCGTGGTGAGGGTTTGCAGCGGCAGGTCTTGTTCTTCACCATCTTTCCTATTGCATGGACTGGAGAATCCGTCAGAATCGGGTGGTTGCTTCCACATCGGAAGCCGCCCCAGGGGAGAAACCCATGAAGCCTCGATTGTTTGTCATATCAGTCCATTTGTGTCTGGCTGGACTGCTGACAACGAATACCTGGACCCGTGCGGATGATGCATCGGTGAGCTGTGACAGGCCGGGTCATTGTTTGCAAGTGCTCGCACCGGATGACATCAAGGAACGATTTGGTGAACATGTTCCTCATCCGGCGTTCTGGCAACCCGATGGTTGGGTCAGGCGGACCATGAATAACACTGGACGCTCGTACGGCACTCCAGAGCCACTGGCAGGCACCTTTCGAATGCCCGTGGTGATGTATGGTTACTCGGATTATCCGATTGCCGAGGGCACCGAGGAGCTGGTCGAGACGTTGTGCATAGGTGAATGGCCTATCCGATCAGTTGCATCATTCTATGACCAGGCATCCAAGGGAAAGTTCAATATTGAATTCGAATTCTTCGTTGTTGAGTCCTTGCCCAACACCGAGAACTATTACGAAGGATTTCCTTCCGGGCCCAATTCGAATTCAACACAGGACACAGCAATCCTGGCTGACCTGCTTCCACTTCTTGATGACATGGCAGACTTCAGGCAATTCGATAACGATGGTCCGGATGGCATCCCAAACTCTGGTGATGATGATGGTTTTATTGATGGCCTGATGATTGTCTCACCAACAACTTCTGGCTATGACACGGTTCGCCAACAATGGAATATCTGGCCGCATGCAGCTTTGGGAAGTCACACTACCGATGACATCGGTATCAACGGGCAGTATTTGCGTTTAGGTAAATATTGCATACAGTCTGCTCTGCGCACTCATCCAAATGAGCTTTGGGATCCGGAAATCAAGTGTCGGACATTCATTCATGAAATGGGCCACGTGCTTGGCTGTAAAGATCTCTATCACAAGCTTGATCCCAATAAGCCAGAAGAGCACTGGGCGGGCCTAGGCGCATTTTGCCAGATGTCTGCAGGCAACGGTCAAATTTCTGCTTGGCCACGTTACAAGTGGGGTTGGGCGGATGCTGTTCGACTCAATGGGGTGCAAGAGGAACTGATTACGTTCCCAAGAGTTTCAGATGAAGACAAGATCTTCAGAATCGATCTGAATTACATTGGTAGTGAGTATCTGCTCATTGAATATCGAGACGATTCGCCTCCGCATGATGAAGTTGGTTCCGGATTGTTGATCTATCATGTCGATGATGCCAACGGGCACAGCAACTTTTCTTACACGTCTGACTGCTCGGGATTGGATCAAGAAAATCACCCTCATATTCAGTTGCTTGAAGCAGATGCTGGTTGCGATCTTGCAGCCGGGGGCGACTTTTTTTCAAGGCCGGAGGACTACTGGATGCCGGCAACCCAGAACCGCTTTGCCAGTGACACCTTCCCCCACGCTCTTTCCTACAGCAGTATCGATCTTGGCATCGAGATCCGTGAAATCTCACAGCCAGGCGGTGATTTTGTAACTGCTGTTGTGAGTGCGGGTGAGCCACCGATCGTCGAGTTGGCTGGACCATTGGACATTGCCTGGGCCTTTGATCTTTCCAGCAGTTACGAGGATGACCTGGAGTTCATGCGGGATCAAATCAAGGACGCCATTGATTTGGTCGAGTTCTACTATCCCGGTTCACGTCACAACCTGTCGTTCTTCTCCGACTTTCCCAAGTGGCCCTATGGGGTACCCGGCGACATTGCCTATTTTAATCTCTCCAGTGGCGTGTTCACCGAAAACCCACGACGAGTCAAGCAGTTCATCGATAGCATGACGGTCTTTAATGGTGGCGATTATCCAGAGTGTCAATACGAGACGATTTATCAATTGCTGCGGGGTGAGGGTCGGGATTTCAACGGCGACGGTCTCTACAAGGTCGAGGATGGCGACATCTCTCCCTATGACATGGATTGGAATGCTGCCTATACGCCTGCCATCATCGTGATGACCGATGCGCCGACTCATGACGGGCTTAATGAGCCCGACTACCCATTTGGTGATCCCGATGATCCTTCGGATGATGGGAATCCTGACAAGGTTGCGGGCTTATTGGATCTACATATAGGCATATTCGAACATGAGCAAGCGCATGGTCATCGTCCGCACATATTTTTCCTGGATGCCGTCGATCCGTTCGTCCTAGGCAATGATACGAGCCCAAGTGGCGAGCCAAGTGAATGGACCGATCTGCATCTCCAGATCGTTGAACTGATCAGTATTACGAATGGTGGCTACGTGGAAGCAGGAGAAAACACATCCTCATTCAAGGAAGCTGTTGAGGAGGTCCTGCAGATGCTTAGTATTGCCTCGCCTCGAGGCGGTTCCTGCTGCATCGGTGGTGGTGTTGATTGCCAGGAAAACATCACGGCCCAGCAGTGTGCCGAGTTGGGTGGTTCCTTCCTGCCGCACAACTGGCGATGTGAACTGGATTGCAATGGTGATGGCAAGAGCGATGCCTGTGAACTGATCCTGGGCAGCCTGCAGGATCTGAACAACAATGGTGCGCCTGACAGTTGTGAGTGCCTGGGTGATGTCGATGAGGATGGTGAAATCGAGATCGATGACCTGCTGAAGGTGGTGGGGTACTGGGGCGAGTGGATGGAAGACACGGTGTGCGAGGCCGACTTCAACCGCGACTGGGAAGTTGATATCGAAGACCTGCTCTACGTGCTCAACCGCTGGGGCAACTGC
>JAQWTL010000004.1 GCA_029242715.1 Phycisphaerales bacterium
GACATTGATCTGCCGGCAAATTCCATCAACGGTCCCAAAGTCGGCACAGGAGACACCTTCACCCATAAAGACTCCACCCAAATCAAGGCATTCGGGCTCACAATGCTGTTCGCACGTGTTGTATGGTTGATCTCCAGTCGATGAGAAAACGACGATACAACAGGCACCCTCCGTGGCCCAGGCGCTTGACGTTCCAACGAAAGCCAGCGACAGGCCGGCAACAATAGCACTCATACGTTTCATGGTTTCCCCTCCCCGGGTGGTTTGATGACCAAACCATCATGACAGATTGCGTGCCAGGATCAAGGGTGAATCGATCAGGTTGGCCGGTTGGGGGCTTCTTGGAACGCTCTCGGCCCTTTGGCAGCACCAAGAAGGTCGGTATCAATCACGCTTGTTCAGAAGCCGCAGTTCGGAAACGGGGCGCGGTACCGAGCGGTTCGCAACGGGTTCGGGGCCAAGTCGGGTGAACGAAGGCGACCCCACAGTGGGTCGTCGAGTTCGCACGGCGCAGTCCCGGGCACGTTGCGGGCCTCGAATGCCCGCTCCGTTTCCCGAGCTGCGGCGCAAAGTGGAGCCGGGGGGATTCGAACCCCCGTGCCGAAACAGTCAGCACGCCGCGTCTACGCCATGTAGTCGTCACTTTAATCTCGGTTCATTGCGACGAGGAACGACACCCTTCGCACGAACCATGACAGACAAATATCTCGTCCCGCCGAGGCCTGTCAGCCCATTGGAACCAGCCCGATGTTTTCAGCCGCCACTCCATCGGGCGTCAAGTGGCGGCTGTCGCGGGCCTAATCAGGCCGCGAGGGCATACTGCGAGTTGGCAGATATGAATTTGCATCAGTTTTACGTGTCGCGATGCTCCACGAAGGCGCAACGACGAGCCTTCCCTGCCCGGTCGATACCATTCGGCCCCTGATGTCAAAGAGCAAGCTGGCGACGGCCATCGGGCACCGTGCCAATCCTTCATTATACGGTTGAATTGGTCGGAGCTAGATACGTTCCCACCGACGGGCCAGCAGGCGGGCAATGGCCATGAAAACGATGGTCATGCCGGCCAGAACCCCGAGAGGTGCGGCCATTGAGGAGAGCATCTCGCCCAGGGTGGTCGTCGAGGTGCTGTACCAGAAGACTTCGAGATAGCCTTCGACGGACCAGGCATTGAAGGTGACATACCAGCTGATCTCCTGGACGATCTCCGGCATGACGAAGCGTGGCATCATGCTGCCACCCAGGGCGCTCATTACGAGGATGATGACGGTCGAGATGCCGGCGAGTTGGCCACGTGTTCGACAGGCAGTTGCCAGAAGCAGGCCCAGTCCGGATGCGGCGGCGGCGGTGAAGAGTGTGATGACGATGCACGAGATGATGCGTGCGCCGGTCCAAGGTCCCAATCCAAAGACGAAGGTTGCAAAGAGGTAGAGCGTGAACATGGAGACCATGCCCATCAGGCTGATCCAGACCCAGTTGGCAATCAAGAGTCGCGTCATGCCCAGTGGGGAACTGATCATTCGTTCCAGGATGCCCGCTTCCTGATCTTCAAGCAATGAACCGGAAGCGCCGGCAACCGAGAAGAGCAGGAACATGACACCGATACCGGCAGCGTAGTACGCGACCATGGATCGTTTTTCACCGGTCTCTTGTTTCTGCACATCTTCGACAGTGACGGGAACCATTGCATTGTCGGTCTTGGAGTTGTCGGTGGCGTTGGAATTCTTGGCAGCTTTTTCATCAGCAGCCATCTGAGATTCCCAGCTTTTCATGGCAGCTTGTTGCTGAGGGGTGAGGGCACCACCAAATTTCTCGAACTCGGTCATGCCGTTTTCGATCATGGTGAACCGATTGCCCTGCATGGCAGCGCCCTGGATCATGCCGGGGATCATCGTGCCCGCGATCGGGTTGGAAGGATCAACCAGCACGAGAATGGGTGTCTTGGATTGGCCCGAGAAATCGATCTTGAAACCCTTGGGAATGATGATGGCGGCATCAACTTTTCCACCCAGAACGGATTCGCGAGCTTCCTCAGCGGTCCACGGAATACTCTGGTTGTCATTCGCCGAATAGGTTTCGATGATGCGCATCCCGGCGCCAGCATCCTTGAGGTTGGCAATCAGTGCCTTGGAGATCTCGGTCTGGTCTTCGTCAACGACGACGGCGACAACTCGAGGTGTTGGTCCGCTCCCCATTCCGCCACCGAATATGCCGGCGAAGATCGCAAAGAAGATCACGGGCATGATGAAGACCAGGGCGAGCGCGATGCGATCACGTACCAGGATCTTCAGTTTGGCATTGATGAGGGCAGCGATCATTCCCGCAAATCCCTTCCCGTAAGGTGAAGAAAGACATCTTCCAGAGTTGGTGACTTGACCTCGATGCCCTCGATGGGCAGTTGGTTGCTGGCCAGTTCGTTGAGGACGGTGGAGAGTTCACTGGCATGCGCGATATTGCAGGTCAGAAGATGGCCTTCGATTGTCCAGCGATCAGAGGGCGGCCGTGATTCGCCTGAGAGTGTCACATTGACCTGGCGGCCTTCGCCGAAGTTCTGTACGACGAGTTCTTCAAGGGTACCGTTGGCAATGGTCTTGCCATGATCGATCACGACGACTCGATCGGTGCAGCGTGCGGCTTCTTCCATCATGTGCGTGGTGAGCAACAGGGCCGTCCCGCGATCATGCAGTTCATCAAGCATTTCATGGATGCGGGCTCGACTCTGCGGATCAACGCCGACAGTTGGTTCATCGAGCAATACGATGTCCGGTTGATGCAGCACACCACAGGCGATATTCAGCCGTCGCTTCATGCCTCCTGAGAATCCCTTGACGATGTGCTTGCGTCGATCTTCGAGGCCTGTCCAGCGGAGTGCTTCCTCGATGCGATCCTTGAGGGTGTTTCCAGTCACACGATTGAGACGACCAAAGAGATGGAGGTTTTCTTCTGCGCTCAAGGTGCTTTGAACGGCGAGGTCCTGCGGGACGATACCGAGGTGATAGCGGAGTTCGTCCGTAGCAGGCTGCCCGAAGAGATTGACTGTGCCTTCATCAAGGTTGGCCAGTCCGCCAACGGCTCGGATCAAGGTGGTCTTGCCTGCCCCGTTTGGTCCCAGCAGCGCAATTCGTTCGCCCTTGCTGATCGTGAAGCCTGCGCCATCGAGGGCCTGTGTTTCCCCGAATCGACGTCGTGCGCCTGTGATTTCAAGGGCGAGTTCATTCATCCAAAGGGATTCCGGATCAGTCCCTTTGCCGCGGGAATGATCGAGTTCAGTATGTTCTGGAGGATCTCGCCAGGGAGCCCGACAGCATTGATCTCAACGATCTTGGAGGCGTCGTAATGGCTGAGGACCGGCTGGGTTTCATCGTGGTAGACCTGGATTCGGCGGCGGATGACTTCTTCATCAGCATCATCTGGTCGACCTTGCTGCTCGGCCCGTTTGGTCATTCGGGCAACAAGGGCATCACTGTCCTGGCAGACCAGGTGGATGACGCGAAGAACATCGATGTGTTCATCGAGGATCCTGGCTTGCTCGACACTGCGTGGAATGCCATCCAGAAGAAGCAGGTCTGAATCCGGCTTGTATTGATTGGTATCAATGAGTCCCTGGACATATTGCTGCCAGAAGCGACAGGTCAATTCATCGGGAACCAGCAGGCCCTGAGTGGAGTACTTGAGGAACTCCTGGCCGAGGGCGGAATCACGATCCAGCCCCCGGAACATGTCACCGGTTGCCAGGTGCACAAAGCCGGGGACGGAACCAATGATCTTGCCCTGGGTGCCTTTGCCGACGCCTGGCTGGCCGAAAATCAGGATGGTCTTGAGTCGCTCTGGCATGGTTTGATGCCCACCGGATCAAGGGTGGAGGGCGTGCAGTATCGCAGGACTCTCAGGCTTGGCAAGCAATGGGCTTTTCAGGGCCTGGGGATGGGCTGTGAAACTGGCCTCAAGGGCGATGGACTCGTACCCTGATGAAGTGAAGGGACTCACCAAGAGATGGCGGCTGCCCGGGTCAACCCCGGCTGGAATGGAACTCCGGGATCGGATTCTGTCAGCTCGTGGTTTGACCGATCCTCAGGCCGTCGCATCCTTTCTTTCGCCGAATCTGCATGATGTGACCGAACCGGAACCACTGTCTGGCATCGATCAGGCAGTCGAGATCCTGGCCGAATCACTGAAGGCCCATCGCCCGATCGTGATCTACGGAGACTACGACGTCGATGGCATCACGGCGACGGCGATTCTCTGGCATGTCATGAAGGTCATCGATGCCGATGCTCCGGTATCAACGTATGTCCCACATCGGCTGGAAGAAGGGTACGGACTCAATGCGGATGCGATTCAATCGCTGGCGAACGATGGTACGGCAACCATCATCACTGTTGATTGCGGCATCACTGCAACTGAAGAAGCAGATCTTGCCAGATCACTTGGTATCGAATTGATCATTACGGATCACCATCGTCCGCGCGATGATGGCCAGATGCCGGATGCGGCAGCCATCGTTCATCCGGGTCTTCCAGGAAAGGAACATGCCTTTGCGGATCTGGCAGGTGCGGGAGTTGCCTGGAAAGTGGCCTTGCATCTGGCGCGTCATGTCAGTGGATCTCGTGAAGTCGGACTACCCCTGCGAAACATATTGATGGATGGTTTATGTCTGGCTGCGATGGGAACCATTGCTGATGTGATGCCCTTGTCCGGTGAGAACCGCGTCATAGCGCATTACGGGCTTCGTCACATGGAAGGTTGCCGGAATACGGGCGTTCAATCACTCCTTCAGATTTCCGGCTCTGGCAGTGGAAAGCAGGATACGCAGGTAGTTGGTTTTCGCATGGGTCCAAGATTGAATGCGGCTGGACGAATGGGTCATGCCCGTGACGCCATTGAACTGTTCACGACGGCTGATGCCCAGCGTGCGGATGATCTTGCACGGGAATTGTCCAGCCTCAACAGAAAAAGACAGGAAGTTGAACGAGGAATTCTTCTTCAGGCTCGTGAGATGGCGGTGGAGCAGGGGATGACAGATCCGGGACGGCATGCCATCGTGCTTCGTCATCCGGAATGGCACCCGGGTGTGGTCGGCATCGTGTGTTCCCGATTGGTCGAGGCGTTTGGAAGGCCGACCATCCTCATGCAGGATGATGGGGAAACCTGTCGAGGTTCAGCCAGAAGTATCTCGGGATACTCCATCCATGGTGCTCTGGCACATTGTGAAGAACACCTGGTGACGTATGGCGGCCATGACATGGCGGCTGGCATGACTGTGAAGAGCAGTTGCTTTGATGAATTTGCAGAGGCCTTGATATCGCACGCAAGCGAGAATATTTCGCCTCAGGATCTCATGCAGGAACTCAATATCGATACGGAAGCCATGCGGCAGGAAATCACCGTTCCGACCATCTCACGACTGACGGAGTTGCGACCCTTTGGCCGTGGCAATCCTGCTCCCAGAGTCCTGTTACGTGGAATGACCGTGATCCATGCGGTTGCTTTCGGGAAGACGGCAGACCATCTCAAGCTTAAATTGCAGGATGAAGATGGCAAGGGGGCGCCACTTGAAGCCATATGGTGGGGACAGGCCGAGCGTTGTGATTCCATTCAAAAGCGGATGGTCAGCGTGGTAGGCAAACTGGAAATTGACGACTACAGCAGGAAGCCATGCCTTGTCGTGGATGATTTGTCCTGGGAAGAAGGAGCTTGAGCATGTACGCGTGGTGTCTGATCCTGTCATTGTCGATCGGTTCCGTGACCATGGAATCTCTGGAAGCACCGGTCACGATCAGACTGGATGGGCGTGGGGTTCCGACGGTCGTAGCATCGAACATGCATGATGCCTATCGCGGAGAAGGGTATATCCATGCCCGTGACCGTTTCTTCCAGATGGACATGATGCGACGATTCGCATCCGGAGAGATGGCAGCACTGGGCGGCAAGATCGTTCTTGATCTGGACAGGCAGGCTCGTATCTACCGTGGAAGGAAAACCTGCAAGGCGATCTTTGATGCCTTGAGCGACAGAGAAAAAGGGATATTGGAGTCCTATACGCAGGGAGTGAATGCCGGCTTGGCCAGCATGGATGACATTCCACCCGAGTACCAGATGTTTCGTGGCACCCCGGCGCCATGGACTCCTGTTGATTCACTTCTGGTGAACTTCAGCATGACGATGACCTTGACCAGTGGTTCCAGTGTCGAGTTGGATCGATGGGCACTACATCGCAATGGAAGCAAGGAGTGGATCGACTTTCTGCTCACGGCGAATGATCCGCGTGATCGCCCCATGATCAAATCGCCAGATGGTGTTGAGCAGATGCCGCCATTGCCACCACCGGCATCGAAAAGCATGCCGACGCCATCTGTTGTCGAAGATGTTTCGAGTGGTGAGTCGCCGGGTTCGAACAACTGGGCAGTTGCCGGTTCACGAACTGCCAGTGGCGGCGCCATTCTCGCTAACGACCCACACCTCCTGCTCACGCTTCCTGGAATCTGGTATCGAATACGAATGCAGTGGCCTGATGCGGATCTCATGGGCCTCTCGCTTCCTGGACTGCCAGGTGTCATCATCGGAACCAATGGTCATGTTGCCTGGGGCTTCACGAATGCAACCATTGATCTTCAGGACTACGTGATCGTCGAGGCGGATCCGGATGATCCATCCAGATATCGCGTGCCGGATGGATGGGAGTCATTCGATGTTCAAGATGAGATCATCGAAGTTGTCGGGGGTGCCCCCGAAATCCTTGAAAGCAGATGGACACGATGGGGACCTGTCGTTGAAGAAGATCATGAAGGGCGTCCCATCGCACTGGCGTGGACGGCCCTTCGGCCGGAAGGCACCAACATCAACGTGCTTGATATGGCATCGGCACGCAATGTGGAAGAGGCCGTCGAGGTTCTGCGGGGCTGGCATGGTCCTCCCCAGAATGTTCTCCTGGCGGACAGTGATGGGCACATTGGATGGATCCTGACTGGTTGGATTCCAGCAAGACGCGGATTCGACGGTCGTTACCCGGTTTCCTGGGCGGATGGAACACGAGGGTGGTCCGGGCCGATTGATGAAACGCTCAGGCCCGTCGTGATCAATCCTGAAGACGGCATTCTCTACAGCGCCAACAATCGAACCGTCAATCTGGAACATGGACGGCTTCTTGGTGAGGAATGGGCTACCCCTGATCGAGTCGAACGAATCGTTGAACTGCTTGGTGATCGGGATGAGCTTGATGAAGAAGACATGCTGGAGATGCAGTTGGATACTCGTGTTCCCAGCCTGGAGCTCTATAGAAGGATGGCTTTGAACGCAGTGCCGCAGGATCATCCAGATGCGAATGTTCGCAAAGCCAGATCACTGGTAGAAGCCTGGAATGGACATTCTGATGCAGATGAAATTGGAATCAGGGTGCTGATGAGTTATCGACGAAAGGTGGATGCCGGTGCCCGGCGTGGCTTGATGGCAGCATCCGGGATCAATGCTCCAAGTTACGCCTTGCCTAGCGCACCCATTCGATACGTACATCAGCATCTGCCGGAGGGATACCTGCCTGCTGGCCATGACTCATGGGAAGACATGCATCGACAGTTCTTCGAGGAGACGGTTTCGATGATGGTGGGCGGCGAGCAGGGACTGGATTACACATGGGGTCAGCAGAACACCTCTGAAATCAGCCATGGTCTGATCTCGGCGCTGCCGGGTTTCATGCGTGAATCGATGTCTGTTCGAATGCCCCAATCCGGTTACTGGGGTTCAGTCAAGGTTGCTGGCAAGCGATTTGGTGCCAGTGCCAGGATGGTGATCGATCCAGCTCATCCGGAACGAGCGATTCTGCAGACCCCGGGTGGACAGAGCGGTCGTTATGACTCTCCATACTGGATGGATTTTCACATGGAATGGCATCAGGGAGATCCAACGCCCATGGAACCAGGTGCCGTGACACAGACGATCGAACTCGTTCCGGAATGATCTGTTCTACCAGGCGGTCAGTTCGCCGATGAGGACCTCGACCAGATCTTTCATCGTCACGATGCCTCGTGGCTTGTCACCCTCCTGGATGATTGCCATGGATGCCTGATGATCACGAAGATGAGCCATGGCTTCCTGGACGGTGAGTGTCGTAGAGATGACAACCGGCCGTTGAAGCTGTTCGGTCATTGATTGTTCCGGGTGCAGCAGGAGATCAATGATGGAGACGATACCGGTGACATGCCCCTTTTCATCCACGACGGGTAGTCGTGTATGGGACTGGGAGGATGCGATCTCGGAACGTGTCGACGCATCAGCATCCGCAGTGATTGTCTGAACGGATTCCCAGGCAATCATTTCATTGATCACTGGTCGATCTCTCAGCAGGAGCGCACGATCAACAAGTTCCGTCTGGGACTCTGTCAGGACACCGATGGACATGCCTTCACGGAGGAGACTGGCCATTCGTTGGCGAGCCGGGACGATGGTCGAATCATCATGCCCCAGTTTGCTGCCGACTGCCGCAACCAGTGGAGCCAGTCCTGTCCAGGTAAGAAGGCGTCTGGTGCCCTCGATGAGACCGGCACAGGAGTATGACCATCGGTCCGTGTTCTGGCGAAAGAGATCCTTTGGAAGGACTTCGCCAAAGACGAACAGCAGGGGGACCAGGATGATTGCGTTGATGACCACGCTTTGTCCGGGGGTAAAGCCAGAAGCGTTGAGCATGCCGGCGATACCGTAGCTGCCCATGTAGTTGCAGATGTTGTTGGCAAGCAGCAACACGGCAAGCATGAGAGCAGGTTTGGCTACCAGTCTCTTGAGTGATCGCGCACGGCGATCACCCTCGGATGAACGGACATCGAGTCGAACCCTGCTGAGGGTATAGAGGCCTGTCTCTGCGCCGGAATACAGCGCACTGCCGATGACGCCCACCAGAACAAAGAGGCCCATGAGTATCCAGCCACCCGGGGTCATGGTGTGTCCTCCATGTTCCGGAGTGAAATGATGACCGAGGTGACATGTCCATCTTCTGCGTGGTTGACATCCAGGATGAGGTCATCGATCTCGATACGATCACCGTTCTTTGGAAGATGGCCGAGTTTGGCGGTGATCAGGCCACTCAGTGTTGCTGCATTCGTATGCTCGGAGAGTTTGCCGAGCATGTCACGCAGGTGGCGAATGCCGGTATCGCCGTCAACGATCCAGCGACCCGGTCCAAGTGGACGTGGTGGCATGGACAGTGAGCCGCCTGGTTCGGCGATGTCCCCGATGAGTTCCTCCACGATGTCCTGCAGCGCGATGACCCCGGAGGTTCCACCGTATTCATCCACCACGACGGCGAAGACAATGCCATTTTCTCTGAACATCTCCAGGGCACGCTCAAGAGTGACGACTTCCGGGACAAAGATCGGCTTCGTCATCACATCACCGACCGAGGTGCCGGGCGAAGATCGAAGCCAGTCCTTGACGGGGAGGACGCCCAGAATGTCATCAGGATCTTCGCCATGTACTGGTATTCGGGTGAAGTGATGTCGATTGATCAGGGTGCGAATCTCATCATGGGATTCATCGATGTGAATCGTCACGGCGCGTGTTCGAGGTGTCATGGCTTTGCGTACGGTCATGGTTCCCAGTTTCAGAACGTCTGAAAGGGTCTGTTGTTCCTCTCGATTCACGACACCACTGGCGGAAGAATGTGCCAGGAGTTGTTCAAGTTCACTGGCTGTCAGTCCGCGAACAGGGGCAGCGCCCGTAGTGATCCGGGTAATCGGCCTCACGATGCCGACGTTGACCACGACACGAAGAGGCATGATGAACCGATGGATCGCCATGAGTATGGGTGCGACGAATGAGGAGATTCGTCGAGGCGAAGCAGCGGCTGCCATTTTCGGAAGTACCTCGCCAAGTACGACGATCACCAGCAGTGTTCCTGCAGCGATGGCGAGCTTTGTGATCCATCCCGGCGAGTACCACATGAGCAGTGATGAACTGATCACGAAGTAGAGAACGTTGGCAGTCATGTTGCCCAGCAGCAGAGTGATGAGCAGCATGCGTGGTTCCTGAAGCAGGTTCAGGGCCAATCGCGCACCGCCACCACCGGTCTTCCTCATCTCCTGTCTCTGGGAAGCGTTGAGGGAAAACAGCGCTGTCTCGGATCCGCTGAAGAAGGCGCTCATGAGGAGCATCAATGGCAGCAGGCATGCGAGAACGATGACGGTCACCTCACTTGGGCTGGTATCCGTCACGGCCAACATGGTGGTCAATGCCATGGTGTCGGGATCAACTCCCTGAGATCATCGAGTCATTCACTGGCCGTTGGACCGGAACTGTTCGAGTCCTCATCAATGGCGATCGAAGACCGCATGTCGGTATCGGCCATGACATTCTTCATGCGGTAGTAGTCCATGATTCCCATATTCCCGCCACGAAAAGCCTCGGCCATGGCCTTGGGGATTTCTGCCTCGGCAAGAATCACCTGTGCACGGTTCTTCTGGGTTTCCGCCTTGAATTCGGCTTCCTGGGCAACAGCCATGGCGCGACGTTGTTCGGCCTTGGCCTGGAACCGTTTGGTGTCAGCACCGGCCTGGTCAGCCTGCAGTCGGGCACCGATGTTCTCGCCAACATCGATGTCGGCAATATCAATCGACAGGATTTCGTAGGCCGTGCCGGCGTCAAGACCTTTTTCAAGCACGGTACGGGAGATATTGTCCGGGTTCTCAAGTGTTGCCAGGTGATTCGCAGCAGAACCAATGGTGGAGACGATGCCTTCACCGACACGGGCAATGATGGTTTCCTCAGTGGCACCACCGACCAGTTGTGCGATATTGGTTCGCACAGTCACGCGTGCTCTGGCTTTGAGCTTGATGCCATCCTTGGCCACAGCATCGATGGTGGTCTTGCCACTCTCGGAGCTTGGGCAGTCGATGACCTTGGGATTCACCGAGGTACGGACAGCTTCCAGGATGTCGCGGCCAGCAAGGTCAATCGCGGTAGCAACCGGCCAGGAGAGATCGATCCGTGCCTTGTCTGCTGCAATCAATGATCGCACAACGTTGGTGACGCGGCCTCCTGCGAGGTAATGCGATTCCAGAAGGTCCGTGGGCAGATCGATGCCGGCCTTCTTGGCAGTGATGCGGTTCTCAACAATGATCCTTGGCTTGACCTTTCGGAACTTCATCATGACCAGGTCGATGAATCTCACAGGTGCGCCGGAGATCCAGGCCTGTACATAGAGACCGATGTACTGGAAGAGGAAGAGCACGATGATCAGCAGAACCAGGCCGCCGACAACGATGCCACCAATGGCCCAGGGGGTCATGGCCAGGAAGGCGGTGGAGGGGTTGGCAATCGCAATACTCATGGGTGTTCTCTCCTCTAGGCCCCTGTTCAGGACCGATCACGTCATTCTATCGCAACTGGCAACGACTTGAATGAAAGGGGGCTGCAGGGGATCCGGGCCGCCACTAGCCCTCTGAGGGCCGGACCTTGAGTTGATTATCCAGGGCCTCGGTGACAACCACGGACGTTCCAGCTTCGATGATCCCATGCTCGGAAAGGGCCTGCATTCGTTGCTCTCCGAGTCGGACAACACCCACTGGACGTAATGGAGTTTCGGCAACTCCCGAGGTGCCAACCAGATCCTGCAGGTTCGAGGCACGTTCCTTCTGGGCATGAGCTGATGCCGAATAGGACTCCTCGGGGCTTTGGCCCAGATTCATCTGGTCTCCCCCAAGGATCATGCGTCTGCCGAGTGGCGAATCGATCC
>JAQWTL010000025.1 GCA_029242715.1 Phycisphaerales bacterium
GGGACCCACGTCCAGGCTCATGAGCTCCAGGGACTGCAGGCCGGTGTTCAAGCCGGTGAGTTCGAGGGTGGCGCCGTTCATGGCAAAGCGATCGTTGGCATTGATGGCCCAGTCCACGTCACCGCCGATGCCCAGCGTCCAATCGAAGTCGAGCATCCGCAGGGAGGCATCGACACCAAGGATCGAACTGCCACCGATGGAAAAACCGTCGCCGGGTGACGGCAGGTCGCCGCCACGCAGGCCCGGGCCGGTATCGACGTCGCCGAGCATGGTGCCCTCGCCGCTGAGATCACCGTAGATGTAGAGGGTGCCGCGGTGGACCGCGGTCGTGCCGTCGTTGACGTAGTCGGCATAAATGTCAGTGTCACGGCTGATTCGGTTGACACCACCCGCATCGGTCGACACGTCGCCCTGGTCTGCGAATATGTTGCCCGCGAGGTATCCAGTACCAGCGTGGTTGTTCATGTTCCCATAGACGAACAGGCTGGAGTTGTTCTGCACCAGTTCGCCACCTGTGTCCAGTTCCAGATTGCTGAAGACGAGTTGGCCGGAATCCGGCGCGATCAAGCTCCCCGCAAGAGAGTAGCCAGCCTCGGCGACATCATCGGAGTCGATGAAGGATGAACCGTCACCGGGCAGGAACATCAGGTCGGTTCCCATGGCAATGGGCTCGATGGCGATGAACTGGAGGGCCTTGTCCGAAGCATTGATGATGCCCGCGTAGTCGAAGGCAGATGAGCGTACCGCCAAGCGTTCACCGGTCGCAGCATCCTGCACGGCGGCATCGAGGCTGGCATAGCCGGTGTTGTCGTCATCCAGGTTAATGACGTTGTAGATGCCGTAGATATACGCGCTGCCGGAGTCAGTTCCATTGTCGTCGTCCTCAAACGCACCCACCAGGGCTATCTCGCCGGAGATGGCGACGCTGTAGCCGAAGTAGTCTTCTTCTGCGCCGTCGGAGGCGGTGAGTTTCGCGGATTGACTCCAGCTGCCATCGGCTTGCCGCTGATAGACGTACGCGCTGCCGGAACCACCTCCATTGTCGTCGTCCTCATACGCACCCACCAGGGCTATCTCGCCGGAGATGGCGACGCTGTCGCCGAAGTAGTCTTCTGCTGCGCCGTCGGAGGCGGTGAGTTTCGCTGATTGACTCCAGCTGCCATCGGCTTGCCGCTGGTAGATGTACGCGCTGCCGGAGTTATATCCATTGTCGTCGTCGTAACCAACACCCACCAGGGCTATCTCGCCGGAGATGGCGACGCTGTAGCCGAAGTAGTCGCTTGCCGCGGCGTCGGAGGCGGTGAGTTTCGCTGATTGACTCCAGCTGCCATCGGCTTGCCGCTGGTAGATGTACGCGCTGCCGGAACCACTTCCATTGTCGTCGTCCCCATGCGAACCCACCAGGGCCGTGTCGCCGGAGATGGCGACGCTGTAGCCGAATAAGTTATTTGCTACGCCGTCGGAGGCGGTGAGTTTCTGGATCTCGCTCCAACTGCCGCCGGCTTGTCGCTGATAGATGTACACGCTGCCGGAACCAAATCCATTTTCGGTGTTGAAAGGAGCACCCACCAGGGCCGTGTCGCCGGAGATGGCGACGCTTTTGCCGAAGTCGTCGTATGCTGCGCCGTCGGAGGCGGTGAGTTTCGAAGAATTCGAACTGCCGTCGGCTTGCCACTGGTAGATATACGCGCTGCCGGAGTCAGTTCCATTGTCGTCGTCCCCATACGCACCCATCAGGGCCGTGTCGCCGGAGATGGCGACGCTGTCGCCGAAGTAGTCTTCTGCTGCGGCGTCGGAGGCGGTGAGTTTCTGTTGTTCCCAAATGAAATCCGCCACGGTCTGCGCGAGCCCGGATCCGGTGAAGCAAAGCGACGCGATGGCCGCAACGATCGATGTGCGAATGGTCATTGGGTTCTCTCCCCGGGCACGATGGCCCAAGCCTCCAGCCTAGTGGCCAGGATCACAGAATCAATGTATTTCCACCGTGTCCCTGCCTCAGGGCCCCGCAGAGGGGTTCACCACTCCGGCCCGCCCGTGTAGCGACCGTAGACGTCGGCCACGGCCTGAACCATCTCGCCCAACGTGCAGCTGGCAAGCAAGCCTTCGATCAACGCTGCCTGTGCAACTGACCAGTCCAACGGCTTGCAACACAACTGTTATCAAACAAACGACCCCGGCTCCGAGGAGCCGGGGTCGCGTTCATGTGATCAAAGTGATCAAGTCAATACGGGCTGTTTGGATATGGGTGTTCATCCATAAGGATTCTCCCAACGTCAGCCGATCTTAGATTCAATCGCAATCTTCGCCATCGCCCCAGTCTTCGATCACCAAGAGCAGGTCATCGATGTCAATGCAGCCGGAGTTATTAACGTCCGTCAGCTCGAATCCAAGTAAGTCATGGAATGCCCTCAGATCATCACTGTCCACATCACCATCGCCATCCAGATCAAGTCCGTCATTTGACGAGCAATCAGCACGAATGTGCGGGGTGGTTCCTGTGGGAGCGGTCCATGGGTTGACCACAAATTGATCTAACATCATCGCACCTGCAGCGCCAATACCACCGTCATTGGGACGTGTGGAGACGGTGCAAACATTCTTGTCCACCGGATCACCGATCGATGGAAGACAGGTTTCTGTGGCGCCCCATGGGTGTTCGCCTTGGGATTTTGGTCGTGCACTCACAAAGTCGGCCGGGCCAACAATCCCAACCCCAGAGCCTGCATCGAAGGTTTTGCCCTGAGTGCCCCAGTACATGCACATACCACTCTTCAATGCTTGGCCCAATTCGTGCCAACTGTCACCGTCTTGCCAATGTTGAGCAGGCGGGAAGGAGCCTGTATCACAATGTGGACAGCAGTAATAAGGAATGTCGTCCTTGTCGATATGGCCAAGAGTGATTGTAGTTTGATCTTGGGTCATTTCGCAGTAATAGCTTTGTAGTGATTCGCCATCGTCTGTAGCTTGGAAACCCCAAGTCATTGTGAATGGCAAAGTCGTGTTGATTGGATAGTCAGACCCTGGACCATAAGCGTGGGTTCTTGCTTTTTCTGAGCTGGGTCCATACGTGAGATTGTCGTTGTAGGCATTGACTGGCCCGCAATCCGTGACGCCGCCTTGTGGCTCGTAGTCAGTGCCCGTCGGTTCACAGGGGCATCCAGTTTGCACTTGACCAATTCGGAGGCCACATCCGGAAAAATCCGTTCCGTCCGAACCCTTGTTTTTATGTAGGGTGCTCGCCAATCCAAATTGATTGCCCTCAAAGAGGTCAATTTCAGTGCAGAATTGATCTGCAAGCGGTTTGCCCTGAGAAATTGCATCGCAATAGAAATAATCTTCGGCATTGCCAAGCCGTGGGCCGTTATTCAGCTCTGGGCTTGCATGAACGAGAACCAATTCACCAAGGCATCCGCAGTCTTCCTCCCATTTTCCGAAATCTACTTCGACAGAAAGTGTCTTTCCAAGAAGACTGAGTGGCTGCATGTACTTGAAAAGGTTAATACCTGACCCACCCCCATATGTATATTTCGGACAATCAGCACCCCATGCGGATGGGGGTGATCCAAGCCAGCCCCGAGCACCAACGCCCAATTGTTCCTGCCCACTCGCGTCTGTGTATGTATTACCAACGCTAACAGACAGCTTGCCGTCTGAAAAGCTGGGGGAATATCCATACACCATGAGAGCGGAGACCTCGTCGCCCGTGTTTCCGACGAGGACATTATTTTGGCCTGCGTTTGTGATTGTGATACTGCCTTGATTTATGTTTGGGTAGCCTGTACCGCAATCACCATGTGCACTCATGCACATGCCCAGCGTTGCCCCGGCGACAACCAGGTAACTTTCAAATCGTTTCATGTCAGTTCTCCCCCCACGCATTGGCGTGGACTATGTGTTCAATACAAATCGCAAAGCCATCAGACCACACCGCTTTCGCAGGTGACACCCGATGACTGTCATTCGCAAACGCACCATGGATCTTGGATCCCCATCCCCGTGAGCCGCCTGTTTGGCGGCGAAACGAGCATCAAAGTTAGCAGGTCTCACTTGCGATCGGCAATCCAATATGGGTATTTACAGGGCTTTACAGGCTTGTTGTGAGAATCGGCCATTAGAGCCCTTTAAGGAAGGCTTATAGGCATTTCCTTACCGGTGAGCAGCGATGTACAGGGAGTTCTTTCAGGTAGTTTGGTTCCCTCGCCTCACACCGAGGTGCTCCACTTGCCCAAACGGGCACGTGTTTCCACAAACAAACGACCCCGGCTCCGAGGGACTTATGGGCAGATGCCCCACGCGTCGATCACTTCCAACAGGTCGACAACACCGACGGTGCCGTCACCATTGATGTCGGGAAGGCAGACTGTGTCACACTCATCGCACGATGTACCGGCCATGTATACACCACCGAGATTCCAACACTGACTGAGCGTCAGGATGTCGCACCCCGTGTTTACACAGCAGGCTCCAGTGGTCGCGGGAGTGGGTGAATAGTAGAGATATGCGCTGCCGGATCTGGAACCGTTGTCATCGTCGCGATCGGCTCCAATAAGGACCGTGTCGCCGGAGATGGCGGCATCTTGGCCGAAGAATTCGCTGCCCGCTCCATCTGAGGCAGTGAGTTTCTGTATCTCGCTCCAGGTTCCATCGTCTTGTTGCTGGTAGAGGTAGGCGCTGCCGGAGCTCGATCCATTGTCGTCATCGTAATAGGCCCCAACCAGTGCAGTGGTTCCAGAGATAGCGACGCTATTGCCGAATGTATCAGCTCCCGAAGCGTCGGAGGCAGTGAGTTTCTGTGCCTCGCTCCAGGTTCCATCGTCTTGTCGCTTGTAGAGGTAGGCACTGCCAGACTGGCTACCGTTGTCGTCGTCATACGCGGACCCGATGAGGATGGTGTCGTCGGAGATGGCGACATTTTGGCCGAAGTTGTCATGTTCCGCAGCGTCAGAGGCAGTCAGTTTCTGAACTTCGCTCCAGGTGTCATCACCTAGTAGCTGGTAGACGTACACACTGCCTGAGTTCGATCCATTGTCGTCGTCGTAAGCGGCTCCTGTCAGAGCCGTGTTGCCCCAGATCGAGACGTTGTGGCCGAAGTAGTCACTTTCAGCGGCATCGGAGGCAGTGAGTTTCTGTTCCACGGAGAATTGGCCACCACGCTCCCCAAGCCCGGTGCTTGCGATGCCCAGCGATGCAAAGGCTGCGACGATGAATGTGCGGGTGGTCATTGCTTTTCTCCCTGGGTACGGTGCCCCATCTCCAGCGTAACGATGGAGGTGGGCTAAATTCAAAGAGATTTGGTTGAGAACGCGGAGGGGCACCCATCAGGGGTCCTACCACTCCGGCCCGCCCGTGTAGCGACCGTAGACGTCGGCCATGGCTTGCACCATCTCACCCAGCGTGCAGTTCGCGAGGGCCCCGTCGATCAACGCTGGCATGACGTTTTCATCATCGCGTGCAGCTTTTCGAATCGCATCGAGTGAATTCTTGACGGCGTCATCATCACGATTCTTCTTGAAGGCATCCAGGCGTTCGCACTGTTTCGTCTCGACCTCATGATCGATCTGCAGAATCTCGACCTGTTGTTCATGGTTACCTTCATTGAAGGCATTTACACCAACGATCAGCCGATCACCCGCTTCCATCTCCTGCCCGAAGCGATAACTCGCCTCAGCAATGGATCGACGGAAGTAGCCCTTGTGGATGCCGTCGACCACGCCACCCATGTCATCGATCTCGTGGATGATCTCGTTTGCACCCGATTCCATCTCATCGGTGAGGCCTTCAACGAACCATGATCCCGCAAGTGGATCGACCGTTCGCGTCACGCCGGTCTCGTACGCCAGGACTTGCTGAGTACGCAACGCGACTCGCACAGCTTGTTCAGTGGGCAGCCCCAATGTCTCATCCATGGAATCGGTATGCAGGCTCTGACAACCGCCCAGCACTCCGGCCATGGCCTGGTAGGCCACTCGTACGATGTTGTTCAGTGGTTGCTGCTCGGTCAACGAGCAGCCGGCCGTCTGGACGTGAGTCCGCATCAGCAGTGAGCGGTCGTTCTTGGCGCCGTAGCGATCACGCATGGCGTTTGACCAGATGCGTCTGGCCGCTCGCAACTTGCAGATCTCTTCGAAGAATTCGTTGTGCGAATTGAAGAAGAAGGAGAGTCGCGGGGCAAAGGAGTCGACCGGAAGGCCACGTTCAATGGCGGCTTGCACGTATTCCATGCCATCACGGAGGGTGAAGGCCAGTTCCTGGGTTGCCGTCGAACCTGCTTCGCGGATGTGGTAGCCACTGATGGAAACGCTGTTCCAGCGTGGCAGGTGGTTCATCGCATGCTCGATGGTGTCCACAACCAGTTTCACCGACGCTTCTGGTGGGTAGATGAATTCGTTCTGGGAGTGGAACTCCTTGAGGATGTCGTTCTGAAGCGTACCGCCGAGATGGGCCGGATCCATGTCACGTTGCTGAGCCATCGCGATGTACATCGCCCAGATGACACAGGCGGGTCCGTTGATCGTCTGGCTGACGGTCACCTTGTCGATCGGAATGTCTGCATAGAGTCGGTGCATGTCCTCGATGGTGTCGATGGCGACACCGCATCGGCCAACTTCGCCCATGCTCAAGGGGTCATTGCTGTCGCGGCCCATCAGGGTCGGCAGATCAAATGCAGTAGACAGGCCGGTGTTCGTGCCCTTGGCATTTTCAAGCAGGTACTTGAAGCGGGCATTGGTGTCATCTGCTGAACCGAAGCCGGCGAATTGCCGCATGGTCCAGAGACGGGTGCGATACATCCCCGGGTGAACACCCCGCGTGTAAGGGTACTGACCAGGCTCGCCGATACGCGCATCTGGCTGCTCGGGGTTGCCAGGATCAGTGGTCCGGACCTGTTCTGGTCCATAGTGTCCAGGAAGCACGTACCCCGAGAGGGTGACGGTTGCTGGATCAACAGCCGGATCGGTTTTCGGTTCAGCCTGTTTGGGGATTGAGGTCATGCGGTCGACTCCATCTCAAGCGGATGAGGTGCTTGCCAACCGTCATGGTAGCAGGCAAACAGGCGAAAAAAGCCTCTTGAATACAGGTGTTGACGGCAGTGAGCCGGTTCAGGGGTCGTAGAGCCGCATCGGATCCGACTGGACTTCATCACGTGGTCCACCCTCATCGGTCCATCCCGCGGGCCGATCCTCTTTCGTATCCGTTCGGATCGGGCGGTCTTCATCGGGTGGGGTGTAGGTCTCACCCTCGGTGAGGAAGATGTCAATTCGCCGGGCATATGGTCCGGGAACCGTGATGGATGAGCTTAGAAGTCCGCTGACATCAGTGATCGGGAAGACCCCGTACTTCATGAGATCAGGGGTGGTCTTTGAGTCATCGCCCTGATCCTTTTCGAATTGGGTGACCAGGGCCTTGCCCACGGGGATGTGCATCTCAAAGACATTCTCGCCTGTTGCGGTATCAACCACGACGAAGGTCTTGGGGTATTCGGCGGTGGAGTAGTACGTAAAGGTCCCATTGCTGCCGGCAAAGAGCCCACCGCTGGGCTGGTACTTGCAGCCGGGGGCACCCAGTGACAGGAGGATGGCTGCGAACAGCATGCTGAGGACTGGCTTGGCGGGGAGGGATCGAATCACCATGAATCTCCATTGAATCGGGCTGATGGGCATCATAGCCATGTCCTCCCGTCAGGTCCCGTTCTCCGGGGTGGCTGGTCGATACACTTTGTCCCATGCGTATCGGGCACGGATACGATCTTCATCGGCTCGAGGCACGTCCTCCCAATGGGAATGGGCGGCCTTTCGTGCTGGGCGGTATCCAGGTTGAGCATTCCACAGGCCCCATCGGTCATTCCGATGGTGACGCCCTGCTCCATGCTGTGACCGATGCCCTCCTGGGTGCCTTGGGCGAACCTGATATTGGAAGGCTCTTTCCCGATACGGATGCCGTCAACGAGAGTGCCGACTCCAGCGTTTTCCTGGAAGAAGCGGTCCGTCGGATGCAAGCCAGGGACCTGATGATCGGGAACCTGGATGCCACAGTGATCTGTGAAAGCCCGAAAATCGCACCGATCTCGGATGCGATGAGAACTCGGATTGCCGAGTTGCTCCTCTGCTCCGAGGACAGGGTCAATATCAAGGGCAAGACCCACGAGAAGGTTGATGCTGTTGGGGAGGGTCGGGCAATTGAGGTTCACGTCGTAGCCCTCCTGGTGTCTTCTGGTGCCTGATTCGACTTTGGCCTATTTCAAGGGAATACTTGTTTCATGATGCCTACTCCGCTGCTGAGTCTCCTGTTTTCACTGCTGCTGGTTTCATGCACTGTTGGTGTGCAACCCGATCCACCTTCCGCGCCAAATGCACCTTCTGCGCCAGAAGCGCCGGAAGCACCCGATGCCCCAGACGCACCAGATGCGACTGAGGCACCTGAGGCTCCGGAGGCACCTGAGGCACCCGAGGCACCCGAAGCGCCCGAAGCGCCCAGCGCTCCTGAGGCGCCAGCGACTCCAGGATCAGATGAATCAATACATCATGCGAATCCCGAGGTGGATCATCTGCTGAAGCGCATCGAGGATCACCGCAGGGATCTCAGGACCTTGACGGCCACGCTGACCTATCGAAAAGATGAGGCATTGCTTGGTCGCAGAGAAATTCGAAGTGGCACATTTGTCTATGAAACTGCAACAGCTGATACGCCGGAACGTATGGCGGTTCTCTTCGACCAGCTGGTTGTCAACAATGTTCGACGTCAAAGGCAGCGTGAATACATCTTCGATGGCACCTGGCTGACGGAATTCGATTACCAGCGCAAGACGATCATTCGAAGGCAATTGGCACCAGAAGGTGAAATCGTCGCTGCGACAGGTCCAGTACCGATGTTGACTAATCGGACACGCAAGGATCTGCTTCGTCTGTACAAGATCAAGATGTGCGACATCACGGAACACGATTGGATGCATGAAATCGCCAAGCGATCGGACGCCGTGTTCTGTCTGCAGTTCAAGCCCAGAGAAGGCAGTCGCCAGGCAGGGGATATTGAATCAATTGATGTTGTCTTCAATGATCGAACACTGGTTCCCGAAGGAATGGCGGAACGATCCGTGAATGGAGATCGCAAACTGGTTCTGATGCGAGACGTCAAGACGAACCATGAACTGACGCCGGCCATGCAGCAGAAGCTGATGGAAGGTGTTCCGGATCCTCTTCCTGAGGACTGGACGATTCACGTGGAGCCACTGGCGACTGAGGATGGATCCAGCTGATGCTTCGACAGACTGCATCGCGTTCCGTATTTCTGTTGTGTGCTGTGATGATTGGTCCAGCGGTACTGGCAGAACCAGGTGTTCCGGCTGCTTCCGTTCGAACGATGCTCGATGTCGACTGGTATGAGCCTGATGAACGTTCCAGCTACTACCGGGCCCATGGCATCTGGGATGACGAAGACCTTGTCACGGATGACCATCGTCTGGAAGCAGCCCTCGTCATCGGGGATTTTCGGGACGACACGCTTCTGACTGAACAGGTTTCCCCGTGGCTTGCCGGGCAATGGATGGCCGCTCGCGGTGAACTGGAAGAATCGCTCATGCGACTTGAGTCATCTGATGATCCACGTCGTCATCTGCTTCGAG
This sequence comes from Phycisphaerales bacterium, assembly GCA_029242715.1. Taxonomy (GTDB): domain Bacteria; phylum Planctomycetota; class Phycisphaerae; order Phycisphaerales; family SM1A02; genus UBA1668. Next base: position 9,617 of record JAQWTL010000025.1, read on the forward strand.
GCGACATTCTGATGGATCTTGGTCGAGAGGACGAAGCGCGTGCTGCATGGGAAGCCATGAGGCCGGCCGATTCCTCGGCATCAAGAACCGATGCGATCACAGCAGTTCGCAGGTTGGCGGAACTGGATCTTGCCCAGGCAGGTACGTATGGGCAATTGATGCAGGCTTATGCTTCCGTGCGTGATGTTGCGCCTCTTGATTGGACATCCAAGTTGCAGGAGGCCTATCTGCTCAAGGAGAAGTACAACCCCGCCCAGGCTTACCAGGCGGTGCAGGAAGTGCTTGCACTGAACCCGAGGTACGGCGAGGCCTGGCTGCTGCTTGGCCGACTGGCTCTGATGCAGTTCAACTTTGATGGGGCAGTCATGATTGCGTCATCGCTTCGGGACCTCTCCGCGGACCACCCCATGGCGGACATCATCGAGGGTGAGGCGCTGCTCATGCAGAAGGACCCTCATGGCGCCTTGCGACTGGCAAGGAAAGCGCGACTTCAGTTGCCAAACTGGAAAGAAGCCATGATTCTTGAATTGGCAGCATTGGCCGTGCTCGATGATCCTGATCTGGAACCGATGATGGGCCGATTCGAATCCATGTATCCAGGAAGCCCCATGGCTGCTTATGGAACCGGCTCAGTGCTTTCATTCCAAAGGCAATATCCAGAGTCTGATCGCTGGTTGCGGCGAGCCATCGAAATCCGTCCCGGTTGGTCAGCCCCCTGGATCGATCTGGGACTTCTTCAGTGGCAGGATGCCCGCATGGACGATGCCGTCCAATCACTGCGACGTGCGCGTGAGCTGGACAACTACAACCGTCGAGCCAAGAACTCACTTGAAGTTCTTGAGGAGCTCTCGAGCTACGAAACATACGAGACCCCGCACTTTCTTGTCCGCTACAAACCCGGGATTGATGAGCTTCTCGTGCGAGAGATGCTGCCCCGGCTTGAATCCGTGTACACCGATACGGTTGAGGCATTTGGCTCTGAACCGGATCGTAAAACCGTGATTGAGATCTACCCGGACCATGAACGCTTTGCGATCCGGATCATTGGAATGCCGGATATCCATACCGTGGCAGCCTGCACGGGTCCATGCATAGCAATGGAAGCGCCGCGAAAGGGTGTGCCCAGCAAGAACATGGCCATCTATGACTGGGAGCGAGTACTCAGACATGAGTTCGCACACACGGTCAATCTTGCACAGACCGACTATCGCGTACCGCTCTGGCTTACGGAAGGTGCAGCAGTCTGGATGGAGCCGGGCCCACGCAAGTGGGAAACATCACAGATGCTCGCTGAAGAACTACAGGCCGGCACGCTTCTGGAAATGGATGAACTGACATGGGCTTTCGCACGTCCTCGGCGTCCGCAGGATCGGTCATTGGCCTATGCGCAGAGTAATTGGATGCTTGAGTTCCTCATCGAGCGATGGGGCGATGATTCTGTTCAGGTTCTCATGGAAGGAATCAGAACCGGACAGGGCTTCCCATCGGCCTTGCGAGGTGTGACGGGCCTGGATGTCCCAGCCTTCCGTGACCAGTTTCTTGAGTGGGCTCATGCACAGGTGAAATCGTGGGGGCTTGATCCAGAGCCGAGTCTGGCGATCCTGCTCAGAGGTGAGGATGCCGAGATGGCTGCCAAGGAACGGCAGGCTGCTGAATACGCGCATTACATCCGCGGTCTTCAGGATGCTGTTGGCCGACCGGAACGTGATGGAGAAAAGCCTCCACAGATGCTTGCCATGGCAGCCCCGGCAGGCATTGATGATGACACTCTGCTGGAAGAACTTCTTGAATCACATCCAGATCATCCCGACGTGCTTGAAGCTGCACTTTCACGTGTCCTGGCCGGAGGCCAAATCCCTGGCATTGCGCCAATCGACTTGGCTCGCACGTACATCGAAATCCGTCCGTTGGATCCATTGGGTCATATGGTTCTGGCGAGGTTGCTTGAGCAACAGGACAAGCCGGGGCAGGCAGTCGACGCGCTTGCCGTACTGGTCGATCAGGAGGAATACGATCCGATGGTTGCCCGTCGACTTTCTCGTGCGCTGCGGTTGTCTGAGCGTTTTCAGGAAGGCGCCGATGTGATGGAACGATCCGTAGGCATCAGTCCCTACGATCCACAACTTCGCGAGGAAGCAGCTGCAGCAGCCATTGAAGCCGGAGCCATGGAAGCGGCACTTCGCCACATGGAAGCGCTGGTGGTGCTCGAACCTGATGAACCCAGGCACGATCGACGACTTCAAGCACTCAAGGCCATGATGGCGAAATAGGTCGTTCCACGCTCAGCGTGCGGTATCTTTCACCTTGCGATCAAAGAGAGTCGGGAAGACGCAGCGGATGGCGGTTGCCATTCGAACAATTCTGCTGGTCCAGACCTCGGGCCGGGGTCTTCGAAGACAGCGTATGACGGCATTGGCGACACGACGGCTGCTTTGAATGAAGAGCTTGGGCGCATCATCGATCACCTTGTAGTCGCTGTTGCCACTGTGTTCGGCAGCAACCTCGAAGAATTCCGTTCGAGTCGTGATTGGATGAACGCTTGATACATGGATTCCATGCGGCTTCAACTCCAGTCGCATGGCCTGGCAGAGCATGTCCTGTGAAGCCTTTGTCGCCGCATAGCCACCATGTTTCGGGATGGCGAAACGTGAAAGGCATGATGCGCATGCCAGAAGGTGTCCGCCCTGGCCATGAGCAAGCATCCGCCGGGCAGATTCCGCAAGCAGACGGTGCGTTGCGAAAAAGTTCACCTCGAACAGGGCTTTCATCTCCGCATCGCTTGTTTCATTCACATACCGGTTCAGGCCACGCCCGGCATTGGCAAAGACAGCCCAGACCGGACCGAGTTCCTTCTCGGCGGTATCGAGCAGGTGGGATTCACTCTCCTGATCCGTGACATCGAGTTTGACGGCAATGGCTTGGCCGCCTGCCTGTTCGATGCGTGCAACGGTTTCTTCCAGTGGCGGCATGCGACGTCCACAGAGGCAGACCTTCATGCCGGCTTCAGCGGCAGCAAGAGCTGTCTCGGCTCCGATGCCGGTTCCGCCGCCGGTGACGACGAGCACTTTTCCATGGAGATCAATAGCCATGAAAGAAAGCCTACGTGATTGTCAGGTCTGGAGCACGCCCGTGCGGAAGGGGGCATCCATTGGCACGGTAGCGGCGACCTGGAGCGCCATGGAAAGTTCATCTCGTGTGCGATGCGGTTCGATGAGCCGGTCGAGCCAGCCTCTTGCGGCGCCGTAACGAATGTCCTGCTGGTCCGTGTAGGACTTCGTGATGGCGTCCAGTAGCGTCTGCCGTTCTTTCTGGTCCGGTTCTTCGCCACGACGTTTTCTGGCGGCCAGATCAATTTGAAGAAGCGTTCCTGCCGCAGACTGTGCGCCCATGACTGCGCAACGCGATCCCGGCCAGGCCAGGGTGAGAAATGGATCAAAGGCTCGTCCGCACATCGCGTAGTTGCCAGCTCCGTAACTGCCACCAGTGATCAGTGAGATCTTTGGAACGACACAGTTGCTCATCGCATTGACCATCTTTGCGCCGCTTCGAATGATGCCGTCCTGCTCACTGTCCCGCCCGACCATGAATCCGGTCGTATCGTGAACGAAGATGATCGGGACCCGCTTCTGGTTGCATTCCATGATGAAGCGAGCGGCCTTGTCGGCCGAATCTGTATAGATCACCGCGGGCATGTTGGTTGCGGTAGAGGGACCGGCTTTGCCACCAGGCATCTTCCGCTTGGTCAGCATGTGCTGGTTGGCGACGATGCCGCATGGCCATCCATCGATTCGAGCATGACCACAGACGATTGATGCACCGTAGTCGGCCTTGTATTCGTTGAAGGTGTCCTCATCGAGCACGCACTGGAGAAGTTCCTTGACGTCGTACTGTTGGCCGGGTTCATTCGTGAAGATGTCGTATACATCTTCCGGGCTGCGGGCCGGTCCGTTGGATTCAAATGGCGAGCCATGGCTTGGAGGCGCAGCCATGTCTGCGTGTACAAGGGCACGCAATCTCTTCAGGCAGGATTCGTCATCCGGTTCGTGGTAGTCAATCGTTCCAGAAATGGTGGCATGCATTTCGGCGCCACCCAGTTCCTCGGTACTGACTTCCTGTCCGATGGCTGCTTTGACCAGAGCGGGGCCTGCGAGGTAGAGGCCACTGCCTTCCGTCATCAACAGGGTGTCACAAAGCACTGGCAGGTAGCCGCCACCAGCAACACAGTTCCCCATGATGGCGGCCATCTGCGGAATGCCATCAGCTGAAATCACGGCGTTGTTTCGGAAGATGCGGCCAAAGTCGTCCGTGTCCGGAAACACATCTTCCTGGAGCGGAAGAAACACACCGGCGGAGTCGACCAGATACAACAGTGGAAGTCTGGCGCGACGAGCAATCTCCTGGGCCCGGATGATCTTCTTGCAGGTCATCGGGAAGAATGCACCGGCTTTCACAGTCGCGTCATTGGCCACGATCATGCAGATCTTGCCACCAACGAAGGCCAGAGTGGTCACCACTCCAGCAGCAGGGGCGCCGCCGTATTCACCGTACATCTCCCAGGCGGTGAACAGGCCGCACTCCAGGCTGGGCAGGCCGGGATCCACGAGAAGATCGATTCGTTCCCTTGCGGTGAGTCGTCCATGTCGGTGTTGGCGTTCAACACCCTTGGGGCCACCGCCCTCGCGGATCTTGTCTGCCTGGGTAATGAGTGCTTCGGTGGAGGCTCTGAGGGAGTGATCGGACATCCGGGCAGGATACCGGAGCGACCTTTACCACTGCGAACGTATGAGATCAGGGGCGTCCAGGAGGCAAAAAAACCAGCGGACGGCACCGAGGTACCGCCCGCTGGGGGTTTTATCTGCTGAAGGATCGCACGCCCGTGCAACCCGTCAATCGCACGGGTTAGCAGTGCGACCCTCCTATACAGTCACATTCGTTCATCATCAGACCACCTCCTTTCATGAGCCCGACCTGTCCCAACCGTCGCCAGCTGTGAAACCGGCCGCCGGGTTCCTGTTCCCCCGGGCGTCCCTGGGGCACATCGCCCACGAGCAGTTGCTCGCGGTCGTCACAGGCTGTCACGTCTCCTCTGGGCTCAAATCGGCTCGACGTGATCCGATCCCGTGATGTCCAATAGTATCGCCACAGTTGGGCCCGAGAGGCCACAAAATCGACTTCCATCGTCAAGGCCCGCAGATCTGCTGCTAGCGAAGAAAATCACCATCGTCTTCATCCGGGACAGGCCCATCCAGCCCATCCGGATCATCGTCATAGACGACTTCCAGTTCATTGGTGTCCTCAGTCCCCTCGCCGGATTCCATTGCCTGCATTCGATCCCAGTCTTCAAGAGATATGAGAACTTCGCGGGCAACTGACCCCTTGTGTTCCCCAAGGATGCCGGCCATGGCCATCTGGTCCACCAGTCTCGAGGCCCGGCTGTACCCGATGGACAGTCTCCTTTGCACGAGTGAGACCGAGCCACGACCGGATTCAATGATGATCCTGACCGCCTCGTCAAAGAGCGGATCACGTTCCTGATCACCATCCCCACCACCAGCAAAGCCACTGGGTGGAACCTGTACCAGGCTGCGTTCAAAGGTTGGTCCTGCGACGTCCCGTAGGAAGCGGACAACCTTGCGTGTCTCACTGTCGTCAACAAGTGTTCCCTGCATTCGGCAGGGTTCGGGGCTCTGAGGCGTGACCATCATCATGTCGCCGTGGCCAAGCAACAGTTCGCCACCCTTGGTGTCCATGACGATTCGGCTGTCCATGCCACTGGCGACCTTGAAGGAGAGCCGGCAGGGCATGTTGGACTTGATGAGGCCAGTAACGACATTGGCCTGTGGTCTCTGGGTAGCGAGGATCAGGTGAATACCAACCGCCCGTGCCTTCTGCGCGATACGGACAATGTGTTGTTCTACTTCCTTGGCGGACATCATCAGGTCAGCGAGTTCGTCGATGACAAACACGATGAAAGGCAACTTTCGTGGAATCTTGGCTTCTTCCAGTTCAGTACCCGGCTGGAAGATTTCCTTCTTCTCTTCCCAGGGGATGTTGTTGTAGGAAGGAAGATCACGAACACCTGCTTCCTTCAGAAGCTCATATCGTTCTTCCATCTTCTTGACAGCCCAGGCGAGGGATGCAGTAGCCCGTGCTGTTTCGGTGATCACAGGGCTGGCCAGATGTGGAATCTCACCGAACTGGCTGAGTTCCACCATCTTGGGATCAACCAGGATCAGCTTGAGTTCATCAGGCCGTTTCATGAAGAGCCATGACATGATGATCGTGTTGATGCAGACACTCTTGCCAGAACCGGTCGTGCCGGCGATGAGCATATGGGGCATCTTTACGAGATCAGCCACGAGCGGTTCGCCGCTGGCATCCTTGCCCAGGAACATTGGCAATGTCATGCCTTCTGCGGCGCCACTGGAGATCAGTTCCCGCAGTCGAACCTTTTCACGTTTTTCATTTGGCACTTCGATGCCTACGGCGGTTTTCCCTGCAATCGTAGGAACAATTCGAATGTTCTGAGCACGGAGGCTTCGAGCCAGATCTCGTGAAATGGCGTTGAGCTTGGAGACCTTGGTGCCTGGTTCCAGTTCAACGGAGAAGAGTGTCACGGTTGGCCCGGAGTCGATTCCGACAACAGAACCTTCGATTCCGTAGACGTCCAGAGACTTCACCAGGGATTCGGCCTGGCGTCGAACGGTGGCCTCTGCATTCTTCGAAAAGTCATCTTCGGGCTCGCTCAGTAATTCAACGGAGGGGAAGGTGTAGCCTTCGTAATCTTCACGCTGAATGTCGTCATCCGTGACAAGTTCGGTCTTGCGAGCACCCATGCGCAACGGCAGTTTGGCAATCTTGGCACGCAGATCGGCCATGCTCAGTTTCGGCTTGACCTCGTCTTCGTACTCGTACTCTTCGTCTTCTTCCTCTTCTTCCTCTTCCTCGTCTTCTTCCTCTTCTTCGTCTTCTTCCTCGTAGTCACCGTCGTCTTCGTCTTCGTCTTCGTACTCGTACTCGTCCTCGTATTCATCCTCGGCACCGTCCTCGGCGCCGTCTTCGATCTCATAATCTTCTTCGTCCGTTGGATCCAGGACAGCTGTGCCGGGTCCACCAGCCAAGACAGCCTTCTCCTGGCCAGGTCGTGACCAGAGTGTGGCAAGCATGCCCAGTCCACGTGGACGTTTATGACGTGAACCAAAGGCTGCTACCACGCGGCGAGGCAGATCCAATACGAGTTCATCTGCTGCAACGATTGCACCCACGAGGAATATCGCCACCAGAATCAAGAAGGAACCGACGGTGGAGAACAACGGTACCAGTGCACTTGTTGCGGCATGTGCAATGAGACCGGCAGGTGCGCCAGGCATGAGTCCGAAGTTGGGAAGGAGAAGTGCATGCAGACCAGCCAATGCGATGGCCATCACCAACAGTCCGCCGAAGCGAAGGCCAACTTGCGTACATTGGCGGCCAGCTGCTCGCATGACCAGCCAGGTGCCTGTGCCGGCAATCACCAGCCAGGCACTCAGGCCCAGCAGCCGGTAGGACCAGTAGGCGATCCAGCTTCCGGCTGTGCCACACAGATTGCCAGCGGGATCGTTGTGGACCGCTACCAGGTGGGAAGGCCAGTCTGCTGAGCTGAAACTCACCAGGGCTGTGGCCATGAAGAGCCAGAGGCCTCCAGCCAGGATCCATAGGGACCAGTGCAGCGGACTATTGTCAGCGGCTTGTGATTTCTTCGCAGTGTCGTCTTGTGTGGAATTCCGTCGTGCCATAAGTCTGGATCTATCGGCATGAATGGGCCTGGCGACACAGGAATCGAGCCTTTCAAGCTCAGGCTGAGGCCATGAAAGCCGGGTTGATGGCACAATCCACATTCATGACCGATGCCTTCCAACCCGAGTTTGTCTCCTGGGCCGCACTTCTGGGCCGCTGGATGGATTTCGCCCGGGCATCGGCGGCTTTGCCAAGGACTCCCGAAGGTGACCAGTGGAGATCCTCGGTATCACCCATGATCACTCTGCAGGCTGTCACATTTGCCCTCTCGGAACTGGAGCAGGTTGATGCTGCAGAGCGGATGTTGGGATGGGATCGTGGAGAGATGCTCTGTGAAGAGGCCATTGAGCAGCTTGACCAGATCTGGGGACCGGCTGCTCCTCCAGAAATCATCGAGGTCGTCGAACAGGCAGAAGCGGCGCTTGGTCATGTGCTGGAGCGTTTCAGCCTGGTGCTCATCCAAGCCAGTTCCGAAGTAATGATCATGCCCGCCATGGAGATCGTCGAGCCAGTCGGCTCCTGCACACTGGCTGCAGTGGGCACACCGATCATGCCTGGTGCTCCGATGGCCTGGTGGTCGGATGTTGACCTGGACCAGATTCGCGCCCTGCAACTGCCTGGCGTTCTGCAATTGCTGCAGTGTCCGGTTCAGGTGTGGCGTTGCCGGAATGAACTGGAACAATTTTCCGAGGATGTTGTGACGGATCTCGATACCGAGCGAGAAGACGGCCTGCCACTCCTGGTTCCTCGTGTCCTTGAGGGAATGCTCTTGAGCGATCCAATGCCGGATTCCCGTGACGTCATGGCCTTTCACGAGCGATTCATGCAGGGGCCATGCCTGCCGGTTCGGTGGATGATCAACCCGTAGCGAGTTGGTGACCTGCTGCCTTGACCTCAAGCATCACGGTGGAATGATCCTGATGGGTGAGGATCATGCGATCCACGAGATGAATAGCTTGTTCTCGCCAGAGTTGAAGAACGCAGCCTGGGTGATTGCATTGCTGTGACATGTGCAGCAATGCGATCTTCTGCAGTTGGGATTCACGAGCAATGGTGCTGACAGCTTCCAGTGATTCGCAATTGGAAAGGTGTCCCTTGCCTCCCATGATTCGTTCCTTGAGAAACTCGGGTCGGTCGGAGTCCAGTTGCATGGTTCGGTCGTAGTTGGACTCGAATGCGAGTGCATCCAGGTTCACGAAACGTTCAAGCAGATGACTGGGCACATGGCCGATATCCGTTGCCCAACCCAGCCGACAGCCTTCACACTCGAATATGAAGGCTGTGCAGCCTGAATCATCATGTGCGACGTTGATGCATTCAATCTGGATGCTGCCGGCACGGTTGGGTGCTTCCATGTCCAGCAAGCGAAGTGTTTTTCTGCAGGTGCCCGTTGCTTCCGCGGCACCCAAGTGCCCGGGCGCCAGATACACAGGAAGCGGGATGCGTTTGAGGCGACCAGCCCATCCGGAAGAGAAATGATCGCGATCAAGGTGTGTCAGAACGATTCCATCGAGATCTGCCACCGAGAGTCCCAGATTCTGGAGCCGCAACTGTGTCTGTTTGACGGAAAGTCCGGCATCGATGAGCAGAGTGTGCGGCCCACAACAGAGAACGGAAGCATTTCCTTTTGAGCCACTGCCAAGAACCGCGAACGAGATCGATGTCATCTCATTCATGTCCGCCACGAGTGTGTTTAACGATGCCGTGGGCGATGGGTTGGTCACCGGATTCAATGAATGTCACGTATTCCTGCACGATGGGATCATCGGCCTGCTCTCGAAGAATGTCCATGGCCTTGGCCAGGGAATATCCCTTTCTATAGAGCACCTTGAAGACCCACTTCCGCTGCTTGATGTCCTCATTGGACATCCCGCTACGTCGCATGCCTACGAGATTGATTGATCCACAGGTGTTGATCCATGTCAGGGTAAACCATGGCGGGACATTCCCCGAGGTGGCAACGGCACCTGACAGGAAGGCGCCATGCCCGAGGTGGACAAACTGATGAGTGGCCGTATTGCCGCCGACGATGACTTTATCATCGACAAGTGTATGGCCACCAAGGCACGCGCCTGTTGCGAGTTGGCAATTGTTGTGAATGTGGCAGTCATGGCCCACATGCGTATTGGTCATGAAGTAATTATTGTTGCCGATGCGTGTTGGCTGATCGGTTTTTCCCCGATGTCCTGTGAAGCCCTCGCGGAAGACGTTTTCATTTCCAATCACGATTCCTGGTTCAGGTTGATCATGATCGAAGCCGAGGTCCTGTGGAGGTCCTCCGATGCGGGCGCCGGGGTAGAGGACATTGCCATGTCCGATCTCCGCACGACCGTAGATCCAGTTCTGCCCCAGAAGTCGTGTGCCGGACTTGATGGTGACCGGGCCGGTAATGAGGCAGTGAGGTCCGACGATGACGTCATCATCAAGATGAACGTCGCCTTCAATGACCGCGGTTGGATGAATGGTCGAGGTCTGTGGCATGGTTCCTGTGCGTCATCCTATCATGGTGGATCGGCCATTGGCCAAGCAGGTGATGAGATGGAACAGGTGATGCAGGTTGAATATGCAGGAGCATCGGTCGAGATCATCGATCTTGGTCGCATGCCTTATGCCGAGGCCTTGGCTGAGCAGCGTCGTCGACAGGCCGAGGTCATCGAATCAAGGGCGACGGATTCACCTCGCATGGATCTTCTCATCGTGGAGCATGATCCTCCGGTCATCACCATCTCGAATCGGCCCGGGGCACGTGAACATCTTCTTGCCAGCGAGCAACAGCTGTCATCACGGGGCGTGGAAGTGCATGCGACGGATCGTGGCGGGGATATCACATGGCATGGCCCAGGCCAGGTGGTGCTCTACCCGATTCTCGACCTGAACCGACTGGAGCTCCGGCTGCATGGTTACCTGCGATGGCTTGAGGAGATCGTGATCCAGGTTCTCTCGCGTTGGCAGATCACCGGGCATCGTGATTGTGATGCGACGGGTGTCTGGGTCGGCGATAACGATGGATCAGCTCGGAAGATCTGTGCAATGGGCGTTCGAGTAAGTCGATGGGTCACCATGCATGGACTGGCCTTGAATGTGAAACCGGACTTGTCCCATTTCGAACTGATCGTTCCATGCGGGTTGGTTGGTCGTTCCGTCACCAGCCTTGAGCAGGAGCTGGGCGCGGCGGCACCATCACTTCCGGAGGTCAAGGAAGCTCTGCGGGATGAATTCATCAAGGCATTGAAGCAGACTGCCTGATCGGTTCTATTCAAGATCGAGGTTCAGTTCCTCGGCAACATCCTCTGTGATGTCGCTGTTCTCTGGATACCGAAGCAACGTTCGCAGACGGATCTGCAGCATCGCGCCATTCACGTCAGCGGGCGTGAAATCATCATCCGTGGGAATGAATCTGAAGACGGTGTCAATCTTGTTGCGATCTGCAACCACGTTGACAGCGGTGACGAGCTCCCGATAGCACTGCTCGAGTTGTTCAGCAGCCTTGGCTTCCACGATGGCATCTGCCTGCTGGCGGAATGCCTGGAGTTGCTGAGCCAGTTGTTGTCCTCGCTGCATCTGCTCCTGTGCCGCTTCATCCTCCGGCTGGAGATCCTCGATCTCGGCCTGAATCTTCTCGAGCTCATCGATCATGACCTGGGCATCCTCTGTCAGTCGTTCCGTCATGGCCTGCCGTTCCTCGACGCGTTCCTCTCGTTGCATCAACTGTGTCAGCAGGGCTCCAATATGAACGTAGGCGACTGCTTCGGTTCGCTGCTGGGCCTCTTCGCCCCAGGCCAGCCGACCGTCCATTGCATGAAGTTTGACAGTGGGCTTGTCTTCTTCAACCAACAGAACGCTGGAGGCGGGCCCGATCGCTTTGGCATCGGCCTCACCATCAGCCATCAACTGATTCCCGCCGGGTCGAAGGAAGGACAGCAGGACGAGACAGGCAAGTGTTGCCAGAGTGGACCATGTAAGAAGACGTTCGCGGGCTGTCATCGGTTGCTCCGATCGTGACGTGTTGGGTGGTATGTCATTCGGTCTGATCAAGAATCGAAAGGAAGGCTTCCTGAGGAATGGTCACGGAGCCAACCGTCTTCATACGCTTCTTGCCTGCCTTTTGTTTCTCAAGCAATTTGCGTTTACGCGTGATATCACCGCCATAGCATTTGGCTGTCACGTTCTTTCGGACGGACTTGATGGTTTCACGGGCGATGATCTTGCCTCCAACAGCTGCCTGGAGAGGGATCTCGAACTGGTGCCGGTCGATCTGCTTTCTGAGTTTCTGGAGGATCACGCGGCTGCGCTTTTCTCCACCATCTCGATGGCAGATGAGACTGAGGGCTTCAACGGGTTTTTCATTGACGAGGATTTGAATCTTCACAAGGCTGTCGGCCCTGAATTCAATGATTTCGTAATCCATCGTTCCATAGCCGCGGGTGATTGATTTCAGCTTGTCGTAGAAGTCATAAATGATCTCGGCAAGCGGGATCTCATAGGTCAGCATCTGCCGTCCGGTGGAAATGAAGATCTGGCTTCGAAAGATGCCGCGTCTTGCATCACACAGACTCATCAGGTCGCCGATGTTCTCATCGGGGCAGATGATCTCGATCTTGACGATTGGTTCTCTGATCTCCGCGATGTTTGTCGGGTCCGGCAATTCGGCAGGATTGTGAATCTCCAGGAGTTGATCATCCGTTGTTGCGACCTGGTACGTGACCGTGGGAGCGGTCTGGACGATTTCGACGCCGCCCTCTCGTTCCAGTCGCTCCTGGACGATCTCCATGTGAAGGAGGCCGAGGAACCCACAGCGATAGCCGAAGCCCAGGGCTTCGGAGTGCTGTACATCAAATGTGAAGGAGGCATCGTTGAGTTGCAGTTTCTCTACAGCTTCTCGAAGCGCTTCGAAGTCGGCCTTGCGACCGGATGCTTCATCGCTGGTCGCGGGATAGAAGTCGCAGAAGACCATCTGTTTGGGTTCTTCGTAACCCGGCAAGGCTTCCGGAGCAGGGTTGGCATCAAGTGTGATGGTGTCGCCGACCCGCACATCGGCAAGCGTCTTGATTGCGGCCACCATGTAGCCGACTTCGTTGGTCTTGATCTCCTGGGTCTTGAGTGGCTGGGGCGTATAGCGGCCCAGTTCGGTGACCGTGAATGTTCGACCGGTCCCCATCATGCGGATTTTGTCGCCGATCTTCAGGCTGCCATCGAATACACGGAAGTAGACGATGACTCCACGATAATCGTCATAGTGGCTGTCGAAAATCAAGGCTCGGGTCTCGGCCAGATCGGACTTTGGCGGCGCCGGAAGCTTGCGACAGATGGCATCGAGCAGTTCCGCGATGCCCTCGCCGGTCTTGGCCGAGCAGTTGATGCAATCTTCTGCAGGCAGTCCCAGTACCGATTCGATTTCCATGGCAACCCGGTCCGGGTCAGCTGCCGGCAGATCGATCTTGTTGACTACGGGGATCAGTTCGAGGTCATTGGCGACTGCGAGGTAAGCATTGGCAACGGTCTGGGCTTCAACACCCTGGGTGGAATCGACAACGAGGACAGCGCCTTCGCATGCGGTCAACGCACGGGACACCTCGTAGGCGAAGTCCACGTGTCCGGGTGTATCGATGAAGTTGAGTTGGAAGGTCTCGCCATCACAGACATGTTCAACCGTGACGGCAGAAGCCTTGATGGTGATACCTCGTTCTCTCTCAAGATCCATGGAGTCGAGCATCTGGTTGCGAGACTCACGATCGGTGACAGCTCGAGTTGCCTGCAGCAGGCGATCGGCAAGAGTGCTCTTGCCGTGGTCGATGTGTGCGATGATGGAGAAGTTGCGTATGGGCATGGGGTGGCTCGGGCATCGGCTCAGGCCGTCCCGGCTGCGGATTATAGGTGGACGGTGAGATGTTTCGTGTGCTCATGCTTGGCATGGGCGAAGGTGGCTGGGTTTGAAGTGGGTCCTTGCCGTCAACAAAGGGTATTTTCGACCCATGGTGACTCATCACTCATTTGCTTCAGTCGATCTGTATTGAGTCAGTCTGCGGAAGTTGGGCTTGGCGGTAGCTGGCCATGGATCAGTTGAAGCTGCTCAGCGAAAACGCTGGCAACCAGAACTGATTCGGGCTATCTGGCTACGGCATTCCCTGGTCACCATGAGTCCATGAGTCCATAGGGGCCAGGCAGGGGGAGGGCCGGGCAGGCAAATTGATGCCAGTGGTCCAGCAAATAGCCGGAATTGGCACCGGGAGCCCCTTCTGAAGGGGGCCTTTGGTGGGTGGAGACAGCAGCTTAACGGTGGATAACTTTGGGGCAGACGACAGAAATCTTTTATTGACAACACTTTGAGTAAATGGCAAATAGGTGGGTATTCGCCAGCCTCTCCAGATTGCCTAGATTGCCAACCCCTTATCCTTGCCTGGGGCACTCAAAGATCACAAATACCTATGAATGTTGAACTTATGATCCCCGGCCCGTCCCTGTTTCCTGGGAGGAGATCAATATTCCACTAAGTATCGGGAGACGGCCAGGGCCTGCACGTGGCCCAGAAACCCTTCTCGGAGCTAGATTTACGACTCAGGCCAGCCATTTCTGTCTCGCCAATTTGTATATGGATTGATATAAGGGTCAGGCCGGTTAATTTGGATCGGCTAGTGAAATGTGGGGAGGTAGGAAGGTGGCAGGATTTCCTGGGACACAACGTTTGAACTTGTCTGCTTCGGTCGAGACGACATCGTCCGGGAGCGGTAAACAGGTCTTCACGACTGGAGAGGCAGCACGGCTGTGCAATCTCTCGCAGCAGACCATTATTCGGTGCTTCGACGCCGGCCGGCTTCGAGGCTACAAGGTGCCTGGGAGCAAGACGCGTCGGATTCCACGTGGCGAGCTCATCCGCTTCATGCGGAGTCATCACATGCCCCTGGATGTCCTTGGCGAGAGCGATACGGTTCTCCTGGTCGTGGAACACGACCTCGATACGGTTCAGGACATTCGCCGGGTTGCCGAGGTAATCGGTGGCTATTCGGTTCATGTTGCGACGACCGCCTACGAAGCAGGGGTTCTGACGGCCAAGCTGGACCCTCAGATCCTTGTCATCAATACACGCCTGCCTGATCTTGATGTGCTGACAGCCTGCCGTTCCGTACGAATCGCCAACGGCGAACCAGGAACGACCGTGATTCTGCTGGCCAACAAGTTCCGCACTGAAGAAATGGAGGAATGCAAGGATGTAGGCATCAAGCATTTCCTTCGCAAGCCATTAAATGATGTCGAGTTCAGCAAGGTGCTGATGGCTGCAGTGAATGCTTGATGAAATCAAGGCTTGACTGCTTGCCTGGGGGAAGGAAGCCGCCATGATTCGTATGACCATGTTCTTGTTGCTGATGTTGACTTTGTTGCTGTCCAGGGAATCCTTTGGGCAAGCACGGGGCAATGAAAGGCAGGCTTGGTATCTGCCGCCATGTCTGCAATCGGAACAAGATTGTTCAATTGATGATCTTGAACGAACATTGGCGGATGGCAGCTTCGTTCTGCCTGGTGATGGAGTATCGGTAACGTGCTCAAACGGCCAGGAGGCCGGTTGGCGATATGTTGATATTGGATCAGAGCGGCACAGTTTTGATGCGGAGCCAGGAAGTTGGCTGTACTTCTCCATTGAAGATCTTCCTGCTGGGCCAGCTTTCATTGATGTCTCCGGGCATCAGCGATTTTATGTCAACCGTGAGGCGCGATCTTCCCGTCCACAGCAAGCGGGAATGATGAAGTTCCCTGTTGAGTTGCGAGCGGGAGACAACGAGATACTCGTCCATGTGAAGCAAGGGCCGGTCCTCCTCAAGGTCCAGCCGCTTGCTGAGACGGATGAGACAGTCCGTTTTCTTCAATATGATCGGATTGTTCCCTGGCTTGATGATCTCCAGAACGTGGATGTGGTCGCATCATTGCTTCTTGTCAATGCTGGCGAACCACTTCATGACTTGCGTGTAGCGACAAGAACCCGATTTGAGCCGATGGTCGAGTGGGCGGATTACCCGGACGATGCCGTTCCAGGGGTATGGGAGTACGAGTCCATCGATTCCATTCCTGGATGGTCCATGACCAAGATGCCGCTCCGGATCGTTGGGCCACCTCCGCACAAGCGTTCTGGTTTTCCCTATCCGGTTGACGTCCAGTTGCAGCGTGCTTCCGATGGAGAAGTCATTGCTTCGACTGTTTTCAACATGTCTACTCGAAACGTAGGCAATCATGAACTACGAACATGGATTGATGATCTTGGGACGGTTCAGTCCTGCATGGTGTTGCCTCCAGTGGCAGAGAAGGCAGGATCAAGGCCCACGATCGTGGCGATGCCCTCGGTCCTCAGGAGCATGCATCAGACGGTCTATGCCTATGAGGAAGGCCCTGATGAATTGATCATCGTGCCCAGCACTCGCCGGATCGGTCTGGGTGGTACCAGCATGGGGCGAGCGAATGTGGATGGAGCCATGGCGCATGTTTGCAAACTTCATCCGACGGATGATCAACGGATCGCGATCAATGGATTTGCTGACGCTGGGTTGGATGCGTGGAACATGACCTTGAGGCGACCGGGCGTGTTCACAGGGGTGGTTCCCATAGGAACAGATGTCCAGGTCATGGAGGACACTCCACTCTGGTCCAATCTGGATGATGTCGACGTGATCTTCCGTCATGGTTTGAAGGATGAAACCGTTGATCCTGGACTCGGCGATCGGATTGAACGTGGCCGACGGGATTGTCAGAGTCGGACGCGAATCGATATTCAGCCGGAGTTTGGCCGTTGGTGGGGTGCCACGACGATTTCAGACGCGTCCTTGGCGGAGTTTCTCTTCGATGAGTCAAGGGAAGGTCCCGACACTTCGGTTATTGAGCTTGTTCAGGATCATGCAACCGAGCCACATGCTGACCATTGGGCTGTGATCCACCAGCGTGTTGATGTTGCGCGCCCAGCTCGACTCAAGGCTGCCCATGACGAAGGTCGTGCCATGATCCAGACTGAGAATGTCAGGCAACTGCTTCTGCGAGGTGAGCCTCTTGAGGCAAGAGGATCCCTGGATATTGAAATCGATGGAACATCGCTATCGATTGATTCCGATGTCGGTGAGGTCTGTCTGCAACAGGATGCAGGCGGGTGGCAGTTTGCCGAGGGTTGTGATCCTTCTGGCAAGAGCCATCTTCGGAGTCATTACGAACATCTCTTCAGCAGGCCACTGCTCATGGTTCATGGCACTGGTGGCGGCGAAGCCGTTGCACGCGGCAACTGGGCCAAGGCAAGATTCGATGCCGAGCAATTCTGGAGCATGGCAGATGGTGCCGTTCGTATCGTGTCGGATAAGGAACTGGCTCCTGGGATGCTCGATGGAGTCAACGTGATTCTGTACGGGAACGCTGATACGAACTCGGCCTGGATCGACTTGATGCCGGACTGCCCGATCAGGGTCCGCACGGGGTCTGTACAGGTTGCTGATCAGACCTGGGAGGGCGACGACCTGGTTGCCATGTTCATGAGGCCACTGCCTGGCGACCGGCAAGGGCTTGTTGTCGCCATGGGTACTTCAGGAGTACCTGCTTGCCACCTTGCCCAGCACTTGTTGGTCACGGATCCAGCAGCGACATTCCCGGATTGGATGATCATGAATCCGTCCACCCTGGGGCAGGCTCCCTTGATGTCGGGTGAGTTTGATCGAAGTTGGGCGATGGCACCTCTGGCAGAGTAGCGCCCCCAGGGCTTCAGATGAATCCTTTCAGATACGGCAGTTCATTTTGAGCTGCCGTATCCTTTTATTCTGAAAGGACTTATAAAAAAACAGCAAACTACCCAAGCAGCCCTTCTTAACAAAGCGGCGCCAGATAACCAAGCTTGCGTGAATTTGACATGTAGACCATGTATGTAGCAAGACGCTCGGGAGGCTTGCAAAGGAGGCTTGTGGGCCTGATCGGTCCGGCTATCTATACGTAAGGCAATTCATTGCACGGAAAATGCCACTATCAATGTCCTTGTACACATGGGTTTATGTCGATTTAGAGATTGAAGCCCTTTCCTTAAACTGGTAACACAGGCAACTTGAAGCGCTTGGCAGGAGTGCCGGGCATCCGTTGATTGCGTTGAGATTTACTTGTTTAAGGGGCGATGGCGTGGTGGGGCGATTAGGAAGAGCATGGAGTCTGATGCTGTTGGCTGGTCTGACCAGTCTGGCGGTTGCCGAGGAGCCTGATCCAAATCCAGCTCCTCAGCCTGATGGTACGAACGTCTGGTACGTCGGTAACAACACCCAGTACCCGGTCATCCAGGAGGTTCTGGATGCCTGTGGCGATGGGGATGAAATCGTTGTTGCTGAGGGTCTCTATGTCGAGAGTCTCAACATCATTCGAAACGATGTGACCTTGCGTCCCTGGTGTCTACCAGCCGGTGGCGGTGTTCCTGTACCGCACTGGGCCAATGTGACCTTCTGGAACCCTACTGAGGGTTTTAACAACGCCAATGGATATGCCATCCGAATGACGGGTGGCAACAATACCTACGTGGGTCGACCACGTCAGGTTACAGAACTGAGTAACAGCTTCTATTACGCCCCCACGGAGGTACAACCAGGTGAATTCAATCCGGTTGGTCCAGCTGTTGACGTTGCAATCATTGCACAAGTTACAGATGGCTTCTTGAATCGTAGGGCGATGACATTCTGGAGTCGATCCATCAATAACGTTGCCGTCTATTCGACCAATGGCGAGGGCACGTTCCAGGACTGCGACATCACCTCAGAAAACGGTTTCGGTGGCGGTGCTATTCTGACCGGCGATGCCAATACGACTCAGTTCGTGAATTGCAACTTCAATTCAACATTCGCAACTGGTAATCCTTTGAAACTGTCAGATGGCACATTTGGTCCCGAGGTAAATGTCGTGACCATCACGGGTGGTGCGCCACAGTTCATGGAATGCGAATTCACGAATAACCAGGCAGGAACCTTTGGAATCATCTATGACATGGATAGTCGATCTCATTGGGATCAATGCAAGTTCATCGGCAATGTCTGCCCTGCATCAAACGGCACCTATACCGCGATCAGAAGCACTCCAACCTTCATGAGATCAACGTTTCTCGCGAATTCTTCTTTGCGTGGCACGGTCTACTGGGACGCTACGGACGTGACAGGTCCTGACATGATGAACTTCAACAACTGCAACTTTGAGAACTGCATCACGGCCGACTTGATGTATGGCGGTGCTGTGATGGTTGATTGCGATGACTGTGCAGGTAATGCACCGTTGGTAACGCTGTCCCAGTGCGGCTTCCGTGGCAACCAGGGACGACCCAACAGCACAGGATGGGATCAGTACGATATTTGGTCGCCCTATTTTCCCAAGTTCCGAATAGGTTCAGATCTCGACCTGACCAAGGTTGTGGTAATCACAGACATGGATGCTGTCATTCCAGGTGATGTCAATGGTGACGGCCAGGTTGATACAGATGATATTGAGTCGCTCCATGCTGCTCTGGGCACCTGTCGGTATGACGGTGATTACAACGGTGAGATCACGATTGATGATCTACTGGGCGTACTCGCGTCATACGGTAGTCCTTGCCAGTGATCCTGGCTGTGTGCCGGGTCCTGCGCTGAATTCAATCCAAAGTCCGTAGACAGGCCTGTACTCCTCTTGAGGTGGCTGCATTGTGCGATCGAACTCGAATGGCATAGTTGCCTGTTGGGCTCCTGTATTTCCCGAATGGTGTGCCTCACCAGGTCCTCATCAGGTCCTTGCCAAGTCATCACGAAATCATGGTGTCTTAAGCAAGACCCACCGCCTATATCCAGCGGCTTTTCGGGGTGCACGGCCAAGCCTCTATCCGTGTGTTGCATATTGCTTTAACACAGGCACTTACGGACGTTCCAGGCAGATCCGAATACTATTTGAACCGATTTCATGGAATCTTATAAGTTGATATCTGATAACGACTTATGGGCTATTTTCAAACTCTTCTTGTACTTGTCTACATGTGCTCATGCTCCTGCCCTTGCTGTGCAACTTCACCAACTTGCCAAGGCAAGCAAAGCCGCGTGTCTTAAACCTTTTCATTGGCTTCAACGTTACCGCTGCATAGCGTCAATGAATGGTTATTGGCAGCTCAATTGCCTTGTGAATCACACTGTCCTTGCCACCTATTCATACCAGAGACTTATCGTCGTAAGTCTCTTCTTCACAAGTGGATGTGTGATGTAAATAGTCTTGCGAATGGATGTTTGGCCGGTTATTTATGACTCTTTGTATTTGGGGGGGGAAGCGTGTTCCCTCCGAGTTCTGAGTCGCTGAGACCAGCCGCGGTGGTTGGCTTGGCAATCACGAGCAAGTGGGTGATTCAGTTTGAGCACCCCGAGAGGAGAACGAGGAATGAATATCGTTAAAACAACCGCCGCCATTGCGATCTTCGCATGTGCAGGCACCGTCATGGGTGAGCAGCCGGATCCAAATCCGCGTCCAAACGCCGATGGCACAAGCACCTGGTACGTCGGAAACAACACCCAGTACCCAGTCATTCAGAACGTCCTGAACGCCTGCGCTGATGGTGATGAAATCGTCGTGACCGCAGGCCTCTACGTTGAGAGCCTGGAGATCACTCGAAACGACGTCACCCTTCGTCCTGCCGCACTTGGTACTCAGAGTACCGCAGCATGGGCTGATGTCACTTTCTGGAACCCGACCGAAGGTTTCAACAATGCCAATGGTTATGCCATCCGCATGACCGGTGGCAACAACACCTATGTAGGTCGTCCCCGCCAGATCGAGCAGTTGGCAAACGGTCTTGAGGTTCCAAACTCAGTTCCTGTCCTGAACAACACAAACCAGGATCCCGACTCATGGACAGAGCAGCAGACCCAAACGCCAGCGCAGGTCAGCACTGGCAGCGGCGACGTTGCTCTTACGTTCTGGAGTCGCTCCATTGATAACGTCGCTGTGTACTCCACAGACGGCACTGGTACTTTCGAAGACTGCTACATCACCTCCTCCAACGGTTTCGGTGGTGGTATCATCTGCTCCGGTTCTGCCAACACGACCCAGTTCGTTGGTTGCAACGTGAACAGCACATTCGCAACAGGCAATGCTCTGGCACTCGCTGACGGAAGCACTGGTCCTGCTTGTAACGTCGTCACCATCACTGGTGGTGCACCTCAGTTCATGGAATGCAGCATCAATGACAACATGGCTGGTTCAATCGGCATCGTCAATGATTCCGGTAGCTCAAGCCGCTGGGACATGTGCACGTTCCAAGCAAACATGGCCCCTGCATCCGAAGGCATGTACTCCTGCGGAAGCAGCACGCCTGATTTCATGCGTTGCACTTTCAGTGGCAATACTTCCAATCTCGGTACAGTCTACTGGGATGCAACTGGCCAGGCTGGTCCTGACATGATGAACTTCAACCGCTGCAACTTCACTGACAATGACACTGCCAACAATGGTGGTGCTGGTCAGATGTATGGCGGCGTTGCTTATGTTCGTAATGCAACTGCTGGCGGCGCTCCACTGATCAGCTTCTCCGCTTGCGGTGCAGCTACGAACAACAGTGCTGCAGCTCCTGCTACATCAGCTGAATATGGTCTTATGCCTGGTGATATCGATTCTGGTTGGTTCCCACGCTATCGCATCGGCGATGACTTCCTTCTGGGTGACGCTACCGCATGGACGGCTATTCAGGGCACGCCTGGCACCAGCACTCCTGGTGACATGAACGGCGATGGCGCTGTCGACGCTTCAGATCTTGATGAGATGCACGGCGTCCTGGGTACCTGTCACTACGATGGCGACCTCAGCGGCAGCATCAACATCGAGGACCTCCTCGGTGTACTCTCGGTGTACGGCGGTACCTGCAACTGATGTAGGTAACGGACGTTTACCGTTGCAACTTGATCTGTTGATCACTTGTTGATTTTTCAGCTCCCCGACCCGTCTCCCCCGGCGGGTCGGGGGTTTTTTTGAGGACTTGTCCTACGGTCATGTTCCAGGCCTCAGTCTTCTGAAATGTTCCATATAGATCGTGAACTTGGTTCAATGAATTGCTAGGCTGGTAGGGTTCCGCGGTGCATCCTGAGGCATTACGGACGCAAGGAGTGGTGGGGCATGCGTGTCGATACATACCATTTCATGACTGCTCTCTTGATGACGCTGGTAGCGCCATTGGTAGTTGCTGATGTACTGCATCCGGCATTACTCGAGCCCACTGAAACAGCCTGGTATCAGAGAACGCGAGCAGAGTCATCACTCGGGATCGAATCCTCGGTGGTTTGTGTGCAGCTTCAGCCGGGTGTTCCATTGGAGGCCGGTGAGAATCTGCTGAGTGCTTGGGGCGGCCTGGTGTACAGCCGTCTTGAGTCGCTCCAGGCCCTCGTTGCAGAGCTTCCAAGGGCTCAATTGGGAACACTGGCCCAGATGCCCTTGATCAGGTGGATTGAGCCTGTGCTTCCTCCCATGCAGCCAACTGCAGACGGTATGCGGATCTGTTCGGATATTGACCTTGTTCAGGGGCCACCCTGGTCTCTGGATGGCAGTGGTGTCAGGCTTGGCTTGATTGAAGTTGAGCTTCCCAGCAATACGCACGCGGATCTGGCTGGTCGGGTCCAGCACCAGACAAGCGGTTCAGTTGGCGGGCACCCCACGCATGTGGCCGGCATCATGGCCGGTGACGGTTCTGCCAGTAGCGGGCTCTACCGCGGTGTCGCCCCTGGTGCCATTGTGGATGCGCATGTCATCGGAAGTTTGCAGGAGTATCTTTTCTTCACCGATCCTGGCACGCTGGAAT
This sequence comes from Phycisphaerales bacterium, assembly GCA_029242715.1. Lineage (GTDB taxonomy): Bacteria > Planctomycetota > Phycisphaerae > Phycisphaerales > SM1A02 > UBA1668. The sequence goes on from JAQWTL010000025.1 coordinate 32,181, forward strand.
CCATTTATTCGAATCAGCAGGCGATGGGTGGAGTGGCGGCATTCAATCAATCCATGGGTATCAACGTCGGAGCGAATGATTATCCCTGCTGGCTTCTTGGTGATTACGGGCTGACATCCGCCTTGTTGGATGAACTTGTACGTGGTTCCCTGGGAGAGCCTGTTATCAGCGTGTGGTCTGCCGGGAATGAACGCGCATACGACCAATGTACGAACGACTACGGGACGGTGGCATCGCCCGCGTGTGCCAAGAACATTCTCACAGTTGGGGCTGTGTACAGCGATACCTCCAATACAACCTGGTTCAGCAGTTGGGGGCCTACTGATGACGGACGTATCAAACCGGACCTGGTAACAGCAGGCAGCCAGATTGGCGGGGATAACGGCATTACGTCCTGTGCACACAGTAGTGGCTACGAAATACGATCAGGTACATCCATGGCGGCGCCTGTGGTGACCGGTGTTGTCGGTCTCATGCAACAAGCCTGGAATGAACTGGCCAATGATGGCGTATCACCGCTGCCTTCCAGTTATCGTGCCATTCTGTGTCATACAGCAGAGGACCGATGGAACATCGGACCGGATTACCGAACGGGTTGGGGCCTGGTCAACGCCGAGCGTGCTGTCAGCAAGATGTCGGAGCGAACTTGGCAGGAGCGAGTGATTGCTTCCGGAGATGTTCTCGTCATGCCATTTGAAGTGACGGATACAACATCGCCGCTTCGGATCACCATTGCCTGGGATGATGTGGCTGCTCAACCCGGAAACAATGCAGGACTCGTCAATGATCTTGATCTCGTGCTGCAGTCTCCAGAGGGTACATTCCATTATCCCTGGACTCTTGATCCAGCGAATCCAGACTTGCCTGCTCTACGCAATTCTGCTGATCGTGAGAACCCGATTGAACAGGTTCAAGTCGATCTTCCTCTGCCAGGAATGTGGAACGCCATCATTGCTACGTCCCCGCTTCAAGGAGATGGCCAGCAGGTATTCAGTCTTGTCAGCGATCCGCCGCTTCCCATCACGATCCTTCAGATGGGAACATTGCCTGAGTACATTCCACTTGACGGAAATCTGGACGTCCTTGTTCAGGCAGAAACGCTCGGGGAAGAGGTTATTCCAGGAACGGCACAGCTCAACTACAAGATCGATGATGGTGAGTTCCAGTCCGTTCCACTGATCCTCGAAAACAATGACTGGTACCGGGCGGAGTTGATGGATCTACCCTGTGGTTCAGATGTATCGTTCTTTGCCCAACTGGAATCAACGATTTCAGGAACTCATGCCTTGCCTGCCGGTGCTGCTGCTGATCCCTTTGTTCTTCAGGTTGGCCCATCACTCAGCACGGTATTCATGGATTCCTTCGAAACGGATCAGGGATGGATCTCCAGTGGAAGTGCGACCGGCGGACATTGGGTTCGAGAAGTACCGTCTGGACAATGCCTTTGGGGTGGAGCGCCAGGCGGTGATGCAGAGCCAGATTCAACCAAGTGCATGATCACGGGTGTGGATCACGATCTCAGTTGCAACAACGTTGATAACGGCTGTGTCGAATTGATATCCCCGGCATTGCCAGCAGCAGGATCCAATGTCGTCTTGAGCTATTCCAGATACTTTGCAAGTCCGAATGAAAACTGGCCCTACGATGATGACTCGCTCCAGGTTTCCTTTTCGGTTGATGATGGGAATTCATGGCATGTCCTCGAGACGGCAACGCAGGGTGATGATACGGCTGGTCAGTGGGTTGCCAGTACCTGGGTCATGGACGACATCGAGCACTTCGTGCCGACGGACTCTCTGGTGGTGAAGTTCGTGGCGTGTGACACATCGACTCCCACGCGAGTGGAAGCGGCCATTGATGCGGTTCGCATCGAGCAGAGTCCTTGCAGTGGCATTGAACCCGTGTGTCCAGCGGACATCGTCGGCAACGATGGCGTCGTCGACATCAAGGATCTGCTGAGGATGCTGGCCGGTTTCGGGCTGGATGATCCTTTATGTGATCTTGATAATGACGGCGATGTCGATATCGAGGATCTGCTGAGCCTCATCAATGCTTGGGGCCAGTGCAGCTGATTTCACGGTGGCATGAGCCGAATCAAACATCTGAAGAACAAATCAATTCCAATTCACATTGATTCCAGTTTTCGATCACGATCAAGAGATCGTTGACGTCTACATCACCATCACCATCGAGATCAGCATCACTTGCAGTGCTGTCCCATGCATTGATGACCGCCAGAACATCGTTGACATTGACATTGCCATCCTTGTTGACATCGCCGTCGCAGAAACAGCTGTCCAGGAACATGTCTGAGTCAAAATCACTTTCATCAACAATAATGCCATCGATATGACTTGGGCTGTTCTCGCAGAAGGTGCTGTCCTGAACAGAGAGCATCTTTTGATCCCAGTCGATCTGATCGGAATCGTAAATGGCACCCCCGGCAGCTTCACCGCATACCCCACTTGATGAATGGCAATAGGGGATGACGTTGTTCCCAGAAAAGTCACAGTCAAGAATGATCAGTGATTGATACTCCTCTCGATAAACCGCGCCGCCCTCTGCATTGCCACCAGAGAACAAATCAGTGGTTTGAGAATCATCTACCAAAGTAGAAACGGCTTTATTATCAATGAAGCAGCAGTGCTCAAGGGTCATGCTGGATCCCAGATGGTAGATCGCACCGCCTTGTACATTCTGTGCGATATCCCAACCGCCGTTTCCAGGCCCTCCATCACATTGGCAATAGATGGGGTCTTCATCCCAGCAGTCATTGCATGGTGAGCAGGCTAATTCGATTTCATGCTGTGCACGATTCTTTTCGAATCGCGTATTGTTGATGGTGAAGAGATCCGCCAGTGATGATCCTGTGCTGATGGCGCCGCCTCGACGACTCGCACTGTTGCCCGTGAAAAAGCAGTCTTGCATGCTGGTCCACCAGGCATCACTTATGAATACGCCGCCGCCTTCACATTCATTGCCCTGTGCCCAGTTGTCTACAAACTGTGTGCCCAGGACGCGAAGATTGCTTTGTATGGCATAGATGCCACCGCCGTCTTGGTGCGTACTGTTGCCTTCAAGCAGACAATCGGTGATCCGTGCGTATTCTGCGCCCTGGATGCCTATCGCGCCGCCACCAACTCCATTGCCTGAGCCAATACAGACATCAGCCTGATTGTTTATGAAGTCACATCGCGAGATCAGCAGATGAGTCGGTGAGAATGCCCAGATTCCGCCACCAACAGCACCGGCGGAGTTGTCCTTCAAAGTGCAATCAAAGAGATAGCCTCTGGGGTCTCCTGGGTAATTTGATTCAACGCTTCCGCCGATACAAATGGCGCCGCCTTGTACCTGGGCACTGTTTCCAGTGAGAGTGCAGTTGATCAGCCAGGTACCGCCAAGCATTCCAGCACATTGAATAGGATCAGAATCACAATCAGTGCACGCGGGGTTCTCATCCAGATCACATTCATAGAGGCACAGTTGCTCGGGGTCGCAGTTCCCATTGCCACTATTCCATTCGCAATTGCAATCCATGTCGCCATCCAATGAAATGCTTGCAGTTGTCGAAATAGCACCACCACGGATTGCGGTATTGGATTCAAAATGACATTCTTGCATAAGAACGTTCGAAAATTTTCCGATTCCCAGGGCGCCAGCCCAATCGTTACTGTGATTATCACTGAACTGACAATGGGTCATGTTCACATTTGATTTGTAGCAGGCCGCAGCGCCGCCCCAATGAGCGTGGCTTGCATTGAATTGGCAGGATTCCACATGCAAACCGACCTGATAAGCGAGCAGTGCGCCACCGCATTCCGGATAAAGGGTTTCAATTGGAATTGAGGGGATATCAGAAAATTGAACGCCAACGCCACGGGTGACATGCAGTCCGGTGAGCGAAACCTGATGAACATCAGCTCCATGTACTTCGCATTGGATTCCGCGTCGTTCATCTTCGCCATCGATGATCACGATCTTGCCATCGATTTCAAGTCCTTCGACATCAAGTGTCCGGTTCTCAAGTCGCATGACCGGATTGGGTAGACCTGTCAAAGGGTCTGTGCCAGTGCCGACATAGGTTCCCGGCCAGATGGTGATCAGATCGCCGTCAGCAGCTTGGTCGATCGCATCCTGAATTGTCAGGAAGTGGGCGTCGGGGTTCTGTAATCGGTCATCATCCACGGTCCATGTTGCACCGTTTACTGTCATGGTGGCCAGCAGTACAGCCAGCGGCATCATCAGCAGCCGGCATCCAAGATTGTCGGATCGATGTCGGCTTTGCTTGGAGAGAAAAGAGGGATCAGGTGATCGCATCAGATTCCTTTCGCATTCCCCCTCGGACTCAATCTGTCTATGAGCATTGGTTCTGGATGCATGGCCTTGCGCCGAACCAACCCAAATGTAACTACAACTACGTGAATCAAGAACACATTAGTTTGAGGGAGCACACTTCAATGAAACTGCAACTAAAAAGCAGCCCTCTGCACTTTGGCAGAGGGCTGCATCAGTTCATTTATGCAGGCATGTTTACTAGAGGCACAAACCCCATTCGCCGATCACGAGCAGCAAGTCGTTGACACCCACGGTGCCATCACCATCAACATCGGCGGGGCAGTCCGCGTCTGGAACGCAGTCGTCCCAGCCGCCGATGACCGCGAGGATATCGTTGACGTTGATGGTGCCATCGCCATTGGTGTCGGGGCATTCACATTCATCGGGGATGCCATTGCCGTTGGTGTCCTCAGAGGTACCGAAGGCGATGTCATCAATATCGCAGATGCCGTTTTCGTTGCAGTCGATCAGATCTGGAATATTGAAGATAGAGGCGCTGCCGGAATTGCCTCCGTTGTCATCATCTGCATAGGCCCCAACCAGGGCGGTGGTTCCCGAGATGGCGACGGAGTAGCCGAAGTAGTCAGTGCTTTCACCATCGGCGGCCAGGAGCTTGGCGGTTTCAAGCCAGCTGCTGTCTTGTTGTTGCTTGAAGATGTAGGCGCTGCCGGAGTAACTTCCGTTGTCATCATCGCCATAGGCCCCAACCAGGGCGATGGTTCCCGAGATGGCAACGGACCAGCCGAGGAAGTCCTTGCTTTCACCATCCGAGGCCAGGAGCTTTGCCGTCTCCAGCCAGGTGCCATTTTCTTGTTGCTCAAAGATGTAGGCGCTGCCGGAGTAGTCACCGTTGTCACCATCTCTATGGACTCCAACCAGGGCGGTGGTTCCTGAGATGGCAACGGAGTAGCCGAACCAGTCATTGCTTTCACCATCGGAGGCCAGGAGCTTGGCAGTCTCCAGCCAGCTGCCATCTTGTTGTTGCTCGAAGATGTAGGCGCTGCCGGAGTTGAGCCCGTTGTCATCATCGTAACAGGCCCCAACCAGGGCGGTGGTTCCCGAGATGGCAACGGAGTAGCCCAAGCGGTCGTTGCTTGCACCATCCGAGGCTGTGAGCTTGGCGGTCTCCAGCCAGGTGCCGTCTTGTTGCTGCTCGAAAATGTAGCCGCTGCCGGAGTTTGATCCGTTGTCACCATCTTCATAGGCTCCAATCAGGACGGTGGTTTCCGAGATGGCGACGGAGTAGCCGAAGTAGTCAGAGCTTTCTCCATCGGAGGCCAGGAGCTTGGCGGTCTCCAGCCAACTGCCGTCTGGTTGTTGCTCGAAGATGTAGGCGCTGCCGGAGTTTGTTTCGTTGCCGTCGCCGCGATAGGCCCCAACCAGGGCGATGGTTCCCGAGATGGCAACGGAGTTGCCGAAGAAGTCAGTGCTCGCACCATCGGAGGCCAGGAGCTTGGCGGTCTCCAGCCAACTGCCGTCTGGTTGTTGCTCAAAGATGTAGGCGCTGCCGGAGTTTGATCCGTTGTCATCATCTAAAGAGGCCCCAACCAGGGCGGTGGTTCCCGAGATGGCGACGGAGTAGCCGAGCCAGTCATTGCTTGCACCATCGGAGGCCAGGAGCTTGGCTACTTGCTCAGGTTCACAGTTGATGTCATCGTCAGCCATGGCAGCTGCTGCCGTGGAACACACATAGAACATCATCAGCAGAACAAGAAGCGAGTGGCGTGAAGAGCGAACTAAAGGTGAGGCTGTCATGCATGAACTCTTTGACATCTGGTGTGTTACGAATCGACAGCAAGTTTCACACTTGCCTCAGTGGTCGAATCTAGATGCAGACTCTGCCGTCGCTTGATTGGCGGCTAAATTTCTTACTGTTCACTAAATACTGGAACACCCCTTGGAACTCTCGCTGCCATACAGCAGGTATCCGGTTCCTTTCACATTCATCTCGGATTCAATCGGTGTGTGAGTATTTGTTCGAGATGTCTGAAATGGCACTGAGCCAATTCGAATGTATCTGCGACATTCGTGGTTCGTGAATACAGTAGTTTGAACCAGCACACGTCAATAAACCCAAGACTAAAAAGCAGCCCTCTGCACTTTGGCAGAGGGCTGCATCAGTTCATTTATGCAGGCATGTTTACTAGAGGCACTCGCCCCATTCGCTGATGATCAGCAGAACATCATTGACACCCACGGTGCCATCGAGGTCGACATCGGCGGGGCAATCATCATCTGGCGGGCAGTCGCCCCAGGCGTCGATCACGGCGAGGATGTCATTCACATCGACGGAGCCGTCACCATTGGTATCGGGGCAGTCGCACGAGTCGTAGGCGACATTACCGCCGAGGTCTTGCCAGTTGCCTCCTGAGATGTCGTTGAAATCATGGCCGCACAGAGTGGAGTCCTGGAGGGAGACCATGGAAGATTCGGATACGCCCCAGATCTGACCAACGCTGGCCAGCCCGGTGTTGTCTTCAAACTCACATTGATTCATGGTGACGAGGATGGTGTCTTCCAGGCCTTGTTCGCCGATGTGGAAGGCGCCTCCCAAGCCTGCATGGTTGTATTCGAATCGAGTGTTCCGCAGGTCAACGATTGCGTTGAATGCCGCCAATCCACCACCACCACCGGAGAGAGGAGGGTGTGCTTGCGTGGCAGTATTGGTGGAGATCAGGCAGTTCATGAATTCAACGGGGTCACCGTTGACTGAACTTCTATTGATCGCGAGGCCACCACCGCCGCCATTCACGGACTCGTTGCCCCTGAAGTGGCAGTTCTCAAGCAAGGGTGCGCCAGCAACCACGTACAGGCCACCACCGCGAGCGGCGCGGTTGGCCACGATGTCACAGTTGCGGATCGTGGGAGCGGCATTGGCGATCAGGAGTCCGCCTCCACGCCAAGTAACATCACCGCCCGTCATGGAGAACCCGTCGACAACGGTTTCCCGGCTTTGTTGATTGACGATGCTCAAGGCGGTGGCGTCGGTATTGCCAAGAATAAATGTGGCTTCTGATCCCACCTCGGAAACAAGTACAACGGGATGTGTCGGAAGAACGACCGGACCCAGGTAGACTCCAGGGCTCACCAGGATCGTCGAGCCTGATACCGACAAGTCCAAGGCCGACTGGATGTCCTCAAACATGGCGCTTCCATCAGTCGCTACGGTGATCACGAAGTTCGTGTCACACTCATCAGGGATGCCATCGCCGTTTGTATCCGGTGAGTGACCACTGGCGAGATCGCAGGAGTCTGGTACGCCATTGTTGTTGCAGTCAAGTTCAAGACCCTGCTCGATCTCATAGTGATCCGGGATGAGGTCACTGTCGCAGTCTGTCTCACAGGTATCGGGGATGCCATTCGAGTCGACATCGAGATAGAGGCCATCAGCGATGTCGCACGAGTCCAATGCGCCGTTGCCATCGCAGTCGACGCTGAGGCCTGAGGCGATATCCAACTCATCGCAGATCCCGTTGAGGTTGCAATCGTCCTGGCCGGCACTGTTCGCTGGCGGCACGGTGAAGACTGAGACTTCAGTGAACAGGAAGTCGTTCATAAAGCCGATGGCAATCTGGTTGCCGGATAAATCGACTCGAGGAGAGGGCATCCAGTCTACGGGCAGTTCAGGTCGTTTGAAGATCTCGATCTCGTTCCACTGGTCATCTTCGAAGCGGAACAGGTGGACTCGTCCCTGTTCAACATCGGAATCATCCGGCCAGTTGTAATTGATCCCTGACGAAACCGCTATCAAGTCACCGCTGATTCTGACGGCATAGCCGAGCCCTCGGGTTTTCGGCTCCTGTGATTCGAGAGCCTGCTCCGGTGCCCAGAGTCCACCGGTACGACGATAGACAAGGGCATGATTCACATCCAAACTGTGAGCTCGCCCAACAACAGCGACATCGCCTTCCAGGTCAACGCTGTCTCCCAGCACCAAGCCTCCGGTTGGCAGTTGCTGAGTTTCAATCCAGTCCTCCCCGTCGTATTCGAAGATCCATGCACCGGAACTCAGGCTCCCCACAATGACGGTGTTGCCGTCGATGGCCACATCCGTTCCAAACCATTCAGTTGGTTCACCCAGCGTTTGAACCAGAGTGGTCTCGTGCAACCAGGTCGATCCAAAGCGGCGGTAGACACGGACTCCAGGCATATCCACATCGGATCCCACGACGGCCACGTCGCCCGAGATCGACACGCTGAGGCCGTAATACCACTCTCCTTGTTCATCGAAGGTTGACTCCACATTCCATTGACCGCCTTGGCGGCGGTAGATAGTTGATCGTCCCCCGGCCCCAGTGGTTGAGCCGACGATCACTGTGTCTCCGGAGATATCCAATGACTTTCGCGGCCACCACAACGAGCTTTCGTCATCGTCGAATAATCGAGTGGCCTCGTGAATCCATTGCCCCTGTTCTCGGTGGAAGAAGTGGACGTTGAACGTGTTGTGTGGGGGATCGACATTGGTATCCAGGACAGCGGCAATATCGCCGGAAATCGCAAGATCAAGTCCGGTGGCATACCCGCCATCACCCAGATTCCCGTCGTACCCGAGATCTTGCTCGAAAGTTGAGCACAACAAAAGAGGGCATTCATCCGGGATACCGTTGCCATCGGCATCCTGGCTGGTGCCATCGGCGATGTCGCAGTCGTCGGGAACGTTATTGGCATTGCAGTCCTGACTCAGGCCGGACTGAATATCCAGATAATCACAAATGCCATTGTCGTTGCAGTCCTGATCTATGGAGTTTGTGGACAAGGATGTCAGGTAGGCGCTACCGGAACTGTTGCCGAAGTCATCATCACCGGGCATTCCGATGATGAGATCATCACTGGCCAGGCAGACTGAAGATCCGAAGCCATCCTCAAGCTCACCATCGGCGGGGGTGATGATGGTGGTCTCCAACCAGTCATTCCCTGAAGTTCGCTGGAAGGTGTAGACAGATCCTGGACCAAGGTTGCTGTCCATGATGCTTGGGGCAGCCACGATGGCATAATCGCCATCCACAGATACAGATCTGCCGAAGTAGTCATCTTCCTGGGCATTTGAGGCGGTGAGTTTGTCGACCTGTAGCCAGGTGCCGTTGTCATCTTGTTGAAAGACATATGCAGAGCCAGTTCGCTTCAGGCCCGGTTGATTCGAGTAGAAGGCACCTACGAGTGCGGTCTCGTCGGAGAGACTGACGCTGAAGGCGAACTGATCGTAAGACTCGCCATCGGAGGCAGTGAGTTTGGCAGACTGGAGCCAGTTTCCGTCGTTTTGTTTGCTGAAGATGTATGCACTGCCCGAGTAGGAACCGTTGTCATCATCGTAAGGCGCTCCAATGAGAACGGTAGTTCCTGAGATATCGACGGAAGAGCCGAGGCTCTCCCAATGATCAGCATCTGAAGCCGTGAGCTTGGCGGTTTCCAGCCAGGTGCCATCTGGTTGCTGCTCGAAGATGTAGGCACTGCCTGAATTGTCTCCATTGCCATTATCGTTATTGGCTCCGATCACCGCGGTCATGCCGGAGAGGGCGACGGAATGGCCGAATCGTGCATAGCTCCCACCATCCGAAGCCGTGAGCTTGGCGGTCTCCAGCCAGGTTCCATCCTGTTGTTGCTTGAAGATATAGGCGCTGCCGGATGATGATCCGTTGTCATCATCGCCAATGGCCCCAACCAGGGCGGTATCACCATCGACGCTGATCGAGCGTCCGAAGTCGTTATTGCCAGCCTGGTCGGATGAAGTCAGTTGTCCGGTTTCCGTCCACTGCCCGCTCCAGTTGCGTGCGTAGGTGGTGACGACACCGGTGGCACCGCTTGAAGTCGAGGGGGCGCCAACCATGGCGGTGTCGCCCGAGATGCTGACAGAAGATCCGAACGCACTTCCTTGAGTGTTGTTGCTCGAGGGCAGTTTGAATGGGCAGGAGGCCAGGCTTGCCATCGATGTCTGCGCTACCAATGACGTCAGGCCAAGCAGGAGCAGGGTTCGTGGAAAGTGTTTTTGAGTACGGAACGATTCGGGCATGTTCGTCGCCTTTTGCATGTTGTGTGAAAGTTCGGGAACCAGTTCACACTCACCTCTGGAAAAAGACATTACGACTCCTCAATGGAGGGGCGTGGAATGACGACCAAATTTCTTGTGACGCCCTTTACGTCATCCTCCCCACGATCAACCGTCGCATCTCATATCGCATGAAATCAGAAGCCAAACTGTCGCGCGGCAGCCTTTTGGTTGCACTTGCATGTACAGCCAGCGGCATTATTGATGTTCAGGGTGCTGACATGTGAAAAATCATGTAAACCTCGCGAGTATTTCAATGAGGTGTGGTGGCGTGGGGTGGTTCTACTCACAAGTACCCCATTCGCCGATCACCAGCAGCAAGTCGTTGACGTCCACCACATCATCACCATCGACATCGGCGGGGCAGTCCTGATCAGGAACACAGTCGCCCCAGGCATCGATCACCGCGAGGATGTCGTTCACATCAACCAAGCCGTCACCGTTGGTGTCGGGGCATTCGCACTCATCCGGGATGCCGTTGTTGTTGGTGTCCTCGGAGGTGCCGAAGGCGATATCGATGAAGTCCGGAACGCTGTTGTCATTGCAGTCCGGTTCGCATTCATCGGGCAGACCATTGAGGTTGAAGTCGTTACTGGTGCCATCCGTGATGTCGCAGAAGTCCGCGATGCCATTGGGCTGGCAGTCGGCGTAGCCTTCCTCGCACTCGTCGTACAGGCCATTGGCATTGCAGTCATTCAGCACGCCTGAGGTGGCATCACATTCATCCGGGATGCCATTGCCGTTGCAGTCCTCGCTGGCACCTGACTCGATATCGCAGAAGTCGTCATGGTTGTTGCCATTGCAGTCAAGGTAGCCAGCCTCGCATTGATCGTAGAGGCCATTGGCATCGCAGTCCTCCAGTACGCCGCTCTGTTCATCACAGGTATCCGGGATGCCATTGCCATTGCAGTCCTCGCTCGTGCCATCATCAAGATCACACCAGTCCGGAATGCCATTCGCATTGCAATCTTCCTCAAGGCCCTCTTCGATCTCGTAGTCATCCGGCAGGCCATCGCCATCACAGTCGATGTCGCATTCATCCGGAACGCCATTGCCGTTGAGGTCCGTGCTGGTGCCGTCGGTGATATCACAGGCATCGCCGATGCCATTCTCGTTACAGTCCTCGCACTCATCCGGGATACCGTTGCCATCACAATCCTCGGAGTTGCCTAACTGGATGTCCAGGTAGTCCGGCAGGCCATTGTCGTTGCAATCGGGCTTGCAATCGTCGGGTACCCCATTCTGGTTGAAGTCGTTTGAGGTTCCATAGACGTTGATGTCACACCAGTCGGGGATGCCGTTCTCGTTGCAATCCGGTTCAATCCCATCGGCGATCTCGCAGGAATCAAGAACTGAGTCACCATCACAGTCGAGATCCGGATTCTCAGAGATCTGTGTGAAGTCACACGTGCCATCGTTGTCGCAATCCTTACCGAAGAGATTTCCGCCAAGATCATCCCAAGAGCCCAGGATGTCATCGGGTGTATTGGCGCAGAAGCCGGAGTCGGCAATCGAGAGGTCCCCCCCCAGATTGGTCAGTCCGCCACCCGGTGAGGAGGCTACATTGTTCAGGAAGTTGCACGCTTCTATGTTCAGGTTGCTGTCGTTGCCAATCAGTCCACCACCGGTGAAGCTTGACGTGTTCTCCAGGAAGTCGGTTCTGATCAGCGAGATCGCAGCGTCTTTCGCAGCCATGCCGCCACCGCTGCCATTGAAGGCATCGGTGCCGTTGGCATTATTGGCTTCCAGCAGACAGTTGTTGAGTTGAACCGGATCTCCACTGCTGTGGATGCCCTCGATCCTGATGCCGCCGCCTCGCAGTGCCAGGTTGCCCAGGAACTGGCAGTCTTCCATGATGGGAGCGCCCTGGTTGATCCAGGCACCACCTGTCTGGTTGGCCAGGAAGATGCAGTTTCGGATCGTGGGTGCCGATTGAATCACCTGCAGGCCACCACCGAGGTAGGCATCGCCTCCGGTAAGGGTGAAGCCTTCCAGCAGAGTATCAGCGGCATGGCCTTGCCCGATCCGGATGACCGCTTTGTAGTCGTCGCCGGTGATGATGGTGGACTCGGGGCCGTCGACGGAGATCAGTTGAATGGCATGATCGGGGAAGACCAGCGAGCCGTCATAGGTTCCCGAGGCGACCTGGATGGTGGCGCCGGGGAGCGCGAGATCGATGGCGGGTTGGATCTGGTTCAACAGCCCGGTGCCATCGGTCGCGACGGTGATCACGTAGGAAGGATCGCATTCATCGGGGATGCCATCACCATCACCATCGGGCGAAGTGCCGTTGGCGATATCGCAGGAGTCGGGAATGGTGTTTCCGTTGCAGTCCAGTTCGGTGCCCTGTTCGATCTCGTAGTCATCGGGCACGAGATCGCCATCGCAATCTTCTTCACACGCATCGGGAATACCATCGAGGTCGACATCGGCGTACAGACCATCGGCGATGTCGCATTCATCTGGAACACCATTGCCATCGCAATCCAGGCTGTAGCGAGCGGCTAAATCAAGTTCATCACATATGGCATTACCGTTGCAATCGACGGCATCGATGCCATTGACGACGGCAAACATGTAAGCGCTGCCGGAGTCTGTTCCGTTGTCGTCATCCCTATAGGCCCCAATCATGGCGGTGGTTCCCGAGGTGGCGACGGAGTCGCCGAATTGGTCATCGCTTGCACCATCTGAGGCGATGAGCTTGGCAGTCTCGAGCCAGAAGCCGTCTTCCTGTTGCTCGAAGATGTAGGCGCTGCCGGATTTTTCTCCGTTGTCATCATCCCAGAAGGCCCCAACCAGAGCGGTGGTTCCCGAGATGGCGACGGATATGCCGAACCAGTCACCCCCTGCACCATCCGAGGCCAGAAGCTTGGCGGTCTCCAGCCAAGTTCCGTCATCTTGTTGCTCGAAGATATAGGCACTTCCGGATGAGCTTCCGTTGTCATCATTGCCATAGGCTCCAACCAGAGCGGTGGTTCCCGAGAGGGTGACGGGGTAGCCGAAGTTGTCAGACTCTGCACCATCTGAAGCCAGAAGCTTGGTGGTCTCCAGCCAAGTGCCGTCTTCCTGTTGCTCGAAGATGTAGGCGCTGCCGGATGAATCTCCGTTTTCATCATCTAATCGGGCCCCAACCAGAGCGGTGGTTCCCGAGATGGCGACGAACTCGCCGAAGAAGTCAACGGCTGCCCCATCCGAGGCCAGAAGCTTGGCGGTCTCAAGCCAACTGCCGTCTGGTTGTTGCTCGAAGATGTAGGCACTGCCGGAGTTGTTTCCGTTGTCATCATCCCAGACGGCTCCAACCAGGGCGGTGGTTCCCGAGATGGCGACGGAGAAACCGAAGTAGTCACCCTCGGCACCATCCGAGGCTGTGAGCTTGGGGATCTCCAGCCAGGATCCATCTGGTTGTCGCTCAAAGATGTAGGCGCTGCCGGAGTCGCTTCCATTGTCATCATCTTCATAGGCCCCAACCAGGGCGGTGGTTTCCGAGATGGCGACGGAGAGCCCGAACCAGTCATTGCTTGCACCATCCAAGGCGGTGAGCTTGGCGGTCTCGAGCCAGGTGCCGTCATCTTGTTGCTCAAGGATGTAGGCGCTGCCGGAGTTGTATCCGTTGTCATCATCGCCATCGGCTCCAATCAGAGCGGTGGTTCCTGAGATGGCGACGGAGCAGCCGAAGTAGTCGCCCTCTGCACCATCCGAGGCGAGGAGCTTGGCGATTTCAACCGGATCGCATTCAATGTCATCAGCAGCCATGGCAGCCGGGCTCATCAGGCCCAACACGCCAAGCAATACAACCAACCAACTGATGATCAATCCCCTCATGGCAATCTCTCTCTCCAGCCTTCCATCTTATAGAAGGATGGGGGGTTTCAAGCGGTAAAAAGACCGCCTTGAAGGAGGTTCAGGGGCTGGCAGGCGGGGAAGCGGGGGGAAAGGGATTTGCGGCAGCGCTATCGCCAGGTGTCGCCAAGCACACGAAGCCAGTTGCCGTGTGCCATCGCGATCAGCGATTCGTCCGACCAGCCGCGGTCACGCAACACGTCGACGAGTTTGGGAAGACCCGTGCAGTCGCCAAGTTCTTCGGGCATCGTCGCACCATCGAAGTCGCTGCCCAACGCCACATGATCAATGCCCATGTGATCGACCATGTAGTCGAGATGATCGGCGATCACGCTCAATGGAACATCCGCATCCTCAAGACCATCTGGACGAAGAAACTCCACATGGAAATTCACGCCCACGATGCCGTTGCTCTCCTTGATGATCGTCAACTGATCATCCAGCAGGTTGCGAGTCGAAGGACAGATCGCATGCACACCGCAGTGCGTCGCGACCACCGGGGCCGTCGTCAACTCGGCGATATCCATGAAGCCGCGGTAGTTCAGATGCGATACGTCCAGAAGAATGCCCAGGTCGTTGCAACGACGAACCAGGTCCTTGCCAGCATCCGTCAAGCCCGGACCAATGTCGGGTGTGCACGGATTGGCAAAGGGAACGCCATGGGCAAAGGCGTTGGAACGGCTCCACACCGGACCAAGTGATCGAAGGCCCCGCTGGTAATCGCCCTCGAGATCCGAGAGATCCTCGCGAAGCATCTCGACGCCTTCGTAATGAAGGATGCAGGCCGTCACGTTGTCCGCCAGACAACCCTCGATGTCCTGGACGGTTCGGACGAGACGAATCGCGCCGTCCGCTTCATTGAACATGTCCGCCGTACGACGCAGAACGCTTTCGGCTTGCACGCGGGCGATATCACGATCGAGTGGGTCGGCACACAACGCATCGATGGTCGTTCCATCATTGGCTGTGATCGAGCGAACCTCGCTCTTGGTCTCACTGGGGACGAAGATCGCGAAGAACCCACCGGCCAGACCACCCTCGGCAGCTCGCGGAAGATCAATGTGGCCTTGCGTGTCACGCTTGATGATCGAACGAGATACCGAGTCGTCCGTCGGTGGAAAGACTCGAGTCAGCGTGTCATTGTGTCCGTCCAGGATGGGGATCTTGTCATGCATGGGTTGTTCAGCCAATCACCGGCAAACTGGTGATGCGTTGCAACTCGGATTCAGGACGCATGATCAGGTCATAACCGTCCGAGTCGACCACGCGACATCTGATCAGTTCGCCCGGTGCGATCTCGGCTTCACTTGCCAGCAAGGTGATGGAATCCACCTCAGGCGCCTGGTGATAGCACCGGCCGATGTAGGTCTTGTAGGAACGGCCATCCTCGGTGATCTCACGCTCGTGTGATCGTTCATCAACCAGCACGTCAAAGAGCACACCTTCCTCGGCCAGGTAGGCGGCATTCTCAAAGGCCACTTCCTGCTGGGCGAGCATGAGTTCCTCTTCACGCTGCTGCTTGATCTCATCAGGTACGCAGAGTTCGGGATCCTTCTCCATCGTTGCTGCGACCGTGCCTTCTTCATGGCTGTACTTGAAGACACCCATCATGTCGAATTCGAAGTCGCGTACGAAGTCGACCAGTTGACGGTGATCGTCTTCGGTCTCGCCGGGGAAGCCCGTGATGAAGGTGGTTCGGATCGCCAGACCAGGAATGCGCTCCCGCAGCCTGTACATGAGATCTTCCTGTTCCTTCCGGAGCAGGCCGCGACGCATCTTCGTGAGCATGTTGTCCGAGATGTGCTGAAGGGGAATGTCGATGTACTTGGCGATGTGATCGAGTGATGCGATCGCGTCGATCATCTCATCGGTGAAGTTGGTCGGATAGGCATACATCAGGCGAACCCAGCCATTGCCATGGTGGGCCACCATGTTGTTGAGTTCGGTCAGAAGACCGACCAGGCCGCGGTCGTCGCCGATGTCGCGACCCCAGTTGGTGGTGTCCTGCCCGATCATGTTCAGTTCGAAAGCACCATCCGAGAGCAGGGCGTTGGCCTCGCTGAGAATGTTGTCCATCGACTTGCTTCGCATCTTGCCGCGGATCGAGGGAATCGTGCAGAAAGTACATCGCTGGTTGCATCCTTCACTCATGCGAAGGTACGCCCAGTGACGTGGTGTCAGTCGCAGACGAGCACCGTCGCCCTCGAAGTAACCGATGCCCTTGCCATCCTTGCCGTGCACGGTGAGTTCGGTGGTATCCATGCCACGATCGTTGGCAGCTTGCAAGGCATTGCCGGCAATCCAGTACTTGGGCTTGTCCGATGATTCAGCCAGGCCGGGGCGGTCGGGTGGTTGTTCGTCGATCCCGGAAACCGCTTCGATCACGTGATCGCGATCAAACACACCGATCATCGCGTCAATACCGGGGGCCCAGTCGAGCATCTTGGCGCGATGACGTTGCACGAGGCAACCGGCCACCACGACTCGCTTGAGTTCGCCTTCCTTCTTGCGGTCGATTGCTTCCCGGATCACGGAGAGCGACTCATCCTTGCTGGCTTCCAGGAAGCCGCAGGTGTTGACCACGATGGCATCGTGGGGTTCCGATTCGGGAACCACGTGATAGCCGGCCTCGACCAGCGTGCCGAGCATGGCTTCCGAGTCGACCAGGTTCTTCGGGCAACCCAGGCTCACGAAGGCCAGCCGGAGACCCTCGGGGGTCTTTGGATCCTGGATCGGATTGGCCTGGGAACTGGTCATGAGGTGAAGGGCTGTTGCTGCGGGGTGGTCTGGGGGTCGATTTGGAGGCGATTTGGAGGTGGGGAGTGAAACAAGGCCAATTGAGGATTGTACCGGCGTCGGGCGATTTTCCTGCTGTTTGATTCCCGCCACCTGTGAGATCGACCCTCAGGGCATCGCAGGCCCATTAGAAGAGAGTGTCGGTCCAACTGCGGTGGTTGGATCGTTCCTTATTACATCGGAGATGCACGGATGTTCTCATTGACCCGCTTTACTCGATTCCACGCCACATTCGGCGTGATCACGCTTTCCTTCCTTTCATTGCTTCTGGTGGCAGGAAGCGGATCCAAGGCCGATGAATTGGAAGTGTCCTGCGACAGTTCCTTCCGCAGGGCCATGCTCCTGAGCGCACCTGTGTTCGCCTATGAACCGGCCGAGACTGCTCTGGAACACTGGTCCAGTCTCTGGAGTGCTTCTTCCGGACTCGATGATCGAACACGCCACGCTCGACGAGGTCTGCTGCTGGCAGCGGTGGAACCGATGCTTCAACGAGCGACCGGAGACCAGTGCACGGTTTCCATCCAACGTGTCCGTGATCAGATCGAGGCCGAACTGGATCTGCTGGGTGACTATGACAGGCTTCCGGCTGAAGATGTCTGTGACTGGATCGTTCTGAATCGACTGCTGGGTGAAAATGATCGAACCCGCAAGTGGATGGAACATCGCTGCGACAACTCGCCGATGAACTACTTGCCCAAGCGTGTACGCGAACTGGTCTGCATGGAACTCGCCGATGAAATCGAATGGGACGAGAGTTGCGACTGCCTGCTTAAGGATTCCTGAGCCGCGATCAGGTTGTGGCTCGGTAGAGACCATTGTCCTGGATGTAGGACTGGACGGATCCCGGCAGCAGGTCATCGATGGCCTGGCCCGATTGAATTCGATTTCGGATCACAGTCGCCTCGACATCCATGATCGGAAGATCCAGCCGCCAACCAAGCCAACATGAAATGTCTTCATCAGTCCAGATGCCTTCACCTCGCAAGGCTTCGGCAAAGGCTTCGGGAGTGGCGTACAGCCGTGGCAAGACCAGGGGCTCCGCTAAACCAATGATCGGATCCCAATCTTTCCAGCGATGGAACGACACGGCTTGGTCGTCGCCGATCAAGAGCCGAAGCGGTGAAGCGTCGTCGATCTCATCACGCAGAGCCTTGACGGTGTCGATCATGTAACTGGGGCCGGCCCGGTCCAGTTCGATGCGGCTGATCTCTGCGCCCTGGTTTCCGTCGATCGCCAGCTCAAGCATGGCCAGGCGATGGGCCGGATCCAGTGGCGGCGTCTCGAGCTTGTGCGGACTGATCGCAGCAGGGATATAGATCACACGCTGTGAACCAACCGCCGAAGCGGCACGCATCGGCAGAACCCGGTGCGCATTGGTCGGGGGATCAAAGCTGCCGCCGAAGATGAGAACCGGTGAGGTCACGACGGAATCCTAGGTCATATGGGTGAACAACTACTTGGGTTGGCTCACGAGTCGTACCTGGGTGAACTGCCGATGGCCGTTATGCCCACTGTGATAGCCATAGCCGGATTGCTGTGCACCAACCCATGGCGTACCACTGGCACCACCGCATCCCTGATTCACGCCGATCATGCCGGCGGTGAGTTGACGGGCGACACCTGATGCACGGCCTGCTTCACCGTAGACCGCGGCGCCCAGGCCATAGGGCGTGTCGTTGGCAAGCTCGACGGCTTCGTTCTCGTTGGTGACACGCATGATGCAGGCGATGGGCCCGAATGTTTCATCTCGCATGATGTCCATGTCATGACTCATGCCGGTGAGTACGGTTGGCATCACGAAGTTGCCATCTGCAGGCGTATCGCCACAGGCAACGGTTGCACCCTGTTGCTTGGCCTTGTCCAGCTGATCAAGAACGTGTTCTTTCTGTCGCGAACTGATCATGGGGCCGATGTTGATGCCATCTTCGGAGCCATTGCCGACATTCAACGCCTTCGTACGCTCGATGACGGCGTTCTCGAAGTCATCGGCAATGCCTTCTTCGACGTAGATTCGCTCGGTGCTCACACAGACCTGGCCGCAATTGCGGAAGGAGTTGTTGACGGCGAAGTCTGCGGCGGCATTCACATCTGCATCGGAGAGCACGATCATCGGGTCCTTGCCGCCGAGTTCCAGCACGACTCGTTTCAGGTCGGCACCAGCGGTTGAAAGGATGTGCTGTCCGGCTTCACGAGAACCGACGAAGGCGATCAGGTTCACGTCAGATTTCACCAGTGCCTTGCCCTGGTCATCGCCGCCGTGGATCACAAGAAGAACATCCTTTGGCAGGATCTCCATGAAGATCTCCGCGAAAGCCTGTCCCGTCAGAGGTGTCTCATCGGATGGTTTCATGACGACGGTGTTGCCTGCTGCCAATGCGGGAATGACAACCTGCAAAGGCATGAGGAATGGAAAGTTCCAAGGTGTTATCGCGGCGCAGACACCCAGTGGATCGTGAAAGAGGGTGGTATTCGTGCGTTCATCCTCATGCGTCTCAGGGGCCAGCGCTTCTGCGATCTCATCGAGTTCAGCGTCATAGCCACTGATGCCGTAGCCGATCTCGCCATTGGAATCCTTGAGCGGCTTCCCCATTTCAGCCGTGAGCTGCTCGGCGATTGTTTCCTGCCGTGCCTTCATCAGATCGGTGGCCTTGCGGAGGATGCTGATGCGATCAGCCAGAGGTGTCCTGGCCCAGGCAGTCTGTGCAGCTCGTGCCCGTGCGACGACCTCATCGACTTCTGCTGCAGGTGTTACAGGGACACTGCCCACCGGGTCGCCAGTCGCTGGATTCAGTGAAGTCAGTTCATTCGTGGTCATCGCCGTGGTCATGATCTTCTCCAGGAGGTACTCAAGGGCAGGGTATTGGGAGGTGATCCAACATTGTATAAGCTGCTGGAGGCAGCCAGTCACCGCTTCCTGATTTTTTGCCAGTCGGAGGAAATGCCATGACGGTTCTTGTTACTGGGGCAACGGGCATGTTCGGAGGATTGATCACCAGCCGCCTTCAAGGCGATGGTGTCGATGTCCTGGCTGTGACGCGAAGCCCGGAACGAGCGGCGTCGTTGACGACTGGTTCGGTGACCGGAGTGGTCGCCGATATGGATGACGTGGGCACGCTTCAGGAAGCGATCTCACGTGCGGATCGCATTTTCCTGCTGAGCCCGATGCATCCGGATCTCGGCGCCAGGGAATGTGCCGTCATAGAGATGGCCAGATCCGCAGGTGTCTCACAGATCGTAAAACTGTATGGAGCGGTTGAGCATGAGGGAGATCCACTGGATACGCAGCATCACATGGCGATCGATGCACTGAAGCAATCCGGTCTCTCCTGGTGCCTGGTCTCGCCGCAGACCGTCATGGATTCACACCTCCTGGCACAGGCGGAGTCGATCCGGGAGGAACACCGGATGTATGCGTGCGCAGGCGATGGTCGCATGGGCATCGTCTCAGCCGACAACTGCGCCGAAGTTGCATCGCATGTTCTGCAATCACCGGTCGATGATTACCAGGGTCGTAATCTCCAGATCACGGGCCCCGAGGCGGTGACCTTTGCCGAGATGGCCAGCCAGTTGACCGAGGCGCTCGGTGTCACCATCGAGTACATCGACATGAGCGAAGACGAGTTTGGGAAGCTCGCGGTTGAAGCCGGTTTTCCAGCCGAGGATCTGGAACTGCAAATACTGTGTCACTTCCGCCAGATCCGGAACGGGAAGGCGATGCTGGTGACGGATACATTTGAGAAACTGATCGGAAGGCCTCCTGCTTCAGTGAAGCAGTGGGCCAGTTCGCATCGAGATCTTCTGCTCAAGGAGATTCCATGATGTCATTGGATGACTCATTCATTCCTGAGGAAGACACGCTGAATTCGCCGACGGTTCCCCTGGCTGGCGGGGAAGGGGACACCGGGCTCAGTGCCGGCGATGAAGTCGGTCCCTACCGACTCAAGTCGCTGCTGGGCGAAGGCGGCATGGGCATGGTGTGGCTGGCCGAGCAGGATGAACCCGTCAAGCGACGTGTGGCGGTCAAGGTCATCAAGCCGGGAATGGACTCACGGATCGTGCTGGCACGCTTCGAAGCGGAACGTCAGGCACTGGCGATGATGAACCATCCCTGTATTGCCAAGGTGCTTGATGCCGGGACGACTCTGCGAGGCCTGCCCTACTTCGTGATGGAACTGGTCAAGGGCATTCCAATCACCCGGTTCTGTGATCGTGAGCAGCTGGATGTCCGTGAACGCGTTCATCTCACCATCAAGGTCTGTGAAGCGATCCAGCATGCCCACTCCAAGGGAATCATTCACCGTGACATCAAGCCGGGCAACGTGCTGGTCGCGTGGCGGGACAGCAAGCCTCATCCGGTCGTGATCGACTTCGGTGTTGCCAAGGCCCTCGATCAACGGTTGACAGAGAAGACGGTTTTCACCGAACAGGGCCGTGCCATTGGAACGCCGGACTACATGTCACCTGAACAGGCCGATCTCGGAGCGCTGGACATCGATACCCGAACCGATGTGTATTCGATCGGTGTCCTGCTCTACCAGTTGTTGACGGGCTTTCTCCCTTTCGATCGAAAGCGAATCCGGGAAGCTGCTTTCATGGAAGTTCAGCGCATCATCTGCGAGGAACAGCCGCCAAGGCCTTCTACCAGGTTCATGACAACCGACAGTGAGCGGGTCGAGGAGATCACGGAAGCCAGATCAACGCACACCGGTTCACTGGTGAAGTTGTTGAAAGGCGACCTTGACTGGATCGTCATGCGATGTCTGGAGAAGAGTCGGGGTCGCCGATACGAGACAGCCAACGGGCTGGCTCTGGATCTTCAGCGTTATCTGGATTACGAACCGGTGCTGGCCGGCCCTCCGACGATTCGCTATCGCGCTGGTCGATTCGTGCGCCGCCACCGCGGCCCGGTCATTGCCGCGAGCTTCTTCGTTCTTCTGTTGATTGCAGCTACGGTCATTTCTCTTGTGCTGCTTGCACGTGTTGATGCCCAGTGGAAGCGAGCGGAAGAGGCCTTGACGACTGCTCAGGGGCTTGCCGCCAACACGGTTACACGGGTCAATGGTTCACTGGCTCAGGTGCCAGGTGCGGATGAAGCCCGCATGCTGCTGATCACGGAAGGTCTGCAGATGCTTGAGCACATCACGGACAGTTCCGATATCAATCGACTCAATCCGAAACTGGCACGCGATATCGCGGTTGGATACAAGGGAATCGGCGATGTCCTCGCGCAACGTGGTGAACGTGAAAGGGCGATCACACGGTACATGCAGGCGCAGACCTATATCGATCAGGCCATCGAGCAGCAGGCTGACCACGGCCCATCCTTGAGAGAGCAGGCAGTCTTGTTGGGGGCTCTTGCCAGTCTTGATCGAATGGAAGGTGACGATGAACGAGCGGATCAAAGGTTGGTGGAATCGATTGAAATCAGCCGAGACCTGATTGAACGATCGCCTGAAAATCTCCAATACCGTCGCGATCTGATCGACACCCTTGGAATGCAGATCTATCCACTTGTGGAATCGGGTGATCAGCCCGAGCGAGTTCTGGAACTCGTTGGCGAAGCCTTGCCGCATTGCGAGTTGGTGATCAAGATGGATCCGGAAGACACAGACGAACGTGATCGACTGGCCACGTTGCTTCAGTATCGAGGCATGGCCAGGATCAGTCTGGATGATGTGGAGGGCGGCTCACAGGATATGAGCCGATGCATGGAACTCATGGAGGAGGTCCACCAGGCGCTGCCTGGCGATGCTCATATCGCCAGCAATCTCATCGCAGCTCGTCAGCAGTGTCGTGACATGGAGATGTATCTGTATTCACAAGGCGGTGATCTGCAGATCGATCGGTGGATCATGCTGACACTGGCCAACAGAAAACTGGCTGACGAACTTTCACAAGCAGAACCTGAAAATGCGGAATATGCACAGACTGCTGCCATGGCCAGAATCAACTTCGCGTCTTTGAAAGCGGATTTCGTGGCGACAGACGAGTCACTTGATCAGCAGGCGAGAGAAACCGCGGCAGCGGATGCGGTACTTTTTTGTACGCAGGCAACTGACATCCTGGAAGCACGTCAGGCTGATCTGAATCCTGATTTCTATGGAATGTTGATGGATGCCATCAAGCAGGTTCGACTCAAGGCGGAATCGGAACAACAGAAATTGAAATCCGATCCAACGTCAGAATGATCTGTTGTCGATGAGCCGAACGGTGTCCAGATGAGCAGCGATGAGCGCACGGTGGCCCGCCACGGATCCTTCGACCGGCATGAGCGTTCGGCTGTCGCGGACTACCGCATAATCAACGCGCAGTTGGTGTTCTTCAAGTACCGATTGCATGCGTGCTTCGGCAGAGGCCACATCGGGTTCTTTCGCGGCGGCTTGCATGGCGAGTGACAAGCCCAAGGCCCGGTCACGGTTGACTTCATCGAGATACGCGTTGCGACTGCTCATCGCCAGCCCATCGGGCTCGCGAATGGTCGGGCTTCCGATGACCTTGATGTTCGGCCACCGTTGTCGATCTGCATCGACCATGGCCTGCAGGACCAGCAACTGCTGGTAATCCTTTTCGCCCATGATCATCCGGTGTGGCCGAACGAGATCAAGAAGTCTCGCCACCACGGTGCAGACACCTGTGAAGAAGTGGGGGCGGTGGGCGTCTTCCAGTCCCGGTTCGGTGGCAACCGATGGCAACGGAGGACACGCGATCTCTTCACCTGCGGGATACATCAGGCTGGTGTCGGGAATGAAGACAGCCTGGGCGCCGGCTGCTTCAGCCTTGGCAAGATCTTCATCGATGGGTCGGGGATACGCCTCGAAGTCTTCATCGGGTGCGAACTGCGTCGGGTTGACGTAGATGCTCATGAGAACCTGGTCGCCCAGGGCCAGGCCTGCACGGACCAGCGAGAGATGCCCATCATGCAGAGCACCCATCGTGGGAACGAAGGTCATGCCCTCAAGGGCGGCCAACTGGTCTTTTTCATGGATGACTTGGAGGCTCATGTCTCTCCTAGTCTACGATTGTCGGTCCATGGCCAGTGATTGTGTCTATCTCGACCATGCTGCGACAACACCCGTCGATGAACGGGTGCTGGAAGCCATGCAGCCCTGGTTCCGTGGCCTGGGGGCCGCCAATCCGGCCAGCACCCAGCATGCCCCCGGGCATGCGGCTGCTCGAGCGGTGGGTGAGGCCCGTGAACAGCTTGCGGAACTGCTCTCCGTGACGCCCGGTGAGATCGTGTTCACCTCCGGTGCCACCGAGTCCTGCAATCTCGGAATTGCCGGATTCGCCCGTTCCATCGGGCGTGGTCATGTGGTCACCGTCGCCCATGAACATCCTGCCGGACTGGATCCGGTTCGCCGACTGGCGGGCGAGGGGTTCGAGACCACGATCCTGCCGGCACCATCAACCGGTGTCGTCACCGCTGCGGATATCGAGCCGGTCTTGCGGCCGGACACGCTGCTCGTCTCGGTGATGTGGGCCAACAATGAACTGGGCACCATCAATGACATGGAAGGCATCGCGATGCTGTGTCGCGATCGTGGTGTTGCCTTGCACTGCGATGCCACCCAGGCCGTCGGGAAGATACCGATCAACCTGGAACGCGTTCCCATCACGCTGCTCAGTTGTTCTGCACACAAGATGTACGGACCCAAGGGTGTCGGCGCTCTGTATGTTCTCGCCGGAACACGGTTGCGACCATTCATCGAAGGTGGGGGTCACGAACGTGGGCTGCGCAGCGGCACCTTGAATGTTCCCGGGATCGTCGGGCTTGGTGAAGCCTGCCGGATCTGCAGCGATGAAATGAATGTGGAATCGGCTCGACTTGCAGAGTTGAGAGATCGACTTGAAAGCAGCGTCATCAACCGGCTTGAACAGGTGCATGTTCACGGTGATCGAACGCTGCGACTGCCTTCCATCACGAACATTTCTCTTGGCGGACTGTTGGGTCCGGATCCACTGGTGAATCGCCTCCGGGGGCTGGCATGCGCAGCAGGTGCGGCGTGCAGCAGTTCACGGGAAGGCCCCAGTCATGTGCTGGAAGCCATTGGTGTTCCACCGGAGCGTGCACGCAATGCGTTGCGCCTGAGCCTGGGACGAAGCACGACTGCCACCGATATCGACACGGCGATCGATTGCATCGTGGCCGCAGCGTGCAGCTGAGTGATCAGGTTCTTTGAAGGACCAACGTGTCGTTCTGGCCGCCGAAACCGAACGAGTTGCTCAGGCAGGTCCGCACTTCCGCCTGTCGTGAGACATTGGCAACGTAGTCGAGATCGAGTGCAGGATCCGGATCGGCGAGATTGATCGTGGGGGGTATGACGCCGTCCCGCATCGTCAGCAATGACGCAATGCACTCGACGGCGCCAGCTGCGGCGATGAGATGTCCCATCATCGACTTGATGCTGTTCATCGGAATCCGGTTGGCGTTGTCACCGAAGACGCGTTTTACGGCAAGCGTCTCGATGCTGTCGTTTTCCTTGGTGCTGGTTCCATGCGCCGAGATGTACTGGACCGGAGCGGGATCGCCACTGGCCAGTGGATCGATGCCTGCGCGACCAAGTGCCTGGTGCATGGCGGCAGCGGGTCCACGACCCTCGGGATGAATGTCGGTGATGCGATAGGCGTCAGCACTGCTTCCGTAGCCGATGATCTCGGCCATGATGTCGGCGCCACGTGCTTCTGCGTGTTCGAGTGTTTCGAGGATGACGATGCCCGAGCCTTCTCCCATGACGAAGCCATCACGCGTGCGGCTGAAGGGGCGCGATGCGTGAAGGAAATCATCATTGCGGGTGGACAACGCCGTCAGGCGATTGAACCCGGTGAGTCCCAGGACATGGAGCATCGTGTGGGTTCCACCACTGACCATCACGTCAGCATCGCCGCGACGGAGAATGGACCAGGCTTCACCGATGGCCTGGGTACTGGCGGCACAGGCAGTCAGGCAGTTGAAGGCCGGTCCGCGGAGCCCGAACTCGCGGGCGATGTGGCACACCGGCATGTTGGGTTCCTGAGCAAGCTCGTCGGCGCCATCGATGTACTGGCGTGCGCCGGCGACCCACTTTGAACCATCAACGGATCGAGTGGCTTCATCCCAGCCGGCCAGTGAAGTCTTCTGGTAGGAATCGAAGTTCAGGACACCTTCGCCTGCGCCCAGATACATGCCGACTCGACGTCGATCAAGACCGCCATGATCACCAAGCTTGGACATTTCCCAGGCCTGTCTTGCGGCGCCCAATGCAAAGGCAGTGTGCTTGCCGGGATTCCCGTGCCGGGAAGCATCATCGACGTAGTCCTGCCAGTTGTAGTTGCTGATCTGTGAAGCAAAGGTCGTCGGGAAGGTGGTCGCGTCGAAGCGTTTGATGGTGTCCACGGCGGTTTCACCGGCAACCAGTCGCTTCCAGACGGATTCGAGATCGTGTCCAAGGGGTGTGACCCAGCCGGCGCCGGTAATGACGATGCGTGTGGTCATGACTCGGCACTCCCGAGAACGACAGCGGTGTTCTGTCCACCCTGACTGGCGCTCATCACGAGGACTCGCTTCAACTTGGCGTTCATCGCATCGGCAGCCGAGGCGTTCAATCCATCCGGGGTGCCTGCATGGAGTCGTGCCGGCAATTTCTGTTCACTGATGGCAGCAGCAGCGACACACAGGCCGATGGCGCCATTTCCAGCGGTGCAGTTGCCGGTGTAGGGAATCGTGCAGATCAATGGAATGTCTGAGGCGCGATCACCCAGGTTCGCATGTATGGCATCACGCTCGGCGGCATCGATGGCCGGGATGCTGCTGCCGAACGGAACGATTGCGTCGATGTCCTCGGGCGAGCATTTGGCAGAGGTCAATGCAGCTGCGATCGCATCACCGAGGCAGTCTGCAGAAGCCCCGAAACCATCATCATCAAATGATTGCGTGCAGGCGAATCCCTCGATGGTGGCCCGGGCTCGACCGCCTCGCTGCTCAAGGCATTCTCTGGATTCCAGAACGAGGATGCCGCCACCTTCACCCAGAAGAGTGCCGCTTGCCTTCGGATCAAATGGTCGAAGCACCGTCGAGTGGTCATCATCGCTGCTGGTTTCCGCCAGTCGTCCCGAGCAGCACTGTCGATAGTAGGCCATCGGGTTGAGTCGACTCTCTGCACCACCGGTCAGGCAGGCATCGGCGTCACCGCGTTCAATCACACGCATTGATTCGCCAAGTGACAGTGCGCTGCTGGATTCGCAGCAGGTAATCGTGTTGCTTGGGCCACGGCACTCGTGAACGATCGTCACGTGGCAGGCCAGCATGTTGGGCAGGTACTTCAGGAGCCACAGTGGCGTGAGGTTCTCCATGCCCTGTTCGCCCCAGTGATGCAGATCAAAGAGACCGTCTGGGCCACGACTGGGCCAGAGGGCTGCCGTCAATTCGTTGACCTCCGAACAGATGAGTCCTGCGCCGACGTGGCAACCCATGCGTTCGGGGTTGATGGTGGGATCTTTGCCATCTGCATTGGCTGCCGTAATCAATCCGGCATCTGTTACAGCTGCGGATGCAGCACCGATCGCCAGTTCGATATCGCGGCACATCACCTTGGTGGCCTTGCGATAGGACTTGGGAACGATCTTGCGGATCGAGAAATCCTCGTCATCCATTTCTCCCGCCAGGCTGCAGGAGAAATCACTGGCATCAAAAGCCTTCACCGGGCCAAGCCCACTGCGGCCAGCAGTCATGGCTTCCCAAGTGGCTTCGATGCCGAGCCCCAGTGCGGAGACAGGGCCAATGCCGGATATGACGACAGGAGCTGCCATGGAAAGGCAGTGTATCCACCTGCTGCTGCGTCAGGGAGGCTACATGCGATAGGGTGTCCAGTAAGGAGCTTCAGGTGGTCGGAACCGTTGCGTTGTGGATGCTGTTACCGCTGACCGTGACGGTCATTGGGGGGTGGGCTGCGACTCGACGCGCCCCTGGGCCCCGCATGACCTCGGCACTTCAGCACTTTGCCGCCGGCATCGTGATCGCAGCCGTCTGTACCGAGGTGGTTCCGGATGCGATTGCACAGAACCACATCTGGCCCGTAATCGTCGGGTTTGCCATCGGTGTACTCCTGGTGATGTCCGTGAGAGAACTCTCCGGGGAGGGGCCGCGTCGGTCTGGTCGCAACGCTGAGGAGGAAAAACCGGCAAAGGGTGTTTCAGTGGGCATGATCGTCACCATGGGGATCGATCTGTTCATTGACGGCCTGCTGGTCGGGCTCGGTTTTACGCTGGCTTCGGCCAGCGGAGAACTGCTGGTCATCGCGGTCACCTTCGAAGTCCTCTTCATCGCCATGAGTCTGGCAGCAACCATGCGGGCTGCGGGGTCTCGAATCATGCGTGTGCTGGCCATGATGTGCATGCTTGGAATACTGGTGCTGCTTGGTGGCGTCCTTGGCGCATGGGTCCTGGCGGGGGCTTCAAGCCAGTTCCTGGCAGGGTTGGCAGCCTTTGCCACGGCAGCCCTGCTCTATCTGGTGGTTGAGGAGCTGCTCGTGGAAGCCCATGAAAACGGGGAGACCACCATGGGCTCCCTCATGTTTTTTGTGGGCTTCGGGGCCTCGCTCGTGCTGGCGATGGTGCTGGGGTAGCATGCTGCCTGTCCATTGAGCCAATCGAGTGCCAATCGAGTGCCAATCAAAGAGGAACACCATGAACGAAGCACCGCCAACACCAGTTCCGGAATTCAACGAGGAAGATGTTCGTCAGAAGAAGATGCTCTGTGGCATCTTTGGAATCCTGTTGGGCGGATTGGGCATCCATAAATTCCTTCTTGGTTACACCTCGACTGGAATCATCCAGATCATCCTTGCCCTGCTTTGCGGCATCGGCTCGATCATCGGCCTCATCGAGGGAATCATCTACCTCACCAAGTCCGATCGCGATTTCTACGACACCTACATCGCGAACAAGAAGGAATGGTTCTAGAACCATTGCATTCTGTTCCTGGATGATTGGGATCTCAGCCCGTGATGCGACGAGCGATCAGCATGGCCATCTCAAGGGCCTGTTCGTAGTTGAGCCGCGGGTCAACCAGCGATCGATAACCGTCACCGAGATCATCATCGGTGAGCCCACGTGCGCCGCCGGTGCACTCGGTCACGTTGTCGCCGGTCAGTTCGAAATGAACGCCTCCAAGCCGTGAATCAAAGTTGCGGTGTATCTCGATGGACTGCTCGAGTTCCATCAGGATGTCATCGAAACGACGGGTTTTCAGGCCCTTGTCGGTAGATCTCGTATTTCCATGCATGGGATCGCAGACAAAGAGAACTCGTCGCCCGGTGCTTTTCACGGCCTCGATCAGGGCTGGCAGGTAGTCGGCCACCTTGGACGCACCGTAGCGATGGATCAGAGTGAGTCGGCCAGGTTCATCATCAGGGTGCAGGGCATCGATGAGTGGATTAATGAAACCACTGATTTCGTGAGGTTCGACGCTTGGTCCGATCTTGACCCCGATTGGATTCCGGATGCCTCGCATGAATTCAACATGGGCGCCATCGGCAGCAGCAGTACGCATGCCGATCCAAGGGAAGTGGGTCGAGAGGTTGTACCAACCATGCCGTCGCGGAACCATTCGGGTGAGGGCTGCCTCATATTCAAGGAGCAGGGCTTCATGGCTCGTGAAGAAGTCGACACGTGAAAGATCACCGACGGAAATACCCGTGAGTGTCTCCATGAACTGAACGGCATCGCCCAGTTGGCCGACCATCTCCTGGTACTCGCTGGCATGGGGTGAATGTTCAACCCAGCCCAGGTCCCAGTACTCGGGGTGATGCAGATCGGCGAATCCACCGCCGACCAGTGCTCGGATGAAGTTGATCGTCAGGGCTGAACGCTCATATCCCCGGAGCATCCGCCATGGATCCGGTTTGCGTGAATGTTCCTCGAACTCGGGACGGTTGACGATGTCACCGAAGTAGGAAGGCAGTTCGACCCCATCACGGGTTTCAGTCGGGGACGATCGAGGCTTGGCATATTGGCCGCCCAGGCGTCCGACGCGGATGACCGGAAGGCGTGTTCCCTGGACGAGCACAAGTGACATCTGCAGAAGGATCTTGAGTTTCGCAGTGATCTCGTCAGAGGTGCATCCATTGAACTGCTCGGCGCAATCACCTCCCTGGAGGAGGAAACGACGTCCTTCGGCAGCTTCACCAAGCCGTTCCTTGAGCCGCTCGATTTCCCAGGAAGTCACCAGGGGTGGAAAGGAGGCCAACTCCCCAGCCGCTTCCTTCAATGAGGCAGCATCCGGGTAGCCCGGCTGGTGCATGGCAGGTCGGTCCCGCCAGGATTCATTGGTCCACGTTGAGGCCTGGTTCTTTTTCATGGGAATGGGAAGAGTACCCGCTGAATAGCCAGTGGCCTCTGAAAAGGCTCATTGAAAGGAGGGGTCGGGTCCTCAGGGGGATCAAAATGCGGGTGAGAGGATTCGAACCTCCACGGGTTGCCCCACTGGAACCTAAATCCAGCGCGTCTGCCAGTTCCGCCACACCCGCAATAAAGTACCTGTGAAGCCCCGGTGGGCCTTGGGACGATGATGGGAGGGTACCTTTGCCCACATGATGCTGGGCAGCACACAATGATACACCCAGGGAGTCACTCTCAATGAGTTTCAGTCAAGCCACCGGAACAACCTTCATGCCCTTGTTGAGCCGAATCGTCCTTGGTTCAGCTTTCCTGCTGTCTGGTTGGTACCACTGCTTCTCAACAGGCGATTTCACGCCTGCCCAGCAAGACCAGATCAAGCAGATGCAGGCCTCCGTGGGCCATGGGGCCACAAAGGCCAGGGTGGTTGTCCTTCAGGATGGTGATGGGGGCGATGCTGAGACACCTCCAGCAGCGGAACCCAAGCCTGCGGATGACCCTCCAGCAGCCAAGGAGCCCGAGGGAACCCGAGCGATGTATCGCATCGCTCTGGATCTTCACCAATGGGGCATCAAGGGCGCCGTCCCGCTGGCATGGGGCATCGCGGTCTTCGAGATCGTTGCCGGAGCACTTGTCCTGCTGGGTCTCTTCACGCGGCTGTGGGGTTTCCTGCTGGCTTGTCTGATCGGCGCTGGATTCGCCCTGACCAGTGTCCAGGAGCACGGCATGTTCCAGGACAATCCATTCCAGTGGCGTGGCAATCCTGCTGCGTACTACGAGATGTATTTCCAGGCAGCTGGTTTCGTGCTGGCGCTGGGTCTGTTCCTGGTCGGCCCGGGTGTGCTCGCCCTGGATAGCGTCGTCTTCGGGCGTCGCCAGGCCAAGGCGAATGCAAGCACACCGGCAAACCAGGCCAGCTGAACCGATCGTGGATCGTTCGCCGGCACGGTTGAAGAGAAATCGTCGGACTCGCAAGCCGCAGCGTTCGCGTGCCGTCCCCTGGATGGCATCGATCCTGCTGCATGCTCTTGTCATCGCAGCGGGGCTGGTCGTGACCTGGACAGTCGTCCAGGAAGATTCCAGGCCATTGCCTCGACCGATTGTTGCGGATTTCAAGGCGACGGCCTTCATGCCAGTGGATGAACTCCCGGTCACTCAGATTCAGGACAGCATTGAGCCCACATTGGAACCGCCACCCCCGATTCCCGTGAAGACGACCAGCCCTGAACAGGTCGACATGACTTGGGCAGTCATTGATGCCTCGATGGCGGCAAGAGCAGGCGAATCAAAGCATGACGCGGGATTTGCAGGTGCAAGGGCAACCAATGCACGCTCGATTGTCTATGTCATCGATGCCAGCGGCAGCATGACGACCTGGTTGACCATGGTGCTCAAGGCGCTTGACCAGTCGTTGTCCCGACTTGATTCTGCCCAACGGTATGCCGTGGTTTTCTTTCAGGGAGATCAGGCGATCGTTGTTCCACCAGATCGGCTGCAGCCAGCCAGGAGTCGGAATATCCGAAACACGATGAACTGGACACGGAAGGGCTCCAATCTGATGCCCGGCGGCGGCTCCAACCCTCTGCCGGCACTGGAAGTTGCCTTGCAGATGCAGCCCGACGTGATCTTCATGCTCAGTGAAGGCCTGGAAGGGCCTGGCAGCGACACGATGAATGGAACCTCGATGTTGCAGAAGCTGGATGAACTCAACCCGATTGCAGATCCTGTCACTGGTAATCGCTGGACACGTATCCAGTGCATCCGCATCGGCAGCGATGCGGGGTCGGCAGATGCAGAATCCTCGTTGATGAAAAACATTGCAGAACGTCATGGAGGGTCAGGTGGCTGGGTCAGCCTGAGCCGATCAGACCTGATGAATGATTCCGGAGAAGATCAATGATCAAATACAGACGCCGATTCCCAAAGGGAAATCAAACGAGAAACATTGTCATCGGCCTGTTTACGTGTGCCCTTGCATCGCCGGCTTTGGCGGCGCCTGCACAGAGAACATTTGCCGAGGCCTTCTTTATTGCACGCCGTGCAGATGGCGGCCTTGAAGTTCTCGGGAGTGTCGTCATCTGGCTGCTGCTGGCGATGTCCGTATTCGGAATAGGCCTGATCGTTTCGATGGCAGTAGCCAATCGGAGACGTACCATTCTGCCTGACGATGTCGTCCAGCGAATCGGAAAGCCTCTGAAAGCAGGCCAATATGAAAAGGCCATCGCTGTCGCCAAAGCGGATGGCAGTTATTTCGGTCGAGTCATGAGTGGCGGGCTCAAGCAGTCACCGCATGGATACGAGGCCATGGTGCGTGGCCTGGAGCAGGTTGCCGCAGAGGAGACAACGATTCGATTCAGGCGTATTGAACTGCTCAACGTACTTGGGCAAGTCAGCCCGATGATTGGTCTCTTTGGAACCGTGTATGGAATGATCCTGGCGTTCAGCGCGATCGTGGCCAGTGGAGGTGCAGCCGACCCCGTCATGTTGGCTGGTGGTATCGGTACCGCATTGACAACGACCTTCTGGGGACTGGTCGTGGCCATCCCCGCTCTGGCCGGATACGCATTGATTCGCAACAGGATTGATGAGCTCACCATCGAGGCGACCTTGCAGGCGGAAGAACTCGTGGCCCCATTCCGTCCAGTTGATGCAGAGATGAAGCAGACGACATGAGATCGATCCACCAACGTGGACCAGTCCGAGCCCAGGCAAGCCTCACGCCGATGATCGACGTGGTGTTTCTGCTGGTGGTGTTTTTCGTTGCGGTTTCACAGCTCGTTGATCGAGATCGAATCGACATGGATCTTCCGTCTCCCAGTCCATCTGCGGCTCATCAGCCTGAGGATGGTGCGAGGGCAGTCGTGAATGTTCTACCTGGACCTGAAGGAACCAGCATTGGCTATCAGGTTGATGGCCTTGTCTTCGCTGCCGATGCAACGGGTCAAGCCGCGCTGGTGAACCATCTCCAGGATCGACTTGAGCAATCACCGGATCTGTTCGTGAATGTTCGAGCAGATCGTGGAACAGCATGGGGCTGGGTGGCACCAGTGCTTGGCGCTGCAAGAGGTGCTGCAGCCATGGCAGGGCAACCAATGGCTCGTGTACGCTTGATCGTTGAACCGGGGGCGATGCAGCAGTGACCATCACCTCTCAATCAATGCAGGGATCGAATGCCGGCCGTACCCGGATGAGCTCGACACGCATCGGTGTCAATCTGGCATCAATGATCGACGTGGTATTCCTGTTGTTGATCTACTTCATGGTGGCTACGGATTTTCGCAAGGGCGAGGATGTGTTTCGCCTGGATCTGCCTGATCGAGGTTCTGGCATTCATGAAGCGATCTATGAACAGTCAGAGGAGCCCTTGATCATTCTGGTGCAGGATGATCCGACGGCTCCGGACAGATGTTCGGTGTCGATTGAAGGAGATTGGCCGCCAGTGAATGATCCTGGAGCTCTGGCTGAGTTTCTCTCAAGGCACCGGGTCGGTGGTACGGGAGAGGCTGTGGAGGCCTATTTCGCCAGCGATCATCCGATCATCATCCTGGCCGGCAGCGATACGGCCTGGGCACATGTCGTCACGGCCTTCAACGCGGTCGTCCGAGCAGGCTACGATGCCGTGTCGCTTGAAGTCCAGCCCTGATTTCACCAGGAGAGTTAACGTGTTTGGAGTCGTTCGAACAGTCGGACAGTTGGTTGTCTTGCTGGCAACCATGACCACCATTTCCATGGGGGCACCGCCGGATGCCAGCACCCGGGTGTCACAGCTTCGTGCCCAGCTTGCCTTGAAGGATCTTCCTGTCCAGTCCCGCTCCAGAATCCTGGATGAACTGCTTGATGCACGTTCTCAGTTGATTCGTACACAACCGGATGATGCAGAAACCATCTTTTGGAAAACGGCACAGGCTGAGGATGCGATTCTCCAGGGTCTTTCGCTGAATGCCCTGGAACTGATCGTTCGGCACGGGCTTCCAGGTCAGATTCAGGAAGAGGCTTTCGATCGTTACGTGCGGTTGGCCTTGCAGGAAACGCGTGACCTTGAGAAGGCTGTGCCTGGCGCAATCAAGGCGGCTCCGGCAGGCACCGATCTTCTGGCCAGGCTTGAAGCGTTGCGCGACAGCCGTTTGCCCATGCTCAGGGGTATCGCCCTTGTATTGGGATCGGAAAGGAACCTGGTTCCAGATCGGGACGCGGCGCTCCGAGAGGGCGTGCGGCTCCTGGCGGTTTCAGTTCCAACCCTGCGGGGCAACGAAGAAATGGTTGCGTATCGGCAGTTGGCACTAGCGAAGCTGGCGATGGGTGATGAGGATGATGCACGATCGATGCTTGAGTCCCTTCAGCGAAAAGACATGGACAATCAACTTGAGAACATTGGTCTCAGGCTGGCACTCAACGAGGTTGTTGCACGTGTGGATGGGTGGGGGCAAGCGGCTGGTCGTGCCCAGCTCGTTGCTGCAACGAACAGCGATCCACTCGAGCGATTGCTCCTGGTCGAACAGGCCGCTCGTTGCTGGATGTTGACATCACGGGAACTGATCGAGAGCGATGATCCAGAGCAACAGGCACTTCACGTGACAGTTGAACGCAATGCGATTGAGTCATTTCTTCTGCTTCTTCCTGAAAAGGGAGGCCTGGATTTCAGTGATCCAAGGATCGTCCCTCTTCTGATCGAAGAACGGCTGGGTCGACTCGATATTGCAGATCTGCAGGCATCGCATATTCCTGATTCCGTGCTGATTGCCAAGGCGGCGCAACTTGTCGAATCCGAAGACACCGCCTTGCAAGCCAGAGAAATGCTGCTGCCACTCATGGACAAGTCGGGGATGATTCCTCGGGCAAGATCACGCATGATGGCCATGCTTGTTCGCTCGGAACTGACCGCTGGCATGGATGCTGCTGCGAGTGAACATGCCATTGAATGGTCACAGATCGCATTGAGCCGTGAAGAAGCATTTGAAGGGGCGGACCTGGGGATGATTCACGCCACGCTTGCTCTGCAGGCATCTCCGGATGACAAGGAATTGCAATCACTTCTCAAGCAAGCCATCAGCAACATGATGGAGAATTTCCCCGATC
Organism: Phycisphaerales bacterium; assembly: GCA_029242715.1. Classification (GTDB taxonomy): domain Bacteria; phylum Planctomycetota; class Phycisphaerae; order Phycisphaerales; family SM1A02; genus UBA1668. The sequence goes on from JAQWTL010000025.1 coordinate 67,642, forward strand.
ACCCAAAGAGCGATGTCTGGCGATTGAAGGCGGGCGAATTCGCTCACCGCAATGGGAACAAAATGGATGCGATGATGATCTATGCCACCATCCCGGCAGAGTCGCCAATCCGACCGGACGCCATCTCGAAACAGGCGTTTCTGATTGTCGAGACAGCTTTGCTTGAAGCCAACCGTTCAGCGGCTATTGCGGCAGCGCGAGCGCGGCTGAGTGAGTTGAAGCAGGCCCTTGACGAAGTCAATCCGAAGTACCGCGAGGCGATTAAACGGACGACGCTTGGTCTGGATCTTTGCCAGGCTCGTCTGGATCTTCTTGATGGAAGGCCCATTGATGCGCTGGACGTGCTCACCAGGCCCGGCATGGACTCGATCGAGCCGGGGCTCGCTGTTTATCTGTACACGGCTCAGATCGATGCCGCCATGGCAACCGGTCGTGAGGCCGCTGTTGAGGCCGTCATTGATGATCTGCCGTTCAATGTTGATGCAGAAGTTGTCCTGGCTACGTTGCCAGGCCTCCTGTCCGTGCCCGGCGCACCACTTCCCCTGGATGAGTTGCAGGATCCGATTCAGCGGATTGCGGCATTGAAGTTGGCGATTGTCCTGGAAGCAAGTGCTGAATCAAACATCACCAATCGAATGTTGATCATCGAGGCGTTGCGTCGTGCAGGTCGGTGTGAAGAGGCTCTGGTCAGGCTGGAGAAAGTGCTTGAGTTCGAGCCGGATCTTGGAGATGCCTTGTTCATCAAGGCGGAGTGTCAGCGACTGGATCCACAGGCAGATCAAGCTGAGATCATCAGGATCTACACACGGTTGTCAAAGGGCGAACCAGCTGAGAACCCGGACAGGTTCTGGACATCGCAACTGAGACTTCTTCAGTCAATGCAATCTGATGCACGCGACTCGGAGAAGATCCTGGCTCGGCTGAATCGACTACAGCGTCGGTACCCTGACCTTGGGGGGCCGGCGTACATCAGTGAGTTTGCGATTCTCCGCAGTGAGCTTTCGCCAACACCGTGACCCGTTTCATCAGCCGAAACCGGAACGCTATGAAGCCTTTGTTTCCGGCATGTCATTGCCCTTGGCAAGGTGACGGAAGAGGTTGCGGCGATCATCATTGAGTCGAGCCTTCATGCGGCGTAACGTGTCGACCTCGATCTGCCGGACGCGTTCACGAGTCAGCCCGACAATCACTCCGATTTCCTTGAGTGTCAGGGGAGCCTGGCCAGAGAGTCCGAAGCGGAGCTTCAGGACATGTGCCTCACGTGGGCCGAGATCCTCGACCAGTTGCAACGCCGCCTTGATCTGTTCTTTCTGTTCAACCCGTTCGAAGGGAGGCTCGTGCCTTTGATCCTCAACGATATCCGCGAAGTCCAGAGCCTGGCCGTCCTCGCCGCGAGGGGCATATGAAGATGACTGATAGGCACGCATGGCTCGGACAATGACGCTCGCCTTCTTCATGGGAACGTCCATGGCGATGGCCATTTCCTGCTGATTTGGACTACGGCCGAGTTCATCTTCAAGCCGGCGGAACGTCTGCTTCCATCGTCCAATGAGTTCAACCATGTAGGCAGGGATATGAATGGGTTGGACCGCGTTGATCAGAGTCCTCTTGATGGCCTGTTTGATCCACCAGGATGCATAGGTCGAAAACCTTGCGCCCTGGGCTGGGTCGAAACCTTCAACAGCTCTGATCAGGCCGATGTTGCCTTCTTCAATGAGATCAGAAAGCGACAGTCCTCTACGGGTGTAATGCTTGCTGATCGACACCACGAGCCTGAGGTTGGCTCGGACCATGCGGTCCTTGGCCTCCAGATCGTTGTCATTGATCACCAGCCACCCCAACTCCTTCTCTTCCTCAGGAGTCAGGAGAGGTGTACGGTTGATCTGTTTCAGATACGTCTCAAGGTCACGATCTGATGTTCGGTATGCCATAAGAGGATGAATTCCGAATGCGTTGTCCAGACGGGTCTCGGCTCATTCACCAACGGAGGCGGCCATCGAGTCTGGGGTCTCTGAAGTATGCGTCCGGACTGCCCGGAAGCTCTCATCCTGTTCCTCAGTTCGTGCTTTATTGAAGTCTGGATGCAGTTGATCGGGGTTTCTGGCCCCCTGATTCCCACACGACTATCAATTTCCGCCTGAACCTCCGAGCTGGACGAGCGTTAGAATCGGTACTCCAAGGGGGTTTCTGAACCCCATGCAAGAGATCAATGGTCATTTCAACGGCAAGAGGGCCGATTTCCGCCCCCCAGTCCAGACAGGCAGTACAAACGGCCCTAGGCATGGAAAAACTGCCTTGAACTGATTCAATTTCTCTTAGGGCCTGTTGATAAGGATGTGTGACGGAAAATGGCCAAAAAGGACCTCAGTGAAGTTCTCCAGGAATGGCCCCATGAATCCGGGCGTTTTCTTGTCCGATTGGTGGAGACCCATGATGGGCGGACTGTGCTCCAGATCAGGATCGATCTCGGGATCCTCCAGATGGAGGTGGTAGGACGGCCCGACGGCATGAAGATCCAAGGGTGTGATTCTTCGCTGGAGTTTCAGAAACAGGAACTGGATCGTTACCAGGCTGCCCAAGGCTCCAGTCGCGGTTTTGTCATCTCAGAGGAGGATTGCCGGGCATTGCGGGAGGAAGCTGCCCAGTATTTTCACCGCTACGTTGCGATGTTCCACATTGGGCGTTTCGAGGACGTTGTCCGTGATACGAAAAGAAATCTGGAGTGCATCGAGTTCTGCCGTGATTTCGGGACAACCGATGAGGATCGGCTGGCACTGGAACCATTCAGGCCCCAGGTCATCACGATGCGCACGCGGGCCGAAGCAGAAATAGCCGTTGCCGGAGAGCAGCCGGGGATCGCCGTCAAGATCATCAACCAGGGACTTGAAGACCTTGAGGATGTGCTCCCACCAGGCCATTTCGAGAACAGCAATGAAGTGTCGCTTCTCCGCGGAATGCGAGACTTGCTGGTACCAAAGCTGCCGTCCTCTCAGCGAGCGGAACTGGAAGATCGCCTGCAGCGTGCTCTGGACGCGGAGAATTACGAATTGGCAGCCATCCTTCGAGATGAGCTGAGACAGATGTCCTGAAGGGGCCCCGGTCGGATACCCTTTCGAGATGTCCACGACATCCGAAATGACGCAAACACCGTTTCACAAGTACCACGTCGAGCACAACGCCAAATTGGTGTCCTATGCCGGCTGGGAGATGCCGCTGCTCTATACCTCGATTATCGAGGAGCATCGCCAGGTCCGAACCAGTGGCGGGTTGTTTGATGTTTCACACATGGGCCGGATTCGATTCAGTGGTCGCGACGCCTGTCGCTTCCTTGATCGGATCTGCACCCGGAAGATCCACGGCACGGCCATTGGCCAGGCCCGATACACGATCATCTGCAACGAGCGAGGAGGATGTCTGGATGACGCTCTCGTGACTCGTCTTGATGAGAATGCATATCTGATGGTCTGCAACGCGGCCAATCGCGAGAAACTGCTGCAGCACTTCGCTCGAGAGAAGGGTGAATTCGTCTTCAAGCAGGAAGACCAGACCACTCGGACGGCCATGATCGCTTTGCAAGGTCCCAAGGTGATGGAGATGCTGTCGGCATTCTCCAGCGAGATCCCCAACTTGAAGCGATACCGGAGCACGACCAAAAGCCTGTTGATGGCAAAGTTCATCATTTCCCGAACGGGATACACCGGAGAAGACGGGGTCGAGGTCATTCTGCCCTCCATGTTTGCAGGCAAGGCGGTCGAGATGATGTTGAAGAACGTCGATTCGCCCGACATGATCAAACCTTGCGGCCTGGGCGCCAGGGACTCACTCCGCCTGGAAGCAGGCATGGCGCTCTACGGTCATGAGATTGATGAGGATACGGATCCCCTCACGGCCAATCTTCACTTCGCCATTTCACTGGACAAGGGAATTGATGATCCCGAGGTGGAGAAGTTCATCGGCCAGGAAGCGCTCAGACGCATTGCTGAATCGGGGCCGGCTCGCACAACGACTGGCCTCGTGCTGGAAGGAAGACGGGCTCCAAGGCAAGGCATGGCGGTGAAGCGTGACGGTCAACAAGTCGGTGTTGTAACCAGTGGTTGTCTGAGTCCAACTCTGGACAAGCCTATTGCGATCATCCGCATCGACGCGCAGCATGCAGAAGACGGAACGTCTCTGGGTGTTGATTTCGGAAAGCAGATCCAGGAAGGGACGGTTACGCCGCTCCCGTTCTACTCTTCCCGTTGATCCATCTTCGCCAGTTTGCGTTCCATTGAACGAACACGCTTGACGAGCTCGGCGAGGTTCATGGCAGCCAGCGCATTTCGTTTTGCGGTATCGGCGTCAACGGCAGGGGCTCCACCGACGGTTGATCCATCAGGAACATCTCCGACGATACCGGTCTTGGCCAGTGCCTGGACCTGATTTCCGATCCGGAGGTGACCGGCAACACCTGTCTGTCCGCCAAGTGCAACATAGTCACCGACGTCTACAGATCCAGCGATGCCAACCAGTGAAACCAGGAGGCAGTGCTTGCCAATGGTGGTTCCATGGCCAATAGAGATGAGATCCGCGAACTTGGTGCCAGCTCCGACGACCGTCTCACCGAGCGCTGCACGTTCGATGGCGCAATTGGATCCAATCTCGACATCGTCCTCGAGAACGGTAATGCCTGACTGGGGGATCTTGTGGTGCGCACCAGCATGTGTCGCATACCCGAACCCATCATTTCCAATGGCGCTACAGGCATGTACCGTCACGCGATTGCCCAGCCGGCAGCGGTCATAGATGGCAACATTGGGATAGAGAATGCAGTCATTCCCGATTGTCACGTCGGGTCCGATGTACACGCCTGGATAGAGATGACAGCCCGTACCCACCTGGGCACCACATTCGATGGTCACATTCGGGTGGATTCGTGTCCCCTCCCCGATGGCGGCCTCTGGATGAACCGTTGCCTGGCGGGAGATCCCATCGCCACGGTCATCAATGACCTGAGGGTGGACTCGATGGCCATGTAGAAGGATCATCGCATTGCGAAAACCAAAATAAGGATCTTCACACACCAGTCGGGTCAGCCCCTCGGGGCAGGGGTCGGATTCCCGCACGAAGACGGCTGCAGCCTTGGTTGTTGCCAAGTGAGCCTGATACTTCGAATTTGCTAGGAAAGTGACCTCATTGGGGCCTGCGTCCCGGATTCCGGCGCATCCAGTCACCTGGACCTCGCCATCCCCGTGGAGGGTGCTATCGACCTGCTGGGCCAGTTCTGACAGCTTCATCGACCGTTGATCTCCATGAATCAGCAGGGGAAGCCCTGCCTCAAGGGGCAGCAGACTAGCAGACTTGGGGGGCCTGCTCGTAGCGGTCAACGGATCGTGCAGTTATCCTCCGTCCGATTCATGCGAACCTCGCTATTCATCGCGTTCCGCGGGGTATCACCTCTCCTGGTGCTGCTGATCGGGGTCATTCAGCTTGGCAGTAGCCGGGCCATGGCCCAACAGGAACAATTAGTGGATCGGCCCGTCTCCAGTATCCGGTTTACAGGCCTGGAGCGGGTGCCTGAACAGAAGATCGTCAACAACATCCGATCCAGAGTCGGTGCGCCGTATGAGCCATCAACAGCTCGAGGTGACGTGTCACGGCTGACCAGGCTCGGCGACTTTGCCAGCATCGATGTAGAGGCGACGCTCCTGGCTGACGGCACGGTTGCCTTGAACTACTACTTCAAGGAACAGACACTTCTTGCGCAGGTCCAGGTTGTCGGGAACCGAGTGCTCGGGGACTCGGCGTTGTTGGGGCCGACGGGGCTGCGTCGCGGATCGGCAAGAGATGACTTTCTGATTCAGCGTGGACTGCGCGACATGAAGGAGGCCTATCGCAAGAAGGGCTACTACCTGACGACCGTCAGTCTTGATGAACAGCAACTGGAAGAGAATGACGTTCTGATCTACGAAGTGATCGAGGGTCCTCGGGTTCGAGTTCGTCATATCGAGTTCGTCGGGAACACACGTTTTCAGACCAAGGTGCTTCAGGCTGAAATAAAAACACGGACATGGTTCCCGTTCTTTGTAAGAGGCGAACTTGATAACGAGATCCTGGCATCTGATGTGAAATCACTGGATGACTACTACAAGGATCGCGGCTACCTGGATGTCCGTGTTGATCGCACCATCGAGATCTCTCCTGATCAGAAGGAAGCCAAGGTCATCTTCCTGATCGAGGAAGGGGTTCGTTACCGGGTGGGAGACATCCGGGCCACATCTTTCAACGGTGGACCATTGACGGTCTTCGCTGATGAACAGGTTGCCGCCTTGATCTCTCTGAAGAAGGGTGATGTCTACAGATCCGATCGGGTCTCGAGTTCGCAAAAGGTCGTTCAGGACAGCTATGGGGCCATGGGCTATCTCGATACGCAGGTTCAGTTCTTTCCAGTTCGTCGAGAAGCAGGCTCGCCTGTGGTGGACGTCCGGATAGAGGTCCGCGAGGGTGAGGTGGCCAAAGTCGGGCTCATCAATATCCACGGCAACAGCCTGACGCGGGATCGGATCATCCGTCGGCCGATTTACCTTGAACCGGGCAGGAGATTTGATGCCAACGAGATCCAGGGTGCCAAGGAGGGGGTCGAGCAGACCGGGCTCTTCAATGATGTTCGTGTGACGGTTCAGCAGGAGTCAGAGGACAACCCTGGACATCGCGATGTGCTCGTGGAAGTCAAGGAAAAGAACACCGGCTCGTTGAACTTCGGCGTCGGCTTCGGATCGGATTCCGGTGTCTTGGGCAGCATCTCGCTCAATCAGGACAACTTTGACATTCTGGATTTTCCCCAGACGCTGGGTGAGCTCATCCGTGGCCGTGCTTTCCGGGGTGCTGGTCAGAAATTCGCGATCACGTTCCAGCCTGGTAACGAGATCTTCGCGTATGACATCTCGCTGTCCGAGCCCAATATCTTCGATACGCCTTACACACTTGGCAGTGCTGCTGGTTACTACCGTCGGATTTACCGTGACTACACCGAGGAACGCGTCTATGCAGGCACCCAGGTCAGTCGTCGCTTTGGCGATGTCTGGGTAGGCGAAGCCAGGTTGAACTGGGCAGACATCAAGTTGGATGACATCGTCTTTGGTGCACCCCTTCAGATTTACGATGACGAAGGACCCGATATCGCCGTAAACACGGGCGTCTCGATCACTCGAACCACCATTGATCGACTGACCCGTCCAACCAAGGGCAGCAGGATCGAGTTGAGTTATGACAACTACGGGGCCTATGCCGGTGATCTGTCATTCAACAAGGCACGAGGCGATTACACGGCCTACTTTGCTCTGGATCGCGATTTCCTCGGAAGGACCACCACGCTTCGCGTAGATGGTTCTGTTGGCTACATCTTCGGAGGCCGGGCCCCAAGCTATGAGCGTTTCTACCTGGGTGGCAGAACCCTGCGTGGCTTTGAATTCCGCACAGTCAGCCCGAAAGGCACCCCCAGTGTTCCCGGCGGTCCTGTGGATATCCCGATTGGCGGCAACTGGCTGATGTTCCTGGGGGCCCAGCTCCAGTTCCCACTGGCCGGGTCGGCCATTGATGGGGTCGTCTTCTGCGACTCCGGCACGGTGACCGATGTGGTTGGATTTGACGAGTATCGCCTTTCCGTGGGTATCGGGATTCGTCTCTACCTTGCCCAGTTGGGCCCGACACCCATGGGCTTCGACTTTGCCTTCCCTCTCATGACAGGCGAGTATGATGAGACCCAGATCTTCAGTTTCTCTGCGGAACTGCCGTTCTGAATGCACACCTGAGTCCCGAGCCGGGGAGATCACTTCTCATGTTGAAACGTGACCGAATCACCATTGCCATCTGCCTGCTGGTTGCCGTAGCAGCCCTTGGTCTGTCTTTTCAGGCAGGCGCTGCTCGCAGAATGGCCGCTCCAACTGTCGTAGCCACCGTGGATATCAATCGCGTACGCGAAGGACTTTCCGAGCGTGTCGATGCACAGGCTGGCCTCATGGCTTTAGCGCAGCAGATCGAGACGGAGAATGCCGATCGCCTCGGGAAGATCGAGGAGCTGCAGGCGGAGATCACTGACGCCGTCGATCCTGCTCGTCGCGAGGAGATTCAGGAGGAACTGGATCTCAACCTTGTACGAGCAGCTGCCTGGCGAGAGTACATCAAGCAACAGGTCGACATCGAGAAGTCACTGCTTCTGCAGGACCTCTTTCAGAAGATCACCGAGGCTGTAGGTGAACTGGCCGAGGTCGAAGGCATCAACCTCGTTCTGGTCAGTGATGCCGGTCGTGTCGTCCAGACGATTTCGGATGCGAAGATTGCACGTGAGATGCAGGTACGCCAGCAGATCAGTACCCGCCGCATGATCTACGCGTCACCAAGCATCGACATTACAGAGCAGTTGATCATTCGAATGAACAACAGCTATGCCGCGGAACAGGGCACCCGCTGATTCAGCTGGATGCCACTGAGCAATGCACACCCACCTGTACCGGGAGAGAGTCATGAATCAGATCAACTCCATTGGCCGTCTGCTCATTGTCGGCCTCATCTGTGTCCTTGTTGTCACTTGGATCGGTAATGTCCGGTCTGATGCCAACCAGGCTCCGAATGCATCAAAGACGGCGGTTGCTGTCGTCAATCTCGAGAAGACTTTCAACGGTCTTGAACAGTGGGTGGCCGTCGAGGGGACCCTCATGGACATGGGTGGCAAGCTCGAAGACGAAGCAGAGCGTCGCCGCGAAGTAGTCGAGGGCCTCCAGGCGGATACCGAGGATTACCCCGTCGGATCAGAGAAATACAAGGAAGCCGAGCGTCGATTCGAAATGGCAGCTCTGGAATTCCAGGCCTACGTCGCAATGCATCAGGGCCGACGGATGGAATACAACGACACCCAGATCCGATCCATCTACGAGAAGATCAAGGACGCAGCCAACAAAATGGCCGACGAGCGGGGCCTTGATCTGATTCTTGTCGATGACTCGGTCGTTCCCATCCCACCGGATTCCCAGGACATCCTTTCTCAGATCTCAAGCCGTCGTGTGCTGTTTGCCCGTGATCAAATGGATATCACCAACGCTTTGATCGCTGAGATGAATGCTGCCTACCGAGCCGGAGGATCTTGACCCGTGATGGATTCGACTGGCGCCAGCGTAGGGGCCGGTTCAACGGTCGCAGACATCGCCTCATTTGTTGGTGGTGAAATCGATGGCAAGGCGTCGCTGGTCATCAACGGACTCAACAGCCTTGACCACGCCTCCGCGGATGATCTGACATTTCTGCATGGTGCCCGTTGGGCAAAGCAATGGCCTGAGTCATCAGCAGGTGCATCGCTTGTGACGCGTGGCATGGAAGTGCCCGGTCATGACCCATCGAACCGTGCGCTGGTGATCGTCGATGATGCTGAAATCGCCATGCTGCGGGTGCTGGAGTCATTCGCCGCTTCATGCCAGTTTGTCCAGGAACCAGGCGTGCATGATTCGGCCGTGATCCATGGCAGTGCAAGGGTCGGAAAAGATGTACACATCGGCCCGCATGTCAGTATTGCCGAGAACGCGATGATCGGAGACGGGGTCTGTTTGGGGCCGGGTTGTCGCATTGGCCATGACGTGGTCATCGGTGACAAGACCATTCTGCATTCCAATGTCGTGATCGAACATGGAAGTCATATTGGACGAGGCTGCCGCCTGCATGCAGGCGTCGTCATCGGAGCCGATGGATTCGGCTACCGCCCGGATCCGGATGGAGCGGGCCTTCGGAAGGTTCCACACCTCGGAATCGTGCAGATTGGTGATGATGTGGAGATCGGGGCGGGAACCTGTGTTGACCGGGGCAAATTCGGAGCCACGAGAATCGGCGACAACACGAAGTTGGACAATCTGGTTCAGGTAGCCCACAACGTGGCCATCGGCCGCTCTACGGTCATCGCGGCCCAGGTTGGTATTGCCGGATCCGCCAAGATTGGCAGCGGTGTTCAGATCGGAGCCCATGCCGGGATCGTGGAACATGTCACCATTGGTGATGGGGCCAGAATTGGAGCCAAGGCGGGAGTCATCCGAAATGTGCCCGCTGGAGAGGCCGTAGCGGGCATTCCTGCCCAGCCAGCCAAGGAAACTTTGCGTCAGGTGGCAGCCATTCGTAAACTGCCTGAATACCTGGCCCAACAGGGGCGCCCCAGGGGTTGAAAATCCTCTGGAACGGGCCCGCGTAACGGGCACCGCGTTATGTCGGAGTCCCCATGATTCAAGAGGCCGACGAGATCCATCAGGACGGGGTTTCCCCCGCACCGTACCAGCACACGGTGGCAAAGCCTGCTGCCGTATGCGGCCGAGGGCTGCTCTATGGCGAAGAGGCCGAGATGGTCATCGAGCCAGCTCCGGTTGATCATGGAATCGTGTTTGAGCGAGTGGATCTCGATCCGCCAGTACGCATCCCCGCACTCATTGATAACGCTGTGGATCGGGAACGGCGTACGACACTGAAGAATGGCTCCAGCACAGTTGAGACCGTTGAGCATTGCCTCTCGGCCATGGCAGGGTTCGGAATCGACAATGCCCTGGTTCGCATCAATGGCCCTGAAGTCCCGCTTGGTGACGGAAGCGCTTCGCCTTTCGTCGAGGCAATCAAGGTTGCCGGGATCCAGGAGCAGGATGGCTCACGTCTGGTCTATCGCGTTACAGAACCGATTGTGCTGGATGAAGGCGGTTCAATGCTGGCTGCTTTCCCAAGTCGTCACGATGACTTCAGGGTGATCTACGAACTGGACTATGGGAATACGGAGACTCGAATCACTCGCCAGTCTCAGGGGTTTGTCCTGGAGACCGATCAGTATCTCACGGAACTTTCGACTGCACGGACCTACAGCCTGAAGGAAGAAGCTCAGGGATTGTGGGAACAGGGATTGTGCCGACACCTCACTCCAAAGGACGTTCTGGTTATTGGTGAGGACGGTCCGATCGAGAACAGCTATCGGTTCGACAACGAACCGGCTCGACACAAGATCCTCGACTTGATTGGCGATCTCTACCTTCTCGGCGGACCTGTGCATGGTCGTTTCGTGGCATCACGTTCCGGTCACACGCTGAATCGAAAGATGTGCGCCAGAATTCGTGAGCAGGCAGAGGCGCGTCGTCGGCAGGACATGCTGCGTGACGGTCGGGTCATGGATATCCGTGCCATCCAGCAGATCATGCCGCATCGGTACCCGATGCTGCTGGTTGACCGAGTCATTGAAGTGGAAGGGCATCGTCGCGCAATCGGTGTCAAGAACGTCACCATCAATGAACCCTTCTTTGGCGGACATTATCCAAGTACGCCCTTGATGCCTGGGGTGCTCATTGTTGAAGCAATGGCCCAGTTGGGCGGATTGTTGTTGAGCCAGAAACTGGAACATGCTGGAAAGATCGCCGTTCTCCTGAGTCTGGACAAGGTCAAGTTGCGCCAACCCGTAACACCCGGAGATCAACTGGTGCTTGAGGCTGAAACGGTCCGAGCGAGTTCACGCACGGCTTCGATTCATTGCAAGGCATTCGTGGGGACACGAGTGGCTGCCGAAGCTAACATCCGTTTCATGATGGTGGATGCAGAACAGCATTGAGGAGTTTTCCCCATCTGATGGTGGGTGACAAAGAGATCAGGCATGGCAAACATTCACGACACGGCAATCATCGATCCAGCGGCCAAGATCAGCGATAGCGCATCCATTGGTCCGTATTGTGTGATTGGTCCGGATGTTGAAATCGGTTCAGGTACAACGCTTCTCAATCACGTCACGATCCAGTCTCTCAGCAGACTGGGATCCAACAACGTGATCTATCCTTTTGCTGTTATTGGCGCAGATCCCCAGGACAAGAAGTTCGAGGGCGAACCGACTCAGTGCATCATCGGGAATGACAATGAGATCAGAGAGCACGTCACGATTCACCGCGGCACAGGCAACGGCGGAGGCATCACATCGATGGGGAATGGAAACCTCATCATGGTTGGCTGTCACATAGCGCATGATTGCGTGATTGGTGACGACACGGTGATCGCCAACCAGGTCATGCTTGCGGGGCATGTTGTCATTGAAGATCGTGCAGGCATTGGTGGCGGCGCTGGCATTCACCACTATGTCACCATCGGTCAGTCCGCCTTTGTGGGTGGGCTTGCGAGGGTCTCTCGAGATGTGCCGCCTTTCACAATCGTCGAAGGGCATCCGGCAGAGGTCCGTGCCATGAATGTCGTAGGGCTTTCAAGGCTTGGATTCCCATCGGATCACATGGATGCGATGAAAGACGCGTTCCGCCGTCTCTTCAGAGACAATGGAAGCACGGCTGATTGCCTGGTGTCACTCCGCCAGGAGTTCCCTGATATTCCGGCGATCATGGCTGTCTGCAATGCAATGGAGCAATCGGCCCAAGGGACGCATGGCCGTGCTCGCGAATCGTTGCGACGGGATGACAAGTGGGTTGGAAGTGGCTGCAGCGGGGAAGGTGGACGCTAGTCGTCCTCTCTGTCCAGGTTGTCTGGATCGTCGTCAGCTGTCTCTTTGGCCTCATCATCCTCTTCAGAATCTTCAACGACCGCCTCATCATCATCCATGGCTTCATCGAGAAAGCCATATTCCATCTGGTCGTCTTCTTCGATGGGCTGAGATTGATTGGAATCCAAGTATTGACTCATGGCCTAGCGTTCCTTGCTGCGGTTCCTGTGCCACCGTGCCCTTCAGGGCTTGGCCTCTTCCTTTGTCGGCGGAAGCTGTATGGCGAGAACCTCTTCATCTGTTGAGAGCAGCATCATGCCATCCACTGCTCTTGCCGCGCGAATTCTACTATCGAGATTGAAGAGGTCAAGAGTTTCCACCGAACGACCTCCAGGTTCCAGCACCTGGAGCTTGTACGGGTGATTGGGGCCGGCCACGTGAGAAGACATGTGCCGGTTTGAATGGGTGGCGGTCTGGTCCACCAGGATCAGGCCATCGGAGAAGGGCGCAATCGCATCAAATCGATGGAGCTGGGTTCTGCTGGTGGCATCTGTGCCCAGGATGCTGCCCTGAGCATCCAGAATCTGCAATTCCTTCTCGTAGAGCATCCAGAGTCGATCACCTGCAGCAACCAATCGCGGCATTCCCGTGAGCGTATTGCGGGTCTGGTTGTCGATGGATTCCAGTTCACGGCCGCTACGCAGGGAAATCGGATGCAGGTCGTACTGCAGGTCCATGACGATCAGGGTTTGTGGTGTGATCCTGGCGCCATCACGGATTCGCATGGCTTGCAGGGTCCGGCTCAGCGAGATCCAGTCCGGGCTGCTTCCTGGTTTGCGATAGAGGGCGACTCCCATGCTTCCACCAACAATCAGGTCGCCGATGTCGTTTGACCGCAGCCATAACGGAAGGCCGATCGCCTCAGGAAGATCTGTCTGCTTGATCTCGCCGGTTTCAGCATCAAGCCATGCGAGGATCATGTCTCCTGGCTGGGGATCCACATCGAGCCAGTCATTGCCGGCAGCCTTGTGGCTGTATCCAAGGACTGCCACGCCATGCAGCCATGGGGTGTGGTCTTTGATGACGTGACCAGGAAGTGATGCCTGCCAGAGAATTCTGGACGCTTCATCTGCACTGATGGCACTGCATCTTCCATCCTGGTGAAGCAGGACGATCTGATTTCCAATGGGTTCGATGGCGACCCAGCCCGATGAAGTCAGGGCCAGGAAGTCATTTTCATCTGCAACTTGTTTGGAAGACAGATGTGATTCAAAGATCTCACCTGGCAGATCGATCTCCCAGTGCACTCGTCCATCATCAGTCGCCATTGAAACCAGTTGGGCAGGTTTTCCAAGGTTGGAAATCTGAATGATGACCACCTTGTCATCCTGATGAACGATCGCGGCTTCCCGATGAGTCAAGTATGTGGTCCATGACGCTTCGTAGTCAGGCGCGACGTGCCATGTCAGCCGATCCTGGTGGGATCTCAGGAAGGCATTCTGTGAATAGGTGGGAGCCCGGTCCTTGTACAGTTGGGAGACCAGTTTTCCGGGCCATTGAAAAGTTCTGCCACTGCTTGCTTCATGGCGAGGGATTGCGGGATAGGCTTTTTCAACCAGTCGTTGTCGCCATGCATCCGGAGATTCTCCAGCCAGTTCTCCTGATGAAGATTCGTGGGCGTTCTTCCAGAGGTCAAGTAATGCGAGACCTTCCAGGGCACGCTCAGTCTCGATGGATTCTTCCAGCATGCGGACGGTGTTCTGTTCAAGTCGGTCAGTGTCTCGTTGTGTCCTCATGTTCTGGGCCATGGCAGCCATTCGGCGTTCCCATGGCACCTCAAGATCATCCAATGCGATCCATGGTGGAGCAGGCACCAGTTCCGGATAATCCATCGCAGCGTTTGCCAGCCGTCTTCTTGCCCAGGCTGAAGCTGGTGCGACGATGGAGTCTTCTGCATGCATGCTGTCGGAAAGCGCAGGATCTGTCTCAAGTTCGCGCCAGTGTGAAACGGCCAGGCGAAGATCGGATCCTGCCATCCAGTCACCAATCGCCAGCTTGGAGGAGGCTTCCATGGAGGTTCCACTGGTGAACTGGTCGAGCAGATTCCTGACAGCGAGGTAGTCGGTTCTGGAAACGGCTTCGTTTGGATCGAGCGTCGAACAGATCTCCTCGAAAATCCCATTTCGTATCAGTTGTGTTTTCAGTTGATCCTCTGGCTCCTGATCGTTCAGGATGGGCATGACCATTGACACGCGTTCGAGCAGCAATGGTCTGTCGCCAGATCGGGCAGCCACTCTAATCATGGCGAGATGCGTTCCTACATCGTCAGGTTGATTCTTGAGCCTTCGGTCAAGTTCTCCAACAATGCGGGAGCGATCGGCATGCAGTGTCAGTCCTTCCGCGCCACCCAGCAGGAGGTGTCCGTCGGTCACCACAGGCAGTGATGATCCAGTGATCGGAAGCCTTCGAATGATGTCGCCCGTTGAGGTGTCAATCTCCGTGACGCTTGAACCAGTTGGGATGTAGAGCCGGTCACCAGCGAGGTGGACACGTCCTGCCAGTGACATGCCTTGTCCCTTGGCGCGTGGCCAGGTTGTCCAGAGAGGCACGGACAGATCGTCAGGATCCAGCGAGGAGAGAGAGGCACCGACGATGTAGACATGTTCGCCATCCGCCAACATGTAGCTGGCGGATTTCCATTCGGGCCGGTCCTCGATCAACATCATTGTTTCCCGCTTGCCGGTCATGCGATCCATCACGAGCACATGTCTGAAGTCGGGACTCAGAGAAATCACCTTGTCCTTGACGACGAGTGGCAGGTGAATGTGATACGGACGAATTCGAATAGCAGCCTGTGTTCCAGCTACTGGTGTATCCAGCCGTTGCAGCCAGCGAACCCGGCCGCTTGCCACGTCGACGGAGGCAATGGCGCCGATCGAAGAGGCCACGATGACCTGATCATCATCAACAACAGGCATCGTCAGGGGCCGCAGGCTGCCTTCCCGGTACTGGCTTCCAGTTGATGCGATGTAGGAAACAAATGCGGGTGTGCCATCGTCGCGATTCAGGGCAAGCAGGTAGGAACTCTTCAACCCTTGCCGACGTTCCCGTCGCGCGATCACGAAGACCCGATCCTCATGAATCACAGCGGGTCCCGCGGGATACAGAGACTGGGGATCATCGATCTGTGGTGTTTCCGCGAGGTCGTATCGCCATCGCTCTTCACCGCTCATGGCATCAAGGCAAACGATCTCTTCAGACTCCGAGGTGCGACCTTCCATGCTGTAGCCGATCCAGGTCACGACATCATCGCCATCAACCGCAACGGCCGTTGGACCGATTGGATCATCGATTCGATCGGATCTCTCCGATGCATCCAGAATGGATGTTCGCCAGTCTTCCATGCCTGTGAACAGGTTCATTCTGACCACATCGCTGCCTTCGTTGAAAAAGACGTGATGATCCAGAATTGCGGGAACGATTGCAGTCAGTCGTCCGCTCTGTATACGGTCATCAATCTCGTCATCTGCAAACTCGTTGTTCGCCAGGATTGTTGCCGGTGTGCGTTCATACATGGCGGTCCAGAGCGCCGGTTCAAGCAAGTCACCCACAGGCGAGTCAGAGGTGTCCATCACGTCACTGCCGACAGCTACTGCCGGGGCCTGCTGGCTTGTCCAGTCTTCCAGGGCATCGCGCCAGGGAGTTGCCTCCGGCCCGGCTTGCGCCAGCCTGTTGGCCATGTCATCAACAGCACCACGATCACCTCGACCATGTGAAGCCATCGCGAGCATCAGCCAGGCCGCCCATCGATCCTGGTCGGAGAGTGCGGGATGGGTGAGTGCTTCCTGCAGCCAGATGCTGGCAATGGCCAATCGTCCTGCTTCAAGATTCTGCTGTGCGAGGACAAGCAGCCCCTCCAGGCCTGCTGGTGTATGGGACCGTGTTTCAACGAGCCGGCGGAGCCGACCTTGCTCAAGCATGGCTTCAGCCTGTTTGGCTTCCGCCTTTGCATAACGTTCCTGCAGAGATTCATTGCTTGTGAGAATGTCCAGGGCGACTGCCCTGGCGGATTCAAAGCGGCCAGCCTCCTGGGTATCAGGTACCAGCATGTATTGATGATCATCGAGAACAAGTTGCACCAGGCGGATGGATTCGGCGGGATTCGTATCCGCGATATCCCGGGCACGTGCCAGCAGGCGAGCCGCCTCGGCCGAGTCATTGACAAAGACGGGATTGGGGGGCGGGGCCTGTGCCACTGCCGGGCTCGCGGCAAGGGCGAGCAGGCTGAGGGTTGCGAGGATTCCGAAGTGGCTGTTCATGCGTCTGGAAACGGACTTTCTACACGGCTCCCAAGTGATTCTACGGCGGTAGCCAAGGCCTTGTTCCCGTCCTGATACAGTGCACCCATGCGGTTCGAATTTCTCCTTTTCCTGCCACTTCTGGCCACCTCTGCCTGCATGAGCAGCCCACCGATTATTTCAGTGGACAGTGTGGAGGTCACGGGGAGAAACGAGCAGGCGATGGCCCTCAACTACAACCTTGTTCTGACGAATCCCAATGACAAGCCGATCGAACCATTGGAATTCACCTATTCGGTGTCCGTGGCTGGGCGGGGTGTGTACCAGGGGCGGCATGCCGCTGAAATGACGCTTGATGCCGGCGGGCAGGATCGCCCATTGATTCTTCCGGTCGTCATTCCCTATGAGCGTGTTGGCTGGTCAGAATCGACTGTGCCAGATTCGGCCAGATGGTCCATGTCTGGAACGCTGATCTATGTTGATGAAGGCGTCTTTTCGGAGACGCTGCTGGATCTTGGATACCGGCCTTCGACAGGGTTCTCGGCAACAGGCGAATTGGACACGGTTGGGCTGTCCGGGCCGATCTATGATCCAGAGTCCGCCGCGCAGCCCGATTCATCCGGACAGTCCTCTTCCCCCTCGCCTTCCGCAGGGTCGTGACAGTCGATTTATTCGTGAAATCCATGGATTGAAGGTCTGCCGAATGGAATCGGAGACGTGATGAGTTGTCCCTGCAGCGCCGATAGGTGCTGTTGACGCCCCCCTTACATGCTCACCGCATCTCGGCTGGATCTGAACTCATGCAACTGAACGACATTCTCCGAATGGCAGACGATCGTGGCGCCAGTGACATTCATCTGGTGCCAGGTCATCCTCCCATGGTTCGCACCAACACTGTCATGGAACCTCTGGCCGAAGGCGAACTGTCTTCTGGTGAAACGCAGGCTTTCCTGGACAGCATGATCAACGAACGCCAGAAGAAGGCATTCGAGAAAGATCTTGATCTTGATTTTTCTCATGCCGTAAAGGACCTGGGGCGTTATCGAGTCAATGCACACTCGCAGCAAGGCGGTCTGGCACTGGCCATGCGTGTGATTCGCACGATGGTTCCTGATCTGGCAAGTCTCAATCTGCCGGAGGTGATTCAGAAGCTTACATGGCTTCCACGAGGCCTCGTGCTGGTTACGGGGGACACCGGCTCCGGTAAGTCCACCACTCTTGCCGCCATGATCCAGTCCATGAATGCGAGGTATCGCAAGCACATCATCACGCTAGAGGATCCCATTGAATACGAGCTCCGCTCTGATGAATGTGTCATCGAGCAGCGTGAATTGGGCGTTCATATGCCAAGTTTTTCGTCGGGCCTGAAGCATGCATTGAGGCAGGATCCGGACATCATCCTTGTGGGTGAAATGCGGGATCTTGAAACCACGGCCCTGGCGATGTCTGCAGCAGAGACGGGCCACCTGGTGCTTTCTACTTTGCATACATGCAATGCGGGGCAGACCGTCGAACGAATCATCGACATGTATCCAGCGGGGCAGCAGAACCAGGTTCGATCCATGCTGGGCAACACGTTGCAGGCGGTGATTTCCCAGACGCTCTTCAGTCGAATCGATCGCCCGGGAATGGTGCCTGCCGTGGAAGTACTGCTCTGCACGCCAGCAGTCCGAAACATCATTCGTGAAAGTCGGACCTTTGAGATTCCAAATGTCATCGAGACCAGTCGTCGAGCAGGCATGGTCAGCCTGGACTCCTCGATTGCAGAGTTGTATTTCAACGGATTCATTAGTCGCCAGGATGCGGTTGCCCAGGCAGCGTATCCAGAACAGATGGAGCGCGGCCTGGCAGCTTGATGCTGCCACTGCTGACGATACGAACGAATCATGCCTCAGTACCGCTATCAAGCACGACTCAGTACCGGCAGGCTCCAGGGCGGTGTCCTGGACGCTGACAGTGCAGCTGCAGCAGCCACGTTGCTCCGAAGCCAGGGGCAGCATGTTCTGAAACTGGTTCCCCTGCAGGGTGCTGGTTCAGGTGAGCTGTTGAAGCGAGTCGGCAACGCACTGAACTGGAGTTCGGGGCCCACTGCGAAGGAAGTTCTGGATTTCACATCGCAGCTGGCAGTCATGATCCGGGCGGGCATCAGCATCCGCCAGGCGTTGGAAGGTATTTCCGAACAGACTTCGAATGTGAAGTTCAAGAAGATCCTCCAGTCCATTCGCCAGGACGTCGAATCCGGAAAGCAGTTCTCCGAGGCGATTGCCAAATACCCCAGGCTTTTCGACGCGTTGTACGTCAACATGGTTCGTGCTTCTGAGATGTCCGGTTCCTTCGCGCACATGCTCGACAGGATTGCTTCCTTCATGAAGCAGCAGCTGGAAACTCGCAAGATGGTCATTGGAGCGAGCATTTATCCAGGCGTAATCGCAACGCTCGCATCCGCGGTCACGATCTTCCTGATGACCTTCGTGTTGCCACGCTTCGCAACCGTATTCGAGGGCAAGGAAGCGGCGCTTCCCTGGCCCACCAAGTTTCTCATGGCGACATCCAACTGGATGGTGGCCAACTGGTGGGTTCTCGCCGTAGTCCCCATAGTCGCCCTGATCGCATTCTTCATGTTCATTCGAACTGAAGTCGGACGTTTCTGGTTTGACGGGACCAAGCTCAAGGTGCCGTTGTTCAAGCCGATGTTCCGCGCACTGTATGTGAGCCGTTCGTTGCAGACGATGGGCGAACTTCTCAACGCGGGCGTACCGGTTCTGGACGCCATGACAGTGACAGGCGACATCACGGGAAATGTCCTTTATCGCGGCATGTGGCGCAAAGTCCAGATGGAGGTACGACAGGGGCAGAAGATCAACGTGGCACTGAGCGAGACTTCTCTCCTGCCCAAATCAGTTGTTCAGATGATGGCAGCGGGCGAGGATTCGGGAAAGCTCGGTGAAGTCCTCGAGGAAATCGCCGTGTTCTATGCATCGGCGCTTCGGGATGCCATCAAGACCATGACCAGCATGATTGAGCCATTGCTCATTGTCATCATGGGTTCGATTGTCGGATTCATTGCCATGGCAATCATCCTTCCGATCTTCAAGATGAGTGCCATCGTTGCCGGGTGACTATCGAGGACCTTCAATGAAACATCCATCCATCCAATTTGAATGCAGCAGACCGACTGCCAGACGCCAATCATTGGCGAGGCGAGGCTTCACGCTGCTTGAAACGGCGCTGGCAATCGTGATCGTAGGTGTTGGAGTGCTCGCAATGATGGCGGGGCAACAGGCCTGGCATTTTCAGAATGACTGGGCGGAACAGGTCGGGCTTGCTGCAAGGCTTGGTAACGAGATCCGTGAAATGACCTTGACCCTTCCTCGTCATGATCCAGTTACAGGTTCTGATAGTTGGGGCTCGGAGCCCAATGAAGCCAGTGTTTCTGATTTCGATGATCTCGACGACTTTGATGGAAACGGTTCGGGAATCACGTTTGCAGGCAGTGACAGTTCAGGTCCACTGAACAGTCTGAGGCAGCCCATCGTCGGTCTTGCGGACTGGTCACAGGAAGTCCGTGTCTGGAATGTCGAAGCAGGGGACATCAATGCTGCGGTTACCGACGGCTCTTCCGAGGTGATGCTGGTTGAGGTCACCGTGTACTGGGACGATCCCAGAATGGTTGGGCTTAGGGAGATGACGCGGGTGAGATGGATCGCGCCGAATTGAATCAGCCTGATTCGGCTTCCTGACCTGTCTGGACCGACCTGAAGGCCAGGCCAATTGAATCCTGAACATGTCCTTTTCCCATTGGTGACCCCATGACTCGACTGAAACCACCAGCCATCAACCGGACCGAAGCAGTTTCACGACACGCCTGCAGGCGACGTGGCGTGGCGGCTGTTCTGTCGATGATGTTCCTTGTTCTGTTTGCTTCTCTCGCCGCCGTCATGGCTGTCGTTGCACAGGGAAATGTGCGGACGGCTTACTCGGCGCTGCGCATATCAAGGGCTCTGAGCGTTTCCGAAAGTGGCCTCGCATTTGCGGCCCGTCGTCTTGGGCTTGAGAGCAGGCGTTTCGTCGTCGAGCAGGGTGTAATCGATTCCGAATTCGGTGAACGTCTCTGGCTTGGCACCTGGACCAATGCAGATGGAGATGTCACCGTGGCGGCTCCTGATGGGTACGCAGTTCCCAATCCGTCCGGATCCGGACTGGTGCACGCCATCTATGACGCCCATCTCAATGCCGATGATTACGACGATGTCGAGGACGAGGGCGTCTTCCACACTTTGACCCTTGATGATGTCAATGGAGTGATCGTCACGCCGCCTATTCGACTTGGCGATGATCCTTCAGATCCCTGGTTCCGCCTCCGATATGAATTGCTTGCAGACGGTTCTCAGGTGAGGGTGACAAGTCAGGGGTATGACTCGGGTATTCGCCGAAATCTCCAACTGGATTTCCAGATCGACAAGAAGATCGAGTTTGCTGTGTTGGGTCCCAATCGGATCATGATCGGAAAGAACGTACTCGTGGAGGGGCCCATCGGATCTCTCTATGGAACCGAGAACGGAGAGCTTGATCCCGCCAATGGTGATCCGCTCGTCCTGCGAAGTGATTACTTCGATCTTGACCCGGTTCTTGATAGTCGACTGCAGGAGTTCTATTCGGCAATCGGCCTGCATGATGTCGATGGCGACAACAGGCTGCGACCAGATCATCCATCAGAATCCAACGGTGTTGTATTGCAGGGCTATTTCCAGGACAACGACGGCGATGAATACGTGGATGATTTCGATCTCTTCCTGGGCATCTACGACGTCGACACCAATGGGGGCGTCGTCTACGACGAAGCCAGGGCATTGGCTACGGGCAATGGAGGAGCCCTTGAATTCGATATCGACCCGCAACTTGGACCATTAGTCGATTCCGCTCTGCCGGATCGAAACAACGATGGGCAGGTTGATGCCGTGGACACTGCCCTTGGGTGGAATGATGGTGTTCTTGATGCAAGAGATCAGTATGCGAAGGCACGCGGCGGCATCAATTTCTCGGTACTTCGAGATGATTGGGAAAATGCCAATGGCGACAGTTATCAAACACTGGTGCAGGGACCTGTGGCAACAGATCCGGACGTAGCAGCAACGGCATTCGAAGTTGGTGCTCCGGAGATGATCGAACTCACGACGGACATGTTTTCAACGTCTCACACCTGGTTCAATGATGAGGCGAATTCAGGAGCAGCCTTTGGTGATGCCGGATCTGGACAGGTGGCTGCCGGAATATCGGCGGGGGGCGTGTATACGGCACCAGGTGTCGAGGATGCGGAATCAGTTCCCTATGGTTCATTGGGCGCTTATGACTATTACGAGCGGCCCGTGTACGAGAACATGACTTTCACCAATGTCCGCATACCCAAGGGCACCAATGGGCTCTTCAGAAACTGCACCTTTGTCGGTGTGGCCTGGATCGAAACCGAGGAAGGTTGTCAGGACCCCAACTGGAATTACACGGGATCCATCGAGCCGGATGGGGCGGGTGGCTACATCGAACGCTTTCCTGATCTCGCCTCCGATCTTGATGGAACAATCATCGAGGACACTCGTCTTCATTCCAACAACATCAGATTCGAGGGTTGCACGTTCCTGGGATCACTTGCTGCGGATCGGCCAGGGGAGTACACCCACTGGCGCAACAAGATCCAGTTGACGGGTAATACTCGCTGCTTCATCGACCCCTATGATCCTGACCTGTTGCAGCAGCCCGATGCTGGAGCATTGCAGTCAACGCTATTGGGCATTTCTGAAGACGACCGGGAAGAACTGGCGAGAAGTTCCATTCTCATGCCGGGATGGTCCGTGGACGTTGGTAATTTCGATAACGACACCGCCACTCGCATCAAACTCAGTGGCACCATCGTGGCGGGCATCATTGACATCCGCGGTACCGCTGATATTCATGGAACGGTTCTGATGACCTTCAGGCCCGAACAAGGGGCTGGCCCTTTGTTTTACGGCGGCACACCGGATGCTTTCAATACGACTCTCGGCTACTTCGGCAGTGATGATGGTGACAGCGAGGGCATCGATCCACTGGATCCGGCCTTCAACGGATTCGGTGAAATCACGTTGCGCTACGATCCGGATGGCAAACTGCCCGATGGCATTCCATGGCCTGTTCGAATGTCGCCAATGTCCGGTACCTATGTCGAGGGAGGTACGTTGTGAAGCAACTCCATCCACGGCGTCGATCCGGTTTCAGCATCCCTGAACTGCTCATCGCGTTGGCCATCTCTGCCACGTTGCTGCTGGCAACGATGATGGCGCTTGGCGTGTCCTTCCGGGCTTTTCAATCCACAACGCGCACCGTTTCCACAGGTGTCACAGGCCGCATCGTGATCGAGCGTCTGCAGACACTCATCCGGACCGGAGTTGATTTCGGTCCCTTGCCGGGAAGTCCCCTGGACTCGATCGTGGACTCGGACATCCTGACGATCAACATGGGTGATGGGGATTGGGTGACTCTGAGATGGGATCAACCCACCGAGACGATCTACTGGGAAGAGAATGGTGATTCATGGCCATTGCTCGAGGGCGTGACCCAGTTGCCTGCTGGTGAGAACAGTACGATCTCACCCTTCACACTCGAGTTCAAGGAAGGCCGTTGGCTGAACCGGGCGGTCATCGACCTGGTGGTCGAGCATGACGATGCTCAGGACATTGCAATCGAGGGCACTCGCAGCGACCAGTTCCGGCTGATCGGCTCTGCGATGCCCCGTGTGGCCGCGTGGGACTAGCGCCCACCGGGCTGCCGGGCATTTCAACGCGGTGGACGCTATCGTTCCCGGATGTTCTCGATTCGAGTTGAACGCGTGTTCTCTGCCGCCCATGGGATCACCATTGGCGGTGTCAATGAGCCACTTCATGGCCATGACTGGCGTGTTCGAGTGACGATTGAATCAGGCACCCTTGATGATGATGGGATGGTGTGTGATTTTCACGCACTGGAAAAGAGCCTTGATGGGATCCTGTCACCCCTTCAGAATTCGAATCTGAATGAAACGCCACCATTTGACGAGTTGAATCCCACGGCTGAAAACGTGGCTTTTCACATTGCCCGATCCATGCAGCCAGAGTTGCCTGCAACCGTGACCTCCATTACTGCTTCCGTCACGGAAGCGCCTGGTTGCGAAGCCCGTTGCAGGCTGGAGCGATCCTGATAGGATCCCCGCGCCATGTCTGAAGAACACACATCCGAAGCGCCCTTGATGCTTTCCGTTTCCGGGGCAAGAGGCATCGTGGGCAAATCCATGACAGCCCAAGTCGCGCACCGTCTGGCGGCTATCTGGGGTGATCATCTGGTTGCCAGTACGAGTGAAACCCCACGGGTCATCCTCGGGCGAGACAGCCGTCCATCCGGTACGGAATTCGCGGAGGCTGCTGCCAGGGGATTGTCCGATGCCGGTTGTGAGGTGATTCGGCTTGGAATCGTCACAACGCCGACGGTTGGAGTGATGATCGGGGCTACCAGGGCATCGGGTGGGGTCATGATTACGGCTTCCCACAATCCTGCCCAGTGGAATGGCATGAAGTTGCTTGATGGAATGGGTACGGCGCCTTCTGCTGACATAGCCATGAAGATCATGGATCGATTCCGTAGTGACGAAACAACGCCTCAGTCAGCAAGCGTTTCGGAAATACACCAAGACTCACGTGGAGATGACACACATCTGGCCAAGGTGCTTGGACAGGTGGATCCCACTCCGGTTCAGGGCTGTGGGTTCAAGGTCGTGCTCGATTCGGTGCATGGAGCCGGTGGTCCAATTGGTGCGACTCTTCTGGGACATCTGGGTTGCGAGACCGTGTTGTTATACAACCCGCCAACGGGAGACTTCCCTCATCCACCTGAGCCTCGAGAAGAGAATCTCAAGGAACTTTGCAGTGTGGTCATTGATGCAGGAGCCCAGGTCGGCTTCGCTCAGGATCCAGATGCAGATCGTCTGGCGATCGTGGATGAAAAGGGCCGCTATATCGGCGAGGAATACACGCTGGTCCTGGCGGCAAAGGCCTGGTTGCAACGTTTTCCAGGCATACCTGTCGTTACGAATCTTTCTACCAGCCGGATGATTGACGATGTCGCTACGGCCATGGGGTCCAGCGTGCATCGCTCAGCGGTCGGTGAAGCCAACGTGGCTGAGGTCATGCGTCGTGAAGGCGCGACTATCGGCGGCGAAGGCAATGGCGGTGTCATGGTTCCTGCGGTCACTTGGGTCCGTGACAGTCTCACAGCCATGGCACTGGTCTTGGAATTGCTGGCCAGCGAAGGCCGAGGTCTTTCAGAGATCGTTGATGAGATCTCGACCTATTCCATGATCAAGCAGACGATTGAATTGAGTGGTGAGGATGCGCGAGCCAGGTTGCTTGATGGCATCCGTGCGGTTCAGACGCACTACTCCGGGCAAGAAGATGCCAGGATCCAGACATCAGATGGCGTCCGTGTAGATCTGGCAGCTGGCTGGCTGCATCTTCGGGCCAGCAACACCGAGCCGATTGCCAGGTTGATCGTCGAATCCGGTGATCAGGACTCCGCAGAAGCACTTGCCCTGGAGGCACGACGCATCGCAGGGCTCTGATCAGGTTGATTCCTGGACGACAGACCAGGTGAACGGATCGGTTCTGCAGTCGATGTGTACACCAAAGAAGCCGCCCTTGTGCTTCTGGGCCATGGGCCAGATGACTTGCCGATCGGTTTCCGGGATCGGTAGATCCATGACATCATCCGTATCAATCCACTCAAGGCGGCCCTCGTCGAATTCCGTGAAGGCAAGCTCTTCAGGATCGATCGTCCGAGTGACTTCGAACAGATACAGCAGCCAGTGTCCGCTTGCCTCATAGGCGGTCTCAGAGATCATGCCGAACATCCGGATGTCCTGAGCACTGATTTTCAGCCCGGTCTCTTCCTCGATTTCACGTCGGGCACAGGCCCAGGGGCATTCGCCCTGGTCGGTTTCCAGCTTGCCTCCAACCGGTGAATAGAGATGACGGTTGGGTGGCTTGGCTCGGTGCAGCATGAGAATCCGGCCATTCGTGTCATACAGGTAGCAGAGCACCGCAATTCGGTGGGGCAAGACATGCTGTTGGTTGCTTGGTTCCACGGGCATGAGGGGCCTCAAGAGGAGGGTCTGGAGGACATGCTGCGGAGCATGTCCTTGGTTGCTTCGCGGATCCCTACGAAAACGGATCGGCTGATGATGCTGTGGCCTATGTGGAGTTCCGACAGGCCAGGGATCGCGGCAATGGCAGTGACATTGGCATAGTTCAGTCCATGGCCAGCATTACAGCTCATTCCCCGGCTCAGAACCTCCTTGGTACTGGCTTGGATCTTCTCCAACTCTTCCGTGACAAGGGGATGGCCGATGTTCCGGGCGTGCTCATGGAAGGCTTCGGCATAGGGGCCGGTATGCAGTTCGCAGACGCTGAAGCCGCACTCTGCAGCTGCCTGGACCTGCTCGGGGCAGGCATCGATGAAGGCGCTGACGGGTATTCCTGCCTGTGACAGCGTGTCCAGCATCGGTGCCAGCTCTGCCTGGCGTCCCAGGACGTCCAGTCCGCCTTCGGTGGTGATCTCCTGGCGTCCTTCTGGGACGAGCATGGCCATCTGGGGTTTCAGGCCCAGGGCAATACCGACCATTTCCTCCGTGGCGGCCATTTCCATGTTGAGACGGACGGTCACGACATCCTTCAATCGCTCCAGATCGAAATCCTGCATGTGCCGGCGGTCTTCCCTGAGGTGGAAGGTGATACCGGCAGCCCCCCCGAGCTGTGCTTCTACAGCAGCCCAGGTCGGGTCAGGTTCCCAGGTCCGCCTGGCCTGGCGAACAGTCGCGACATGGTCGATGTTGACACAGAGATCAGGCATGGTGGGGTGTCCGTGGGGAGAGGGGATCATACCCGGCAGCCCAGAGAGTTCTCCATTGTGGGCCACAATGTTGGCTTCTGGCTCCCTTCACAGCCAAAGGACCGTTATACTTCGCGCGGTTACACCCTTCAATCCCTCGCAAAATCGAATCAAGACAATGGAAGAGTTTGCGCGCAAGCATGCCCAACTGAGAGAGGACCTGCTCACGCAGGGTGATCGTGTTGTTGCGCACGCAATGAATGCCGTGGAGTCCTTCTTCGGCAACGATTCGGAGTTGGCCAGCAAGGTCGTGGAGGCAGACCGCCTCATCGATCGGGCCGATATCGATATCGAACGAGCCTCCATCCAGTTACTCATGCGATCTCCTGACAAGGAGTACGACATCCGGTCAGTCTTCACGATCGTGAAGATCAACAATGAACTGGAGCGTATCGCGGACTGCGGGGTGAACATCGCGGAGTCATCGCAGTCATACGAAGCCGATCGTCCCAAGTCCGGCACTTTCGAGGTGATGGCCAACAGCGTCATCGGCATGGTGCGGGATGCCAACAGGGCCATGCGAAACAGGGATCAGGAACTGGCTCGTCGCGTGCTGGATTTCGATGACACGATTGACCGCTTCCGAACAGAGGTGGTCCGGTTGGTTCAGACGGCCGTCAAGGATGGCACGATGCCACTGGAAGATGCCCTTGAGTTACTCAACGTGAATCGCAGTCTTGAGCGAATGGCGGATCATTGCACCAATATTTGCGAGCAGTTGATCTACCTGGAATCAGGGAAGATCGTCAGGCACCTCTCCTCCGGTTGGACCATGCCGGCTCCACCAGAGCAGGATTCGTGAATGTCCGACATGCCATGTGATTTCGACAGCACCATGAAAAGACTTGAAGCCTGCGGTCAGGCACAGGTGCTTTCCGGTTGGTCATCTCTTGATTCTTCACGCCGTGCATCACTCCTGAATCAGATCAACACACTGCCACTGGAATCCATTCCAGAACTCGTGGCACAGTGTGTCCTGTCTCATGACCACGGTGGCGGCAGTAAGGATCTGTCACCACCAGAAGTCACGGCACCTGGCCCTGATGAGGCTGCCGAGTTGGCGAAGCGTGGGGAAGAAATCATTCGTGATGGCCGCGTGGCAGCGTTCACGGTTGCCGGCGGTCAGGGCACTCGCCTGGGTTGGGGTGGCCCCAAGGGGACGTACCCGGCAACACCAGTCAGTGGCAAACCTCTGTTCAGGGTGTTTGCGGAGCAGATTCAGGCAGCAAGTGATCACTGGAATACCCGGATCTGCTGGTACATCATGACGAGTGAGGCCAATGATTCTGCGACTCGTGACTTTTTCGCGGACAACAACTGGTTTGGTCTGCCTCGCACGCAGGTGATGTTGTTTCCGCAAGGCATGATGCCCTGTTTCGATGCTGAATCCGGCCACTTGCTCATGGAAGCTCCTGATCGACTGGCCATGAGCCCGGATGGTCACGGTGGTTCCATCGCGGCGCTGCACCGAAGCGGTGCATTGGAACAGATGTCAGTTCTGGGCATAGACACCATTTCCTATTTTCAGGTGGATAACCCGATTGCACCGGTGATTGATCCTGTCTTCATCGGTTTGCATGCAGATCCCGCGCGTTCCTCCGGGGAGATGTCCAGCAAGATGGTTCCAAAGATTTCATCTGGGGAGAAGGTCGGGGTCTTCTGCAAGGTGGGTGATTGCACGGAAGTCATCGAGTACTCGGACATGCCTGAAGATCTTCAGGAAAAACGGGATCAGCAGGGGCGTCTGGTTTATGACGCGGGCAACATTGCTCTTCATCTCCTGGGCGTTGAATTCGCCCAACGGCTCTGCAACTCCAATGAGCTTCCCTGGCATCGCGCGGTGAAGAATATTCCCTGGTTTGACCAGGCCTCTGGCACTCACATGACGCCCAAATCGCCCAATGGCGTGAAACTGGAGCGATTCATATTCGACGCCTTGTCACTGGCCACTCGGCCGGCTGTCCTGGAGGTGGAACGATCACGTGAGTTCGCTCCAATCAAGAATGCGGTTGGAAATGATTCGCCGGAATCATGCCGGCAGGCACAGAGCAATCTCTACGGCCAATGGCTTGAATCACATGGCGTCAATATTGCCCGTAATGACAGCGGTGATGTTCTTGCAGATATCGAGATCAGCCCATTGACTGCGATGGATGCATCGCAACTTGACTCTACGGATCTGCCTAAAGCCATTGGCCCCGCTGATCGCATCCTATTCTGACAAATCAAATTTCGATGAAATTGAAAGTGCTCATTGAGGGTGGAATCTCATTTTGCATTCTTGCTTATCAACATTCACGATGTAATCTCAGGTCTGCCCGGACGTTGTGGTCACGAACCGATCGGGCTGGAGAGAGAGTTCAAAAATGCGAGGCCCTTGGAGATGGATTGTCCCGGTGGGGGGCGCCATGCTGTCGGCGCGCGCTGTGATGGCATCAATCTCATTTGGAATGGGAGCAGACGCCTGGAGTGGGGCCAATGCACAACTGGATCTTCATATTTTGACTGATTCGGTCAGGTCCACATGGAATATCCCGTCAACATCAGATCCTATCGACAAGATGCTTGAGGATCTGGACGAATGCCGGCAGATGCAATGCCTGGGTTTGGATGAGCAGATTCTGAATGAGTGGTCAGAGGAGTTCATAGCTGAAGGGGTGCTCATCACTCTGATGAATCGCAAACAAGTAATCCATGACATGAATGTGTTGACTGCAGGCACGGTCTTCGTCGATCTGGATGATGTCATGAAAAATCTGTACACACCTACCTGGATTACATTCGAGAATTCGAGCCCATTACGGACTACCAGCGTGCGCAATGTGATTGCAGATTCGACTCAATGACATGCTGACCAGTTGTCGCATTGGTTACAGCTGTGATTGTCCAGCAGTGATCAGGAATTTTGCAGCTTCTTGAAGGCATTCAGCCGTCTCATGAAGGGCCCTGTCCTCACCGAATTGATCTGTGAGCGACAGGATTTTCTGGAACGGTCCGCCATTCTCTGCAAGCGCAGCTTGCCAACCATTGCCAAGTTTGCCACAGATGGCAAAGGAGTTGATGCCGTGTCGTGCAGCATGGTTGGCAGTCACACCACAGGCTTTCCCGAGCAGTGTCTGGGTGTCCATGCATCCTTCACCGACGATCAGCATGTCGGCATCCTGGATTCGTTCATTGAAGCGGACAGCTTCCAGAACGTATTCAATACCGGATTGGATTCTGGCATCGAGTGCTGCATGAAGGCCGAACCCTGCGCCACCTGCGGCGCCGCCGCCCTGGATCTGTCTCTTTGTTCCATCGGGATCCAGGATGTCTGCCAGATGAAGCAGGTTGGCTTCAAGTTGCTCGACTGTTTGTTCATCCGCACCTTTTTGTGGCCCAAACATGTGGGCGGCGCCATGCTGGCCAAGTAAAGGCACTACGACATCAGCAGCGATATCGATGGTCGGGTAACCAAGTGGCAACTCGATGCTTGCGAGGCGTGTCAAGGTTCCACCGTTGATGGGATCCTCGATTGGTTGACCGATGGAATCCAGGCAACGGGCACCAAGGGCCTGCAGAATTCCACAGCCGCCATCAACAGTTGCCGTACCACCGGCTGCCAGCAGAACATGATCAACCTCCCGTGAGGCAATCGCGATCAACTGACCGGTTCCAAATGAAGTTGTTTCCAGTGGACGGCGTTCATCAAGTTTCAGCAGACCAAGTCCGCTGGCGGCGGCCATTTCGATGATCGCGAGACGTGGACTCTCAAGGAACCCGATCTCGGCCTCGATTGTCCTTCCAATTGGATCGATGGTTCGAACGTGCAGACGTCGTCCCCCCCGAGCCCCCAGAAGCACATTCATCGTGCCTTCCCCGCCATCTGCAATCGGGCAACGATCTGCAGTTGCTCCGGCCAATTCGACACCACGTGCCATCGCCTCCGCTGCCTGGGGGGCGAGGATGCTTTCCTTGAAACTGTCCGGAGCACAGACAATCTTCATTTCAGTGTTCGAGGCTATCAGAGAGAGCGGGGTTGTGTTGCGGGATTGAATTGGCAAGATCGCCTACCATCTCGACATGTTGATGACAGGCCACTCCAGGCGATGGCTGTTTGTCCAGGGCCTATTGGTGGCTCTGGCAATCCTGTTCACGCCTTGTGTTCCTTCTGTGCATGGCGCTCTAGAAGACCAGGCCGATACATCGCAGACTGATGCGACAGCAGACCAGATCGATGACGAGGATTCTTCGGCATACAAGGATCTTCCATACGTCCCGAGGAATCCGAATTCTTTCAAAGGACGGATCGAGACCAAGGTGGAAACCGGGCTCATCAATTACGGCCCACTTCTCCTATTTGGACTTCTGATGGCCTCGGGTGTGGGCTTGGCGCTTGGTGAAGACATCTTCATTGTTCCCGCCGGCTTCCTGATGCAACGGGACATCATGCCTTTCTGGTGGACAGCCATGGCGGCATATTTCGGGGTTGTCTTTGCGGACACGATCTGGGTGGTGCTTGTTCGTAGATTCTCCAGGACAATCCTCCGCTTCCGTTTCTTCAGGCGGATGTTTCACCCCAGGCGTATTCTCGAGATCAAGTACAAGTTTGATCGATGGGGCGTTTGGGTTGTCGTCGTCAGTCGATTCATCCCATTTTCCCGCACCCCGGTTTTTACAGCTGCTGGCCTTTCCAGAATGAATATCTGGAAGTTCATGCTTGCCGAGGGCCTGGCGGCCATTCCAGTCGTCGCTGCACAACTGGGCGTTGGTTGGTTGATTGGCATGGGCTTCTCGATGTCCGAGAGACAGAAGCACATTCAGGAGATCATCATTGGCAGCCTGATCCTGCTTGCGATCATCTTGGTGTTCTGGCTCTGGAGGCGGAAAAAACGAAGGAAGATTCGCGCTCCTCGGGCACCGATTGCATGGCTCAGGCAGGCCATAGGAAGGCCGGTACGCCCAAGAAGCCGATCCAAGGACTAGCCTCCTGCGGAATTGGGCTGGCTTGGGGTATCCTGAGGGTCTTACAAGCTGCAAAAAAGAACCTTCGAGAGGACGCTCATGCGTGCCGTCGTGACTGGCCAAATCGGCCTAGACAAGAAGCCCTACCTGGAATCTGTTTCAAACCTTGCTGGTACGCGAGGCAGTCGGCTTGACTGCTTTCATGTCGGCTCAATGATGTACCAGGAAGCGCCGGATATCCGGCATGGGCGAATCCTGGATCTTCCCCTCAGCCGCCTGGCGTCACTTCGACGTGCGGCTTTCAAGGACATCATTTCACAGACCAATCCAGTCAGTGAACATCCGGATGTCATCGTCAATACCCACGCGACCTTCCGTTGGCGTCATGGCCTGTTCAGCGCCTTCGATTTCGACCAGATGGCCCTGCTCAAGCCGGACATGTTCATCTGTCTGCTCGACAACGTCGAGATGTCACATCACCGACTTCATAATGAACATGATATTGATGCGACACTCAAGGACTGCATGGTCTGGCGTGAAGAAGAAATCATCGTGACCGAACTGCTGGCACATGCCATGGGTTGTCATGACAATTTCTACATTCTCAGTCGTGGTCGACACGAGGAGACCGTTGAGACATGTCTCCGGCTGGTCACCAGGCCGGACATGAAGAAGGTATATCCAAGCTTCCCGATGAGCCACGTCGTTGACATGCCGGACGTGCTTGCGGAGATCGAGGCTTTTCGTGCAGCAATCGCTGAGCACTTCATCGCCTTTGATCCTGCTGATGTTGATGAGAAGCTTCTGCTGGATCATGCCGCAGCAGCTGCCAAAGAGGGCAAGGAATGGGTGGACGTCACGCCACATGCCTTCGGAGGAGGTGCGAACGCTGAGCCGATTCGAGTTCCTGTGCAGGAAGTCATGGATATCGCAGGTGATGTCGATGGCCAGATCTACATGAGGGATTTCAAGCTCATTGACCAGAGTGACATGATCATTTCCCTGATTCCCGAGTTGGAAGGGGGCATCCCGGCACTGTCCAGCGGGGTTGAGCGTGAGCTCCAGCATGCCTGGGAGCACACCAAGGAAGTCTATGTCGTCTGGAAGCCAGCCAAGCCGCCATCACCATTCATTACTGAAACGGCCACCAAGATTTTCCCTTCGGTTGATGATGCCCTCGAGTTCTTCGAGTCCAAGGGCATGTTTGCGGCGGGCAATCTCTTTGGCCACTAGGTCATTCGGGCGCCGATCTCCCAATTGGTTCATGCCATGCCTCGTTATGCCTTGACCATTGCCTACGACGGCACCGACTTTCACGGATGGCAAAAGCAGCATCCTCCGGATTCTGAACCATTGCGTACTGTTCAGGGTCTCTTGGAGGCAGCAGTCGAAGAGCTGATTCGTGAGCCGGTCCATGTTCTGGGTGCTTCCCGGACCGATTCAGGTGTTCATGCCGAGGGTCAGGTCGCCTGCTTCAACTCACCAAGAGAATTTGATCCAAAGGTGCTTCCTGCAGCTTTGACTTCAAGACTGCCAGAGGATGTACAGGTTCGAACGGCCTGGGAAGTTGATGACGCTTTCAATCCGATCGGCGATGCGATTTCAAAGGGATACCGCTATCGCCTGGCACATGCCAGGCTGACGGCCAACATGCGGCCGCTCTTCGATCGCCATGTGACATCCTGGTGTGCCGGAGAACTTGATCTCCAGGCCATGAAGCGAGCTGCTTGTGATTTCATTGGGGAGCATGACTTCGCGTCCATGACGCGTGTACGGCACAACCGAGAAACAACCGTACGCGAGGTCTTCGATTGCACGGTCGAGGAGGATGGCGATCAGAGGCTCGTCATAGATGTCAGTGGCAGTGGTTTTCTCTGGAACATGGTCAGGATCATTGCCGGAACACTCGTGGAGGTCGGAGAAGGTCGAATCGACCCGACATCCATTCCGGACATCATTGCCAGCGGTGATCGGCAGCGTTCCGGTCGGACCATGCCACCGGAAGGCCTTTGCCTGATGTGGATTCGATTTGGAGCGGCCGGTTCGGGCCGTGCTCGGCAGCAGATGGAAATGGCCCGGCGGCGTGATGACAAGACGGATTGAGCGGCATGGCCACGGGGCCCTATCGTGTAGCCCAGGAGCGTTCTGCTCCAGGGGCCATGTCATCATGCATCCACTTCTGCTGTGCTCAACTCTGTTCATTCTGTGTTGTTCATGCATGGTTGATGCCGCGGATCGTCCCGAAGCAGAGGGTGGTTCGCATGCACGGGACGCCAGTCAACAGCTGGCAGCGTTGAGGCGGGATTCCAGGCAGTCACCTTCAGCAGGCAGTGATGAGCCGAGCAATGCACAGATTGTTCGCCGAGCGATGGATCGTTATCGCATGCTTGCTGAGGCGATGCTCAACCGAGGTGATCGTATTGGAGGTGATACAGGGGCCCGGCTCATCATCTATTCAACTCATATGCTTCTTGAACAGGATGCGGTGGAGCGGCTGCTTCACGCATTTTCTGATGGAAGTCTTTCGCCAAACAGATCAGCATCGGTACAAGCTGAACTTGTGCGATTTACACGGGGCGTTCAGACAGGTCTTTCTCGTGTTCCCATGACGGAAACGCAATCGCCCGAGCGAGTTGCCATGGAGCTTCTCCAGCCCTTGCGCATGGCCTGTGAGGAGGCGTCGTCAAGACAGGCCGTCTCTGGCTGGTGGCAGCCTGTTGCAGACTCCAATGCCCGTTCGGATTCATCGGAGGCAGAACTGGAAGAAGCATTCCAGAAGATTGAAATCGATGAAGTCCTGAGATTGACAATCGAATCCTTGCCTGCCGAGTCACGTCTATATCGTTCTTCCTTGGAGCTTCTTGTGAAGCTCGACTCATACAGCTGGGTCAATGGACCTGCTCGACGAGCGGTCAAGGAGACGCTTCTATCAGAAGTGGAAGCTGCGGAGCTGTCCATTGAATCAAGAGAAGCATCGACAAGACGTATCGAAGCAATGCATGAACTTGTGACTGCGATGGGGCGTCTGGCCAGCGCACCAGGTGGAAGAGCGGTGGCAACTCGCCGCAGTGACGTGTTCGAAGACATCCTCGAGATCTGGCCAGATCAATATGTGCCTCCGGCAACAGCGATGGCCATCGCGGACACGATTGACATTCTGGCTCAGGCCAGAGGCGAAGAAGATGATGGTTTGTCACGTTTCCGGACCAGGGTGCATGTCGATCTGTCTCGGCAGAGGCTGCAAGCGGAACGCAGAATCTTCGAGTCATTCAATGAGGTTGCAGCTTCGAGATCGCCGTGGACGGATCCGGGTCTGGTCGTCATTCTTTCCGAACCACGACACCTTCTGGAAGCCATGCAGCGTCTTCGTCAATTGGACACATGGTCGGAAGCGGCGCAACAAGCAAGTCCTGCCGTGGCCAATGCGCTCATTCATCGTCTCGAGACACTGGTAGGTTCGATGGCAGATCTCCGGACTCGTGAAGATGCTGCTCGTGCACTTGATGAGTTCGAGCGGCAGTTCGAGTTGTTCGAATCAATGAATGCAGCGGTTCTCATTGGCGACAGTCCGTTTGACCCTGGTGGCAGGATCAAGCGATCAATCTCCAGGGCACGGTCTGACTGGATGTCGGAATGGTCCAATGAACGATCGGCTGGCGATGCCGCCAATGATTTGTACCGATTCCATCGGCTTCTGGATCATGTAAAGACGTTGAGAAGATTGACTGATCTTGGTCACAGGCAGGCAGGCAGGCTGCCCGCCTGGATTCTGCCAAATGATCTGTTGGAGAGTAAACGTGCTCAATTCCAGGAGGAACTCCTGGCGTACTCCCGTGCCTTGGCAGACGGCGATGAAAAACGGATAGGGCAATTGCAGACAGTGCTGGAGAACGAATTCGCCACACTGCGCCTGGTCGCTTTCGTAGCAGCTGCAGTGCCACCTCAGGTGGCGCAGGCAACGGATCTTCACTCACTTGGCTTGCTGATGATTCGACCGGAACCAGGCAGCCGTTTTCTGCAATACAGGCCAGCTCTGGCCAGAATCAGCCATGGCCTTCTGGATGCTGATTTCCTTGTCCGGCAGGAACGATTTGAAGAAGCCGAGGCCTTGTTGGCCTGGACCAATGAGGAGGCCATGAGGGTTCTGAGAAGATTGTCGGCTACGCCTTCGCCACCTCTGGCGGTTCCTGGAATGCGGGATGGAGATGCGGGTATCGATCCCGGGATGATGGAGATGATGCGATAGCCTCGCACTCTGGTGGGAGATCCCTATCATGCGCGAATGGCCCGCATATGCGTCATAGGTCCGCATCCGGACGATCAGGAACTTGGGATGGGTGGAACCATCGCTTCTCTCGCTGCAGCGGGGCATGATGTCCTGCTCGTTGATCTCACCGATGGCGAGCCGACACCTCACGGTGATCCGGCAACTCGTGCGAAGGAATCTGCAGCAGCAGCACAGATACTCGGCGTGCCACGTGTACAGGCTGGCCTGAAAAACCGTGAAGTCGTTCATGACCTGGCTTCAAGACATCGAGTTGCAGGCATCATTCGAGAGCATCAATCGGAAATCCTCTTTGCGCCCCATTTCATGGATGCGCATCCAGACCACCTCGCCTGCACCAGAATTGTTGAGGATGCCAGATTCGACGCCAAGTTGACCAAGACGGATCTTCCAGGCGAACCCTGTCATCCGCGGTGGCTTTTCTATTACTACTGCACGCACTTGCGTCGTGTACCGGATCCGACGTTCCTCATGGATATCACGGGGTACGAGGATCACAAGCGCCGTTCCATCCTGGCATATGAAAGTCAGTTCGTGGTTCCGGAAAAGAACCGTCGCATCATCGATGTCATGATGGCCAGTGTCACGTACTTCGGAAGTCGAATTGGAACAGCAGCAGCTGAGCCGTTCTACACGAAGGAACCGATGGGATTGAACACGCTTTCTGGAATCGTCGGGATCAAGTGATCATGATCGGGCAGCGGTTCCAGTGGAACCAAACCCACCTTCGCCACGATCAGTGTCATCAAGTGTTTCGACCTCGACGAGCTGACAACGCGCAACGGGGCAGATGACCATCTGGGCAATTCGCATTCCCGGTTCCACGGTAAACGCATCTGCGCCGTGATTGATCAAAGGCACTTTCAATTCACCGCGATAGTCTGCATCAATGGTGCCGGGGCTATTGGGAAGGGAGACCCCGTGACGGCTGGCAAGGCCACTTCTTGGTCGCACCTGAGCTTCCCATCCGACGGGTATCGATATGGCAAATCCCAGTGGGATCATCCTGATCTCACGTGAAGGAATAGTGATCGGGGCCTCGATGGCGGCATGTACATCCATGCCCGATGCGCCCTCAGTGGCATACTCCGGGAGCCGGGCAAGTGAAGAGAGTCGCTTGATTCTGATGTCTGGGCCGGGCATCCCCAAAGGCTACACAAATCCCGGACATCCTGGCAGCAGGCAGCCTCGGGCAGTTTCCTATGAGGCGTAGCGGGCTTGCTTGAGCCTTGAGAGGCCATTGCAGCTTGTACGGAACGTATGCACCTCGGGGGTGTGCTTGTCGAGTATCCGATCAAGGGAGCTGATGATTTCTTCAGCTTGTGCCATAGCCGAGTCAAGGGCAGAGTGAGCCCGGACGGTTGAGAGCGGATCTCGCTTGCCGCTTTCTGTTTGTCTCATCGATTCGGCCTTTCGACGTTCGACAAGTCGCCCCATGTACTCGAGCGTTTGCTTCCTGAGTTTACGAATGGCGTCGTCCATCGAGTGGTTCCAGCCCTTGCTCAAGACAGGCGAATGGGTACTAATGTTCCGTCGGACTGATTGGCGTTCAAACTGTTGTTTTTGCAGGACTTGATGAATCATTTGTCTTCAAACATGCAGAAACGGCCCCTGCCGTGGCAGAGACCGTTTCTTCATTGATGGCACGTTGGCCGGATGTAAACAATGTTCAATTCATGTCATGCGTCATGTAGAGAGACGCTCCGAGGGAATCACCTGCACCCAGGGCCAGCGGGTTGCGATTGCTGTCCAGGGTCGCAAAGCGAACGGTGCTGCTGTTCGAGGCAGCCTGCCGGGATGGCGTGGAAGCGCAGCCGCTTCCGAGCGTGGCGATCCCGATGAGTGAAATGATGAGGGCAGTTCGCTTGAGGGTCATGGCTAAGGGTCCTTGGGATTGAGGGTTGATCCACTTCCAACTACGGGCTTCGAGGCAATTTGTGAGATCAATTGGCAACCCTGGTGCTGTATCAATGAAAACCCCTTCCAGGGGCGACTCCAGAAGGGGGCATCGGGTCAATAGAGAAGGGGATTCAGTCGCAGAGCCGGAACAGGGCATAAATCCGGTTCAATCAAACATGGCTTGAAACGGAGGTATCTGGCGTGAGAGTCCGGTATTCGGCGTGTTTGAAGTTTGCCAAGGGCAAAAAAACCCGCGGGCCCGCCAGATGGCGGGCCCGCGGGTGGGAGAGAGGAGAGAAAGAGAAGGGATGTTCTGAGTTGGACGGGGGTTTCATTCCCCGTGCACTACCACCTATTCCCCTGCCTTGGATGTGTGTGCCCTCTTCTGAGAAATGAGGGATAAATATCCGAGGGCTTCTTTGGGGGTTGCCAGGTCCAAAAACCACCGGACCCGCTTTTCAGCGGATCCGGTGGTGGAGAGAGAGGAGAGTGTGTGAGAGGAGGGGTGTCAGAAGGGTTCAAATAATTGCCTTCCGACATACCCATCTACGACCGAGATTCGATTAGGTGTGTCTAAAAGCTAGAAAGGAGTAAAAAAGGCTCCTGTGGCCCTTTAAACGTGGTTTCAAGTCATGCTGCGGTTTGGCAGTTGGTAGCGAAAAGGGCCGAAAATGGCCCTGAAGAGGGCCTAATCGAGGGTTCTAATCCAGACCCTCGGATCCTGGAGGGGGGGTCTCGCGTCCCAACATGGAGATCGCCAGGGAGATCCCAAATCCGAGGATCACCAGCCCAATTGCGGCCAGACCTTGCCCCCCAGTGGGTGAAAAGGCGGCTGTGGGCCAGTCTCGAGGCTTGAGATCCTCTACTTGCTCAGCCAGCAGCCCATATTGAGCGTAATCCGTCATCAGGATGCTCTGATCAACAGGAGCGTGGAAAGGCCATAGGCCGAGGACTGCTCCCAGTAGAAATCCCATGAGGACCCCAAGGGTGGTTGTCCTGGCGTGCTGAAGGAACCACTGCATGATGTTGGAAACAGCCACAATGCCCACGGCAGCCCCGATGGCGACCGGAATCAGGATGGCCATGGGTTCTGACAGTTGACCATCTCCGCCCAACGCATCTTTCAGCCCGGAAATCGCAGAGAGAATGACGAGATACTGGCCCAGCACCAGCAGCAGGTAACTGCCAGAGACGCCAGGCAGGACCATCGTGGCACCACCAGCAGCACCTGCGATCAGCAACATGATGAAGCTGTACTCGCCAGGCTCGCTCTGCCCGAGGTCAACAAAGGCCAGCAGACCCATGGCACCGATTCCGG
Organism: Phycisphaerales bacterium; assembly: GCA_029242715.1. Lineage (GTDB taxonomy): Bacteria > Planctomycetota > Phycisphaerae > Phycisphaerales > SM1A02 > UBA1668. The sequence goes on from JAQWTL010000025.1 coordinate 106,788, forward strand.
CAAGACAACCAATGATGGCTGGCAGATTGAATGGTTGAATCATGCTCCAGAGAAGTGGGACACCTCCCAGAGTCAGCCCTATGAACAAGCTGAACATGATCCATCTTTGTTCATGAACAAGTGATCCCAAGGTCTCTGCACCAAGAATGATCGCGAACCCGCCGCCAATGATGATGATTCCGAGCAGCACAATGGAGTCCAGCCGGAAACGGAAGGTTGTCACTTGTGAAACGGCAGCAATGAATCGGTCATAGATGCCGGTGGCCAGCAGCATGGTTCCGCCGGAGATGCCAGGGACGAGATTGGCAAGTCCCATGAGGAAGCCGCCCAGAAAACCACGGATCATCAATGCGATCGAAATCGCCGATGCAGGCAATGATCGGGATGTTGATGAGTTAGGCACGGCGTGTTGTTCAGGTGCGTTCAAATGCTCTTTTCGGAAGGGTAGTGGTTCGCACTGGACTCGTGGCAGTCAGCCACCAATGGCAGACATGCTGCGAGCCGGTTGCTGGAAATCATCTTGTCCGATTTGATGGCCAGGTTGCTTGTTCCAAGCGGCATCAATGATGAAAGATTGGATGTCCTTGAGAGGGAGGCCTCGACGAAGCAGTGGCTTGAGATCCCATTCATCATGACTGAAAAGGCAGGGGCGAATTCGACCTTCTGCAGTGATTCGAAGTCGATTGCAGGCACCACAGAAAGGCCTGCTGACAGGGGCAATGAAGCCGATGCGACCAGAGCCACCGTCGGCAAATCCCCAATTACAGGATGTCGAAGAGGGATTGCCTCCATCCTCTTTCTGCAATGGCCAGACCGCTTCGATGGCACGGCGTGTTTCATCAGCTGTGACAACCTGGTTCTTGTCCCAGTCCCGGGCAGAATCAAGTGGCATGAACTCGATGAATCGGATGTCCAGATCATGGCTGCGCGCTGCTCTGGCGAAATCGACGGCCTCGTCATCATTGATGTCTCGCATCATGACGACATTGACTTTGGGTCGAGGAAAACCAGCATCCCTTGCAGTTTTGATGGCATCAAGAACCTGGCTGACGCTGGTTTTAGATCGTGTGATAGCCGCCATGCGATCTTCACGAAGGCTGTCAAGGCTGAAGGTCAAGCGTTGCAGGCCCGTATCATGCCATCGGCTGGCCCGGTCCTTGTTCAGGGACCAACCATTGGTGGTCATGGCCATGTCATCAAGGCCAAGCTTGCCTGTTTCTTCAATCAGTTCATCAAGCTCTGGGTAGAGCGTTGGTTCGCCTCCTGTAAGACGGAGTGTTCGTACGCCCAAGTTCATGCAGGCCTGAATAACCTGGAGGTACTCCTCCTTGTACAGCAGTTCCTGACGTGGAAGAAAACGCGTCCCTGGCTCCAGGCAGTACACGCACCGGAAGTTGCAGCGATCGGTCACGCTGAGCCGCAGATCCGTGATGACTCGTCCATGGGAATCCCTGAGATCGCCGGCAAGCCGCTGCTGGTTGCTGGCTGGCGGAGGCTGGTTTCCAAGGGTTGGCAGGGAGACTCTCATCTGGTCATGAATGATAGAGGAGCAGGGCGAGGCCGGCACCCTTCTGACCTCGTTAGACTCCGGTAATGCAGATGAGACACCTGATTATTTTGATGCTGATTGCTACGGTTGGGGCAGGGTGCAACCATGCTCCAAGGACCGGCGGACTTCCAGATGATTTTCCCGAGGTCTATGTTGCGGGGCGAGCGACTACTCCTCTGGTGATCGATGGCCGACTGGATGAGCCTGGCTGGCAGGCGGCACCCTGGACCATCGCCTTTCGTGACATCGAAGGCGATGCCAAGCCGGAGCCCCGTTTCAGAACCCGGGCCAAAATGCTCTGGGACGATGAGTACTTCTATGTCGGAGCGGACATGGAAGAGCCGGATGTCTGGGGCACCCTCATTGAGAGGGATTCGATCATCTACAACGACAATGATTTTGAAGTCTTCATTGATCCGGATGGCGACAACCTCGACTACTACGAGCTGGAAGTCAATGCGCTGAATACCCAGTTCGATCTCATGCTCACAAGGCCATATCGATGTGGTGGGACCTATGACATTGGCTGGGATATTGAGGGCTTGAAGACAGCTGTCGATATTCAGGGGACGCTGAATGACAGCACGGATGTTGATGAACGCTGGTCCATGGAGATCGCGATTCCCTGGGAGTCGTTACGCAGTCATGCCAACCGTTCCATCCCTCCTGGTGATGGTGATCAGTGGCCGGTGAACTTCTCAAGGGTTCAGTGGCGTCATCAGATCAACTCCAATGGAACCTATGAACGGATCCCTGATGTCCGAGAGGACAACTGGACATGGACCCCACAGGATGCGATTGACATGCATCGTCCCGAGTACTGGGGGCTCGTTCAGTTCAGCGATGCTGCCCCTGGAACAGTGCAATTCAAGGCGGCTCCAGATGCCGCGGCATGGACCCTGCTGCGTCGTGTACATCATGCTGCCGAGCAATACCGTGCCGAGCATGAAGCGTGGCCGACCACGATGAAGGAATTGGCGGGTCGATACGAGGCGCTGGCGAGCCCCGGTTTGGGTTCCCCGCAAGTCGAAGTCACTGAAGAAGGTTTCATGGTCGAAGTTGAGCAGGCCACGGATACCGGTTCCATGCGGTACCGATTCGGGCCCGGGTGCTTCCGCTCAGCGAGTGTCATTCAAACCCGTCCTTGAATCAGAGCTCACATTCGGGGCTTCCTTCGGGTTCCTGCGTAATTCATTGCGCAGGAGTGCGTCTCTTTCGCACCTGTATCTGGATCGCGACATGAACTGCCCCATACTGGCTGTGTGGCCCTTGAGGAGGAATCCAATGATCACAAACGGTCTCAATTCAAATTACGGCATGAGCTTCATCGTAGCCATTGGTCTTGCGACGATTGTGGGATCGGCCTCCGCTGACGTCGAAGTTCAGATGTTGTCAGATGGCGAGGACTATGGAACCGCCCTGAGTGTGAGCGATACTCATCTTGCTGTCGGGGCTCCAGCTAGCGATGTCTCGCGTGTCTATCTCTATGGTCGCCAGGGAAACATGTGGACTGAGACAGCTGTTCTGGAGAAGGAAGCGGGCGGTGGTGGTATCGGAGGAGGCCTCGCTGATCTGCATCAATTTGGTGCGGCAGTAGATCTGGAAGGCGATACGCTGGTTGTGGGTGCGCCCGGATGGGGCAGCAGCGGGGCGATCTTCGTGTATGAACGGACCCAGTCCGAGAATTGGGACGAAGTACTGACCAAGGGTGGCTCGGCAGGCAGTAGGCACCTGCAGGGCACCTCAGTCGCTATCAGTGGTAACTGGATCATCGCCGGCAGTCCGATCGGCCAGATCGTAGGCCCATCTGAGTACGTCACCTTCTTCAAGCGAATCGATGGGACATGGACTGAGTGCGAATCCATTTCTCGTCCGGAATCTAATGCGATCAACTTTGGCACGGCTGTCGACCTCGATGGTGATGTTGCCGTCATCGGTGCCGTGGACAGTAATACGGCCTGGGTGCTGGAACGACAGTCCGGACTGTGTGGTTCCAGTTGGGATGCTGGCAGCCTAGTTGAACTTGTGCCAGAGGCCTCGCCGCCAACAGGATTCGGCACCGCGGTAGCCGTCGAGTCCGACCTTATCGCTGTGGCCACGAATAGTGGTACGACCTACCTCTTTCGCCGAGGCGCGACAGGTTGGGTCCAGGAGGCCAAGTTGGATCTTCCCGAGGGCAGTGATTCCAGTTTCAGCAATTCGTTGGCGATGGCAAACGATCAAGTACTGATCGGTGTGCCGAAATACAGCTCTTCCAATGAGAACGGCGTGGTGTATGCCTTTGAGCAACATGATGATGGATGGCGATACTACGGCCGATACGACTCTGATTCCGCGCCACCAACGCTTGGCACAGGCCTCGCGACAGATGGTTCCTTTGTCTTTGCGGGAGCCCCAGACGACAGTGGGGCGGTCGTGATCTTCGACTCGTGCCGAGACTGTGATGAGTCGGGCAGCTGTGATTCAGATGAAATCAGCCAGGACCCCGGGCTGGATTGCGATGGGAGTGGATTGCTCGATTCCTGTGAGATCGCCGATTGGGGCGGAGACGACTGCGATGGCGATGGTGCCTTGGATGTCTGTCAACTGGCCTCAGGGGGATACGACTGTGATGGTGATGGAGTGATTGACATCTGCGCGATCGCAGATGGCGACGTCCTGGACTGCAACCGCAATTCCATTCCCGACAGCTGTGACATTGCAGCGGGTACCACCCCGGACTGTGATGAAGACGGGTTGATCGACTTCTGCACCATCGCCCAGGGCCTGGTTCCCGACTGCAACGAAAACGAAAGGCCTGATGCCTGTGATATTGCTGATGGAACCAGTTCCGACTGTAACGGTGATGGTGTCCCGGACAGTTGTCAGCCACCTCAGCTTGAGGTCGTATTCATTTATGACGTTTCAGGCTCGGGTGAGGACTCCAAGGGCTTGTGCGAGTTGACGAGGGATGCCATAGAGCAGCTGGAGGACTGGGGCTACATCGTGTCCGACTTGCATGGTCAGATCATTACGGACTATTACAAGGGAGACTGGTGGGGGAATTGCACGGACGTTCCCAAGGGTGGACTCGCGGGCCTGTATGGAACGGATGTTCCCAATTACAACGGCACTATTTCAGGAGAGAAGGCCTTAGAGGACTGGGCGGATATGGCGGCGGTTGTCGCTGATCAGCGTCCATGGGAAGGCGTGTACCGTGTGATCGTGACGTTGTCTGATGAATGTCCTGAGCAAGGTGGACAGGTCGAATGCAATGAGTTTGACCAGGATGCCATCGACAATGCCGTGGAAGTCCTGAACGAGAATAACGTCAGCGCCATTACCATTGTCACTGAAGTAGATCCAATTCCAGAGGGGTTGGTGGCGATGGCCTCCCAGCTGGCTCAAGGGACCGACGGGGTGTACGTGGATGACTCACAGGCGACACTGACGTCACTGGAACTGGCCGAGATCCTGAAGGACTTTGCCCCGACTCCCGATGATGGGACGGGGACATGCGGCACCTGCCTGGGTGACCTGAACTGCGACAACAATGTTGACGGCGCCGACCTGACAATCCTGCTGGGGACCTGGGGCATCACGAGTGATCCCGTGGGTGATCTGGACAAAGACTGCCAGGTCACGGGAGCGGACTTGACGATTCTGCTGGGGAACTGGGGCTCATGCATCTAACGAACAGGATTTCGATAGCGAGTTGGACGATGTTTCAGAGTATGGAAGCCTGCCTGGCAGTCCTCTACGGGCGCTTGGCAGGCTTCTGACGTGATGAGGCGAATGCTGTCATGAATGACGGTTATTTTGCGCATATTCGAAGCAAATGCTTTTTGGCATGACTTCGGAAAGCCACCTCGCATTCACGAGAAAATAAGTTGCTTGTCAAGGACCTCTCTCCCCTGACGAGTAAGGTGCCTCCTCGGCTGGATCCCTGATTGATCCGGCCGAGGAGGTGATTCATGGTCGCAAGGATGCGAAGTGTAATCGTGACTCCTCACGTGGCGCTGGTGCTGGCAACACTCTCTCCGTTCTTGCCAGCACCGGCGTTGGCCTTGGCAGCAGCTGTTGCTGCCAAGCGTGAGGTTGTTCACCAAGTCTACGCTGGAAGAGGAACGATCCAAGCTGCAATTGACAAGTCTGTAGATGGAGATGAGGTTCGGGTGGGGCCGGGCATCTACCGCGAGCGGATTGACTTTCTTGGAAAGTCCATAACGGTTCGAAGCGAGGCGGGCGCCGAGCAGACTCTGCTTGATGGAACTCCACTCGAACCAACTGATACAGGTGGCAGTACTGTTGTCATGTGTTCCGGTGAAGGCCCTGATTCAATGTTGATTGGATTCAGCATTGCGGGTGGTGATGGGACCGCTGAGCCTGGGAAAAAACATCAGATCTCTCGAGGCGGCGGATTGTTGTTGCTGGAATCCAGCCCAATCATCAAGGAATGCCTGATCCTGAACAACACTGCAGATCAGGGAGGTGCGGTGTACGTCGAGAAGGGGACGCCGGTCTTCCTGGAGTGCTGGTTTTATCGCAATACATCGCAGCTTGGTGGTGCCACGATTCAATGCGTGGACAGTCGGCCACGGGTTGTGTTCTGCGGATTCCATGAGGATGGAATCCAGTGGCGTGATACGGGATCAGTCAGTATCCGAAGTGACTGCGGTCCGGGTGGCGCCTGTTGTATTCGAGATGCCTGCATCATGGCATCGCGTACGGCCTGCGAGGATGCCGGTGGCCGATGGCAGGGGCAGGACATGCCTTGTGTTGAAAGTACCTGCCCGTCGCCATGCCAGGAAGATGTCAATGGAGATGGCCGTGTGAACATGACGGACATACTGCTTGTGATGGATGCATGGGGTATGTGCCATCAACATAATGTTCACAACGAAGCTCAAATCACAGACGCTTGTGAGTAGAGACAGGGCTGCAAACTGGTTTCTAAACGCATTCAGGGGACTTTCTGAATGATTTGAGGAATTCAGTTCCAAGCGGACACACGCCGGGTTCCATGGTGCATATGTGGATGTGGGAATTGTCTCTGCAAGGGGCCCAGTCCTCGCTATTGCTTCAGGCATGCCACCGGGCACCTGATGCGGCGAACACAATTGGAGCTCAACATGTCCCGATCAATTTTTGCTTTTGTTACGGCGTTAGTTCTGTTTACTCAGGGCCTGTGTGCCGCTGTTATTCATGTTCCGGCTGACTACCCGACCATTCAGGATGCTGTCGATGCTTCCGTGAATGGCGATGTGATTCAAATTGCTGGTGGTACCTGGTACGAGAATATTGACATCATCAGTAAGGGCATTGTTCTGCAAGGCAGTCAGGTCAAGGGTCAGCCGACCGTGATTGATGGCTCTGCCATGACGCAGGGCCCAACACAGGGAAGCACGATCCGATGCGTCAAAAATGCATCAGGTCTCGCTTTTTATGATCTCATGATCACAGGTGGTACAGGGACGCCGGGGCTTGGCACGCACTCGTCCCCTAATCCGAACAGCCTTCTTGGCGGTGGCGTCTACTGTGAAGATGCATCACCCGAATTTTCACGTTGTGCTATTTTTCATAACACGGCCTTTGATGGAGCCGGCGTCTTTTGTCGCATCGGATCGCCTCGTTTCATGGCTTGTACATTCAAGAGCAATTACTCAGCGAATGCCGTTAAATCCGGAGGCGGCGCCATCAATTGCTCAGAGTGCGAAGTCTACATAGCCCGATGCAGGTTTGATAACAACCGAGGCGATGCCGGCGGCGCATTGCGATTGATTGATTCACGGAACGTCATAGAACATTGCACCTTCGAATCCAACAAGGGCCGAATTGGTGGAGCGGTAGGCATATTTTGTTGGAACACGAGTCCATTATCAATCATCCATGGGTGCCATTTTACTTCAAACCAGGCGAATCTTCCGTCGTATCCGCAAATCCCATCTTCTTGTTCCTTTGGCGGCGCCGTGCATCAATTCGGTGGCGAACTGGATCTTGTCTCATGCCATTTCATCTCGAACGAATGCGAGCAACTTGGCGGAGCACTTTCGCAATCAACTGTTCGATTGAATGTCAGGCATTGTGAATTCCATGAGAATCACAGTGATATCAATGGCGGCGCCATCAGTTGCGGCCCGGTCATGGGAACCAATCTGGTGATTGGATCTGTGTTCACGATGAATACGGCAGGCGGTATGGGTGGGGCCGTATTTGGCACCAATGTAAACAGTGCCAGTCCTCGAATTCAATTCTGGAACACGCAGTTTTCATTGAATGAATCTGTTGGCAGAGGAGGCGCTGTCCGCCTGCTCGGAGGACAAGGATCCCCATGGGCGACAATTCCATTGAGATCATTTGTGAATTGCATCGTGTCTGACAATGTAAGCGGTCTTGGTGCCGCGATCGACATGGAACAATTTGCCGGTGATGTTGCCAACTGCACGATCGTAAACAATACCGGTGATGGTATTCGCTTCGGCAGTACATCCATTTCTCAGCTCGCAGTCATATCGAACACAGTCATTCATGGGAACAGTGTGGCTCAGATCACGGCTCCCAATTCGAACATGCAGGTGTCCGATTGCATTATTGAAGGCGGCCTGGCATTCGGTACGAATGTTCAGGATGTTGATCCCGAACTGATCTTCAACGGGAACACCTATGGATTGATGTCGTCATCCCCATGCCTGGACGCAGGCGATCCGTTCAATCTTCCATCTGATGAGCAGGATCTTGATAATGACGGAGACCTTACTGAGGCAATTCCTGTTGACCTTCTGTACCAGGCACGTGAGCAGGATGGCGATGGTGATGGCTTGGTAGTCGTCGATATTGGTGCTATCGAAGTCTCAAGTGCAATCTGTAGTGCTGATCTGAATATGGATGGCGTCGTTGATCTGCTCGACCTGATCATGTTGATTGCTCAATGGGGAACGTCCGGCAGCGCTGATTTGAATAACGATGGCGTTGTGGACATTCTGGACCTTGTGACCATGACCAGTCTGTGGGGGCCTTGCCCCTGAGGCCAAAGGGGAAGAAGGTCAGGACGGCAGCAGCAGCACCAGCCCAATGGGCAGGGTTATGACCAGCCAGATATTGGTGCAGAAGATGAACATGGTCATCGGAGGCATGTCGGCGCCTGACTCTTTTCCCATCAACAGGTTGATCGTCGAAGAGGGGAGCATTGAGAGCAGTACGACGACGACAAAGGCATCATTTTCCAAGCCCATGAGCAGGGCCGTGGAGATGCCGATGCCCAAGCATATCGTGTGGTGAATGGCAGACAGCACGAGATTCTTCGGGAACCTGGTGATCTTGATTCCTGCCAGTGAAAAGCCCAGGGAAAACAGAAGCAGTGGAATCGCCAGTTGCCCGATCAAGGAGAGCGTCTTGTCGATGTAGGACGGTGGCTGGATGTGCACGAACATCAATAGGAGTCCCAGGATGATGCCATAGATGGTGATCTGGGACAGAGTGCGCTTCACATTGATGCGACCTTCGGGAATCCACCAGCCCAAGGTGAATTGGGCAAACAGAATCACAGAGGCGTAGCCAAGTGCCAAGGCAAATCCAGTATTGCCAAACCCGAGAAAGCCCAACGCGAGGCCGATGGACATGTTCTGGAGAGAAGCAGCTCCCAGGAATGTTCGAAGTGGCATCTTGAACAGACGAAGAAGCAGGTAGAAGATTCCCAAGAGGATGGTGAAGATGATCCCAGCTGAGATCAAAACTTCGACCAGTCCCTCGGGGACTGTCTTCTGTCTGGAAAAATGCGACACGATCAGGCAAGGGAGACTGATCTGCAGGATCAGCGGCACGATGGTGCGTGATACCCAGGGAAATTCCCGACGACCAAGAAGGTAGCCGAAGATCACCGTTGCATAGATAGGGACAAGAATGTCGAGAATATTGATGAGCACGGTGCTTCTCGCCAATGATCAATTGTCGAAGTATCAGAGCTCGACTTCAATATCCTGGCCGTTGACCCTGACGTTGTATGTCACCAGATCTTCATCGGCGGGAGGTCCCGTGCACAGTCCGGTCCGTATGTCGAAGGTTGCATAGTGAAGAGGGCAGACGACCTCACCACCTTCGATATCTCCATCGGCAAGATCGGCTTCTACATGCGTACATGATGGAGAGGTGGCGAAGTACTCGCCTTCCAGGTTGTAGAGCGCAACTCGGGTTCCGGCGACGTCAACACAGAGGATGGCACCTGGTTCAAGATCGGTTATGGAAGCGGCCTTGTGATAATCGGGCATGGTGGCTTCAGTCCTGTTTCTTTCTATTGATCGAAAGCGAGGTGGGGGCTTTCTTCATGAACTTGGATGGATCGAATTTGCCTGTGAAATCCAGCTCCAGCCTGGCAACCTCGGACATCATCTCCGGCACCCATGTTGGCTCCCAGACGAGTTCGACCGTTGCAGAGGTGACGCCCTCTACGGCGGCTACGGCTGCCTGGACCTGGCCGGGGATTACCTCAGCCATTGGGCAATTCGGTGTCGTGAGGGTCATGCGTATTGATGCAGCACCATTCTCATCAACAGTGACATCGTAGATCAGTCCCAGGTCGTGGATGTTGACCGGGATTTCAGGATCATGGACCTTTCGGAGGGCCTTGACGATGCGGTCATTGATGTCATTTGGTTGGTCACTCATCCGAACACCTCGATAACTCGACGAAGGGCGACATCCAGTGCCTTGATGTCTGAATCGTCGTTGAATACGCCAACGGAAGCCCGCACCGTTGCAGGCACATCAAAGTGCTGCATCGTGGGCTGTGCACAATGGTGGCCCGTGCGAACGGCAACCCCATGACGATCAAGCATCGTTCCGACATCATGCGGATGGAGCCCGTCTACCATGAAAGACACGGCGGCTGCTCGAGGCACCGGATGCCCGATCAGATTGACTCGAGGGATTGCTTCGAGCATGGCTGCCAGTGATTCAACTAATGAATGTTCATGTGTAGCAATGGAATCCATGGTGAGGTTCCGCAGCCAATTGACGGCGGCACCAAGACCAATCGCGCCAGCAATATGAGGCGTGCCGGCTTCAAACTTCCAGGGAAGCTTGTTCCATGTTGTCTCTGAGAACGTGACTTTGTCGATCATGTCGCCGCCACCCTGCCAGGGAGGCATGGCTTCAAGAAGGCTTTCGCGTCCCCACAGGCAGCCGATGCCTGTCGGGCCATACATCTTGTGACCTGAGAAGACAATGAAGTCGGCATCAAGTGCCTTTACGTCAACTGAGCGATGGGGCAGTGCCTGAGTCGCATCCACCAGAGTCGTTGCGCCGGCCTGTTTGGCCAGTGAGATGATTTCCTCAATCGGGTTGACGGTGCCCAATGCATTGGAGATCCATGTTGCCGATACGAGTTTTGTCCGGTTGCTGATCAGATCCCGCAGGGCTGCCATGTCGAGCATGCCGCGGTCATCCATCGGTGCGACCTGAAGTTCAATACCCAGGCGATCCCGAAGCAGTTGCCATGGAACGATGTTCGCATGGTGCTCCATCTCGGTCACGAGAATCTCATCACCAGAACTCAATCCCATTGGTCCCCAGGCATTGGCTACCAGGTTGATTGCTTCAGTGGCACTGCGCGTAAAGATGATTTCATTGGAGGAAGAGGCATTGATGAAGTCGCCAATGTCCTGGCGTGCCGTTTCAAAGGCCTCGGTAGCCTCGACGCTTAATGCGTGAGCTGCCCGATGGACATTGGCTGTGCCCTGGGTGTAATGGCTGTCCACAGCATCGATGACTGCTCTTGGCTTTGGTGTAGTTGCCGAGTTGTCGAGATAGACGAGCTGCTTGTCATGGACCTTGCGTTCCAACAGCGGGAATTCCGCGCGGATTGCAGGGATGTCCAGGGGCGAACTAGTCTGGGATTGGCCAGGCATGCTTGACAGCCTACCGGTCATTCGATCATCGCGAGATGTTCAGCAGCGGGAAGTCGGTTCCGGAGAAGCACCATGGCCTGGGAACGGAGTGATGGTGGGGCAACATCATCAAGAATCTCCCCGGCAAAGGCCTGTACAAGCATGCTCCGGGCTGCTTCAGTTGGAACACCACGGGCTTGCAAGTAGAACAGTGCTTCCGCATCCAATTCACCGACAGTAGCCCCGTGAGTGCACTTGACGTCATCCGCGTAAATCTCGAGTTGCGGTCTCGCGGTAGATCGAGCGGTCGGTGAGAGCAGGAGATTCCGGTTTGTCTGGACTGCGTCTGTCTTCTGGGCACCTTCAGCGACATAGATCCGGCCAGTGAATGCAGCAGTTGATTCATCTTCCAGAACGTGCTTGAAGGCTTCTCGGCTTCTGCAGTTGGGAACCATATGATTGACCTGAAGCAGATTCTCTACATGTCGCTTGCCATGTCCGAGGGCCAGGCCGTGCAGGATGGCATTGCTGTGCTCACCGGCAAGGGTCCCTCGCATCCGGGTTCGCACGACGGGGCCATCGAACGCCAGTACACAGGAAGAGACCTCGGTATTCGAACCTTGATGAAGTGCCAGGTCGCCTAAGTGCCATGTGCCGGCACCTTCCTGAACCATTCGATAATGGTCGAGATTCACGTTGTCGCCTGCAATCAGTTCAGTAACGGGTGTAGTCAGAATCGTGTTCTCACTGGTTCCCACGTGTGATTCGATTACGGTTCCTTTGGCATTGTTTCCGGCAACGATGAGGACGCGTGGATGCACGGAAACAGGTTCTTCACCACCCTTTGATAAGAAGATGAGATGCAGTGGTTCCTGCATCGACGCTCCATCTTCAATTTCGACCAGAACACCGTCTGTGAGCAGTGCCGTCGAGAGTGCTGAGGCGGGATCGTCTTGCCAATCGGCATGCGCTGACAGACGGTCAATCAGGCGATTAGGATCGTTGGCCAGCAGGCTGCTGATCCGATCAATTTGAACGCCGGGCATGCTTGGTGCTGTTGAACAGGATGCTTGATAGACACCATCGACAAAGACCATTCTTGGCATGTCATCATCGAGCATGAACGGCGTAATCGCATCCATGTCCGTGGTGCTGGAAGGGTCAGCGGCGGCAAAATCAATCGAGGCAATCGGCCGCGTATCGGTGTATCGCCAGGCTTCGTCCCGCATGCTGGGCCAGAGCATGTCCTGGAAGCGAGCGAGGGCCTCTGTTCGACTTTTGGTGAAGCCGTCCTGCGCGATGGCCTTGGAGCGATCGCTGAAAGTGCATGGTTGGTTGGTAGTCATGGTAGGCATGGTATTTCTTCGATTCACGCGTCGACAGCGTTCTCCTGCTCTACCCAGGCGTAGCCATGCTCTTCGAGATCCATGGCGAGTTGCTTGTCACCGGTACGGATGATGCGACCATCCACAAGAACATGCACGACGTCAGGAATGATGTAACTCAACAGTCTCTGATAATGCGTGATCAGGAGGAATGATCGATCGGGAGATCGCATCTTGTTCACACCATCAGAGACGATTTTCAGAGCATCGATATCAAGGCCGGAATCAGTTTCATCCAGAATGCAGGCAGTGGGTTCGAGCATTGCCATCTGGAAGATTTCAGCACGTTTCTTTTCGCCACCTGAGAAGCCACCATTGACCGGCCGATCCAGAAGATCCAGATCGAGTTCAACCAAGTTGGCTCTTTCTTTTACAAGACTGAGAAACTCATAGGCGTCCAGTTCATCCTGGCCACGATTCTTTCGAATGGAATTGATGGCGGTTCGGAGGAAATACTTCATGGTCACGCCGGGGATTTCGACGGGGTACTGAAAAGCCATGAAGAGCCCTGCGGCTGCACGCTCATGTGGATCGGCTTCCAGGAGATCATGGCCATTCAGGACGATTGATCCGTCGGTGACTTCATAGGCCTCGTCGCCGGCAAGCACCTTGGCGAGTGTGCTCTTGCCGGAACCGTTGGGTCCCATGAGCGAGTGAACTTCTCCGTCCTTGATGGAGAGGTCGATGCCTCGCAGGATAGGTTGGCCGTCGATGGAAGCGTGAAGGTTCGTGATCTGGAGCATGGGAGGCTTTCGGTCGTGTACTTGTTGATTCAGGTGGTTTCTGTTTAGTAATGCGAAGTGGCTCAGCCCACGCTGTCCTCGAGACTGACCTCGAGAAGCTTGCGAGCTTCCACGGCGAATTCCATGGGGAGTTCTGCGAGAACTTCGCGGCAGAACCCGTTGACGATCATGGAGACCGCATCTTCGGGCGAGATGCCGCGTTGGTTGCAATAGAAGATCTGGTCTTCTCCGATCTTGGAGGTGGAAGCTTCGTGTTCGACCTGCGCCGTATCATTTCCAACTTCGATCACGGGGAATGTATGTGCTCCACATTCTTCACCCATCAACATCGAGTCGCATTGGGTGTAGTTGCGTGCATTGGTGGCTCCACGACGAATGTTGACCATGCCTCTGTAGGTGTTGTGGCCATGTCCGGCGGAAATGCCCTTTGAGACGATGTTGCTTCGCGTGTTCTTCCCAATGTGGATCATCTTGGTGCCCGTGTCGGCCTGTTGCTTCATATTGGTGAGTGCAACAGAGTAGAACTCTCCGATCGAGTCATCGCCCTTGAGAATGCAACTGGGATATTTCCAGGTAATGGCCGAGCCGGTTTCAACTTGTGTCCAGGAGATGTGACTGCGGTTGCCTTTGCAGAGCCCTCGCTTGGTGACGAAGTTGAAGATGCCACCGACGCCATTTTCATCACCGGGGTACCAGTTCTGGATGGTCGAGTACTTGATCTCTGCATCATCCATGGCGACAAGTTCGACCACGGCGGCATGCAACTGGTTCTCATCTCGCATCGGGGCGGTGCAGCCTTCCAGATAGGAGACATAGGCATTGTCATCAGCAACGATGAGCGTGCGTTCAAACTGGCCGGTATTCAGGGCGTTGATCCTGAAGTACGTGCTCAGTTCCATGGGGCAACGGACACCCTTGGGGATGTAGACGAATGATCCATCTGTGAAGACGGCGGAGTTGAGCGCGGCGAAATAATTGTCCTTGGCGGGAACAACAGATCCCAGATATTTGCGGATCAGTTCAGGATGCTCCTGCACAGCTTCAGAGAAGGAGCAGAAGATGACGCCATGCTCCTTGAGCTTGTCACGGAAGGTCGTGGCCACGGAGACACTGTCGAAGACAGCATCGACCGCAACACCTGCCAAGGCAGCTCGTTCTTCCAAGGGAATGCCGAGTTTCTCGTAAGTCTCGAGCAGTTTCGGATCGACTTCATCGAGACTCTTTGGCCGGTCTTCATCAGACTTGGGCGCGGAGTAGTAACTGATGGCTTGGTAATCGATCGGCCCCCAGGGGTGATCGGGAAAGTGAGCCCACAGGGGCTCTTCCATAGTCAGCCAGTGCCGGTAGGCCTCCAGCCGCCATTCCAGCAACCATTCCGGCTCCTTCTTCTTTGCTGAGATAAAGCGGATTACACCCTCATCAAGGCCTGGTGGCACGGTATCGGCATCGATATCCGTGACAAAGCCCCAACGGTAATCCGATTGCTCAGCCCATTGATCGAGCATGGCATTGGGATCAGTGGTCATCGAGTTTCAGGCTCCAGGGCGGGATTGCTGAGAGGGTTAAAAGTGCTAGCTCATTATTGTAAGTTGCACCTTAGAATCATTCCACAATACACCGCTTGAAACCCGGTATTGAGGCTATAATTGCGGATCTGGATGGCCCACCTGCCAGGGGCTCCTTATTCAACCTTGTTTAGGATGAAAACCATGCCTGTCACTGTCACCGATACAGCAGCCCAAGAGATCGCCTCAATCATCAAGCAGCAGGAGCTCTCGGCTGAAAGCGTCCGTCTCAGGGTGGGCGTCAAGGGAGGTGGATGTTCCGGTTTCAACTACCTCCTGGATCTCACGGAGAACACCAAGGACACCGATGAGAGCTGGGAATACCGTTTCAATCTCTCTCAGGTCCCTTCTGCTGATGGGGCGGGAGAGGAAATTGCCATCAGGGTGGTCTGTGACCCCAAGTCCTATCTGTACCTGAATGGCACAGAAATCGACTTCAAGGACGAAATCATGGGCCGTGGGTTTGTCTTCAACAACCCTAATGCGACCAGCACTTGCGGCTGTGGCAGTAGTTTCTCGGCCTGATCACGCTCAAATCCACGTCCGCTCAGGGTACACTCGTCTCCTATGAAGGATATGGCTGTCAACGTGGTATGCACCCTGGTCCTCGCCCCGATCCTGGCATTCGGGATCTTTGCCGTGAGTTGGTGGGGAACGATGCCGGCAAGTGTGCCTGAATCACCCCCAGTCCATTCTCCACACAATCAGAATTCCACCAAAGGGCCGCCAGGCCTGAACAGTTCAATTTCGCAGAATGTGCGGCCGGTATCCGGCCGTACGTTGTTTTTGGCCAACTGCGCTTCTTGCCATGGATCCGACGGAAGTGGGCAGGGCGAGATGGTTCTCGATCGGCCGGCCCGGTCATTCAAGGATGGTGGCTTCTCATTCGGTAACACGATTTCATCCATCGAGCGGGTCATCTCATCAGGTATCCCCGGAACACCGATGCCGGGCTTCAAGGCCACGCTTGATCCACGGCAGCGGTTGGCAGTGGCCAAGTACGTTCAATCACTGGGGCCACCTCTGGTTGTGGTTGATCCTGATGACACCGAACTGATCGTGACTGATCGTCCGAAGGTGATCCGGGGTGAACTGGCTCCTGTAGCGGAAGGTCAGCCATCGCATGTTCGCGGATTGATTGCCGGTGGGACAGATGGCTTGAGCTGGGAGTATCGAACCGACGATGTCCGGCTGTTGGCTGTACGTCAAGGTGACTTTGTTAAACGAGCAAACTGGTCAGGCCGAAGCGGCGAACCGATCAAGCCGCTGGGGCGAATGGTTCGAGCCGTCCGTGGCGGCGCTGCAGGCCCATCCTTCTACGTCAATGGCAAGCCGGTGAAGTCGCAGCTCGCAGGCACTTCGGTCGTAAAGGGTTCGATGGCCATTCGTCAGAAGTTGTCAGTGGGGGATATTCACGTCCAGGAGGTGGGGCAGGCCGCAACGGTCGGCGCCATGTCCGGCTATGAACGTGTCTATGCGATTGAAAATCCTCAAATGGATCGGTTGTCAATCAATCTCAATCTTGATGGTTCTGCTGAATCACTTGGTACCGGTGTGAATGGTGTTCATTGGTTTCGTTCGACGGGCCCTGGTGGTCTTGTAGAAATCACAGGCCTGCGTCAGGCAACGCTGGATCAACTGAATGACACGGTGCTGGCAACAGTGCCTGATTCCAAGGCGGCGACTGTGACGATCACTACGTTGCTGGTGCCTGAGTGGAACGCGGAATTACAAGAGACGCTCCTTGGCAAGGATCGATCGGCATGATGTTGACAGTCGTGGCCGCCATGTTGTCTTTCCTCGTGGGTGCTGACGAGTCCGTCTACTACACGGTCGAGACGATTCCATCGCCTGAAGGAGAGATCATCGAAATCGGAGGCATGGACATGCTTCCTGATGGCTCACTGGCCTTGAGTACTCGCCGTGGGCGTGTCTGGATTGTCGAGAATCCAACAGCGGATAATCCTGAGGATGCAACCTGGCACCTCTTTGCGGATGGTCTGGCTGAAGGCCTGGGTTTGAAGGTTGTTGATGGTGACATCTACGTCATTCAGCGAACAGAGTTGTCTCGTCTGCGTGATGTGGATGGTGATCGACAGGTGGATCACATCGATACCTTGACCCAGGACTGGGGCTTGACCAACAACTATCACGAGTATGCGTACGGATTGCCTGTTGATGACGAGGGCAATTTCTATGTCAGCCTCAATCTGGCATTCATCAATCCCGAATGGTGGCACGGTCAGTCGGAGGAACCTTGGCGCGGCTGGGTGGTGAAGATTTCACCAGACGGTGAGGTGACGCCAGTAGCACATGGCCTCCGTAGTCCCTGTGGCGTCGGGATGAATGTCGAAGGCGATGTCTTCGTCACGGACAACCAGGGAGACTGGATGCCCGTGTGCCCTATCTTTCATATCAAGGAGGGTGGCTTCTATGGCCACCCCAACTCGCTTCGCTGGACGGAGGATTGGCTTTCCACAGATGAAGTGCCCAGTGATACCCAGCCGGTTTCGGACCAACGTGAGCCGGCGGCGATCTGGATTCCCTATGACTGGTCACGTTCAGCAGGCAACCTGGTTCCGAATACGACCGATGGGCGTTTCGGCCCATTTGATGAACAACTGTTTGTTGCAGAGCTGACCAATGGGATGGTGCTTCGTGCTGACCTTGAGAAGATCAATGGCGATTACCAAGGCGCGATCTGGCCTTTCCGCAAGGGCGTTGGATCTATCTGTCGTGTTCGGTTTGGTGATGATGGCACGCTGTACACAGGTCTGACCAATCGTGGCTGGGGTGGCATGGAACCCGCATATGGGCTTCGCCGCATCCAGTGGACTGGCGTGATGCCCATGGAGATGTCCAGTGTCGATCTTCTCGCGGATGGCTTCGAGATCGACTTCACAAGACCTGTTTCCGAAGACATCGAGATTACGCCTGAGGCAATCAATGCCTGGACATACCACTACAACTGGTGGTGGGAATACGGATCTCCTGAACAGGGACGTGAGACACTTGATATCGCTGAGGTTTCGCTTTCAGATGATCGAAAGAAACTGATTGTCCGCACGCCAGATCTGAAGGCGGGTCGATGTGTTCGAATGAACTTGACCGGCATTCTTGGTCAGGACGGCCACGAGTTGCTCCATCCTGAGTTCTCCTACACGGTGAACCAGATGCCTGGTGACACGTCACCTGCTCAATTGATTGCACGACGGGTCGCGCCTCCTCTGGAACGGGGAGCGGGTGTCCTGGATGGGTGGGTACGATTGACCTGGGGTGATCCCATGGACCGGGTCAGTGGTGAAGGTTGGCAGTTGGGTTCAGCAGAACTTGATGCCAATGGCGCATTCACGATGAAGCCTGGCAATCATCTGTTGATGAATAATCCGGGCAAGTCCAAGGACATGGTGCTTCCCATCAGGAATGTAGATGGTCGATTGAGTTCCAATCTCTTCTTGCCATCCGGTGGGGGAGTCGGGATTGGTCTGCCCTCTGGCGGTCGCATCGTATTGAGAGATCATGGGGCGACGCCTCCAGCAGCGACGGTTCAGGTCATCGATGCGGATGACGCGATACTCGATGAATGGCCGGTAGATTTCTGGTTCGGCCCAGGCCAGTGGCAGCAACTGGATGTTGATTACGAAGGTCCTCACTTTGATACGCAGGGTCGTCAGCTTGACCGGGGGCGTATTGGTGGCATCTATCTCGACAATGTCGCGATTGCAGATGCCATTGAACTGCCAATGACCAGCGGAGATGGAGAACGAGGATCGATTTGCATCCTTGGTGATCTTGGACCGGCTGGTATTTCAAACATCCGTTTCCATGCCACCAGTGACAAACTGCCAGATGGAGGCGTGAGCCTGCTTTCTGAACAGGTCCTTGGCAAGTCTGTTCGTAAAGGTGATCTGGTAGAAACGAGACCGGATAATCGGCTTGCCTTGTCTGGTACCGGTTCGTTGACATGGAAGTCTTCGCTTCCTGATTCCTACAAGGTAGCTGCGCGTCTTCGGTACAAGACCGGAACCCGGGCCCAGTTGGATCTCGGGGATCAACTCATGATTCATCTTGGCCACGGTGAAGTTGGCGAACCGGCGACCGGAACCATTTCAGAGATTGATACCGTTACGACTCATTTGATCGCTGCGGGATCATGGTTCAACATGGTTGTTACGGTGACGCCTTCAGATGCGGGCCGTGCCATTGAGGTCAAGCTCAATGGCGTGGATATCTCGGATGGCAGGCTGGGGCCGCTGGCAACATCTTCAGCGGGAGATCTTCTGCCATCGATAGAGATTGAGGCAGGCGAACTGGAAGTTGATCAGTTGAGAATCATTCCACTTGGAAAATGAATCCAATCCCGGTCAAGGGCAACTTCCCCAGCGTTGAAGCAGGATGAGCAGGTCAGATACCTGAGTTGTCAGATCGCCATCAATATCACCTGCGGGTGCTCCCCAGTTTTCAATAAGAGTGAGCATGTCTTTGATATCGACAGCTCCATCCTGGTCGAAGTCCCCAAGGCAGTAGCACGTATCGGTGAACGCATTATTGTTGCCATCAATCCATTTCCCGTGAATGGCAAAGGGTTTGTTGTCGCAGAATCGAGAGAACCGGATCGTGGTTTCAGCCAGTGACGAAACAGAGATGGCACCGCCATGCTCGATCGCTTCATTTGATTGAAAATCAGAAGACAGGATCGTCATCACGCAATCAGATCCGATGTCAATCCCTCCGGCTGTGTCGGCCATGTTCGAGAAGAACAGGCAGTGCTCCATGGAGGCGTTCATGTCTGTCATGTGGATGGCGGCTGCCTGGTTTGCCGTATTCGTTCTGAATTGACAATCATGGAAGCTGGCTGTGCCTGATGTTGACATGGTTCCGCCGCCAAGGCTTGCATTGTTGTTCTTGAATTCAGTTGAAAGAACTTCAAGGCTGCTCAGCCTGGAATAGATTCCGCCACCGGAGCGAGCATCATTGGTATTGAACTCGCAATTCTCTATTCGGATCTGCGAAAGATCTGCTCGCAGGGCACCCCCGTCGCCCTTGTCGCAGACATTGTTTATGAAGCGGCAATCTGAAACGTCAATATTCGATTCCCATGCGGCGAGTCCCCCTCCCTGAAACTCGGAGTAGTTGTCAAAGAACCAGCAGTATCCGACCTCCACTCGACAATTGCCTATGGCGAGCAATCCTCCGCCATGACACTCATCCGGTTGTGTGTTGCCGTCGCCATCGACATCTTGCGCAGTAGCCTTGCCGTTCAATATTTGGAATCCCTGTAGTTGGACAAGATGATTGGCGTCTCCGGTGACAAGCACGCATCGTCGCGAATTCTGCCCGTTGATTTTGGTGGCAACAGGGCCGGAGTTGCTGAAGATGCGAAGTGACTTGTCCTGTACATGGACGACGGCGGCATTGCGAGGATCTGCGACATAGGTGCCAGCAGCAACGATGATCTGA
>JAQWTL010000010.1 GCA_029242715.1 Phycisphaerales bacterium
TGACGGCGTGACAAGCGTTCCCGATTTTCTCCAGGTGATTGAATACTGGGGTGACTGCGACATCGTTGGTGCACCTTGCCCGGGCGATGTGGATTTGAGTCACGATGTTGGCCTGCATGACCTGTTAGAAGTTCTGGCCCGATGGGGCAACTGCCCCTGACCTGTCCAGTCTGTATTGACTCCAAGATGCAGCCCCGGCAACACGCACGCCGGGGCTGTTTTTCATCATCAGTAGATGGTTCTCGGGGCCGTTACAATGCCACGTCGCACGATCTCCGGACAGG
This sequence comes from Phycisphaerales bacterium, assembly GCA_029242715.1. Classification (GTDB taxonomy): domain Bacteria; phylum Planctomycetota; class Phycisphaerae; order Phycisphaerales; family SM1A02; genus UBA1668. Next base: position 285 of record JAQWTL010000010.1, read on the forward strand.
TGGCGGAGCGGTTGAACGCGCTGGTCTCGAAAACCAGTATGGCCTTCGGGTCATCGTGGGTTCGAATCCCACCCTGTCCGCTTTGACAAGGCCCGCGTCTTCGACGCGGGTTTTTTCATGGGCCACCCCTGATTCCGGTCGCGACAGCTGGAATAATGGAAAGACTGTGAAGATGGGTAATTTGGGCATATGACTATAAGTCCTTTGCTAGCAAGGGGCTGTTGAAAATCATGCTCAGATCACTACACTCATTGTCTCAGGTAAGAAATCGCAGGGGGGCCTTGTGCGAGTCGCACTCTTCATGACAACTGGTTTGCTGGTCCTGGTGGCATCGTCTCCAGGCCTTGCTGCCACGATTACGGTTGGTCCTCCGGGTGAGGCTGACCACGTATACATCCAGGATGCCGTTGACCAGGCCCAGCCTGGTGATGAGATCGTGGTGTATCCAGGTACCTATACGGTGTCGGATTCCGACCAGCAACAGGTTGTTGATCTGCTTGGCAAAGCCATCACCCTGAGAAGTTGTGAAGGGCCAGAAGCAACGATCATTGATGGTCAATCCATGGTGCGTGGCATCGTGTGCGCCGGCGAAACGGCTACCGGCACGCTTGTTGAAGGCTTTAGCATCATCAATGGTATCGGTATAAGTAGTGACATCGATGGTAATGGCCAATGTGAACCCTGGGAAACCAGCGGTGGCGGCTTGATCATCTATCAGAGTGGACCAACTATTCAAGACTGCTGGTTCATCGACAACACCGCGGGTATGTTTGGTGGCGGAGTCTATGCTCAAAAGTCATGGCCGACCTTCCAGAAGTGCGTTTTTCAGGGTAACACAAGTGAGTACAAGGGCGGTGCCATGTTCAATCGCGGCAGCGAAACGAACATCAACGACTGCATGTTCCAAGACAACCATGCAGCCTATACAGGTGGTGCTATCCATAATCGTCATAGCGAGATCATGGTCACTGGGTCCATGTTCCAAGGTAACTCAGCGAATATCACTGGTGGGGCGATCTATAGCCAATGGAATTCCAATGCAGTGATCTCAGACAGTATCTTTTGTGGGAATACCGGCAATGATGGCGACATCGATCATGTGCATGGCCCTTGGGATGACAACGGCGACAACTGCTTCAGTGATTCGTGTGAGGATTCCGATGGCAATGGTTACCCCGATGGCTGTGACCCCTGTGCCGCGGACGCAACCGATACCGATGGTGACGGATTGTGTGATGCCATCGATCCCTGCCCGGAGTATCCAGGGGCCTGTTCATCTCTTTTAGGTGGTGGCAACGTCATTCATGTTGCGGTCGGGGAATCGATCCAGACGGCTATAAGCCTGGCCCAGGATGGCGACACTATTCTGCTCGAGCATGGTGTCTTTTATGAGGCCATTGATCTGCTGGGCAAAGCAATCACCGTACGCAGTGGTCCATCGTGTGTCCCTGGTGAAGGGGCCACGATCGATGCTACTGGTTTGATGTCCTCGGTGGTGACTTGCAACACGGGGGAGGGTCGGGAGACCCGTCTCATCGGCCTGACTATCACTGGAGGTGCCGCATCAAATGGTGGCGGTGTCCTGTGTTGGTTCACCAGTCCAACTATTGAGGACTGTCGAGTGATCGGGAACCTGGCCTTTGACGATGGTGGTGGCATCCTGGTGGGTTCCGGTCATGCAGCCATTCGACGCTGCACGTTCAGCAATAACAGATCCTTGGAAGAGGGTGGCGGTTTGTTCATCGAGTATTCGGATGCCTTCGTTGAGGATTGTCACTTCGAGAACAATCAGGCCAACATGCTCGGTGGAGGACTCTGCGCAGCTCATGATGGCGTGCTCACAATCACGGGATGTCATTTTCAGGGCAACAACGCGGATTCATCTGGAGGCGGCATCGCCACCATCAACTGCACGCCGATCATCACCAACTGTGCATTTCATGAGAATACGTCCTACTACCTGGGTGGCGGCTATTACAACAATGGTGGACTCAGTAGCGTTTCGGACTGCGAGTTCGAATCGAATACCAGTATCGAGGGCGCGGGATTAGGTTCCGAGGTTGCTGTTACCGAGGTATCAAACAGCGTGTTCTGTGACAATCGCGATCCTGATGGAGAGCTCCGCAACATCTACGGTGTCTGGGAAGATTTTGGTGGCAACGTGTTCAATGACACCTGTTCAAGTCCCGGATGCCCAACCGATATCAACAATGACGGTGTGACAGATGTCAACGACATCTTGATCATCATCGATCAATATGGACCGTGTCCGGACGATGCGCCCTGCCCTGCCGATGTCAATCAAAATGGTGCTGTGGATTGCCCCGATATTCTCATGGTGATCGATGCCTGGGGGCCGTGCGACGCGTAAGCATCTCGCAAGCCCCTTGTTTAATGCCAAAGACATGAACAGTGGCCGGCTTTTCTTGGTTTGAAAGGCAGTTTGCCATGTTCCGGTGCTAATCTGAAGGCATGGTGCCTCGAAAGCTTCTCGCAGGTTTTCTGTTTCTCGCGGTGTCTCCATCATCGCTTGTCGGCGCGCCCTGGCGTGCTGGTGAACTTCTGCCTGGACTTGATCAGGTGCAGCAGGCCAGGTTCGATTTTGGTCGGTTCCAATATGTACGCGTCTTTGATCTGGCATCCGGACTTGGTCCTACGACCAACAACACGTCCTGCTCGGCCTGTCATTTTCAGCCTGTTGGAGGTTGGGGTGAGCAACGAGTGACCCGCTACGGATACATGGATGAAAATGGCGAGTTCTCGCCAGTGGATCCTCTTGGTGACACGCTCTGGCAGCATGTCAATGAGACAGGCAATGATGATTGCCGCGAGTTGATTCCGCCAGAGAGCAACCATTTCTCCTTGCGTGTCACCACAGGTGCAACCGGGTATGGGTTGATCGAGGCCATCCCGGACGATGCAATCCTGAAAATTCGAGATGCACAGCCAGCAGATATCCGCGGCATCGAGAGATGGATTGATTCGATCGACGGTGATCCGGGCGATCCGCCACGCATTGGCCGATTCGGCTGGAAGGCGCAGCAGGCGACCATCCTGGCATTTTCAGCCGAAGCCGCTTCGGCTGAAATGGGTGTGACGACCTGGCTTGTTCAACAAGAGCCGGCGCCCAATGGCGACTTGGATCTCCTTGAGGCCTGTGATGATGTGCCTGATCCTGAAACGGGCATCGACGTCGAGGGCTTTGACTATCTCGGTGCCATTACGGACTTCCAGCGATTCATGGCTCCGCCGCCTCGTATTCCGGCTTCCGGCATGGAGGGGGAGCTGATACTGGATTCCATCGGCTGCACCGGGTGCCATGTTCCGACCTACATGACAGGCAGCCCGGCTGGTTTGGAGGAGGCCCTTCAGAACAAGCCGGTTCATGCCTATTCGGATTTCCTGCTTCATGACATGGGTGAAGCGGGTGATGGCATTCAGGATGGCCCAGTTGAGGAACAGTGGATGAGGACATCACCACTCTGGGGGCTGGCTATTCAGCCAACATCATGGCATGACGGCCGATGTGCCCAAGTCGTTCCGGAGGATCGAATTCATTGTGCAATCATCGAGCATGCGGCGGCCGGATCCCAGGCAAGTGAATCCGTATTCGCATTCGCAAGTCTCTCGCAAGGGGATCAGGATCTTGTGGTTGAGTTTTTACTCTCACTTGGTCGTCGACCATTCGATGCAGATCGAGATGGATCCGTTCGAAAGCTTGATCTTTTGATGGATGGAATCGGCTTGTTTGACTGCCTTGGATCTTCTCCCGGTCCGAATGATCCCTGTGCTGTTCATGATCATGACGGAGATGGGCTGGTGGATGTCCATGAACTGGACGTGTTGCCATTGGCCTGGGATGACATCGTGACTGACTGCAATGGCAATGGGCAATGGGATATCAGGGACATCGCCTTGAATTTCAGTGAAGATCTGGACGGCAACGGTATTCCCGATGAATGCCTGACATGTGAAGGCGATCTTGATATCGATGGACAAGTCAATGTCAATGACATCCTCATCCAGATTTCAATTGAGTGGGGGTGCAGTGGACAATGTCTGGGGGATCTTGATGGCTCCGGAGAGGTGGACTCCATCGATCTTCTGATCATGATTGCCCTGTGGGGACCCTGCAGCGGCTGATGCTCCTGTTACGCTGCCCGCATGTCACGGTCCTCCTTCGACCCCAAACCAGGCATCATCATCCTCATCATTGCCGCCATCATCGGTGGTGGAATCTGGTGGTGGGCCGAGAACCGTCATCGTTTCTTCCCGAAGCGATGGGGTGAGGTCGTGCCGGGCATGATCTATCGCAGTGGTCAGTTGCATCGTGATCTTGTTGAAGACACCCTGCGTGATCATGGCATTGACGTAGTGGTCTGCCTTCGACCCCATGAAGCGGATAATCCGGACCATCAGGAGGAACAGGAAGTTGCGGGGAACCTGGGGATCAATTTCATAGAGCTTGACCTTGTCGGCGACGGGACTGGAGATCTGGATCATTACGTGACCGCGGTTCAGGCCATGCATGAAGCATCGATGGGCGACCAGCAAGTTCTTGTGCACTGTGCGGCAGGAGCGTATCGAACAGGGGTGGCGGTTGCTTTCTACAGGCTTCTGGTCGAAGGGGTCGATCCTAACTCCATACGTGATGAGCTCATGGCTTATGGCTGGCGCATGAAGGAAGATGATCGACTCATGCCTTATCTAAAAGAGAACATGGCTGAGATGGCCAGAAGACTGCATGAAGCTGGTGTCATCGAGTCCATTCCCGATCCAGTTCCACAGGTTCCCGGAGCTTGATGTCACCGGTTATCCTGAAAACTGCCGGGAGACTATTTCATGACCATGCCGGATGATGCCATGCCAGATGGGGATACCGCTGCAGACCAGTCGCATATCGATTCGGTCACTGACGCATTGGCATCTTCCATACTGGAAGACGAACGCCTTCGGCATCTCTTCATGCCGTTCCTTCCTGATGAGGGCACGATTCTCTGGATCATGGAACGACTGCAAGAGTTGCTGTTTCCAGGCTTTCATGGTCCCCGGGAACTTTCCGAGCAGGAAATCCGAGAACACGTCAAGGTCCTGTTGAGTGAGATCACCTCGGATCTGACGGCTCAGGTCGCCGGTGCCTTGAGATATGCAGAGGCCGTGGAGCATGGAGGCAAGCCCCAGAGCGAGCATCAGGACATGCTGGCGAAGGCGAGGTTGATCGTGAGTGACTTCACGGCGTCCTTGCCAGAGATCAGACGTTTACTGAGTCTTGATGTGCAGGCTGCCTATGACGGTGATCCAGCTGCCACGCATCCTGATGAAGCAGTCCTGTGCTATCCAGGCATCCTGGCAATAACGGTGCATCGAATCGCGCATAAATTACGAGCGATCGGAGTTCCACTGATTCCTCGCATGCTTCATGAGCATGCGCATTCACGAACAGGCATCGACATTCATCCTGGAGCTGAGATCGGGGAATCCTTCTTCGTGGATCACGGCACAGGCGTTGTGATCGGCGAGACGACCAGAATCGGTAATCACTGCAAGATCTACCAGGGCGTCACGCTTGGGGCCAAGAGTTTTCCTGTTGATGAGACAGGGCGTTTGAGGCGAGGCGTCAAGCGACATCCGACCTTGGAAGACAACGTTACCGTCTATGCAGGGGCGACCATTCTCGGTGGTGACACCAAGATCGGGCATGGCACTACGGTGAATGGCGGTGTCTTCCTGACGCAGTCAGTGCCGCCTAATCATGTCGTTCGAGGGCCCAAGGCCAAGATGCGACTGCTTGATCGCAGCGAGTGGGATCGCTGACCACATCAGACCGTGCCATGGCAGTTACAATGGGCCCCTGGTTCTTACAGGAGGATGCCCCGCCATGACTGCTTCATCCAATGATTCATTCAGTGCCTACCGCGAGTTGCAGACTCCGCTGGGGAAGCGGCAGATCGCTTCGCTGGAGGCTCTTGAATCAGAGTCTCCAGGGCTTGCAAGCATGCCCTACAGCATCCGCATCCTGCTGGAATCCTGTCTGCGCAATTGTGATGGCGGGGTGGTGAGGCCTGATGATGTCCGCAAATTGATGGCCTATGACGCACGCCGCGTGGTCGATCAGGAGATCCCATTCAATCCTGGCCGTGTTGTCCTGCAGGATTTCACCGGCGTGCCGGCCATGGTTGACCTGGCTGCCATGCGTTCAGCCATTGTTGAGATGACGGGAAAGAAGGCAGCTGCCGCGAAGGTCAATCCACTTGTGGCGTGTGATCTCGTGATTGACCATTCCGTTCAGGTTGATGCGTTCAACTCGGGAATGGCCTTGTCGATCAATGCGGATCGTGAATTCGAGCGTAATCAGGAACGATATACCTTCCTCAAGTGGGGGCAGTCGGCCTTTGACAATTTCCGGGTTGTTCCACCGGCAACTGGAATCGTTCATCAGGTGAACTTGGAATACCTGGCCAAGGTCTGCTGGGATGACGGAACCTGGCTCTATCCTGACAGCCTGGTGGGTACCGATTCTCATACGACCATGATTAATGGTCTGGGTGTGCTCGGCTGGGGTGTCGGTGGTATCGAGGCCGAAGCATGCATGCTTGGCCAACCCATCTTCATGCTGTTGCCCGAGGTAGTCGGTTTCAAGATGACCGGAAAACTGGCCCAGGGCTGTACGGCAACGGACCTGGTGCTGCGAGTCACCCAGTTGCTTCGTGAACACGGCGTCGTAGGCAAGTTCGTGGAGTTCTTCGGGCCGGGCCTGGCGAGCATGCCATTGGCCAATCGTGCCACCATCGCCAACATGGCGCCTGAATACGGTGCCACCATGGGTTATTTCCCCGTGGATGAATGCACGATCGATTACATGCATCTCAGTGGTCGTGACGAGGCTTTGATCGAGACCGTCGAGCAGTACTACCGTGCCCAGAACCTCTGGCATGATCCCAACAGAAAGATTGATTACACGGCTGTCGTCGAACTGGATCTTGCAGACGTTTCTCCGGCACTGGCAGGTCCTCGCCGCCCACAGGACCGCATTGAACTGACTGAAATGAAGCAGCAATGGGAGTCGGATCTCTCTGGAACTTTCGGACGTAGCACCGCCGGCAGTGACGGCGGAACGGCAGTCGCCGCTGAACCAGCCACGGTCACGGCAGAAGACCAGACCTTTGAACTGAAGGATGGCAGTGTTGTCATTGCGGCCATTACCTCCTGTACCAATACCAGCAATCCCGACGTGATGGTTGGAGCGGGTCTTGTTGCGAGGAAAGCTACTGCGCTGGGATTGACTCGCAAGCCATGGGTCAAGACCTCCCTGGCGCCAGGTTCGAAAGTTGTCACCGAGTACCTGGATCGCGCAGGGCTCATGCCTGATCTGCAGGCAGCTGGCTTCTACGTCGTGGGCTATGGTTGCACCACATGCATCGGGAACTCCGGGCCACTGCCCGATCCGATCCATGTCGCCATCAATGAGCATGATCTTGTGGCAGCAGCTGTCCTGAGCGGAAACCGCAACTTTGAAGGGCGTATCAGCCCGGACGTCCGTGCCAACTATCTGGCATCGCCTCCACTTGTGGTTGCCTATGCCCTTGCAGGTCGGATTGACATCGACTTTGAATCCGAGCCAATTGGGAACTCCAGCAGTGGTGAGCCGGTCTACCTTGCAGATATCTGGCCAACTCAGCAAGAAATTGATGATCTGGTCTCAGTGTCCGTTTCACGCAAGGAATTCCTCGAGCAGTATTCCAATGTCTTTGAGGGCTCTGAGGACTGGCAGAACATCCCGAGCAGTGGTGGGGAGCTCTTCGACTGGTCAGATGAGAGCACCTATATCCACAACCCGCCGTTCTTTCAGGGAATGAACAAGGATCTTCCCGGGATCCAGGCGATCTCCGGAGCACGTGTGCTGTGCAAACTGGGGGACTCGGTCACGACCGATCATATCTCGCCAGCCGGTGCTATCGGCACCGATTCTCCTGCAGGCCAGTGGCTGCAGGAACATGGTGTGCCAATCAGCATGTTCAACAGCTTTGGTTCGCGCCGAGGTAATGACCTCATTATGGTGCGCGGCACCTTTGGCAACGTTCGTGTCCGGAATCAATTGGCTCCCGGTACCGAGGGTGGCTGGACAACAGATTTCACTGATGGACAGGTGAAGTCGATCTACGAGGCCAGTTGTTCCTACAAAGAAGCCGGTATCCCATTGGTTGTCCTTGCAGGCAAGGATTACGGAATGGGTTCATCACGTGACTGGGCAGCGAAGGGAACCTTCCTCCTGGGTGTGCGAGCTGTCATCGCCGAATCCTACGAACGCATTCATCGCTCCAACCTCATTGGCATGGGTGTTGTGCCTCTCGAGTTCAAGGAAGGCGAATCGGCCGAGACGCTTGGACTGACGGGTCAGGAAACCTTTGCGATTCCGGTGGATGGCAATCTCAAGCCAAAGCAGCTCATTACAGTGACGGCACAAGGAGATGCTGGCGAAATCACGTTTGAAGTGATGGCCCGTGCAGATACGCCAGTCGAGATTGAATACCTGCGTAACGGAGGCATTCTGCACACGGTGCTCCGTCGCATGGCGGCTGAATAGCAAGCACTTGGATGTGACTATTGAATGAGAACCCCCCGCGGTCTTCTGTCCGCGGGGGGTTGTTTCCTTAGACCCCTGAAAGGCGTGGTCCAGGGGTGTCGGGGGGGGGTATTTTTCATTCTCAGGCCAGAATGGTCTCGAATTCACCGGACGGGGACATGTCTGTCCACTCTGACTCTGTGCAGTAGTCCGGCTCGGCAGCTGCTTCTACAATCATCCTATGCAGCTGTTCGCGTACGCGTTTCTTGCTGCAAATGGCTTCTTCATGATGCAGTTGCCTGTTAATCATGTTTCGATCACTTTCAGTTCCCATGGCTGTACATCCGTTGTGTCAGTCGACGAAGGCCGTGTGTGGCCCACTTGTCGATAAGTTCTTCGGAGACTCCCATCCGGTTTGATGCTTCCTGGATTGGCACCTGCTGGCCGACCAGCAAGACCAGTGCCTGGCGTAGATCGCCCGGTAGTTGTCTCATTTCACGTTCCATCTTTCTAAGAAGGCGAGTCGCTACGGGCGACCTGCGCTTCGCGGTCTCGTTTTCCTTTCCTGATTTCCAATCCCCTTTGAGGTTCAGTTGGCTCAACGCTTCGGCAATACGGCGGAGCGGTCTATACCGTTCGCGAACCAGTGCCTCTGCAACCTGGAAAAGGTGATTACGATCCGGAATAACCGGACCAAGTGTTTCACCCGTAACCAGTTCATTGAAAGTCTGTCGGCATAACTGTTCGGTTTCCCGCGGGGTGGTGAACCGTCGCAGGTGGCAATACAACTCTTCGTAATGCCTTTCGAACAAGTCCAGGATCTGTCCTGTTGAGGTGGTTTGTGGCACGATCTACCCTTTCCAAGATCCCTTCAGAGCACCTCCACGTTGAGGTGATCGCTTTCCCGTATCGATGAGACAACCCAGCTAGGACAGACTCCTTTCAGCGTGTGGCGATTCTTCGTGATTTTTCACTCAAATCACCATGAGCCTGAAACGCAGCCGGTCAGGGCAAGATTCTCGGTGGGAAGACCGATCCAGGGCCCTCTGTGGGCCGTAGAAGAAAGATCTGAGCCCCAGGGGGGCTGAAAACGGGCTTGGAGGCTCGATACATGGTTTCAAAGAACATTGTTATTGGCTGGCTCCAGGCCTGTTCCGCTCACCATAGAAAGCGTCTGGCTATTCGCCTGGGCCTCTCAGGGGAAGGCCGTGGCGTCCGTAGCAGTTCATTGGATGCCCTGGCAGCTGGTCTTCTGGCGGAATGTGCTGGGGACCTCAGGATGAGGCCTGATGAGTTGGCGACGATTGTGGGTGATCCACGTCGGATTGGACGGGAAGCCGTATTGGAGCTGGCTTTGGCAGGTCTCGACTCCACCCCAGATCATTGAGTCTTCAACGGCCCCGTGGGTGTGTGATGACTGCGATGCGGGCGTCGCCAAGCCTGAGTCCGAAGATCGTCCAGGCCTGGCTTCCATGGCCTTGTAGGCCTGCACGGACCTTGTCTACATCTTCAATAGCACGTCCCCTGGTTCGGATTTCAACGGCTCCTGAATCATGGGCCTTGAGCCAGCTCTTGATCTTGTCCATTCGCCAAGGCAGTTTGTCGACTACATGGTAGGGAATGAGCCATGGTGTTCTGGCCGGTTGATCGGCGACCAGGAGTCCCAGGCCACTTGCTGGTTCAAACATGTTCCATTCACGGCAGATCATGCCAAGAAGTTCGGCACGTTCCAATGCCGGATCAGGAACATGAAGCCATGTATCTGCCCAATCGGTAGAAGCCAGTGGTGGGTGCTCAGGGACATCACTGCTGATTGTGAGGTGCCCATCAGGCCCGCACCTTGTGGCCCGTCGCATTGCGGTGCTCAAACCGCCGGTCCAGAGAATCGCTTGTGAAAGGCTGCCTTCATTGCTGATGAATTCAACCTCTGATTCATGGCTGCGGAATGTGAGTTTGTCTTGATCAATTCCGGGTCCCATCTTGATAACTGCATCTGGATGGGATCTGACCAAAGATGTCAGCGCGTCTGCTGAAGGAGACCATGAGTCAGGATTGTGTCTTCGTTGCGACAGGTCCGAATCACGACGTGAGGGATCGATATGGATCGGTCCAGGCGGAATCTCCATGGACGTGATGTCCCCACATTGAGTGCAACAACCGGCATTGACGCCGGTCATCCAGCATTTCAATGGATCCATGTCGAAGCCGATGACGTCCATCCGGGCGGCCATAGCCATGGCATCGCCACCGATTCCACAGCACAGATCAGAAATCTGATCAAATCCCGAATCCTTGATTCGCTCTGCCTTGTAGTTGGCAATGAGAGATCCGGTGGCCTGTTCCAGTCCGACCCGATCTGCAATCAGGTTTTCTGGCTGCTCAAACTTGCCGATCGCACGTCTACGAGCTTCAGCAAGTTCCAGTGCTGCTGAGACTTCTTCCAAGGACCATTTTTTTCGCAGTCTGCTGATTGCAGCGACATCCCTAGAGTCACAGCATGCGGCTGCTTCCAGCAAGTTCTTTCCCCCTGGGCTGACGAGGAATTGCCATGCTTTCAGGGTGTCATTGGAAGGGGGATGGTGGCTTGGGGCCGGCATCGAGTTCAGACGATAGCCGCGGGATCCTCTGTGGTGGTGGATCGATCAATATTTCATGCTCTGGTTGCCCATTCTGCCTGCAAAAGCGGCGTTTTTTACAGGATGTTTTTAAACGCAGCTACGTGCTGTCTGGTTGTATTGCCTGGGTCATGTGACGGTGAATGCATCATGTATTGATGTCAAGATTGCATCGAAAAACCTGTTTGAAACTGGATGGGCTTCTGGGCGATTGGTTGGGGTATTCACAGGCATTCCTGGGAGACAACTTGACCAGGCTTGCTCGTGAAGAAGCCGATTTGAATTACTGCCAACGTTGTGGTCAGGGAGTTGGGCGCGGTGAGCCGACCTCTACTGGATGTGGGACCTGCCGAGGCCGCTCAGCCATTCTTGATGGAGTGGTACGTGTGGGGCCTTTTCACGGGGTATTGGCAGAACTGATTCGATCTCTGAAGTATGGAGGTCGGTGGGAATTGGCTGAGCCGATGGGGCAGATGCTTGCTGAGCGGTTGAAGCCGCGGATCCAGATCCATCGCGGGGAGTGCCATTGGGCGATCATTCCAATTCCCATGCCTCGATGGCGTCGCTGGTATCGAGGGGTGGATCACGCCGGATTGATCGCCGCCTCAGTTGCCAGGCACCTGGAATTCCCGCTCTTGATGCCCTTGAAAAAGCGTGGGGGTCCTCCTCAGGCCACCCTCTCCAGATCACGTCGAAACAAGAGCTCACGGGATGATTACAGGGTGGTAAGGGCTGGAATCAGGGGGTTTGGAGGGGTATTACCGAACCTTGAGGACCGATCAGTCATATTGATAGATGACGTCCTGACCACGGGTCGCTCAATGTGTGCAGCAGGCTCACAACTGAGAAGGCTCGGCCCGGCTCGAATCATCGCTGGGGCCCTGGCCGTCACTGAAAAACGTGAAAGCCCTAAATAGCCGTTATCGGCCCCGAGAATATGATCTAGTGGCCCTGATGAGGTTGACAGGAAAAACCTTGACGGTACACTGGCGGGCTTGCCGTCTCGCCTGGCGTTCGGTCGGGTGGTCGGTATTGTCTGGACATCAGCATGAATGTTTTCATGCGAAGTCCGGAAACGCCTTGAGCTCTTTGAAAAGTGAACAGTTGGATGACAAGCCGCGAGGATGTGACTTGCTTACATCGATGTTTCACAGCATTGATGTAACAGGTTGAAACCCATCGGTTGTCCGGATTCACAGCCGGACTTCCGTGGACATCCTTGTGATGCAAGAGTCAATTTGACACCCGTCAGTCGCCCACGATTGGCGGGTTTGTAGTGATGTCTGAAACCACCGGTGAACTGGCCGTTCACCGGCACTGGAACCAACTTCGGTTGGGGAATTTGAAATGACCGCTTCCTGGTCCGTCAAGTCTTTCGGGACGAGGCCGGCTAGGGGGCGCCAGAGGTCAACTTCGTTAATCGAAGGTATCGTCACCTTTCGGGGTGGCGTTATTTATTCAATTGAAGAGTTTGATCCTGGCTCAGATTGAACGCTGGCGGCATGGCTAAAACATGCAAGTCGAACGATGAAAGCCCCTTCGGGGGTGCATGAAGTGGCGAAAGGGCTAGGAATACATTCCTACGTGCCTTGAGGTCGAGGATAGCCCCGGGAAACTGGGAGTAATACTCGATGATGTCTTCGGACCAAAGCCTTCGGGCGCCTTTAGAGCGGGGAATGTCCTATCAGGTTGTTGGTGAGGTAACGGCTCACCAAGCCTAAGACGGGTAGCGGGTGTGAGAGCATGACCCGCAGCATCGGGACTGAGACACTGCCCGGACTCCTACGGGAGGCTGCAGTAACGAATATTCCGCAATGCGCGAAAGCGTGACGGAGCAATGCCGCGTGTGGGATGAAGCTTTTCGGAGTGTAAACCACTGTCAGGATTCAGGAACACAATGACCAGATCCAAAGGAAGGGCCGGCTAACTTCGTGCCAGCAGCCGCGGTAATACGAAGGGCCCGAGCGTTAATCAGAATCACTGGGCTTAAAGCGTGCGTAGGCGGACATGAAGGCGCCTTGTGAAATCCCTCGGCTCAACCGAGGAACTGCAGGGCGAACCGTGTGTCTTGAGACAGGTAGGGGTCGTCGGAACGGTAGGTGGAGTGGTGAAATGCGTTGATATCTACCGGAACGCCGAAGGAGAAGTCAGGCGACTGGGCCTGTTCTGACGCTGAGACACGAAAGCGTGGGGAGCGAACGGGATTAGATACCCCGGTAGTCCACGCCGTAAACGATGTGCACTAGGTTGGGGAGGTTTTGACGCCGTTCCCGGCCGAAGCAAAAGTGTTAAGTGCACCGCCTGGGGAGTACGGTCGCAAGGCTAAAACTCAAAGGAATTGACGGGAGCTCACACAAGCGGTGGAGCATGTGGCTTAATTCGATGCAACGCGAAGAACCTTATCCTGGGTTTGACATGTATGGATTAACTCCCTGAAAGGGGAGCCACGCCCTTGTGGTGGAACATACACAGGTGCTGCATGGCCGTCGTCAGCTCGTGCTGTGAAGTGTCGGGTTAAGTCCCTTAACGAGCGCAACCCCTGTCGTTAGTTGCTAGCAGGTAATGCTGAGGACTCTAGCGAGACTGCCGGTGTTAAACCGGACGAAGGTGGGGATGACGTCAGGTCCGCATGGCCTTTATGCCCAGGGCTGCACACGTGCTACAATGGCAGATACAGAACGATGCAATGTCGCAAGGCGGAGCAAATCGCAAAAGTCTGCCCCAGTTCGGATTGGAGGCTGCAACTCGCCTCCATGAAGTTGGAATCGCTAGTAATCGCGGATCAGCTACGCCGCGGTGAATACGTTCCTGAGCTTTGTACACACCGCCCGTCAAGTCATGGAAGCTGGTAGCGCCCGAAGTCGCCACGATTCAGTGGTGCCCACGGCGAGACTGGTGACTGGGACTAAGTCGTAACAAGGTAGCCGTAGGGGAACCTGCGGCTGGATCACCTCCTTTCTAAGGGATTTCCTT
>JAQWTL010000020.1 GCA_029242715.1 Phycisphaerales bacterium
TATTCCACACTTCTCCAATCCTGACGTCCTGTATCAAGGCGTGCCAACTGGATTTGATATCGGATCCGATGCAGAAGCCAATAACTATCTTGCTTTTCTGGCGACAGCTCCAATACTTGCCAATTACAGATGTAGCGGTGATTGCAATGACAATGGCATTGAAGACTCCATCGAAATAGCAGATGGAACGGCAGAAGACTGTGACGAAAATGGAATTCCCGATACTTGTCAAGTAGATTTCGATAACGATGGAATCATTGATGCGTGCGAATCAGAGCGGGTTCCAATACGTGTTCCAGAAGACACGCCCAGCATTCATTCTGCAATCGCATTGTCCGAATCTGGCGCGCATGAAATCATCGTTGGCCCAGGAACATGGCTTGGAGAAGTCAGGACGCTCTCAAAGAGCAGCGTCATCAGGGGATCACTTGGACCTGAATACACGAGTATTGATGCAGGCTCCAGTCTAAGAGCAATGCGAATCTTCGGAAGCAGCACTCCGGAAACAATTGTCTCCGATCTCACGCTGACTGGCGGGAATGTGACGGGAGATGGCGGGGGATTATTGATTGATTTTGCCAACCCTACCATTCGAAACTGCTACTTCATCAACAACAACGCGAGTTATGCCGGTGGCGGATTAAGGATTACGTCAGGCTACCCCCTTATAGACGACTGTCAATTTAACGGCAACGCAGCCTTATATGGAGGTGGAATCAGTTCCTGGAGCGGACTACCGGTCATCAGGAACTGCCGTTTTACAGGCAATACCTCAATCAGCGGAGGGCATGGAGGAGGCTACTCAAGTTGGGACAGTCCTGCCATTTTTGAATCTTGTATTTTTCAAGACAACATATGTGTCACTGGTACTGGTGGTGCCATCTTCACGAACTCGAATCCAAACTATCTCATTGAAGTAAGTGACACTCGTTTCTGTGAAAATGAGCCTGACGACATCAACAGTTCTACCTGGCAGGACAATGGGGGCAATATATTTGGAACGTTCTGCCCTGATTGTCTTGGAGATGCCACTGGAGATTTCGTTGTAAACGTCAACGACGTGCTCTACCTCATCTCCGCCTGGAACACCGCCGATCCCAACGCCGACTTCGACGGCGACGGCCTGGTCGACGCCGATGATGTGCTCATCCTGCTGATCTACTTCGGGGAACCCTGCCCATAGTCTCCTCCCCCACTGTGGCGCCCACTGTGGCGCGCACCCGGTTCTGGAGGGGAAAGTGAGAGACTCTGGGGGAACAGCCGAGAAAACAAAGCCCCCTGACGCGCACCAGAACGCGGGTACCAGGATTCGAACCTGGAACCTTCGGTTTCGTAGACCGATGCTCTATCCAATTGAGCTATACCCGCGGGGTATGGGCCGTTGGGAT
This sequence comes from Phycisphaerales bacterium, assembly GCA_029242715.1. Classification (GTDB taxonomy): domain Bacteria; phylum Planctomycetota; class Phycisphaerae; order Phycisphaerales; family SM1A02; genus UBA1668. The sequence goes on from JAQWTL010000020.1 coordinate 1,389, forward strand.
CAACGGCAGACGGGGCAGGGTATCAGGCACTGGGGGTGGGCCACAAGCGGTGATGTGGCATGGGCTTGAGAAGAGGATGAGGGTGGGGAAAACCAGCCTTGAGAGCCCTATAACACGAGTTTGAGGGGGTCAGGGGTTGATCCAAGGATCACGATCTGCCATACTGATCGACTTGGAATTTCCGGTGGCCAGAAGCCCCCGGCTTGGAGATCAGTGTCGTGCCCAATACGCTCGCCAGGAAGAAGCAGATTCGCCAGGATGACAATCGCCGCGCACGCAATCGTTGGCGCAAGCGAATCATCAAGGACAACGTCGATACGTTCATGGCTGCTGTGCAGTCCGAGGACGTGCCGGCTGCACAGGCTGCCTTCAAGGAATGCCAGAAGCAGTACGACCGCATCTCTACGACAAGCGCCATTCACCGTAACAAGGCGGCTCGCTCCAAGAGCCGACTCTCACGGCGGCTTCGCGATCTTCAACAGAAGCTCGCAGGCTAGGGAAACATCGGGGTAAGTTTCGACAACCAGATTTTATTCCCCTTGGGCGCCAACCCTCCTCCCCGGCGCCGAGGGGAAGCTATTCGGCTGATACCGGGTGGTGGGCTCTTCTCTTTTTCCCTCTCCCCACCATTCGCAGCCAATTACGGAGTCGATTACTCGATCGGCTCCGTTTTTTCATGGGTTCAGCAGGCAGGCCACGGATCAATGCAATAAATCAATGCGATAATCGGATAACGGTTTCACATGGCACAACAGACATCATCACGATTGCATCCACCGCTTGGCCCGCCGGCCCGTGGGCGAGGTGACTCGTACTGGGAAGAATCACATCGACCCTGGGCGATCCTGCTGGTGCTGCTGCCACTGATCATCGCCTGTGAAATCGGGCTGGCAACATGGCCGGATAACCTGCCGGCCGTACAGGTGACTGCCCACCGCCGACTGCTGGATGTTTTCAGCTCGCTGGCCCTGCCCCCTCCCGTGCTCCTGGCATTTGGTGGCATCGTGACCATTGTGGTGCTGCTGGTGTGGCAATCCTTCTCAAGAGCACCCTGGCGAGCACGACCTCAGACCTTGGGATGGATGTACATCGAAGGGGCCGCGATGGCCCTGCCACTGTTCGTGATGAGCCGATTGCTGCTGGCCACACCGTTGGCGGCTGGCACCGAACTGCTTGAAACCCTTCCGTGGGTACAGCGTGTGGTTCTGAGCATCGCAGCGGGACTGTATGAAGAACTGCTGTTCCGAATGGCCTTGATCGCCTTCATCCATGCCATCCTGGTGGATATTGCCGGCATGAAACATGCCGCTGGACTGGCCATTGCGGTCATCGTTTCAGCAGCAGCCTTCACGTGGTATCACGACCCGGCACAGATGAGTTCAGTGGGAATCGTCTTTACCTCACTGGCCGGGCTGTACCTGGGCTTCGTATACGTCGCACGTGGGTTCGGTATCGTCGTGATCGCGCACGTGATCTATGACGTGATCGTGATGCTCCGGACCTGAACGTGATCAGGCGTTGACTGACTCGCCAACCTGGATGGACGCCCCTGCGGCAACCGAGGCATACATCGCCTCAAGAACACGCTGAACATCCCGACCATGCTCGGCAGATGGCTCCGGGCTTGTTGCACTCGTGCAGTTGGATGCGAATTTCTCATGCTGACGCTTGAAGGCGGTCCCCCACCCTTCGCCCTCGGCAACCTTGTGGGTCACCTCGACCTGCTCACCATCCATCTCGGTACCGATGAGAAGATGATCGCCCCAGATATCAAAGTGCATCGCCCCCTGCTCACCGAAAAGCGTCACGCCATCGGGCAAGGTTCCATCAGGAAGATGAGAGGCCCAGGCCATCTCCAGAGAGATCGAGAGGCCATTGGCACAGCGAAGCTGAACCGAAGCGCCATCCTCGACATCAAATGTACCTTTGGGATCCGGCGGACCAGCCCACATGTTGGTGAAGCGATATTCATAGAGTGGCAAACCGAAGATGCTGGTCGCTACCGCATTGGCCGTAACCACATCAGGTCGGCCAGTCATGTGCAACACGAGGTCGACCAGGTGAGGACCCAGATCGATCATCACGCCCCCACCGGACTTTTCACGAGTGGTGAACCAACGACCCAGACCGGGAATCCCACGTCGGCGATACATCGCCGCCCGTGCGTGGTAGATGCGACCGAGGCGGCCGGATTCGATGAACCGCATGGCGGCCTGGACGGTGGCCGCGAATCGACAGACGAAACCGACCTGCAGGAGACGATCCGCTGCATCGCGAGCAGCGATCACATCCTCACATTCCTGTACCGACATCGCCATGGGCTTCTCAAGAAGCACATGCTTGCCAGCCGCCAGGGCTCGACAGGCCATGGGAGCATGAAGGCAGTTGGGAAGGGCAACGACGACCGTATCCACGTCATCACGGGCCAGCATGGCATCGACATCGGTCATGGGCTCCGCCCCCCAGGGCTTGGCCGCTTCCGCGGCCCGCTCGGCGTCCAGGTCACAGAGGACCCGGGCGGCGTGACCCGCATCGCTGGCTGCCTGGGCATGGACCTGCCCGATTCCCCCTGATCCGATGATGCCCAACTTGATGGTCATGGCCGGTCTCCCTTGAAGTCCCCACCTTAGCAGGCCCCCGGAGGTGTAGCATGCCGCACCGAGGCCAACCTTGAGCAAACGGATCATCATCATCGGTGGAGGCATCATCGGGCTGCTCAGCAGCCGCGAATTGCTTCGTCGAGGCCACGAGGTCACCCTCCTGGAAGGTGGAAACCTCCGCGGCTCTGCTTCCAGCGGCAATGCCGGCGTGATCTCGCCGGGCCATCCCCCCATCCCCACGCCCGATGTCGCCAACCGGGCCTTGAAGATGATGTTGGATCGTCGCAGTCCTTTATACATACCACCTCGACCCAGTTTGTCCCTGCTCAACTGGCTGCTGGCCTTCCGCAAAGCATGCCGGCCCTCCCATTACAAGATGGTCAGTGATGTGCTCGACCGCTTCTCGATGCGAAGCCGTGAACTCTTCGACCCGCTTCTGAAGGAAATACCCTCAGCTCTTGAAGCCTCCGGTTTCTGGGAACTGGTCCGGACACCCGAAGGCCTCCATCATCTGGTGACTGAACGCGATCGACTGGAGAAGGCCGGATTCGATGTTGAACTGAAGGAAGGCGATGATCTGCACGCCGAGGTCGGTGGCTGGGATCAAACCGTTCGAGCTGGACTGGTCCATCGACTGGGCATTGTCGCACGTCCCGATGAACTTCTGCTTCACCTGGCAGAACGCATGCAGGCAGAGGGTGGAACCCTGCGCACCGCCAGCAAGGTGAGTCGAATTCATAGAGATGGCCAACGATTTGATTCGGTTGAACTCGAATCGAGTGAACGTATCGAGGGCGATACGCTTCTGGTCACCGCAGGCATCTGGACAACCCGGTTCGCAAGCGATCTTGATATTCGAATTCCGATGCAGGCCGCCAAGGGCTACCACGTCATGCTCGAGATGGAACGACCACCGGACTGTGCCGCCGTACTCCAGGAAGCCTGTGTCGTGGTCAATCCGATGGGCACGCACGTCCGGCTGGCTGGCACCCTGGAACTCTCGGGAATCAATGACCGCATGGTGCGCCGCCGATTGGACATGCTTGCAGAGGCGACCCGCGCCTACCTCTCGCGTATCGAGCAAGCCAAGCGTGTTTCGGAATGGAATGGCCTGAGACCCTGTACGGCCGATGGCCTCCCGGCTATTGGACAGGTACCCGGTCTGGGTAATGCCTTCGTCGCAACAGGACATGCGATGATGGGCGTGACGCTTGGACCTGGTACCGCCGAACTGGTCGCCGATTGCATCGATGGTCGATCAATACCCGACTGGGCCAGGCCCATGGACATCGCCAGATATCGATGAACAGGCCTTCCTGTTCAGAGCGCCTGCTGTGTAGTCCGGTAGGTCACGCCACGTGACTCCAGACCATCCAGAAGTTTCTGAACGATGTCATCACGAGCAGCGACGCGTTCAAGTGAATAGGCGCCCGGCTCGCTGATCGTTCCGTCCTCGATCATGCGAGCACAGATCGTGCACGGGAATGCCGTCGTTCTGGCCATGCTGGTCTGGTCTGCCTGGGGGTTGTAGTAATCCAGGAGATCCCAGGTCAAACGAGTCGGCACACCGGCAAGATCGCCCTCACCTGTCACACGCATCACGGTGAGATCGGCTTCCCCCTGCTCATAGGACCAGACCTTGAAAAGCTGATGGCATGTGACATCGCGTGGCACGACCCGGTTGCCATTGACCTCGATGGCTTCCTCATCGAAGAGACCGGTTTCACGAACAGCCAGGGCCAGATCACGATGCCCCGGCCATCGCATCGTGCGTTCACGCATGTTGGGAACGTCGATCGTGTCGGCCAGGCTTCGCAGGCCATCTGTATTGAAGGCTTCCAGGGTGCCCAGTTCCTCGAATTCAAGAAGCTCTGGCTCACTCAACGCTTCCTTGATGACCATGCGACCATTCTCGATGACACGAGAAGGCCTGAGATATTCCTCAACCACGTCGTAGGGACTGAAGCCGGCCTTGTAGTTCCATGGGGGCTTGGGATCACGGGGAATACCACCAACCGCGATATCGATGGCACGACATGGATCGAGCTTGTGAGCGGCCAGACCTGCAAGCAGGTTGCTCATGCCAGGCGCCACACCACAGTCAAAGAGCGCGACGACCCCGGCATCGATGGCCCGTTGATCCTGATCCCAGCCGTCCTCGGGCATGAATGAGATGTCACAGAACGGCTTGCCGAGTTCGATCATGGCCCCCAGCGTGGCGTAACCGAATCGACTGGGCAAGGCGCCCAGAACGATGCCGAAATCCTCAACGGCTTCCTTGACGACTTCCGGATTGCCGCAATCTGCTTCGATCGTCCTGACGGCGCCGCCGGTTCGCTCGGCAACTCGTGCCAGGCGTTCGGCAGACACGTCAACGATGGCGACCTCGCGACCATCATCCGCGATGAGATCCTCGGCCATGACACTGCCGACCATGCCGGCTCCCAGGACAACCATCGATTCCATCAGGGCAACTCCTTGGTATCAGTAGCAACCATTTTCCTGGAAGGCGCAGCCCACACAGGAAGAGGCACAGTATGACGATTTACAAGGAAGTTGGCGAGTGAAGCGTCCAGGACTCCGCTCCGCCGTTGCCGATCAGAGCTCCGGGGCAAACAAACGAACCACGGATTCCCAGGCACGATGCCCTCGGCTGACCGCACGGGCACCTTCCTTGCAAGGATCCATGAGCCTGCTGTTCCAATCCGCGATCGCCTTGATGTTTACCTTGTCGTAGACCGCGAGCATGACCTCGAAGTTCAGGAAGAGACTTCGGCGATCAGTGTTCATTGAACCTACCAAGGCCCAGGCGTCATCCACAATGATCGTCTTGGAGTGGAACATTCCGCCGGTATATCGAATGATCCGCCCTCCCCAATCATGAATCTCCCGTACCGATGGGCCACGGGCAATATCCGCAAGCTTCTGATTGGAGACATCCGGAAGGATGATCCGGAGATCCACACCTCGTCGTGCTGCCAGCGCAAGGGCATGCGTCAGGGCTTCATCCGGAACAAAATAAGGCGTCGTGACCCAGACACGCTCACGGGCTTCATAGATGGAGGTGACCACGGCGTTGTAGAGCACATCACCTGGAACATCGACACCTGATGGAATGACATGCACCAGGCTCTCGCCCGCGTCCGTGATCATGGGACCCGCTTCACCAGGCGGCAATTGGCCACTGGCGAAATGCCAGTCACTTCGGAAGATATCGAAGTAACTGCGGACCGCAGGTCCCTGAAGATGGAAGTTGATGTCTACCCAGCGATCCGGTACTTCCGTAGGTCCCAGATACTCCGCACCGATGTTGCTTCCACCGGCAATGACCTTCTTGCGATCAAAGATGGCGATCTTTCGATGATTTCTCGTATCTCCCGAGCCACTCTTGGGCGAATGAAAGAATGGAATGAACCAGGCGACCTCTCCGCCAGCCTCCACCAATGGCGCCATGAACTTCTTCTTGGTGGAATGCGATCCGAAGGAATCAATAAGAACGCGAACCTGGACACCACTGCGAGCTTTCTCAACAAGCAGATCTCTGAGACGAGTTCCGGTGTCATCCATATGGAAGACATAGGTCTCCATCTCGATGCTCTGAGTGGCTGACTCAACCAGATGAGCAAAGCAGTTCCAGGTCGAGACACCATCCGGGAGAAGTTCAAATCGATTGCCACCGGACAACTGGGGCATGCCCATGCCCTCCAGCAGGTTCTGCAGGGAATGCCCCACACCATGAACACCAGTGGATCCGGTTTCAAACCTGGAGAGATTGAGCATGCCCTTGGCATGAATCGTCTTGTCGATGCGGCGGGTGCCCAGCAGCAGAAACAAGGGCAGCCCGATGTACGGTGCAAGAACTATGAGAATGACCCACATGAAGGTGTGGGTCCGCCGCCTGGGATTCCGAACCAGCAAAAGCAGGCCTATACCGCCAAGCAGGCCCCCCAGGACGAGCAAGAGATGAAGCCAGAGAAAATAAAGCATGGTCAATCAGCCCTGAAGGGGCTCTAAAGGCCACTATCAGACCTATTAGCAGAACCCTGAGATTTCTCGTTTATCGGCACACACACCCCTCTGAGCACCATAGTCGGTGGTGAAGAGTACTTGGTGTTCTCTTCATTGGATCAATCCGGATCCAGGAGCCCCGATGGACCGAATGGAATTGATGACGGTCATGATGCGAATTACGCGAAAGCCCGTGTTGCCAAAGGCATTATCTCTACGGCTCGACCCTGGGCGTGCAGGGTTCTGGCCTCCCAACCGGCAGCAATCGTCATTCGAATGACCTGAAAGTCGGTCCGGGAGATTTACACGCGGTCTCCCCGCAATGCTGCGGGCAGACCATTGTCTTGACGCCCCCGCCAAGAGCGCGGAGGCGCCCTCAACCCTGCGGCCTTGCTTCGACCAGGACATGTCGAAGGCTGCCCATCTCGAGGAGCTATGCTCGTGCCTTCCCAACCTAGCCGTGCCAACATCGTGCTCGATCTGTTTGAGCTTTATTACCACCGGGTCTATTGCTTCTCAAGGCGTTCACTTCCAGCAGATGCTGCCGAGGACATCGCCCAGGAAGTCTTCACTCGCCTGCTGAAATTGGAGCGGTTGCCGGAACTGACGGTCAGTGTTTCTTACCTGATCAAAATCGCAGACAACCTCATCAAGCGGCGGTACAACAAGAATCAGCGATTCAACCGCTTTCTGGAATGTGCCGAAGATCTGGCCCCAACGACAGTGGGACGCAAGGCTCCCGTGGTTGAAGTGGACCGGGATGAACTGGATCGTCATCTCGCTCACCTGAGCCCACGAGAAGCTGATGCCGTACGACTGGTGATCTGTGAAGGACTCAGCTACCAGGAAGCTGCTGCGTCCATGGGGGTTCCCGTCTCCACAGTCAACAACTGGAAGTACAGAGGATTGCAGAAGCTGAAGGACAAGTACACGGATACCACCGGCGAGCAGCCACATCTGGCCGCATCCTGAATTCGGACATCCAGGCTCCACTGGACTCTCGAGGTTCCGAATCTGACAGGACTCCCGGATCGCTTATCCCCTTCCCCTCCCTCTCCGCGACCCGGTGACGGATTCAATCCCCAGGCCTGTCCTCTCCGCCTGAAATCGGAACCAAGTATCACCAGCCGGCCCCTTCACGGGGCCGGCTGGCTTTTCATTACTTGGCTCCCGCGACCTGCCAAATCCACAAAAAACCCCCTTCAGGGGCTCCATGACAAGATAGAAGGCCTGAAAACAGGATCCTACTGGTCGACTTCACACGATCCTCGGATAGACTCGGGGGTGATGTACGGGGGGTCGTACAGCCCGGCCGGGGCCAGGATGCTGCTCCCGGGAAAATAGATGAAGAAAGAGGAGTCCTCAAAGATGCAATCTGCACCGACCTGTGTGGCCATTCTCGGCCTCGCCTCCGTCGCTTTCGGCGGGAGCAATACGTTGATGGATCAGATCGGGCCCAATGACGGGTCTGAGATGGGTACGAATACACTCGCTAGCCAGTTCTTCGAGGCTTCATTCTCGGTATATGACATTGCCGCAGTTGATGACTTTGAAACCACCCAGGGCGCAACAGTCGCCTCAGTAGCCGCGGTTATCAGTGGCTGGAATGGCTACGTCGATTTCGATGGCACCCAGGGCGCACGCGTGTCCTTCTGGGACAGCATCGATGCAGCAGGTGTCAGCCTTGAAGGCAATGTCTGCTACCTTGACTTCGCCAGCTCAGATCTTGATCTGGATCCCACATGGGGCGGTGCCGCTCCTTCAGCCCTTGTACAAGCCACTGTTTCATCAGGCGAGTGCACCCTGGGCGTAGGAACCCAATTCGTCAGCTTCATTCCTATCAATGAATTCGGTACCAACGGTCAGACCGGCCTGTTGACATCCAATCTCGGTAACTTCGAGTGCTGGCAGGCCAACCCCAATGGCGGGTTTGGCTTTGGCCCCTATCAGGTGTCAGGCAACAACGCTGCTCTGCGTGTACTCAGCGGAAGCGGCGATCCTTGCGATGACCCGTTGCCCACTCCATGCCCTGCGGATGTCAGTGGACCAGCCGGAGTACCCGACGGCGAGGTCAGTGTTGATGACCTTCTGACCGTGATCGGCACCTATCTGCAGGTTGGCGACGGCACCTTCCGCCCACAGGGCGATTGTTACCCACTTCCAAATGGTGACTGCACTGTCGATGTCGATGACGTCCTTGAAGTCATCAACAGCTACGGAGGAATCTGCGAAGACCTCGGTGCCTGCTGCTTCGGAAATGGTGATTGCAATGAAGACGAGACCATCACACTGTGCGAAAACTCCGGTGGCATCTGGCTCGGCGCAAACTCCACCTGTGATGATTGTCAGAGCGGCGCCTGCTGCCTGGGTGATGGCACCTGCCTGAACCTCGTTTCTGATGGTTGCCTGGAACTTGGTGGCAACTATCTGGGCGATGATGCAGCCTGTCTTGATTGCCCGACACTCCCAGCCAATAACGGCTGCAGTGGTGCTCTTGATGTTGGTGCTGGCGGCTCGGTCGCCTTCGACAACTCCGCAGCAACCACGACTGGTGATGTCATCGATCCATGTGGCGAGGCTCCTGCCCGCCAGATCTATCAGGATCTCTGGTTCAGCATCACCGCCACGGTTGATGGAACACTCACCGTGAGCACCTGCGATGCCACAGCAATGGATACGGTCATTGCCGTCTATGACGGTTGCGGTGGCCAGGTCCTGGGCTGCAATGATGATGGTGTCGATTGTGCCGACTTCACATCACTGCTTGAGATCAGCGGCGTGTCCTCCACAGATACGCTGATCGTCCGCATCGGCTCCTATGCATGGGGCGATACGGCATCCTTCAATGCGATCATCGAGGTCACTCCAGAAGTCGTCGGCGCCTGCTGTGTCAGCAACACCGACTGCTTCGATCTTCTGCCAGCTGAATGCACGGACTTTGGTGGCATCTATCAGGGTGCCGATACCGACTGTGGAACCACCAGCTGCGGCTGGGCAGGTTGTCAGTCAGGCGACATCCCCGAGGGCGTCCCCTGCCAGGAAGACACCGATGCTGCTGGGGCCAATGCTGATCCCAATGGTGGCTTGAACGTGGACCCACCTTCATTTGGATCCATCAATGTGGATGAAACCATCTGCGGCTCCGCCTCGACGTTCACCTGCTTCGGATGCGGCACTGATGGCGCTGATGCCACCTACCGTGATACGGACTGGTACGTCTTCCCCAATCTGGATGGCGGCACCTACACCGTGACCTGTGGCGGCGAAGGCCCGCTGCTGTTCGGTATGGTTGATCTGAATGCTGGGTCATTTGTTGCCACAGGTACCTCCGAGTCCTTCGGTGAAGGTTCCTTTGAAGTCACACTACCTGCAGGCAACGACTACTGCGTCTGGGTAGCCCATGACTTCAATGTGGACATCAACACACCATGCAACGCCGGACTGGATGAATACTCCGTGACACTTGAAGGTGCCGCGGCACCTCCAGCCGCCTGCTGCCTGGGTACCGACTGCGTCGGTGATGAAACACCTGCTGATTGTGCAAGCCTCGGCGGCACCTACGTATCAGGTGAATCATGTGCAGCTGGCTACCAGTGCCCCGCAGCCTATGAGCCATGCCAGACAGGCATTGCCCAGGATCCACTCCAGCCCACAGACACGTGGACTGCTGGAACCAGCGATTCTTCACCTGGCTACGTTCGTTACGAAGACATTCCTTCAACGACGATCTCTTCAGTCCGTGTGTATGGCCTGACGCTGTTCTACGATGGTGGTTGGGGCACCTGCACCAACACGGACATGGTCTTCGACGTGGGCGTCTACGAAGCAGATCCGAGTACTGGCTTCCCAACAAACGTGGTCGAAGAAGTCGACGTACTTGCGGATCAGGTGGCCATGGACCTGATCTACGCTGGGGCCTACCCGCTCAAGCGATTCGACTTGGAAATGGTTAGTCCAGCCGGTGACCTGCTGAAGGTCAACTCCGTATCACCTGACTGCTGGTTCCTGTGGATGTCTTCCACACCTGCGGGCGGTGGTTCAAGTGTCCTGTCCGTAAACGGGGCCTTTGAACTCGGTGATTTCGACCTCAACTACTGCATCACTCCGTGATGCCTGAGGCTTGAACCCAGAGATGACAACGCCCCCCGGTCCTTGTGGCCGGGGGGCTTTTTTATGCGCCATCAGTCAAGATCGATGTCACGATCACCATCATCACAATGGGACTCGATGACTTCCAGAAAGACCGGTGCGTAGGACTGCAGCTTCGCATCGCCGATTCCGTGCAGCATCCTCATCGTTCGAAGCCCGGACGGGCGATGCTTCGCCATGGCCTTGAGCGTACGGTCGGAGAACACGACATACGCGGGAACATCCTGTTCATTCGCGACCGACTTTCGCTTCTGCTTGAGCTTCTCAAGCAGATCAGCATCAACCCCTTCTTCCAGTTCCGCCTGCGACACGGATCGCCCCGTACGTCTGGGTTTCGGCGGACGCATCAATTCGATCTCGATATCACCCCGCATCACCGCTGACGACTGTTCACTGAAGACGATGATCGGGCGATCATCACGTGTTCGCTCGAGGTAGCCATGATCGATCATCTGATGAATCAGATGAACCACTTCCTTCTTGTGGAACCTCTTCAACAGACCCCAGGTCGACAATTCATGGTGTCGCCATCGGAGCACACTCTGCGCCTCACTGCCACAGAGCACCTCCGAAAGATGCCCCACACCGAAATTCTGTTTGACCCGGGCGACACAAGACAGAATCATGCGGGCCACATCCCGTCCATCTGGCAGCAACTCGATCTCGTCAAGACAGACATCGCACGCCTTGCAGGAACCCCGGTCCCAGTCGCCACCGAAGTACCTCACGATGGACTGGTGCCGACATCTCATGCCGGAAGCCATCCGGTTCATGTCTTCAAGCAATTCATCCTTGGCTTGAAAATCCTCACGCAGGGCGTCGACATCTCCGCCTTCCGCCACAGCTTCTTCAAAGGAACGAGTCGCCAGCCGACGCCAACGGTCCACATCCGCATAGGAATGGAACAGGACGCAGTCGGCGGGTTCTCCATCTCGTCCCGCCCTGCCGGTCTCCTGCTGGTAATGCTCGATCGATCGCGGCATCGAGGCGTGAATGACCGCCCGGATGTTGCTGCGGTCGATACCCATTCCGAAAGCCACCGTCGCGACGACGATATTGACCTCCTCACGCGCAAACTGGGTCTGCACCCGGTCTCGCTCGCGTGAAGACAAGCCGGCGTGGTAGTACTTGGCCGTCATCCCCTCCTTGCACAGTCGCGATGCGATCTGCTCGGTGTCCTTGCGGCTCAACGCATAGACGATCACACCTTGCCCGTCATGCCGTCGGACTTCTTCGACCAGTTGATCACGCCCGCCTTCACGACGCCTGATCCGAAGGGTGAGATTGGGACGATCGAAATTCCCCACCAGGATGGATGGATCGGAAAGTACAAGCGCCTCGAGAATATCCTGCCGCACCTGAGGTGTGGCCGTTGCCGTACAGGCATGGAAGGATGCCTCGGGAAAGATGCCGCGAAGATCTGCAAGCCGTCGATATTCCGGACGGAAATCATGCCCCCAATGACTGATGCAATGCGCTTCGTCAATTGCAAAGGCGCGAACGCCAATCGTACGAAGTAACCCATTCAGCGAACCACCCACCAGCAACTCCGGAGACACGTAGAGCAATTTTGTCTGGCGTGACTGGATCTGCTGACGATTGTGATGACGTGTCTGTTCATCCTGTCCGCTGTGCAATGAGACGGCAGGAACGCCGTTGGCGACGAGTCCGTCGACCTGATCCTTCATCAGCGAAATCAGAGGACTGGCCACCACAGTCAATCCCTCGAGCAGCAATGAGGGAAGTTGATAGGTCAGACTCTTACCTCCACCGGTAGGCATGACAAGCAGCGAATCACGAGCACGAAGATTGGCTTCGATTGCATCCTGCTGAAGTGGACGCAGGGCATCGAAACCCCAGATCTCCTTCAGAACATGAGCAATCCGCGAAGACCAATCTTCCTCAGATTGCCGATCTTCCACTCCGGTGTTCATTACTGCTATTGCTGCTGTTGTTGCTGTTGTTCGGAAGCTGCGTCGCTGCCTGGAAGATCCGTTCTCGAAACCCGATCCGGAGCCTCTGCATAGACGGGTAGATCCACGAGCATGTCATCGACAACCTTCCGACGGTCAGGCCTGTGTCCTGGAGATGTCCGGACTTCAATTTCCAGGGATTCTGAAGCCGCCCCCTGGTAGATGCCACGGTTGGGTGGAACATCCCGATAGGAACGCCCATACCCGACGGTCACATAGGTTTCTTCTGGAACCAGTCCATGAGTCGGATCATAGGGTTGCCACCCATGTGTGGGTGACCAGTACTCGATCCAGGCATGACTCTGGGATGGCGTTTCCTTCTCTCGCTCAACATGCAGATAGCCACTGACATAACGAGCAGGAATGCCTGTCAAACGCAGCAGACCAAGCGCCACATGAGCAAAATCCTGACAGACGCCGCAACCACCAACCAGAAGTGCATCCGTTGTCGAATGGGCATCGGTGACATTGGAGCGATATTCGAATCGGTCAGGCAGGCCCTTGCCGACGATCTCCACGGCTTCTCCGATCGTGCCGACCTTGGAGAGGCCCATGTCGGCATGAAGCGCTCGAAGTGGCTCATCATCCATGATGGGATCCGCAATCTGCAGAAAGTCCCAGAGATCCATCGAGTCCTGCAAGCCCTTGATCGGATCATCTACGAGTCCCGGAAGGACCACATTCGGCGTCGTTTCAATCAGAGAACGAGCGAAGATCTCGATGCGTTCGTGGTAATCCGTAATGGAAAACCAATGAGCTGCATTCCCCAGCCAATCTTCATGTCGTGTCACACGAGTTGATGGCCCGACCAAGAGGGAGAAGTCCAGGAGAACCTGGCCCGACTGCGTCCTGGGTTCGACGCGGATGTCCATATGGGACTCGCGAATGAACCCGCTGTATCGGAAATGAAGTCGATGTTCGATCTGAAGCAGCAAGGTGTTTTCTCAGGTCGTGAAATACTGATGTGAAAGAACGTCATTAACTTCGGTCACCGAGGCAACCAACTCAGAACATACCGCTTCGAGGTCATCGAGTGCCATGAGGTCATTTTCCTCATAGCGAAGACGCGCTGAGAGACGCCCGATGAGACGGGCTGCCTCCGACATCCCCGTTCCCGCTTCCAGAACACTGATAGCCTGCTCCATGCGCCCAAGACAGACACGAACGGAGTGCGGAGTGTGCTCATCAAACAGAAGGAAACGGGCGACACGGGATGGTTCGAGACTGGCGCCATAGACACGGCGATAGTTTTCCAGCGATGCGAGGGTTCGAAGGACTCCCCGGATCCGGGCATGGTGCACTGGAATATCGATATCGGCAGGATGCTCTAGAAGGATCGGCAGCCTGTGCTGGATGACAAGAAGCCCGCGGTACATGCGTTCAAACATCATGCCCATCGTGAGGAAGAGCCAGGCCTCATCCCGGATAAATGCCCGGTCAATGGCACCGCTGATGCCATAGACCTCTCGCATGACACGGCTCACGACATAATCGGGAGCCGACTGGCGTGAACCAGCTGAGCGGACATCCACATCAAGTTGAAGCCAGCATTCATTGATCATTTCAAAGACTTCGCGCGTGAGATATTCACGCACTGCGCGAGCATTTTCTCTGGCCCTTCGAATGGAAGACGCCACGGACAGGTCATTACCCGGACCCACCAGGTATGTCCAGAGATAGGAGAGGCTGACCTCATCTACATCATCACCTTCTACGATCGGAGCAATGGAACCCGGATAGATGTTTCCCAACTGTCGCCAGAACTGGCACGCCAGTTCCGGAGAGAGTCCACGCAATTCCACCGTCAGTTGTTCCCCGACCTGGAGCATCCGACAGATCTCGGCAGAACGCTCGACGTACCGCCCCATCCAGTAGATGTTCTCTGCAGCACGGGAAAGCATGCCTCTCATGACTTGGACTCCCCGGGAAGCTCAGCGAGGATCCACGTGTCCTTGCTGCCTCCGCCCTGTGAGGAGTTCACGACATAGGAACCTTCCTCGAGCGCAACTCGAGTCAATCCCCCAGGCAGAACCCGGATATGTTCGCCACACAACGCAAAGGGCCGGAGATCCACCCGCCGGGGTGCAAACTTTCCATCGACATACGTCGGATGGGAAGAGAACTCGACCAGTGGCTGGGCGATGTAGGCCTCGGGCGCGGCATCAAATGCTTCACGGAAGGTGCTGATCTCTTTCTTGGAAGCAGTGGGACCAACGAGCATTCCATAACCACCGGCGCCACCTGCCAGCTTCACAACCAGATCCGACAGGTTCTCACGGATATAGACGGCCTCTTGAGGTCGCCGACCAACCCAGGTCTTGATCTGCGGAAGCAGAATGTCTTCGTCAAGGTAGTACTTCACCAGGTCGGGAACCCAGGGGTAGATCGCCTTGTCATCTGCAACGCCGGCACCGGGCGCATTGGCGATTGTCACATTGCCTGCCTGCCAGGCATGAATCAATCCCGGTACACCCAACATGCTGCTTGGATCGAATACGACCGGATCGATGTATTCATCATCAATTCTTCTGTAGATCACATCGACACGTTGCTTGCCCCGAGTCGTCCGCATGTAGACCTGATCATCCTCGACAATGAGATCACGGCCTTCTACCAGTGGGACACCCATTTCGCGGGCCAGGAATGAATGTTCAAAGTAGGCCGCGTTGTAGACCCCGGGGGTCAAGACGGCAACTGTCGGATTCTCGCGCCCTCTTGGTGCCGTGAAGCGAAGCGTATCAAGCAGGAGGTTCGGATACTGCTCAACTGGACGAACGCCGTACCGGCTGAAAAGCTCAGGGAAGACTCTTGAGAGCAGATTACGATTCTCAAGCACATAGGACACGCCGCTGGGACAGCGGCAGTTGTCCTCAAGAACAAGGAACCCGCCCTTGTCATCCCGAAGCAGATCCGTGCCGACGATGTGCGTGTAGATTCCATGACGCGGACGCGTACCGATCAACTCACGCCGAAAATCCCCTTGCTCAAATACGAGGTCATGTGGGATGACCCCATCACGAAGGCACTTCTGGTCGGAGTAGATGTCCGCGAGAAAGAGGTTGATGGTCTCCAGGCGTTGAACGAGTCCGGCTTCCACCGCGTGCCATTCGGATCCGGAGATCACGCGGGGCACGAAATCGAATGGAAAGACCCGCTCGACCCCTTCCTCCTGCCCATAGACAGTGAACGTAATGCCCTGGTTGACCAGAGATACTTGCTGCAACTGCTCCCGACGGTCAATCTCATCACCGTCGAATTGACCAAGTGCCGAGATGATGTTGTCGTAGAAATCCCTCGGCGCATTGTCAGCTGTCAACGCCTCGTCATAGCCATTCTTTGCAGCATGCCATTCCATGGAGGCTTCAAGTGTAACCGTCGCACGCAAGCCCTGCCCGCACAGGTCCGGTCAATCACCAGGAGGGCTGGCAGCAGCTCCGTCTTCGCCCTCGGAATCCCCGGCTGGGATCGGACGGCCATGAGGATCCTGTGAAACGGAACCCGTCTGGATCTCCAGTTCCGCACGCATCCTCTCATCCGTGACATGCTCCAATCGCATGGCCTGTCCGTGAACATGATCTGCCGCAAGATCCGCCTGTCGCCACAGCCATGTTTCCCACAACCGATGGGATCGGACAACCTCCACAGCCCTGGCTCGACCAGCATCACTCAGCTTCCACACACTTCCCTCTCGATAGACAAGCCTGCGACGTTTCAAGCTGACGATTGCCAAGCGGGAAGCAAGTGGTCCGGCATCAGCAAGGCTCGTCAGTGTTTGACGAATGTTGTGAACCGACATCGACTCGCCTCGTTCCTCGAAACGGAACAGAAACCCCAGAACATCTTCAGAGACAATGCGAACCCGAAGCCGAATTCTGTGAATGGCAAGGACAAGCAGGCCATGCCGAGGGGCCAGCACCCAGGCCAGTGCGAAGAGTACTCCGGCTGCCACCGCCATCATCCCGGATGTTGATGTGTCCTCCACATCACTTGAAAACCAACTGGGAACGGTAATCGCTGAAATATGCCCAAGCCCTGCCCCAATGACTCCAACGATCACCGCCAATACGAGCACTATGGACAACCGATCACTGATGAGCCGTGCCGTTGCTGCAGGAATGACCAGCAAGGAAACCACCAGGATGCTGCCGACAACCTCGAAACACGCGACACATGTTGCCGCTGTCATGACCATCAAAACCTGATTCATCAGGCCTGAATGAATTCCAGTCGACCTGGCCATGTCTGGATCAAAGGAACTGATCACCATCTCCTTGTAGAACAAGAGGATGATGACGAGGTTGATCAGGCAGACGACAAGGAGCACCGGAAAAGCCCTGGGAACCTCCATCCCAAGGAACATGACCGTATCGAGCGGCGCCAATTCGATTGCTCCATACAGCACGCAATTTGGATCGAGATCAACGTGATCAGCAGCCTGGACGATCATGACCAGGCCCAATGCAAACAGCGAGGTGAAAACGACCCCCATTGCGGCGCCTCGCTCAAGCCGCCCCATGCGATGCAGAAACTGGGTGAGAACCGCAGTCACGATGCCTGCAATGGCGGCCCCCAGAAACATCCAGACGTTATCGCGTGTGCCACTCACGAAGAATCCCAGAGCAATCCCCGGGAGCACCGCATGGGAAATCGCATCACCCATCATCCCCATGCCTCTGAGCACAAGAAAGGTGCCGGGCAATACACAAGCGATGGCGGCCAGAGCCCCCAATACGATGATCCAGTCATCCAACCCGTTCATCCAGCTCATGGTGAAGCCTCACCAAGAACATGTGGGCTTGAAGGCAGGCTGCCCTCAGGCCCCAATGCCGCCTCGAGTTCCTGCACGAGTTCAACACCAAGAACATGCTCAATCTCGTCGGCATCACGATCAACATGTGTAGGGGCGATATCTGCATGACGAATAAGGAACAATTCCCAGAGTCTGTGATTACGAACAACCACTTGAGCAGCCTCTTGGCCGGTTTCTGTCAGGACAACCTCTTCACCATGGGCACTTTCAATCTCCCCACGACTTCGAGCCTTGCGAAGCAGCCGATCAACCTCACGTTGCGTCCATCGTCGTCGCTTCAGAAGATCACCGCGGCAAACCTTGCCACTCGTCTCCTCACATTCCCAGATTGCACGGAGGATGTGCTGACGATTCGTTCGGTGTCGAATACCCCTGGCCCGGATGAGCCGAACCAATAAGCCTCGGCGACTGCCCAGAACAAGGCTGAGCATGAAAATGGCAGAAGCAGAGAGCACGATCACTGCTCCGGCTGGCATTCGAGGCACCAAGGCACTGATGGTGACCCCGAACCAGGCACTTGCCGCACCAAGCAATGAGGAGATGACCATCATGATCACCAGTCGATCTGTCCAGTAGCGTGCCGCTGCAGCCGGAATGATCAGGAAGGCCAGTACAAGGATGAGGCCAACTGCCTGCAGGCCAATCACCGTCACCGCAGTACCAAGCAGGAGCAAGGCAAGATCCAGGGTAGTGACAGGCCAGCCCTGGCTGCCTGCAAAATGATCATCGAAGCAAAGCAGGCGGAACTCCTTGTAGAGCGCCGCTGAGATCAGGATGACGATGATGGCAGCAATACCGATTCCGATGGCATCTGCCTGGACCATTGAGGCTGTCTTGCCATAAATGATCGATTCCAAGCCTGCCTGGTTGCCGTTGGGCAGATCCTGAATCACACCCAACAAAGCGATCCCGAGACCAAAGGCCGCACTCATCACAATGGCCATGGCCGCGTCATCGCGAAGCATCGTCGTTCGCTTGATCAGGAGAACCAACGCCGCAGCCAACACCCCGGCTATGGCTGCTCCGAGGAGAAGTCCAATCGACCAGCGGCCCGTACCACCCATCATCACCATCAGGAGAAAGGCCACCCCAACCCCCGGAAGCGTGGCATGACTGATGACATCACCGACCAGAGCACGCTTGCGCAAGAGCAACAGAGAGCCAACAGAACCAGCGGCAATCCCCAGCAGAACCGTGCCAATCACGACCAATCTTGTGTTGTAATCCTGAAGAAGCAGGACCCGCCAGAAGGTGTCCATGCCCTACCCCTCTTCCTCACCTCGGTGGGCCCGTCCAAGGGCCATGGCTGCCTGGTCCAGCAGCGTCAAGCGACCACCATAGGTGCGGCGCAGGTTCTCAATCGTGAATGTGTCCTCGATCGAACCCGCAGCGACGACACGCATGTTCAGCATCACCACCCAGTCAAAGGACTCTTGGACAGTCTGCAAATCATGGTGAACACAGATCACCGTTCGCCCCTGGCTCCTGAGTTCACGAAGCGCCGAAAGAATCGCCTGCTCGGTCGATGCATCCACCGATGCAAAGGGTTCATCCATGAGATAGAGATCTGCATCCTGTACCAGAGCACGGGCCAGAAAAACGCGTTGCTGTTGACCACCTGAAAGTTGGCTGATCTGTCGACCAGCGAGATCTGCCAGATCGACTCGCTCCAGGGCTTCCATGGCTGCAGACCTTTGGCGACGGCCAACGGGTCGGCACCAGCCCAATCTCCTGTAGGTTCCCATGGCAACCACATCCAGAGCGTTCACCGGAAAATCCCAATCAACCGATTCACGCTGTGGAACGTAGGCAACACGACCTCTTTGCCGACTGATCGATTCACCCCAGAACTGCACCTCTCCGGAGATACGAGGCACGAGATCCAGACAGGCTTTCAGCAAGGTGCTCTTGCCGGCACCATTGGGACCAATGATGCACGCCAGTTGTCCCTCGGGAACATCCAGATCAACATCCCAGAGGACCGGCTTGCGGTGATAGGCCACTGTCATGTCATGGATCGACAAAGGTGCAGTTGCATCATGCTCGCTGCCTGGAACCACTGGAACACTGGATGCATTGGTTGCCATCATGACAGCTCACGGATGAACAGGGTTGCCAATGGAACCCGGCTGCATCTCGTTCTCCTGCTTGTCCTCATTCCAGCGACCACCCAAAGCGTCTGTCACAGTACGAGCGTTGTGCTCGATCATGCCGACGTAGGTCCCTTCCCGTGTTCCGGGCTTACCCATAGCATCTGAGAAGAGTTCGCCACCGATCACGACCTGGTGTCCACGTGCCTGCGCACCCTCGATGAGGGCCTGTATGTTTTTCCGTGGCACACTCGACTCGATGAAGACGGCTGGGATTCGACGTTCGACCAGAAACTCGACCAGTTCGTTGAGATCGGACAAACCCGCTTCAGACTCCGTCGAGATGCCCTGAATGCCACGCACTTCGATTCCATATGCACGACCGAAATATCGAAAGGCATCATGAGCGGTTACCAGTACCCGCTGGTTCTCCGGAATGGACTTGATCATGGTGGCCACGGAGACATGCAATTCCAACATCGACTCCATGGATCTCCGTGCGTTGGCTCGGTAAATCGTGCATCCATCTGGATCGATGTTGCAGAGAACAGTGGCAACCTGATCAAGTGTTGATGCCCATGTCTGCACATCCATCCAGACATGTGGATCAGGGTGGCCAGTTACCGACTCGTCCTCCAGAAGCAGTTCAGGAGAAAGCTCCGCCGTAACGGCATGAACCTCCCGACCACGGTCCCGGGCCTTGGAGAAGACATTACCCATGCGGCCCTCGAGCATGAGACCGTTGTAGAACACCGCATCCGCAGTGAGGATTCTGCGCACATCCGAAGCCTTGGGTTTGTAGAGATGGGGATCAACCCCCTCCCCCATGATGCTCACGACCCTGGCACGATTCCCGGCCACGGCACGCACGAGATCCGCCACCATCCCGGTGGTCGCCACGACGGATAGTTGAGGACCAACAGCCTCAGCAGGTGGATCCCCGCTGGGGCTGCCAAACATCCCGGCCAGGGACAGGTGGACTGCGATCAATTTGTAACATAGGCTACAAATCATGTAGCGTATGTTACACTTCTCCCAGATCACCGTCAACCATGGATCCCGTGAAATGAGCCGCCTCGCCAATCAATTCGCCAAGACCCGTACTGATCACGCCTCAGAAACTGCTGAGGATTACGTGGAAGCGATTGATGACATCCTTGCCCAGCAGGATTCCTGCCGCGTCAAGGACCTCGCGGAACGGATGGAGGTCAGCCATGTCACAGTCACCAGGATCCTGCAACGACTGACCAATGAGGGTCTCGTTGCCAAGGAACCCTATGGGCCAGTCAGCCTCACCACTGCTGGCAGACGAATGGCAAAGGCCTCCAGGCAACGCCACGAGTTGCTCCTGGAATTCCTGCTGTCACTGGGTGTTCCCGAAGCTGATGCCATTCGTGATACTGAAGGAATGGAACACCACGTCTCGGAATCAACCCTCAGGTGCATGCGACGCTACCTGGACAAGATTGCCAGCAGCTGAAAACCCTGTCTGCCTGTCCCTGGCTTTCCTGTCAGAAAAAACATGCCATCTGTGAGATTGGACCGTTTCAGACGCATACCTATTGGCGGGGGATTCACTGCCGATACGGAATTTGCAACCCCTCGCCCATATCAAGGCGGCTGCCGCCTGGAAACGAGGTCGAACCATGAAACGGGAAACAACAACTATCCTGCGCGCCCTGACAGCCATCTGGCTTGGCTCCATGCCTGGCCTTCTCGCTGCAGCCGAATGTGCACCAGGAGAAATCGAGGATTGTTTCGGGAACTGTTCGCCAGCGGACTGGCTGGGCGACGGACTCTGCGATGACGGAACCTGGAGTCACAACAACAACAAGATCTATCTGAACTGTCAGGGCTGGAACATGGACAGCGGCGACTGCGCCAATGATCCGTATCTTCCCGTCTCCGGAATGCCGGTTCCGTCAATGGCTGCACTGGATATTGAAATCCTCAACATCATGCATGCAGATGATGTGCAGGCCGGTGCCGTTGGCGTCATGAAGAATGGCGTCGTGGTCTACCAGCGATTCTTTGGCTGGCAGGACCAGGCCAAGACCCAACCCCTGCCACCGGAAACCATGATGCGGATTGCTTCGGTGACAAAGCCGCAGACCGCCGCATGCATCCGCACACTCATTGCTGATGGCACCATCAATCTGACGGACAACGTCTTCAATGTCGGCCAGCCTGGTGGTGGCCTGCTGAACATCGCTCCGTTCAATGGACTGGGCGATACCCGTCTGGCCAACGTCACTGTCGAGCACTGTCTACGACACCGAGGTGGCTGGAACCGAAATACGACATTTGGCGTCGGCGATCTCACTTACAAGGAAATCGAAATCAAGCAGGATTACAACCAGGATGCACCACCAACACGAACGCAACTGGTTTCCTGGATTCTCAGTCAACCTCTACAGCACAACCCAGGATCACAATTCGCATATTCCAACATTGGATTCCTGGTACTTGGGCTGATCATCGATCAATACACCGGGAAGCGTCCGGCTGAATTCCTCCACGAACGGGTGCTGGCCCCGGTAGGCGTTCTACCGGAAGAGGTCGAACTTGGTCGGACCTTCCCGGTTGATCGAAATCCCAACGAGCCGTGGTATGACAATCAGGGTTCAACTTCACCCAACGTCTACGCCTCACTGGATGATCTCCAGAACGATCCCGAAGGGTCGAAGGTGCCTTCACCAGATGGCGGATGGAATATGGAAGCCCGAGTGGGTCAGGGCGGACTGATCGCCACACCACGAGCCCTTCTTCATTTCCTGGACAATTACCAGGTTGCCGGAACCAACATTGGTGTTCCACGCAACAAGGCCAGTGAAAGCACCAGCTGGAACTTCGTGCATACTGGTGCACTGAGCAAAGGAACCAATTCCATTGCACACCAATGGGGTGATGGCTACTGCTTCGTAGCACTCTTCAACAGAAACAAGATCGGCGGAACGGATTACTCCGTACAGGCCCGTGATGCGTTCAGGACACTCCTGAGCAGCGGCGCCATCTCTGTCCCACCCTGCCCCCCAAATTACATCAAGGACTGCAATGACAATTGCGTGCCTGCAATCTGGTGGGGTGACGGCAACTGCGATGACGACACCTGGTTCGGTGGTATCGAAATCGATTTCAACTGCATGGCACTTCAATATGACCTGGGCGACTGCACGCCCTGCCTCGGAGACCTCAACAACGACGGACAAGTCGGAGTCGATGATCTCCTGAGCATCATCGACGGATTTGGAATGTGCAGTGACCCCAGCAACTGCCCTGCAGACCTTGATGGAGACGGCTTTGTCACCGTTGATGACCTTCTGGCAGCCATCATTGGATACGGGGCCTGCCCCTGAAGAGGCCTCCCACATCCCGTCGCTCCACATCCTCCCCCTCCAACCGCCCCACACAGGCGGCAGGGGCAACGGGCCAGGACCAACGATGCCTCCAGCCTGACGCCGGCTGGAGGCATCGTTCTGAAGGCAAATAAGGCCCTGGGAGAACCCTGGAAGCGAATTGAAGAAAAAAAACAGACCTGGCGCGCAGATGGCCCTGCCCAGGTCTTTCTTCACTGAAGGCGGTCACAAGACTCCAAAGGGGCCACCTTCGATACTCCTCTCCATTCTCTCCATGCACCGAGGACCAGGCGAAGCCCATACAAGGGCTCCGCCTGGCTCTCGTTACGCCTGAATTCACTTCTAGGCCCTTGATTGGTCATGTCCCCCGGAACACAATGGAAGTCCATTCAGGAGATCACACCATGACGTGCCATCGAATCGCCCTGTTGTCAGGCTTGGTCTTGTTCGCTCTGTCTGCCGTGACCTCCGCCCAAGTGGCCGGAGTACGGCCATTGCCGATTCCCATCCAGACGAACAGTGGCACCTTGACCAATCAGGCCAAGGACACCCAAACGCTCTTCCATCATCTCGTGACTGTTCCAGAGGCCTCCTCCCTGCAAATTCGCTTCGGGCGCACCAAGCTTCCGAATGGTTGCTTCCTGAGGATGACCTCCCTGGCCGACGGTGCGGTCCAGCACCACCGCGCTGAAACGCTGCGGCAATGGCAAGGCGCATCCGCCTGGTTCAATGGTCACAGCGTTCTGGTTGAACTGGTCGCGGAACCTGGCACCAGCCCAACCCATGTGACCATAGACGAAGCCCGCATCCTGCGTGCCGATCCAAGTGAGCGAAGCATCTGTGGCAGCTATGACGATCGCGTTCTCAGCGAAGATCCAAGGTGCGGTCGAGTATTTCCGATTGGTTGCACTGGCTGGATCATCGATGATCCGAATCACACCTTTATCACCGCCGGACATTGCGCAGAGGATGATGGCGATATCGAAGTCATGCAGTTCAACGTTCCCCTGAGTGATGAGACTGGTAACTGGCAGCACCCCGGACCAGAGGACCAGTACCCCCTCGACCCGGAATCGCTCCAGATGAACTATGTCACCCTTGGAGAGGACTGGGCGTATTTCGGATGTTTCCCAAACACGGAGACCGGCTTGACACCCTACGAAGCCCAGGGCGCGTTTTACGAATTGGCGGACAATGCACCAGCACTCGACAACCGCACCATCACCATCACCGGATATGGCAGCGTGAGCAGTCCGGTCGATCCCAGTTGGAACCTCGTCCAGAAGACGCACAGCGGTCCCTATGCCTATAGCGAGGGAGCGATCATTGGCTACACGACCGATACCAGTGGTGGCAACAGTGGCTCGGCAGTGCTCGATGAAAAAACAGGCCTGGCCATCGGCATCCATACCAATGGCGGCTGCGAAAGCGAGGGGCATAACTTCGGTTGTGCTATTCAAAACCCTGGACTCCAGAACGCCCTGGACAATCCCCTGGGGGTTTGCAGACCCAATATCGTTGCCTTTGACTTTCCCGACGGTCGCCCCGAGTCGGTCCTGCCTGAGACCCCGGTCGAAATGCGATTCACCGTCATGGCCGTCGACGAAAATCCTCTACCAGACACGATCGCCGTCATCATGGGAATCGATGGTGATGACCAGGAACTCTCCGTGACGGCATTGGGGAACGACATGTACAAGGTTGTAATCCCGGCCTTGGAGTGCGAACAGGATGTGGACTTCTACATAGAGGCCCAAGGCGATGCGGGAGGCATGGCCTACCACCCCTTCGGGGCACCCGATGATCGACACGGATTGGTCGTGGGAACCATCACAAGCGAAGTCATTCTGGACGTGTCCTTTGAATCAGGGATCCCATCTGACTGGTCGGCCACCGGCCTCTGGCACGCCAGCGACACATCATGTGCACCGGGCCCCAGTTGCGATGGTTATGGCGTGGTCTACTACGGATTGGATAGCAGTTGTACGTTCAACAGTGGATCAACAAACGCTGGTGCACTCTCTTCACCTGCCATGCCCATGGTGATTGATGGAGGACCGCTGGAACTCACGTACTGCTCAACGCTCCAGACCGAAGACGACTCTGGCTGGGACATCGTGCAGGTCCTGGTGAACGGCGTGGTCGTTGATGAGGTCGATGAATCACCCGACTGGGAAGAACGAAGCGTAATGATCGATTCGATCTCCGGGGATACCGTCGTCGTAAGCTTTGCCTTCGACACCGTGGACAACATCTTGAACGACTACACGGGCTGGCACATCGACAATGTGAGGCTCATTGCTCCGGACATCGATTGTGATCCCGATACCCCTTGCCCCGGAGATGCCGATGGCAGCGGTGCGGTGGAGGCCAATGACATTCTTCTGGTCATTGCCAACTGGGGGAACCCGGGTGGCCCTGGCGATGTCAACAACGACGGTAATGTCGACGCCAACGACATCCTCCTGGTGATCGGTTACTGGGGTCCCTGCTAGCTGCCGGACCGAAGCATGAATCCGCTCTGTAAAGAGCTCTTCATTCCAGCCACGAGACTGGCATGGTCAGGGTGGGTCGAGTTGATTCGATCGCTCCGGATCAGGTAATCAATGACAGCAAGCGCCGAGTTGTACTTGAACTCGTCGGTTTCCCGCACCATGTCGGCCACCTCCTCGATGGGATGAAGCTGGAACGACTCCACCTCCCCATCGACAGCATGAGGCGTGAAATCGGCAGGAAGCTCCAGGTCATACAGATACATCGCGTGACGCCGCAGACCTGTGGGGACTTCCATCACATAGGTCATGACACCAACCGGATCAGCCTGCCTTGCCAGCTCCCGTGACATGCCGGCTTCTTCGCCACATTCCTTGATGACGTTCTCTTCCTGCATGATGCCAACTGGCCAACCACCAGCAACCATGTTGTCCAGTTGACCTGGGAAGGTCATCTTGGTCCTTGATCGACGCGCAATCCACATGTGGTCGCCAACGAGTCCGTTGAGATGAAATCCCGTTGCGATGATCCCGAAGGCCTCCACAGCACTACGTTCGATCGACATCAGAGGCCGATCACCCGGGTCCTGAACAACGCCGTACTGCTCCCCGACCGCTCTGCCAATCAGACCTTCGGTCCGAAGTAACTCGAGCACGGAATCAACCGCTTCGGTCCTTGCCCCTGGTTCTTTCAAGTCCTCACTCAGGGCAATATGGTCATCCTCTACCCGAAAGACTTCGGAATAACCGCGGAGCACCTCCACCAATGCAGGCCGGAGAAACCCCACAACCACCTTCTCAATCAAGAAAGGCAGGAAACCATTCAGATCATGATGCGTAGCCGTCAGGACACGATCGAGGTAGGACATATTGGGTCATGTTAGGCCGCCAGATCACTGAGAGAACAGTTCCTGTGCACTTGAAAGTAGAATTGCAAGAAGATGTCACGGCATAATTTGCTCAATACCGCCCTCCGATTGCTCACAGTGCTTGTCGCAAGCCTCGTGATCGTCATGCTGGCAGGAACATCTCCGCCGATCACGCCAGAAAAAATATCCGGGATCGATCGCTACTTACAGTTTGATGATTTCATTTTTTGCGGTGCACAACCAAAAAACGAACTCGCTTTGGACGAACTCAAAAAGCGAGGCATCAAGACAATCATCTGCGTTGACGGCACACAACCTCAGGTTGCTGCGATTCAGGAACGCGAGATGAATGTCATGCATGTTCCTCTGGGCTATGGCATCACCACATCTGAACAACGCATGCAACTCGCTGCCGCGCTCCATTTGGCAGGACATGAGTCTCCCATCTACATTCATTGCCATCATGGATATCACCGTTCTGGCGCCGCAGCTGCCATCGCAAGTATTGCCACCGGCCGGCTTACACATCAACAGGCACTGGATCGCATGAAGCGATCAGGGACATCCCCCGCTTATCACGGACTCTGGAAGTCAGTTCGTGACACGAAAAGACTTGAACTCCATGTGATTGAAGCACTGAAGCCCCCACCAACAGCCTTGCCTGCCATGGGTATGGTCGCATCCATGTTGAAAGCAGAGGAATTGATGGATCAACTCGATCCGGCAAAGCCTGAAAAATGGGAAGCTCAGGATGCCGCCCAACTGGCCGATGTGTTCAGGCAACTTCGACAGAACGCCATGATCGAGTCTTCTCCTGCCAGCTTTGCCTCTCAAATGACGCATACGTTCGAACTGGCGAATGCACTGGAAACCCGTCTTGCTTCAAAGAACAAACATGATGATCTCATGGCCATCAGAAATCGGCTGGCCATGAGCTGCCAGGCCTGCCATGCCTCTCACCGCAATTGAGAGTTTTTCATTATTGATCTGACTGATACACATCCATTTCAGACAGCAAGTCTTTGATACCGATCAGAGCCGACACTACAAACAGACGATGATCCAGCCCGTGGTCAGGGAGCACAATCCCCGTTGTCGAAGTCAAGCGGTTCACAGTTGAAGTCGATCCAGAAGCCGTTGTATTCGTAGTCACCATCATCGCAGAAGCCATCCCCGAGCCATGTGGCCGGCGCACAGTTCCCATTGCAGTCCGGGATCTCGCTTTCAAAGCAGTCCACACAATCGCCACCATCAAATCCGAACTCAACACAGTTGAAGTCGATCCCGAAGGTGCTGGTACCATCATCGCAGAAGCCGTCACCGAGCCAGAGTTCCGGAGCACAGTGGTCATTGCAGTCCGTGATCTCACCCGCCGCACAACCCTGGCAGTCACCCCAGCGTGAGAGCACAAACAAGAGATCCTGAATATCCGTATGCCAGTTGCTGTCGAAGTCGCTGTCACATGGATCCCCACCACTGCACTCACCCCAGTAGCTGACGATCTTCAGAAGGTCGTCGATATCGACATCGTTATCAAAGTCCAGGTCACCAAGACACTCACAACTGTCCAGGATGCCGTTGTCATTGATGTCGACATCAGCACCTATTTGTTCTCCGACCAGAATTTCCCAGAGATCCATCGTGCCATTGGAGTCGCAATCCTCTTCGCAGGATGTTGAAAATGGCAGGAACGCCCCGTCGAGGTCCAGGCATTGGGCCTGGGTCCGATTGGATTCGCAAAATGGGTCACCTGTAGAGCCTTCAAAGATGCAGGCGCCGCCCATCGGATCCGCTTGCACCATCAAGTGAAGTGCTTTTCGGACAGCTTGCCGGAACAACACCGTGTCTTTCCCAGCCGGGATGTAAGCACCATTCGACCACTGGGCCAAGGTCTCGGCTTGCTGCTGGAGAACCGTTGGCTCGTAGGTCGGCACGCCTGAATCGTCAAATGTAGGAACCTCATCGTCAACAGCATCCAGAATGAATATATGAGGAGTCTTCCCAATGGGAAGATTCGGTGCAACATTCAAGTCATGTATGACATCTGATTCACCTGCCGCATTATTTGGCGCAGGCAATGGATAGTTCGGCTCATGATCGCTGTCATGGAACGGCGCATCCGTCATCATGATGATCGCAGCAGTGTGAGATGGTTCCCAATCCAGTTGGTAGGGAATCATCTCGCCTTGACTCGGCAAGTGAACACCATCCTGGTTCCAATCACGACCTTCGCCTGTAATGATCTGGTGCAGAACCTCGTACTGACACTCCGGATGGTCTCCACCATTGAAGATCTGCAGACCCGCGATCCAATCTTTGATTCTCTGCGGATTTCGGGTGAAGTTTTCTAACACGAAGTACACGTTGTCAAATTCTGCACCCCAGGGTGCCCATGGAAAATCAACAAAGAAAATGAGAGCATGACGTGCCCGTGGGTACCATTCCTCGATGTCATCGAGAGCCCCCAGAACTTGCTCGCTCATGTTCTCCAGATCGTCCTCATAACTTCCCGACACATCGAACGTCCACACGATGTCAAGCCCAGTCGGAATCACTTCATCCTGTGGCGGCTCTGGCGCAGTCACGACCGCTGTCATGAAACCTTCAGGCGACGGTGGCCAGGCATCGGAAAAATCCCTGATTTCAATCCCGATATCCACGCCATCCCATCGGAGTGAATGCGGCGTCGAATCTGCAGCAAATCTGGGACTCGCATCTTGCCATCCCCACCAGGCGCAAATGCAGGGTTCTTGATTGTTCCCGAGATTACAGGAGCCGTCGGCTTCTTCTACGTGAACCAGGGAATGCAGCGGTCCTATACCGGAGCAGTTGGGAACCCTGTTATTACTTTTTCGTTCATCGATGTGGTAGATCGCGATGCCCTGACCGTTGATCCCTTCGAATGGTGCCAAGTTCAGCCGATACTCCAGGAGAAAGTATTCCGTGCCAGTCACGTTCAAATCGATCTTGAAGATTCTGTAGGAGTTATTCACAGCAGGAAATTCAACCAACATTTCGTTCAAACCATTGAGTCGTGTCACCTCAACCCAACCGAGCTTGAGCTTGCACCAAGCGCTCAGGTTCTTCAGAGGAGCTGAACTGCTCATGAGGCAGAACATGCCAGTGCCCCGCCACGGATCGTCGTCCTCATCTGCATGTTGTTCAACATCGTAGAGATCCGGTAGCCCAAGACAATGACCTATTTCATGGGCACAAGTCCCCAGTCGGATTTCCACATCTCCGAATAATCCTACGCATGATTGCGTGCAACCTTTACCAATTTTGATCGAACCGCCATTGGCCGACTGATCGCCTGTCACGAATCCTTCTGGAGGAAATGCTGCGCTCGCATCCCAGGCATGAGCAAAGATGTTGTCAAGATCACTCCCATATGGCTCAGGCGTGAACAGCATCATGCTGTCGACACGACCATCGTCATCTCCAGAATTGGGAATGCCATCAGGCCCGTCATTGTCATAGCGACCAAAATCAATCTGACCATCAAGCATTGGGATCAGGTCGCTCAGAAGCAGTTCACGAGATTCTGCCCCCCAGCCCCGACTTTCATTCTCATAGTAGAGGTCCGTATTCGGCAACGCCTCCACGATATAGATCTCGGGAATGATTTCGAAGACGCCGTTCGACATCTCAAGGTAATAGGATCGCAATGATTCGTTTGGCGGTTCTGCACCAAGTACTTGCTGCAGTGCTTCTTGAACACCGTCCGGAAGCGCAACATTGGAATACCCAAATGCAACGACCGGAATCCGGTACGTACCTTGAACCGGCTGCGAGTTGTAAATTTCACCTTGCCATGACCGAGAAGCACCCCGTCGACTCCAACCATCAGGACGCGCGATCGCCGGATGTTCCGGCAACTCCGCGGCGGAGATCAATCCTAATTGAACAGGTGCCATGCGGAGACACGTCATGGGTTCACAACCAGCACACCCATCATCATCTTTCGGTGGCAATGCAGCAGCAGAAACCACATGTGGCAGCAAGGCCAAACCAAGACCAGCCACGATCCCACTGCGCGTCAATCCCCACATAGTCATGCTTCTCTCCTCTGGGACAGGTCCCAATACCTCCATTGTGGGGGTTGCCAATTCCAGATCAAGAACTGCATGACAACTCTGTCAGGTTGATGCTGCCAAGCAGCCTGGAAGGCCCTGGAAGAGGTGTTATTGGCCCGTGATGAGCAGTACCGGAGCGTGGATTGGTCCCCAGGGCACCAAGTTCCTTCCAAGGCTCAAATGGCATTTGGCCTGTGTTCCGATGATCCAGGCCAAATCGGGGTGACTGGATTCGAACCAGTGACCTCTTCGTCCCGAACGAAGTGCGCCACCAAGCTGCGCTACACCTCGTATTTGACTAAACACAACCCCTACAAGGGCTTAGCAATGGGCGCGGGAGGATTCGAACCTCCGAAGGCGTACGCCAACAGGTTTACAGCCTGTCCCCTTTGGCCACTTGGGTACACGCCCGGCATACCGGAACGGTGGAGGGTACCCAAGAGAGGATGCCTGGGCAAGGACCTCATTGAAGGAAGTTCGGTGCGACCTCCCCGAGGCCAGAAGAAGCCTCGTGAGGCTCCAGTGAAAAAAATCGTGAGAAGTGAACAAACTTTCGATTCTGCCTGAACGATACGCCAGGCCCGCCATTGCGCAAATCCTGCCGATTCTCGACGCAAATCGACTGCCACGTCACCTTTGAATACTAATCTTCAAAGTCACCTTTGTCCGATGGTTTGAACGGCTTCGAGGGCCACTGTTACGACCCTCGATTTAGTCGCCTGCACCGCACCACGGATGGCCGCGGGCAGCATCAGACCTCATCGAGGAGACATGGACGTTATGAACAGTATCAATGTCGTAAAGGGATGGATTCGAGAATTCATCGATCTGGCTCTGCTCTTCATCGCCGTCGGCGTCGTTGTGCAGATCATCTTTGGCCCTGATGTCACTTACTTCTCCGACATCACTGCAAACCTGATGGCTTTCATCGGTGAACTTGGTAACGGCGGATTCGTCGGCCTGATCGCCCTGTTCGTCATCGTTTGGGTGTTCACCAAGGGTGGGCAGACTCAACACAACTGAGTCAACTGACAACTGAATGATGCAACCCGCTCATGCTGATGCATGAGCGGGTTGTCTTTTTGCCAATGAGTTCTTGCTGACAGTCTGTTCAACAGATCTTTGAATAGCAGCAGAATTCAATGAAATCAAACCACATACTGCGGGAAGTTGACTGATCGTGGTACCTTGCACACACAGGAAGCAACCTGGCGTACAGCAAGAAGACCATGAGCTTGCACGCTTGCTTGCAACCGTATTGTTGAACATGGGGGGGATACACCTGGGGGGTGGGCAGGATTTCCTGCTCACGCATGGCGGTTGTTCCTTGTTCATACCGTCAATCAAGAGCGTGAGCGCACGAGTAGCGTCTTGATAGCGTTGGAGACATAGAAGTCCATGGCGCAAGTCCCCCGGTCAATTGCAGACACAACTGGATACTCGATCGTCATTACGCTTTCAGCGATTTGCAGAGAAGCCATTGGATGTTTGCCCTGCAAGCCGATCGCATCGAGCGGTCTCGACGTACTACGTGTATTCAAAGTAACCAGCCACAACTGGATCAAATGGTTAACGACACGTCCACATGAACATGGACAGCGGAACAAGGGCGCTCAGTATTCGGAACCGGTCCACTTCAGCCGCCTGACTGCGACTGGTACCAATGCCGTCCTGGAATTTGCCCCCCCCGCCCCGGCATATGCCGGGGCATGATTGGCGTGGCCCGGTCGTCATCTGACGGCCGGGTCCCGCTCTTTTTTATTGCGTACGTGGAGGGGCATGCTGCAAGGCCCCAAGGCCTCGACTCCGCCTCGAAAAGCCACCGACCGGAATCGAACCGGTAACCTCCAGATTACAAATCAGGTGCTCTGCCAATTGAGCTACGGTGGCGTGGCAGGGGAGCGTACGACTCAAGGGGCCTGCTGACAACCACGGGGCTGCCAGGAAACCAACTTGGCCCTCACACACCCCCCTCAGACATCACTAAACGCCGATTTGGCCTGTTCCCGCCCTCCAAACGAACTCTCCATGCCTCCACTTGATACTGGTCACTAAGCGTCCTGGCCACAGGACTCATATGTACACACGGAGACTGAATCATGGATCCGCTGGCTCTCAAGAAGTTGGCTCGCCTGTCATTGACACCCCTTGTAACCGCAGTCTTCGGACTGCCGGCTGCTGGTGCCGCTGAAGATCTTCTCAACAATGGTTCCTTTGAAGACGGCCTCACTGGATGGACAACCAGTGGCCAGGTGGAACTCACAAACGGCTGGGAAGGTCAACAAGCCATCAAACTGCTGCCAACCGCCTCCATCACTGCAGAAGTTTCTCAGACAATCAATGGATTGCAGCCTCGAACTCGCTACACGATCGCTGCACGCGTCAGAACTGATCAGCACCTGGCGCCGCCCATCCTGGGACTTCGTAACGGTCCCCAGATCAGCAAGGCATCGGGCTGGGTTGCTATCGATGAAGAAGATCGATGGGTAGAGCGCCGATTTGAAGTCTTCACCAACGACAATCAGACCTCCCTTGATGTGTACCTGCAAGCCTGGAAGACAGATCTCGGCGCAGAAATCTTGTTCGACGCTGTCCGCGTCTACAAAGGCCGAGTCGAACCACCAACGGCAGATCCTGGTGATCCACCCTTTACAGGAGCACCTGCATTCTCCACAACACCTGCTTCCGGTGAGAACATCGTTCTCAACGGTGATCTCTCAAATGAAACAGGGGATCCCTGGCAGCTGGGTATCGAGGCATCCATCGAAACGATTGACGGGCTCCCAGCCATCCAGTTGGTATCCACTGAAGACACCTCCCGAGCTACACAAGTCCCTGGACTGGCACTTCCGCCAAATCGTTCATGGACGATTACTGCTGAAGTAAAGGTGGACCCTGGTGTGATATCCAATATCTACCTCACAGGAACCAATGAATTCTTTGCCAATGTCGCGATATCCAATACCGACTGGCAGACCATCTCCTTACCGTTCACGACCAAGGATCAATGGATCGGCAACGTGAAAATGACACTTGAAAACTGGAAGAACCAGCCAGGCGCCGCCTGGTTCCGGAACATCCACTGGGAAGCCAATGGTGAAGAGTGGTCACCCACAACGGACGAGATACCGGTTCCACAGGCAAACATCCTGGAGGACGACTTCACCAATGGCCTGAGCATGGAAGACTGGCTGATATCAACCAAGGGTTGGGGTGGCGACAATGGTGGCGTAAGCCCACTGAATGTTTCCATTGTTGATGACATCGACAACGGCAAATCCATCAAGGCCTTGCGGCTTCAGGCCAATGGCGATCTCTATGACGGTGACATCGAACACAATGGTCGTAAGACACGTGTCGGCTCCGCAATTGCCACGAGGCAGTACTTTGCTTCTGGTCGCTATGTGGTACGCGCCAAGGTGGCTCCTGAACTTGGCGCAGTCACGGCTTTCTGGCCCTTCCACTACATCGATTACCAGAAGGGTGAAGCTGGCTACTGGCATGAGCCAAATCCTCGACGGAACACCGAAATCGACTGGGAATTCCCGACCGACCTGATGGGTACAGGCGAGGCACAAGCCGATGAATACGGACTAGATCCCTCCAACATCGCGTTCACGAATGCCCGCACGAACAGTTGGGGTGGCCAGTTCGGCGGTGAGGGCGGCGAACACAAGGGACGCCGTGTGCTTCATGACTCTGCAGGCAACATGATCGATCTTGCACAAGACAGCAAGAATGGCATTTACCACGACTACACCATCGAATGGCACAGTGGATCGGATCTTGGCGATGATGGCGATACACGTGATGAAGTCGGCTGTGTCCGCTGGTACTTCGATGATGTCCTGATCGACGAACTGCTTGATGTTGAATTCGGACAGGGCAACGTCCCCTTCCGGGGTGCCCGCTTCTGGATCGGCGTCTGGTTTGCGGCGTCTGGCTATGGAGACGAAGTTGGCTGGGGCGGCACGCCCGACTTTGATACCACCGCGCTGCACATCGCATCGGTGCATATCGAGCCCTTCATGGAATCCCGTGATACCTGGGCACGGGAAACCGTCCCCAACATCGAATGGGCCATGCCTGACACCTATCCCACTGACACCGAAACACCACCATGCCCATCGGACCTGAATGGTGATGGCCAAGTGGAAACAAATGATCTCCTGGCTCTGCTTGCGAACTGGGGGACACCAGATGGTGATGTCAATGGCGATGACAACACCGACGTCTCAGACGTACTTGCCATCATTTCCGCCTGGGGCGACTGCCCCAACTAGATTTGAAGCGGGGCTGGACTCAGCAGTTTTCATTCCAGACCGAAAGAACCAGCAGAAGGTCATTGGTTTCAACGAATCCGGATCCATCGACATCCTCGGGGCAACCCTCGCAACCCCAGTTGTCAATGATTCCCAGGACATCTGATACGTCAATGACGAGATCACCATTGGTATCTCCGGGACAATCAGACGTCTCATAGGACCAGTTACTGGCTGGAATGACCTGCTTGCCGATACCTGGCCCCTGCCAGCGAACGATCAAGCCTGCACCCCCACCACGCTCGAAGAACTCGACACGAATGGCATGGGTACCAGCCAGCAGTCCGATTTCACCAGAACGTTCCTGCATGCCGTGAAGTCCGTCATTGTCGACAACTTCGACATCACCGATATAGAGCTTCGAACCATCGTCCGACTCGGTATGGAGTGTCCAGTAGCCGCTGGCTGGAACATCGATGTAGCCTTCGAAGACGGCACCGACATCATCACTCAAACCACTGTTGATGAATTCCCCACCGGTACTGGCGAACTCAATGAGATCCACGACGTCATCGTCAAACGGCTCCAGCGTGCTGAAGTCGGGAAGCTCAGAGAGCGCAGGCAAGTCGTAGTAACCCACACTGGCACCTGGCACTGGAGAGATGACTGAATCAGGTGCCCTCAGGGTGGCGACATCAACCGTCACGACGGCAGAATCGCCCATAGTCAACAGGTAGCTGAAACTGTCCAGACCACCAAAGCCTGTAGCCGGCTGGTAGCGAAGAAGATCCGTTCCATCTACGACCTCGATGGTTCCGCCTTCCAAAGAAAAGGCATCGAAGGTGTCAATGACCGGAATGAAGGTGCCATCACAACCGGTCAACCGATCGTTGGCCAGCACATCGATATCAATGGCTTCACCTGGAAGTGTCACGACCGCATCATCCAGAGCGGTCCCGGCCTCCACGACCTGAAGATCGCAGCCAGGCTCAAGACCTTCCATGTACGAAAGCATCGCACCCTGAACAAGCGGATGAAAACCGAGCTCTATATTGGAAATTCCACCTGAGCATGTATGGCAATAGGACATGATCGTGCCATTTTCTGCACCTGTGCAATCACCATTTCCGCAATTGTCGATTGGAGGCGTATAGCCATCGTGCGTATGCAGCGTTCCGTGGTTATGGCCAAGTTCGTGAGCCATGACGACCAGATCCCAGTTGCTGCCCACATTGTCCTGCAGTGGATACGGAAAATACCCTTCGATATAGCCTGAAACTCCGTAGCCATAATTCTGATTGCACAGAACACTCACATAGGCCACCCCGCCGTATGGCAGGTTCGTTCGTCCCGTAATGATGTGTGCAATTGTCCGGTCAATCCCGGTCATCTGACTGTTCCAATGATTTCTGAACTGGTCCAGCATGTCTGTGGAACTGTCCGGGTCATATGGATCGATGTCTTCACCCCAGGTTCGGAGGAAGGTGATCGAGTAACGAAGGTTGATGTCGTCCTGATAGATTTCGCTCACACCACCAGTCAACGTGACTGCATATGTTGCTGCTGCATCAGCATCCCCGTCGTAAAGCCGCTGGGCAAACTCCCAGTCCGTCTCGATGGCGATCTGTGTAACGCGGCAAGGGTCTGGATCTGTATCAATTCCTCGAAAGGCCGTCGCATCAACAGGCCGAGGCGGCAGACCATCAACGGTGCGAATCTCGCAGGCAGGAACTTCAAGAACATGCTCAGGCATGGAAGCGGTATCGAAAATCTCAAATGGATGTTTCCCACCCGGCCCGGTGCCCATCAAGAACATGCCTTCACTGCACTGGATGTACCCCTCCGTGAAGTGGCGGGAGATCGCCATGAAGAAACGACTGTCTGGATCGCCCTTCACCCGGCCCCTCCATAACTGGAGTCCACCAAGATCTGCCGGGCGTGTACCGGTGCTGTCCTGAACGATTACTTCTGCGCCCTCTGCCAGAACTTCAAATCGCTCCAGATCCAACTCCAGTTGAGCCCCTCCTGGCAATGCCAGACTGGATTGCAATGACTGGGCATCGGACTGCTTCAGAATCTCGCGAAGATGTGACGGCGAAGCTTCAGGGGCAACAGGAGCCACCAGGATGATGGTGGCCAGGGCGGTCGTGAACAGCATGGAAATCCTCTCCTCAAGAAGACCGATTCTCGGTCAGTCCCCTATTTGAATAGTGCGCCAAGAACTCGGCAAGTCAAAGTCCGAAAATCCCGGCTTTTAGATAGCCAAAATCAGTTTTTAAGGCCAGAAGAGCGGTGAAGTGCCACTGCAAGGAGGGTCACATCGGCTGGTGTGACCCCCGCCAGACGGCTTGCCTGCCCCAGAGTGGCTGGCCTGAACTTCTCCAAGGCTTCTGCTGCCTCTGCCCTCAGACCGCTTGTGCGGGCCGCCAGAGACGGATCCGGAATGCCACGTCGATCGATGTCACTGCGACGAGCGACCTGAGCTCGCTGGCGCCTTACATAGCCCTCGTAACGCGCGTCGATCATGACACGCCCCACAAGATCTCGATCGAAATCTCCTGGCAACCTGGACAGGATGTCGTCAATAGTGACCTCTGGCCGTCGCATGTAATCTCGAAGGGTTCGTCCTCCGCTGACATGCATCGAGCCCGTCAGGGCATGAAGTTGCTCCAGACTATCCCGGCGACTGCACCAGGCCCCCCACCTGACATCACAGGCCAGCCCCCATGTACGCGCCATTGGCGTCAGTCTTGCATCCGCATTGTCGGCACGTAGCAAAAGCCTGTGCTCGGCTCGGCTGGTGAACATGCGATATGGCTCACGCGGTGTCTTGGTCACTAAATCATCCAGCATCACACCGATATAGGCTTCGTCACGGGCCAGACGCACCAACGATGCACCCTTGACCATTCGAGCAGCATTCAATCCGGCCAGAAGGCCCTGCCCCGCTGCTTCCTCATAACCACTGGTTCCATTGATCTGACCAGCCAGGAACAATCCCTCCAGGCGTTTGGTCATGGTGGTTGAGTCGAGTTGGTGCGGCCAGACCATGTCGTACTCGACTGCATAGCCATGGCGGAAGATCTCCGCTCTGGAGCAACCAGGCATCGCACGCACCATCTGTTCCTGGATCTCTGCTGGCAGGGACGTACTGATGCCATTGCAGTAGATCTCATCGGTATGAAGAGATTCAGGCTCCAGGAAGACATGATGCTGTTCACGATCATGAAATCGAACAACCTTGTCCTCGATCGATGGGCAGTAGCGTGGGCCATGCTCAGCCTCGATCTCTCCGTTGTACATGGGTGCCAGATGAAGATTCTGGCGAATCAACTCGTGCATACCCGGTGTTGTATGTGTCAGCCGGCAGGAAACCTGCGGAAGTACCGGGAAGTGAGCTGTCGGCAAGGTGGCAACAGGAAGATCACTGAAGGCGACCGGTTCTGCATCTGCATCCTGACCTGGCATGTCATCCCAGTCCAGGCTGCCACGGCGAAGTCGTGGCGGAGTACCTGTCTTGAGTCGTCCAAGTTCAAAGCCGAGTCCACGAAGCGTGTCGGACATGGTCGAAGCTGCTGGCTCATTGACTCGGCCACCCGGCGTTCGGTGCTCACCCGTATGCATCAGGCCTCGCATGAAGGTGCCAGTCGTCAGAACGACGGCGCGAGAATGCAGTTGAACCGGATCTGAAACACGATCCGTATCCAGGGGGCACGACGGCCAGATCGGATCCGGCAGTACTTCAGCCCAACTCGTACCGGGATCCATACGTGGCTGTACCTGCCCTGCTCCGGCAGGCAATCGAACGCCTGCGATACGATCGTCCTCGAGAATGAAGGAATCAACAGTTGCTGCGATCACATGTATGTTTGAACGCGTGGCGATCAGTCGCTGGACTTCTGCTGCGTAGAGATAACGATCTGCCTGGGCTCTGGGCCCTCTGACGGCGGGCCCCCTTGAGGTATTGAGCATGCGGAACATGATGCCCGTCGCATCAATCGCACGGCCCATCAAACCACCCATCGCATCAACTTCTCGAACCATCTGACCCTTGGCAAGCCCCCCGATCGCCGGGTTGCAGCTCATGGCCGCCATTCGATCCGGCCGCATGGTCACCAAGGCAACATGTCCGTTTTCACCGAGCGCCTGCGAAGCCGCCCAAGCGGCTTCAACACCCGCATGCCCACCACCAATCACGATGACGTCATAGTCGAAACGCATCTGATCAAGATCCTCAGGTGATCGTCCAGGTTTGACGACCCTTGACGAGTTCATCAAGCGTGGCGTCAGGCTTCTTCTCCGCAGCTTGTTTCATCTGCTCTCGAGATGCTGACTCGTAACTTGGACGCTCGGAGTCGACGAAGATCACACCCATCGGTTCCGGGAAAACCGGCTGGTACATGTGAGAGAGAATGGAGGCCTGAACTCGATTGGTCTCATCATGAACCATCAAGTCATCTTCGGTGAGGCCATCTTTCCCGATCTTGACGATCTCGGGCATTCCACCAACCACTCGAATGCCCTTGTCCCGCTCCGCACCAAACACCAATGGTTTGCCATGCTCAAGAAGAACAGTGGTCTCCGGCCGGCTGTCCTTCTGAGACGCGTAGAACCAGGCCTTGTGATTGAAGATGTTGCAGTCCTGATAGACCTCTATGAAAGCCATGCCCTGATGCGAGGCTCCACGAGTCATGATTGCCTCAAGGAACTTGGCATCGATGTCAAGCCCTCGTGCAACGAATGTACACTCAGCTGCCAATGCCAACGCGATTGGATTGATGGGCGTATCAAGAGATCCCATTGGCGTCGACTTGGTGATCTTGCCTTTTTCGCTGGTGGGCGAATACTGACCCTTGGTCAAGCCATAGATCCGGTTGTTCAGAAGAATCAAATTGATACCGACATTCCGACGCATGCTGTGGATCAGGTGATTACCACCGATCGACAGCAGGTCGCCGTCGCCTGACACCAACCACACATCGAGCTCCGGGTTGGCCAACTTGATACCAGTCGCAAAGGCAGGCGCGCGTCCATGGATCGAGTGAAGCCCATAGGTCTCCATGTAATAAGGGAACCTGGCAGCACAGCCGATACCGGAAACAAAGACATAATCTTCCTTGCGTCGACCAAGCTTCGGCAAGGTCTTGCGTACCGCAGCCAGGACCGCATAATCACCACAACCAGGACACCAGCGGACATCCTGATCTGTCGTGAAATCCTTGGCCTTGTAGACGGGAAGCTCTGTGGTCGCTGCGCCGTTTGATGGAGCTTCTGTGGTCATGATGCACTCCCCTGCATGTGTTGGCGAATGCAATCCGCAAGTTCCTTGGACTGGAAGCTCCGCCCTTTCAATTCATTGATGCCGATCACATCCTTCATGTAACGGCCACGAATCAGGGAGGACAACTGACCAAGATTGATCTCTGGAATGATGACCTGCTGATAACGATCAAGGATCTCCCCGAGGTTTCCGGGGAATGGGTTCATGTGACGCAGATGGGCAAAGGCTGGACCGTCGCCCTCTGCTTCCAGCAAGGCAATTGCCGAGGCAATTGCCCCACTCGTACCTCCCCAGCCCAATACGAGTGTCGAAGAGTCAGTGTTTCCCTTGACCTCAAGTGGCGGAATGACCTGCACAGCAGCATCAACCTTGGCCTGCCTTACTCTGGTCATCGCATCGTGATTCTCACCGTCATAGCAGACGTTGCCGGTACCCACTTCCTTCTCAAGACCACCGATGCGGTGCTCGAGACCAGGTGTGCCGGGCTTGACCCATGGGCGTGCATGCGTTTCCTCATCGCGAAGATATGGCATGAAACCTTCATCGGAATTGGTCGTTGTTGGATGAGTAATCGTGATCGGTTCATAACTTGAAATGTCAGGCACACACCATGGCTCAGCGCCATTGGCTATGCCACCATCGGTCAGGAGAATGACCGGGCACATCTGTCTCACCGCAAGCCTGACGGCCTCGATTGCAGAATCAAAGCAGTCTGAAGGACTCGCTGCAGCGATCACGATCACAGGAGCCTCGCCGGAACGGCCATACATCGCCTGAAGCAAGTCGGCCTGCTCTGTCTTGGTCGGCATGCCAGTGGCAGGACCTGCACGCTGTACGTCAACGATGACCAACGGAAGTTCCAGCATGGTTGCGAGGCCCATGCCCTCACCCTTCAGGGCCAAGCCTGGACCCGAGGTTCCCGTCACACCAATATTGCCCGCAAAGCTGGCTCCGATTGCCGCACATACTGCAGCGATCTCATCCTCAGCCTGGAAAGTCTGAACACCGTAATGCTTCAGGCCAGAAAGCCCGTGCAGAAGATCACTGGCCGGAGTAATCGGATAGCCGGCATAGAGCAGTTCCGTATTCGCAAGCCTTCCTGCTGCCGCAAGCCCGATGACCAAAGCCTCGTTACCGCTGATCTTGCGATAGACACCTGGTTTCAATGGTGCGGGGCCAACGGTGTAACGAGAGGGGAACATCTCTGCGGTTTCACCGAAGTGGTAACCCGCTTTCAGTGCTCGAACATTGATCTCCGCAACCTTGGGCAGACCTTTCTTGTCCCTGAAATATCCTTCAAGGTGCTGGATCGTGTTATCCAAGGGTCGCTGGTAGAGCCAATAGGCGATTCCCAACGCGTACATGTTTCGACAACGGTCGACGTCCTTGGCCCCCATGTCCGACTCTGCCAGGGATTCACGTGTCAATCGACTGATCGGAACCTTGTAGAGCTGGTAACGGCGAGCCAATTCATCGTCATCAAGCGGATTTTCATCCTCTGCATAACCCGCCTTCTTCAAGTTGACCTTGGTGAATTCATCTTCATTGACTATGACGATTCCACCAGGCTCCACATCACTGATGTTCACCTTGAAAGCAGCAGGGTTCATGCTGACCAGCGCATTGATTGCATCACCCGGCGTAAAGATGTTGTGGCTGGCGAATTGGATCTGAAAACCAGAGACACCAAATGTCGTGCCACGGGGTGCTCGGATCTCTGCTGGAAAATCCGGGAAGGTGGCAAAGTCATTTCCAACGACTGCAGCGGTGTTGGTGAACTCACCGCCAGTCAACTGCATCCCGTCTCCCGAATCGCCACAGAAGCGAATCGCCACGGAATCCAATGGGATCGCGGGATCCCCTGATTTCTCTTTCGAAGTAGTCGTCGCTGTCACGGTTGATTCCTGACGAGTATGAGGCCAGAAGGGGGCCGATTTGCCTCCCTTAGAATCAATCCATTTTAGGGGAAACAAGCCTCGATTTGTGCCCTCTGGCCTACCTTCGGCTGCCCCAACTGCCCAGCAGGATCGCCATGTCACGCACATCGACCCGCCCATCCTCGTTGAGATCACCGCTGGCACGTCGAGAATCCTCCTCAGGAGGCTCCTCCTCATCACATCTCGTGTCAGGCCCAGCCCAGTTTCCCGTGCCTTCCCGGCAGTCCGACTGGGTTGCCAGAACACAGCGATCCCCGATGAAGCAGGCTCCCAGCGGATCCGCCTGGTTGATCATGCGCCCACTTCCGGCCACATCGTCATTCGGGGTCAGAAACTCATTCCCCGAGCCAATACGCCCGCGGCTCCGCCAGCCGTGATAGGCCGCTCCACCCTTGTACGCACCGATGTTGTTCAGGAACACCGAATCGCTCACCGTCGTGGCGCTGTCATAGTCATACAGCCCCCCTCCATTGAACGAAGCCCGGTTATCCGTAAAGCGACAATTCTTCACCGTAGTGGTGCTTCGATTGTCACTGAAGATCCCGCCTCCACCAAAGTTCGCGTTGTTCTGGGAAAACTCACATTCCATGAACGACAGTGTTGAACGATTGGCAAAGACACCCCCACCTTTTTCAGCGGAATTAGAGGCAAATGTGCAGTTTCGAAACTGACTGTTGCTGTTGCTGGCATAGACGCCGCCGCCGTTGTAGGAAACTCTGTTTAAAACAAACTGGCAGTTGATCAGTGTCGGCGAAGCATTCAGAAGCAGCATTCCACCGCCTACTCGCGAGCGTTCGCCATACCTTTCCACATCCCCGCTCCCTCGCCTGATGACCAATCCTTCAATTCGCGTATAAGCCCCTTCACCTGATGTGCAGTTGATGAGGCTGCCCGTGACTCCCTCACCCTCAAGCACAGCAGGTTCAGGACCACGACTCTTCAGGACGATTGATTTGCCCTTCAGGTTGATCGATTCGAAATATTGGCCGGGTGCGACCGAAATGATGTCCCCATTGCTGCTGGCATCAATGGCCACCTGAATGGTGTCATATTTTTCGGGGACCTGGCGATTCTCCGCCCAGGCCTGCCCCACAGCCATCAGGCACACCAGGAGGGTGGCCAGAAATCCCCTGCAAGGGGTCAGGAGACGGGATGGAGGGCTTACAGGGGTGTGCATCGCAGGATTACCGGGAGGTTAAGTAGGAAAATCGGTTCCAACAATGCCCAAGGGGCCAGGATCCGGCAGAAGAGATCCAGGCAGGGACCGCTTGGCCCAGGACCGGACGAATGATAGGATAGGCGGCTCGGCACAGGAAGGTACCCATGTCCCCAGACACGATTGTTCCCAACTCGACCATGACGTTCACCGTCACTGAATCGCCCACACGGACTGCCACGACCAAGACCATTGAACGGTTGATGGGCATGCAGACACATATCCAACGGGGGCGTTCCAAACTGGCCACCAGGCGTCGGCTCAAGGACAACGTGACTTATGTTCGTGCAGGTCGCCCCTGGGTCAACCGCAAGCGGCTGACCAAACTGGCCCGTGCTGAGAAAGGCGCGACCTTCTCCATCCACGTCACACCTCAGATCGTTGATGATCTTCGAAGTGTTGCCTCGTGGCTGGAAACGGCCTGATCTCCAAGCCTGCCTAAATACTGCCAGAAGCACCACTGCCCACAAGGCTGGTCATTCGCTGCGCAATGGGCGTCAGAGGCTCGGGCAGTGAATCGAGCTTGCACCACTTGAGGTCGTCATATTCACTCGATCCAATCGGAGTGGCATCTGGTTTCAAATCGATGAGGTGTACAACCTCCCAGGAATAGGCCTGAGGATCGTACGCCACGGCAATTGGCAGCGGAGGACGACCGGCTTCACAGAATGTTTCTTCCTGGAGTTCCTCCAGGATTGTCTCGGACGGATTCTGACCTGGCTGAACGGATCCCCCGGGCACGAATTCCCATTGTCGTGGGTAGTACATCACCCAGTCCGCACGGAGTCCCAGCAACATCTGCTGTTGCCACATCGTGATGGCCTTGGCCCCCAGTGTTCTGACGCCACAATCCAGCCCCCTCGACTGCACCGCGTAATAGCGATAGGCACAAGGTGAAACATGAATGCTCACCCCCCCTGCACCGTTTCGATGAACACCTAGAACATGAAGCACTTCCCCGTCGAATGCACGGGGATTCAACTTGACGATGG
The DNA here is from genome assembly GCA_029242715.1 of Phycisphaerales bacterium. Taxonomy (GTDB): domain Bacteria; phylum Planctomycetota; class Phycisphaerae; order Phycisphaerales; family SM1A02; genus UBA1668. Next base: position 45,500 of record JAQWTL010000020.1, read on the forward strand.
ACTCCCAACACGCATCGACTTCTTCCCGGTCGATTCCTTCAGGAACCCATGGTGTTTCCATGGGGATCACAACCGGCGGCCTTCGAATCGGGATCAGTCTGTCCACTTCCATCGATTGCTCCAGAAGCACACGCACTCAGAAAACAGGTCGTCATTCGCCTGCCCAAAAATGATCATAGAGGCTTCAGGCTGAAGCATTCCGTCCAAAAGAGAAGGGCCGCTACAATGAAATTCACGCCCCAACAGGCCATGCAGTTGGGGCAACATCAGGGGATGCGTTGCGATGCCACAGATTGAAGTCAAGTCACCCCAGGGACAACGTCGCTATGAACTGCCCAAGAGCGGTTTGACAATCGGTCGTGCCGATGACAACAAGCTTGTCCTTCAGGATGATCGTGCCAGCCGACACCATTGCGTGATCGAACCTCATGGTGGCGATTATCTGGTCCGCGACCTCAATTCTCGAAACGGAACAAAGCTCAACAATACTTCGTTGAGTGACGCCACTACCCTTGGAAACGGCGATGTTGTCCGTATCGGCCAGACAAATATCACGTTCATCGATCCCGAAGCAACGATGAAACTCAGCGGCCCGGCCCAGAAAACAAAAGGTGCCAACCCTCCGGCTGCTCGCCATACCCTCGATCTCGATGTCCGTGCCGAGACCAAGAAGAAGCAAGGCAAGGCACCAAGCTGGGAAGAACAGCTCAATGAGGTCATCAAGATTGGAGAAGATCGCGGGTTCACAGAAGCAGAGATTTCCCTGGTCGACAACCGTGGCGAAGTCGTTCACAGAGCCCAGTCGGATCATCTTCAACTCGGTACTGACAAGGAAGATGCCGAAGGCACCAGAGCCTTCCGCAAACTGCTGTACACCGCCTTCCGTACACGAGCCACAGACATCCACATCGAGCCACGTGTCCAGCTGTGCGTGGCCAGAATGCGTGTTGACGGGACCATGGTGTCCGCAGTCGAATTCTCCCCGGTGATCTTCAAGCGGATCCTGGGCATCGTGAAGATCCTCTGCCAGATTGAAACCAGCCAGAAGAATCAGGTGCAGGACGGCCACTTCTCCGTGGCCATTCGGGAACGCCGAGTCGACTACCGAGTCAGCCTCACGCCGTCCGTGAATGGACAGAAACTCGTCATCCGAGTTCTGGACTCATCCAACAGCCCCGGACGATTGCATGAGCTTGGCCTCAAGCCGTGGATGTACGAGAAGATTCGTTCACTTGCCATCAGAGATGCCGGCCTGATTCTGGCCTGCGGACCAACCGGTTCGGGCAAGACAACGACCCTCTACACCTGCCTCCGGGAAATTGATGTTGATCAGCGCAATGCCATCACCATTGAGGACCCCGTTGAGTACTACCTGGAAGGCTGCACTCAGATACCCATCGATCATGGCCAGGGCACGACCTTCCATAGCGTGCTCCGTTCCGTGCTCCGACAGGACCCCGATGTCATCTTCGTCGGCGAGGTCCGGGACATCGAGACAGCAACCGTTGCCATGCAGGCTTCCATGACCGGACACCTCGTCTACACGACGATCCATGCCAAGGACACGATCGGTGCCATCTTCCGTCTTCTGGACCTGGGCATCGATCCCCCGCTCCTGGCCAACGCCTTGAATCTCATTGTGGCCCAGCGACTCATTCGCCTTTTGTGCCCCCATTGCCGCAAATCCATTACTCCGACACCAACACAGACATTGCGCATGGGCCAGAGGCTTGGCGGGCTGTCAGAGATCTACATCCCGCAAAGTTGTCCAAGTTGCCTTTCGACGGGTTACCACGGGCGACGAGCGCTCTTTGAACTGCTGGAAATCACCGACAGCATTCGTGACACGATCATGAAAACCCCGACCATCAAGGGCATCCGCGAATTGGCTCAACAAGGCCTCTTCACCACCCTTGAGGATTTCGGCTTCGAGATTGTTGCTGAAGGAATCACCAGTTACGAAGAAATCGAACGGGTTTCATCTGCCGAGTAGACGGCACTTGCAGTAGCTCATTGAACTGGTCGGCCTACCAGGCCCTGCACTCCTGGTTGGAAGTAGCCGTCGTAGTACCAATGGTGATTCCAAGCAGCATCGTGTCCTGCGATCGCAGAGACATCATCGTCATACAGGACTATGGATGAGGTGTGCTTGTATTTAACTGCGTTGGCGCCGGTCGCTGCTGGCGGCACCGTTGGGACCGGATCAGGCATGTTCACGATACGCCAGAGCTCCAGATCGCCCGACTTGATCGCCTCATCAGCAATCGCCGCTGATGCAGGCGAGAAGGTACGTGGCTGACCAAACGTCATGGCATGTACGGAATAGGGCATGCCCGCGGCCTTTGATCTTTGGTACAGGTCCAGTGCAGCAGTTCCCGTCATGGCCCCCCCTAGAGAATGGCCTCCGACCATGACTCTCTTGGGCTCATACATCTCTATCGCCTTAATCACGGCGTCTTGGCAGAAGAGATATGCCGTGCCAAATCCGAAAGCGACATCAAACTCACCTGAGATCTTTCGATAGGACTCGCCACGTGTATCCAGATACCACTCGAAGGGCGTTTGCGTTCCGCGAAAGACCACGAGAAGTGTCTTTGTTTCTGAAATCCACCAGATGCCGCCATAGAGTCGGTCTGGTTGACCGCCAATAGATCTTGGCATCCACATGACATCTACCAACTTTGCATCGGAATAGTTTGGATTTCGTTTCACGACGGCATCCAACTGCTCCATGGCATCAGGTGTTGCCGGTGGATTTGCATAGAGCTTGATGGGTGGCTGGCCGTCAGACGCCGGCTCAGGCTGAGCTGCTACGACTATGGCTCGCACCAGATTCATCAAGGTGCGACCTGTTGCCAAATCATATTGACCTGAATTGCCTGTGTTCAGTGAAAACGCAACTGTCGTGTCATACGTCACCGGGGGAAATTCCAAGGCACAACGGCATACCGCAGGCGCCGGACTCCCTGCACAGGGATCAAAGTTCTCAACCAATTCGTTGATGATCCGCCCAGGATCGGCAAGTTCGGATGCCTTGATGTCAAAGGCATGCGCTGGAAAGCTGCAGGCGACAACAATCAGTCCAAGAAGGCTTACAAGAGACGGGACATGAGCAACGGTGTCACTTTTGATGATCATTCAGGAATGATACAAAAAAAAATCGAGACATTTATGCCTGTCGACAACGAGTTCAACCGAACTCGATGCCCTGAGCCAGAGGCAGATCATCTCCCCAGTTCAGCGTGCACGTCTGTCGCCTCATGTACTGTCGCCATGAATCCGAACCGGATTCACGACCACCACCAGTATCCTTCTCTCCACCGAATGCGCCACCGATCTCCGCACCACTCGTACCGATATTGACATTTGCGATGCCACAATCGGAACCCTCATGGGAAAGGAATCGTTCTGCTTCACGCATGGAGTCGGTGAAGATCGCGCTGGAGAGCCCCTGGTCAACACTGTTCTGAGCGTCGACGGCATCTTCCAGGTTCTCGTACTCGAAGATGTAGAGGACAGGCGCGAATGTCTCCTCGCGGGCAATTTCAGGATCCTTGCCGGCAGGGACACGCACGATTGTCGGGGTCACGTAATGACCAGCGGAATCCGTGTACTTGTCGATTCCCTCGGTGCCACCACAGAGAACCTGGCATCCTTCATCGGCTGCTCTTGTGATGGCCTTCCGCATGCCATCAACAGAATGTGCATTGATAAGTGGACCAACAAGCGTGCTGCTGTCCATCGGATCCCCGACTGGAACCTGCCCATAGGCCGTCACCAGTCGATCCGTTACCTCATCCACGACACTGCTGTGGCAGAAAAGACGCCGTGTCGATGTGCATCGCTGACCCGCCGTTCCAACGGCTCCAAACACGACGCCTCGAAGAACCAGGTCAAGATCGGCACTTGGAGTAATGATGATCGCGTTGTTTCCACCAAGTTCAAGAAGACTCTTGCCAAGTCGCTTGGCGACCTGGGTGCCCACATGGCGGCCCATTCGACAGGAGCCTGTGGCACTGATCAGAGGCAGGCGACGATCCGCGATCATGGTCTCGCCGACTTCATCATCACTGCCGAGGATCAGACCGAAGACGTCACAGGGGTCACCTTCCTCTGGCTGGAAGATGTCCTGCTCACGCATGACACGATGCGCAATGTTGTTCATCGCTATCGCACAGAGCGGCGTTACAAGGCTTGGCTTCCAGATCATGGTGTTGCCACAGACTGCTGCAAGCATGGCATTCCATGCCCAGACGGCTACCGGGAAATTGAATGCCGTAATGATGCCGATGGTTCCAAGTGGATGCCATTGCTCATACATTCGATGCTGAGGGCGTTCAGACATCATGGTCAGACCATAGAGCTGTCTTGAGAGTCCGACTGAGAAGTCGGCGATATCAATGCACTCGATCACTTCGCCGATGCCCTCGGGCAGAATCTTGCCCATCTCCATGGTGACCAAGGTGCCGAGCTCCTGCTCATGCTCGCGGAAAGCGTTGCCAATACGGCGGACGATTTCACCACGCTTGGGGGCAGGCAACTGCCGCCAGGCCTTCTGGACAAGCTGAGTACGCTTGACCAGGGCCTCGTAGTCAGAAGCCGACTGGAGCCGAACGGCACCCAGGGCCTCGCCTGTGGCTGGATTGGTGGAGACCACACAGCCCTCACCAGCGGTAGCTGGGTCAACGAGCAGCGGGTGTTCAATGAGCGACGCGAATGGAAGGGTTTGAACGTTCATCCCGGGATTGTATCGACACCGGGGGCATGACTGGAAGGTCCTCCTCGATTAACATCCCTAACTGCAGGAGGCCCTCGCATGCCGCTGGATCGCAATGGAATCGCCCGTCGTGCCGCTCAGGAACTGGAAGACGGTTTCTACGTCAACCTGGGCATCGGCATGCCCACCCTGGTCGCCAACCATGTGCCTGAGAACATGACTGTCTGGCTCCAGTCTGAAAATGGCCTGCTGGGCATGGGTCCCTTCCCCACCGAGGACCAGGTGGACCCCGACCTCATCAATGCCGGAAAACAGACCGTCACGGCTGTACAAGGTGCCAGCTACTTCTCCAGTGCTGATTCCTTCGCGATGATCCGAGGGGGACATATCAACCTGGCAATCCTCGGGGCCATGGAAATTTCCCAGGAAGGTGATATCGCCAACTGGATGATTCCTGGAAAACTCGTGAAGGGAATGGGCGGAGCCATGGATCTGGTCGCCGGAACCAGAAGAGTCGTGGTCATGATGGACCACTGCAACAAGAAGGGGCAGCCCAAACTGATCCCTGCCTGCACCCTCCCACTGACCGGTGTCCGCTGCATCGACATGATCATCACGGACCTGTGTGTCCTCGAGATGAACCGTGAGAAGCGTCGATTCGAACTCACTGAGCTTGCACCAGATGTCACGGTCGAAGAAGTCCTTGAGAAGACGACTGCCGAAATCCTCGTCGAACGGGAACCTGCTTCGATACCGGCCTGATCCAGACGTCCGTGCCAGAGTTGCTGAAAAAACAGGCGGCGATCTCTGTGGACCGCCGCCTGGCTTCAACTTGATTCAGTTGGGATGACTCAGAATTCCTTTGACCGATGCTGCATCTGCGCCTTGAGCCTTGCAAGTATGGACGAATGCATCTGGCTGACGCGTGACTCGGACAAGTCGAGTGTGATGCCGATTTCCTTCATGGTCATCTCCTCGTAGTAGTAGAGGATGATGATCAGTCGCTCAGCTCGCGTGAGCCCCTTGGTCAGCAGCAACTTCAGATCATCGCGCTGCAGTCTGGAGACAGGATTCTCCTGGCGACGATCGCGGACGACATCGATTTCTCGCACGTCCTTGCTTGAATCGGTCTCGAACCACTTCCGGTTGAGCGAGACGACGCCGACTGGCCGTGCATCACGGCAGATCTTCTTGTATTCGTCAGAATCAACATCCAGACGTTTACTGATCTCTTTGTCGGTAGCCTTGCGACCGAGTTGCATCTCGAGCTGCTTGCTGGCTCGGTCAACCTTTGCTGTTCGTGATCGAACCAACCGAGGCACCCAGTCCATGGCACGAAGTTCATCGAAGATGGCACCACGTATTCGCTGGGTGCAGTACGTCTCAAACTTGACGCCACGTTCGATGTCATAAGCATCAATGGCATCCATGAGCCCGAAGAGTCCGGAGGACATCAGGTCCTCCACTTCGACTTCAGCAGGAAGACGTGTGTGCATCCGCTCGGCGGTGTATCGCACAAGGGGTAAGAAGTTCTCCATCAGGAAGTTCCGGATCCCCTCAGTGGGTGCATCGCGGTACATGCGCCAAACCTCTTCGATCGGTCGATCTCCAAGATCTGCAGTCGCATTTGATGGCACAGGTTCAACAGCCAGGGGCCGCTTCCTGTTGGATGAATCAATAGATGTACGTTCAGTAAGCCTCGGCATCGGTCCGCTCCTTGACCCTATCGCCGGTATTGAGCAGTCCCCCCGCGGGTGCTCAAACATGTGTGTCTTCGGATCAGAACTCGTCCGTGAGTGCCTTCCGACAGTTTCGAATATAACAAACGACAGTGTCTTCACACAAGAAAGAGTCCCCTTGTCTAGGCAGCTTCTCGATGTTCTTGTGCTTCTTCCATGGATTCTTCAGCCTGAAGCGAATCGTCGGATTCACCGCTCAAGCCCAAATCTTCTGCACAATCCGACCTTGGATCGGCATGAACTGCGCGTTTTACGAGCCAACCGGCCGTAAAACCACCTAGCCAGCAGATTGCCATGGCAAACAGACCTCGAAGCAGGATGGTCCATGGATCGTTATCGGCCCATAGTCCTGCCACGATGGCCAGGACCAAGGCGCTCATGCCCGCCAACCCACCCAATAAGGCTGGAAATGGTCCCCAATGAGGATCCTGACCACCAGATCCCTGCTTGTTTGTATCCCCTTGAACCATAAAGGTTTCTGCTCCATCCTCAGACCGTGAAACGGGCTGACTCAGCTGTTGGCATGCCTTGAAGAGATCCACTGCACCAACCGGCCAAGAAAGCCACCTCGATCCTGCGAATTGCGTGCCGGGCAGCCCCCCAATCGCTCCGCAAGACGCCGAATGGCCCGACTGGCAGCCGAGGATGGTTCTGTAATGACGAAGGGCAGACGAGCCCTGACAGCCCTTCGGACGGCATCGTCCCGCGGGATGACACCAGCCAGCGGAAGCCCGAAGCCCAGGAATTCACGACAGGCTCGATCCATTCGTCGGTGAACCTCCCGGGCCTCCTCATCGCTGTCAGCAGCATTGACCAGGAGATCAGGAGTCTGCCCTGGGGCGTGGCGACGGATGCTCTTGATAAAGGAGTAGGCATCCGTGATTGAAGTGGGCTCAGGCATCGCTACCACCATCAGGGCATCCGCTGCTGAAGCAAAGCCCATCACGTCTGCACCTATCCCTGCGGCTACATCAATCAGCAGAACATCCGACTCTGCCTCGAGTTGAGCCAGTTGAATCAGCAGGTCCTCTCGTCGATCAGTCGACAGGGCTGCCAGATCCCCCCCATTGGATGCGCCAGGTATCAATTCAAATCCACCAGGACCGGTGAGCATGATGTCCTGAAGTGATCGCTCTCCCTTGATCACAGACTCCAGGGTCTCATGAGGATCAAGCCCACAAAGAACATCGGCATTGGCCGTACCGAGATCTGCATCAAGCACAATGGTACGGAGCCCCTGCTGAGCCAGGGACGTTGCCAAATTCACCGTGACGTTGGTCTTGCCAACTCCACCCTTTCCAGAAGCAATGGCTACGGCAAGCGACAGCTTCTGGCCACCAGAACGACACTTGGATTCGGACGACTTGTCCGAACCCTGAACCATCTGCCGGAGCATGGTCGCCTGATCATGGATCAACTGGAAAACTCCGAAGGGCTCCGCCGATATTGGTGCCACGAAGCGCCAGGCTTGCCAGGTGATCACCTGAAGCCGGCTCAATGTCTGCCGGAACTTCCTGGCCTGTGGTGACAAAGCTCAATTCTCGTCCAATGCGATGCAGAACATCCACGAGCATGCCGAAACTGACCGCTTCATCCAGCTTCGTCAACACGATCCGGTCAACACCCAATGGCAGGAATGCTTCAGCTTCACGAAGGAGAACCTGCTCGCCCGCCGTGCCCGAGAGCACCAGATGCGTCTGATGAGGTGATGCGGCCTTGAGAAAACGACTCAACTCATCAAGTCGCCCCTCATCACGCTGACTACGGCCAGGCGTGTCAATGATGATCACATCCACGTCCTGAATGCTGTCAATAAGTTCCTTGATCTGACCTGGATGATCGGCCACATGCAGTGGCATCCCGAGGATCTCTGCATACGTACGCAATTGTGCAACTGCTGCGACTCGATAGGTGTCGCAGGTCACCAACGCGACCCGTCCTCCACGATGCAACCTGCAAGTTGCAGCAATCTTGGCTGTAGTCGTTGTCTTGCCAACTCCTGTAGGCCCAACCATGGCAATGACCAGTGGCCCATTCAAAGGTGGTTCCGGCAATGGCGTATTGGCTGTCGGTACGAATTGGGAGAGGTGGTGGATGACCCGTTCACGGACATGCTTGCGGTCACCGAATTGTCCGCCCAACTCCTGAGACGCTGATTCGATGACCCGAGTTGCGAGTTCTCTTGAGACTTCCGCGGAAATCAAGTCCACGTACCAGGCAACCATCTCTTCTGGAATACCGTCCGGGACCGTGGACTCGGGCATTTTCATCGATTGCTGGCGAAGAACCTGACCGACCAGATCACGCAACTCGCCGATTTCACTTCGAACAGCATCCGCTTGCACCGGACCAGGCTTTGGTTCATCAACCGAATCGGCTTCTAATCGTTCAAGCATCGCCCGGGCCATGCGCCTTGTGGCCTCCCGATCTGGCGGCACATCCGGAACGTGTCGATTCGGAACATCCACGATCGGCAATTGCGGCTTGTCCTCGACTTGTGGCGGTGTGCTGGTTGATGGAGCCTGCTGTGGCTCGGGTTCCGAGGAGAAAGCCGGCTGCTCACGAGCAGCACGAACGTCCGCTGCCGTTGCCGCATGAACTTCGACAAGCGTGGCGCCAAGCCAACCCCAGAAACCTGTTCTTCGAACGGTCCTTGTCTCCAGGATGACCGCATCACGACCGAGATCACGACGCAGACCTTCAACGGCCTGACTCATGGTATTTGCACGGTAGATCTTGCTGTTCACGCTCGAGCCCTCCTTGGCCCTCTCTGGTCGCCCGATCAATACGGACGAATGTTCAAGCAGCTCCCATCGGCACGGCCTGCTCGATGTTCATTCTGACGAGTCCCAGAGACTCGACGTCAATACCCTTCTCGATCTCGTTGTAGGCCAGCACGACAATACCCGGAATGCGACTCTCGAGAATCTGCCAGAGCTGAGCTCGAACAGTCGGTGATGTGATCACAACTGGATGATACCCGCGGCCCAGCAGGCTCTCGACAGTCGAGGCGACCGAGGAGACCAGGACCTGGATGGTCGAGGGCGGCATGGTCAGGGTCGTCCCCACTGGTCCACGCTCAATATGCCCCGCCAGTTGTTCCTCGACTTCTGGATCCAGCGTGACACAGTAAATGCGTAACTGGCCCTCTTCGTCAGTTCTGGCCTGCTGCTGGGAGATGGTTCTTCGCAGCGCATTCCGTACATATTCGGTCAGCACGGCAGGATCCCTGCTCTGTGGTGCCCAGTCACCCATTGTTTCAAGAATTGTCTCAAGGTCACGCACCGGCACCCGCTCCCTGAGCAGGTTATGCAGAACCCGCTGGACTTCAGCTGGTTTCACAATGGCTGGAACCGTTTCCTCCACCAGTTTGGGTGAAATGTTCTTCAACTGATCAATCAACCGGCAGACTTCCTCGCGGGAAACAAGATCTGCAGCATGCTCGCGAACGAGTTCCGTGAAATGCGTTGCCATGACACTGGAGGCATTCACGATCGTGTAGTGAAGCATCTCGGCCCGGGCCTGGCCCTCCGGATGAATCCATGTCACATCAAGGCCGAATGCAGGCTCTCGACCATTCACGCCTTCCAGAAGCTCGGTGGCATCGCCAGAATTCATTGCCATGACCAAGTCCGGATAGACGACTCCACCGGCAAGCAAGGCCCCTCGAAGTCGAATCTGATACCGATTTGAATCGAGCTGAACGTTGTCCCGTATCCGGACCGGTGGAACAACGACCCCAAGCTCAACGGCCAATTGCCGGCGCACGGCAGCAATCCTGTCAAGAAGATCTCCTCCACGCCCCGCGTCAACAAGCGGGACCAGTCCATATCCGATCTCGATTTCAAGAACATCCACCGCAACAAGATCCTCGGCCTTGGCCTCTGCAGATTGCTGTGGCTCGGACTGCTGGGCCTGGATCTGAGTTTCTCTTCGCGTGGTTTCAAATCGATATCTCTGCACCGCCCAACCAATGGTTCCAATGATGATCGCTGATACCAGCAACGGGATTGTGGGAAGCGGTGTCATGGCCAGTACCGCAAGAAAACCGGATACCAGATAGAGCGCCCTGGGCTGGGAAGCCAACTGGCGAGGGACTTCCTCTCCAATTGTTTCTCTGTCACCCGTCCGTGCAACGATCAGCCCTGCTGCGATGGCAATGATGAACGCCGGAATCTGACTGGCAAGTCCGTCGCCGATCGTGAGCGTCGTGAAAACGGAAACCGTTTCACTGAAATCCCAGTTCTTCATGAACAGCCCGATCGCAATTCCACCCAGGATGTTCACGATCGTGATGATGACACCCGCGATGGCATCGCCGCGGACGAACTTGCTGGCACCATCCATTGCTCCGTAGAAGTCTGCTTCCTCGGTCACGTTATCTCGACGGGTCCTGGCCTCTTTCTCATCGATCAGGCCCGCCGACAGATCCGCGTCAATGGCCATCTGCTTGCCCGGCATCGCATCCAGCGTGAAGCGGGCAGCCACTTCGCTCATCCGTGTCGCGCCCTTGGTGATGACGACGAACTGAACCACCACCAGGATGATGAAGATGATGATGCCCACCACGATCGATGAACCCACCACGAAGGTGCCGAATGATTCGATCACGCGACCGGCTACCAGCATGGCGCCTTCCGGCGATGCCGAGTCGGCATTGAGAATCAATCTGGTTGAAGCCACGTTGAGGACCAGCCGCATGAGCGTGACACCAAGCAGAATCGCTGGAAATGCGCTGAAGTCCAGAGCCCGTCTCATGTAGACGGTCGTCAGCAGGATGATGGCAGCCAGTGCGATGTTCGTCGCCAGCAGGATGTCCAGCAGAACCGGGGAAAGTGGTACTACAAGAACACCAAGAAGCATCAGGATGGCCAATGGAACCAGCATGTGCCGCCAGCGGCCGACATGTTCCGCCAAGCTCATGATGTTCGAGTTGTTCGGAATCGAACTCATACTGGAAGGGCCTCGTTCTCGGTCATGTCATCCTGTGGACTCAGTTCATCATTGACACGCTGTACGTACGCAAGAACCTCGGCAACGGCGCGGTAGAACGATGTGGGAATCGGCTGGTTCACTTCAACTTCACGATGCAGTGCGCGAGCCAGTGGCGGCCGTTCGACAATTGGCACTTCATGTCGATACGCCAGTTGTCGTATCCGCAGGGCGAGATGATCAAGTCCCTTGGCGATCACCATCGGCGCTCGCATCGTTTCCGGGTCATATGCAATTGCAATCGAGACATGCTGCGGGTTGGTTACGATCACGTCAGCACGGGGAACGGCTGCAGAAACACGTTGCATCGCAAGCTGTTGCTGAAGACGGAGTCTCCGTTTGCGATGTTCCGGATCCCCTTCGGCCTCCTTCATGTCATCACGAACCTGTTGACGGGTCATGCGAAGGTCGCGGCGGCGGCGTAATCGCTGCCAGGCATAATCCAGGATGCCCAGCAGAAGCAGAACCGCGACTGTCCGAAGTGCCAGATCAAGCATCATCACTCCGATGAATTGCGCCCCTGCAATCATCGAAAGTCCTGGCAGACCCAGAAGTGGTTCCTGATACTGGATCATTGTCAGGACTGCGACAGACAGGACGATCAGGACCTTCAACGCATCCAACGACACCTTGACCAGTCCGGATGGTCCAAGGATTCGCTTGAACCCCTGCAGAGGATCCAGACGTTCCGGTTTCAGCCTGATCGCCTTGGTCGAAAAGAGAAAACCCACCTGGACGATCTGGGCCAGCCATGTACCAGCAAGAACAAGGAGAAGAAACGGCAGGAGTCCACGAAGCGTGGACCAACCGACCTGCGCCAAGGCATGCCAGGCATTCTCCGGCGCCATTGAATCATCCATCGCGGAAAGATCCAGGAGGCGACGCAGCATGGCCTGCCCTTCTCCGAAGATGAAGCTCATCATGCCCCAGGCAATCAGGGTCGCCAAGCCAAGGGCCAATGCACTGGTGAGGTCCTGGCTGCGCGCAACATTGCCTTCTTCGCGAGCCTCGCGAAGCCTTCGCGGCGTTGCTTCTTCCGTTCGTTCGCCCAGGTCCTCAGCCATGGCTACTCCACAGGGGCTACCGCATGACCGGCAGCCCATCCTCTCAACATTCCAAAGAGATCATCCAGCGCTTCAAGACCCACGGATTCGATGACCGTCATTCCCGCAAACATCACGAGGAATCCCAGAATCAACCGAAGCGGGAAGCCCAGGCTGAGGATGTTCAGTTGTGGCACGGTCCGAGAGACATACCCCAACGCAATACTCTGCAGAAAAAGAATCGCCAGCACTGGAGCGGCTACTCGAAGGGAAATCTCGAATGCGGAGAGCAGCATTCCAAGCATCAGTGCCAGTACACCTTCACCGAAAGCCATGGCTGCTGCAGGAACGTTCGTGAACGTGTGCAGGAGCGATTCGAACATGATGTCAAGGCCACTCATCGAGAGAAAGATGACCAGGGCGACGAAGTAGTAGAGTTGGCCTACCAGGTCCGCATCATCCTCAACGTTCGGATCGTAGAAGGTGGCAAATCCAAGCCCCATCTGCTGGCCTGCGAGTTGACCACCAACACGCATGGCCATCAATGGAAGCGTGGCCAACAGTCCGATCGCCACACCCACCAGTATCTCCATCGCGACAAGTGGAACCAGAGTCCAGAGACCACCACCTGACTGCAGCATCGGAACCAGTCCAAGTGACAGCAGCACCGGGTAGACGGCAAATCCGATCACGAAGGCCAGCAGAATTCGAACACGAACCGGTACAGCACGGGAGGAAAGCACGGGGGCGAAGACCATCAACCCGCCAATCCTGAAGATCACCAGCATCAGTCCCGGGATGTGTTCGGCAATCGAAGTCATCTGTACGCTCCGCGATCAAGGCGCGGTAAACATCTCCACGGCAAAGTCCGAGATCTGGGCCACCATCCACGCCAGAAGCAGGATCGAGGCCAGGAGCATGGCGATGATCTTGGGAACGAAACTCAGTGTCTGCTCCTGAACCTGCGTAACAGCCTGAACGAGGCTCACGACCAGACCGACGATGAGACCGACGCCCAGCACGGGTGTCGCCAGCAACAACGTGTAGTAAAGCGCAATGCGGACAGCATCAATGGCATCACCAGTCATCTTGCCCACTCCAGATATCGCCTCGTCATGGCCCGGCTCCCGAAAGTGTCCCGACAACATTCTGGATGGCTTCTGGCTGGTAGATCCCGGTCATCAGAGAGCCCACAAGCAGAGTCCAGCCATCCACGAGGACAAACAGAAGGATCTTGAATGGCAACGAGATCAGCACCGGCGGCAACATCAGCATCCCCATGGAGACGAGCATGCTTGCAATCACCAGATCAATCACAAGGAACGGGAGAAAAACACGGAAGCCCACCAGAAAGGCCACTTTCAGTTCACTGAGTATGAATGCCGGGATCAACGTGACCATGTCAACATCTGAACGATCCAATGAAGATGGATCAGAGGTGTCGACTCCCCGGTAGTTGAGCATCATGTAGACACCCGACCAGTTCCCGGTCGCTTCGATCTGCGAGAACATGTAGTCCCTCAGTGGCTGCTTGGTTCGTTGCCAGGCTTCGTCATAGCTGGTGATTTCACCCTCTGCATAAGGCTTGATTCCATTCGTGTACATCGCATTCAACGTGGGCGCCATGACCACGAAGGTGATGAACAGGCTCAACCCGATGATCACCTGGGTCGGCGGAAGTCCTTGGGTCCCCAGTGCCTGACGAAGCAGGCCCAGGACGATGACGATTCGTGTGAAACAGGTGCAAAGCAGAAGGATCGAAGGCGCCAACGCGAGAACCGTCAGCAGAACCAGGATGTTGAGCGTGGTCGACAACTGACCATCCAGACCAGGCACGACATCAGAGACGTCCTCAAGGATCTCGATGGGATTCAGAGTCGGTGGCGATGTTGGTGACTCCGGTGACAACTGGCCAATCGCGACCATGGGCATCGCCAACAGACTCATCGTCACGATGATGATCGACCAATGGCAACGCTTCACGAGGCGCCTCGCCAACCAGGCAGACGCAGGCCGCGACGCATGCGATGATCACCCTGAGCACGAGAAGATCTGGTCAAGTCCACGACTTGATCGTCTGACGCTGCCGCTGCTTCTGCCAAGGCCTGCTGGAATTCTGTACCTGATGCATGGCTTTCACCACCGTCCATCACTGCCCTCAACTGGGCGACCTCTGCAGGATCAGTGATCTCACTGAGCGTTCGCATGCCGGCACTTCCCTGGTGAGCCACGATGATGCGTTGGCCGACCTGCAGAAGAACAACCTGCTGACCACGTGCAACCGGATACCGACCATGTATCTGGACGACACCGGAAGGACGCCGAGCGGAAGGCATCCCCCCAAGCCGCTTCAGTACCAATCTCAGCCCGAACAACAGGGCGACAACACCAAGCAACGCTCCACCGACTCGCACGAATTCCATGACATCCGGCAGGTATCCACCAGCCGACGCCGTGTCTCCGACGCCTGCCTGTGTCGAGCTACCCCCCAATGGCAATCGCTCACGATCTGGAAGCGTGATCTCCGCCTGCTGCAGGTCATCAGCCTGAACAGCATCCACCCCCCAAGCCATGTTCGGCAAAAGGAAAAGTGCACTGACCATCAAGACAAGAAGAGAACGGTAGATCTGAGGTGCGGTTGGTGCCATCCTGGCTCCGCGGGCTGAATCCATTCAGCCCTTCATGAAGAAGATTTTCAGTTCAGGTGATATTGGAATCCAGGAACTGCTGATCTCCGGTTGAAAGTATTTCGCTGATCCGTATGCAGAAAGTGTCATCAAGGACAAGCACCTCACCCCTGGCTACGGGCCTGCCGTTGACCAGAATGTCGACTGGATCACCAGCGGCCTTGTCCAGTTCCACGACTGCACCGGACTGCAAGTTGAGAACATCCTCGACAAACATCCGTGTTCGACCAAGCTCGACAGTCATGGCCAGATGCACATCCGAGAGCATGGAGAGATCCCCTCCATTGGAGGAGGCCATCACCGGCCCATCCAGCTCTGGAGATGAGAGTCCCTGGGCATTTCTTTGAGCTGCAGACATCCTCAGGCGATCTGCTGCTTCCTGAACCTGCTGCATCGCCTGGGAGGCCATGGCCTCGGCCCCTTCAGTCGGGGTCGCCATCGAGCCATTAGTGCCGGAAGTCATCGGCACTTCTTGCGCATCATCATTGCGTTCCGGGGCTTCTTGTGATCGTGGATTCGTGTGCTCAGCCATCCTGGCGCCTCCGCACGTCTCGTGGCTTTTCAGGGTCGCTCGGGGCAGGACCTCCATGTCCATTCAACCGTCCGGACTGACCCTGGCCAAACAATCGCAGCCAACAATGCGCTACGACAGCCTGCCAACTCCCCTCATCGGCCCTCCGGGGACGATTTCTGGAGAATGGAGCTCTAGTGCGATTTACTCATTCTGCCGGGAAGCCCGTTCCAGAAATCAGAATGACTTCACGAACCACTGGTTGACCTGTACTTGCTTCACGTCCCAGGAACTCCAACATCTGATCCTGGATGCGACGGGTCAGTGTCTGAAGGAAGGGCTCGTCAAGATGCGCAGGATCTGCCGATCGCCAGAGATGGAAGATGGACGCACGGTATTCATGTCCATGCCGGGTGATCTGCTCACGAATCCAAGAGGCCCTGGAAGTGGACGCCTTCAGGACGACTTGCACGTCATAGACACGGGTAATCCCGGTTTGCTTGTTCTGCAATCGGTTGTCCAGAAGTGGGATCTCGACCAGTATCTCGCCTGAAGAAGAATCTGCAAGTGCGAGATCATCTGCGACCACTCCCTTCGGAGTACCCATGATCATCATCAGCCCCAAAGCAGCAGCAACCTGCAAGGTCGCCGTTGCCAGAGCCAGAAAAACGCCCCATCGACGGCGGCCAGAAGGCGGTGAAACCGGTTGCCCGACAGTCATCTCATCGTTCATATTGAGGTCCCCCCCGGGACATCCCGGATTCGTTGTCATCGGATGGTCTCCTGCAGAGCAATCCGGTCTGCAGTTGATTCCATGGCTGTTTCCATTGCTGGTTCCATGGCTGGTTCCATGGCTGGTTCCAGCAGATCCTCAGTGAGGACGATGTCCACTCGTCGATGATCCGCCAGCTCAGATTCTCGGTAGGCCCGTGCGTTGATGGGCTCGCGGGTGCCGACAGCTTCCAGCCGGAAGAGACGGTCTTCGATGCCTTCCTCCACGAGGATGGCTCGAACCGCCATGGCCCGGTGGAAGCTCAACTCATCGAGATTCTGCCACGGTGAGTTGGGTGACAGGTACTTGTTGGCAGCGTGTCCGCGAACGACGATTCGATTTCGCCGGCCTGCAAGGAGCGGCGCCAGTTCAATGACCGCCTGCTGCCCACCTGGTGTCAGCGAAGCAGAGCCTGGACCGAACATGGCCGGTCCCCCCAGAGTGAACTGGAGACCGGCAGGCACGCTCTGGACACGAGCCTGGGGACCACTTGGCCCCTGATCCTTCACGTGGCTTCTGTTGGGCTCAACTTCATCGCGTCGAGCCGTAACCGTATCCAACGCCTGGATCATGCTCTGCAAGGGAACATCATCCGTTGGAAGAATACCCACCTGTCCAGTGAAGCCGAAGGCGGTCTTGACCGCATTGGCAACACGTTGATACTCACGATCCCGCTTCAGCTCAGAGAACATCTGCAGCAGAATGAAGAAACACAACAACAGTGCCATCATGTCTGCAAAGGTGATGGTCCAGGCAGGAGCGCCCTCGCGTCGGGATGATCGGCTACGCGTGATCATGCTGCTTGGCTCAGAATTTCCTGTGCACGCGACCTGGGCGGAAGGAACGTTCGCAATTTCGAGTCGACATGTCTCGGGTTGTCACCCGCCTGGATACCCAGCACGCCCTGAATGGCCATTGACCTCACAAGAACTTCCTCGGAAGTGCGTGCTGACAACTTGTCTGCCAACGGCAGGAACACGAGGTTGGCCAGCAAGGCGCCATAGAGGGTTGTCAGCAGGGCCGCGGCCATGCCAGCACCAATAGCGGAGGGATCCTCCATATTGGCGAGCATCGCCACCAGTCCGATGACGGTTCCGATCATGCCGAAGGCAGGGGCATACTTCCCCAACTGTTCAAACATGCTTCGCCCGGCTTCATGCCGTTCGACGAGAACCTCAAGTTCCGTTTCAAGGACCGAGCGAATGGTCTCCGGATCGGTCCCGTCAATGGCCAGTTGCACCCCACGCACAAGGAAGGGGTCGTCAATTTCGTTCAAAGCACCTTCCAAGGCGAGTACGCCTTCACGACGTGCCAGCTCTGAAAGAGTCACGAGTCGGGCAATCTGCTCCTGAGGACTCACGCCACGATGCATCAATGCCTTCAGACTCACCTTGTGGACGGCGAAGATTCGCCGAATCGGTGCTGAAACCAGGGTTGCTGCCCCAGCACCTCCCACAACGATCAGCAAGGCAACTGGGTCTACATAGGCACCGAACGATCCGCCCAGTACCAGAGCAACGACCACGCAGCCAGCGCCTAAAAAGAGTCCTGTAATAGTGGATAGATCCACGGGATTCGCCTCCATCTCTCGGACCGGGGGAACCTGGCCTCCTTGGCAGCTTGCCTCGGGTCTTTCGGCCAGGGTTCTCGCATCGGCGGGCCAGAGAGGCGACTTGAGCAAGATGAGCGAGTCCCCGGCCGAAGACCATCAACACACGTTCCTTGGGTACCATGCGGGCCATGCTGATCCGTTCCTGCAGAGTCCTTTCCTGGCAACTGATTGCCCTCCTGGTCCTTCTGACCACAGCCCCAAGCTTTGCGCAGAATGACTACAAACTGGATGACGCCGATAACTGGCAGCTTGTAGGCCAGCCAGATCCCGGCACTCCAGAGGGCGCCCTCGCACGAGCCCGAGAACTTCTGGCCCAGGGACAGGCCGACCGCGCGTACAACATGGTGAACCGATGGCTGGAGCGAAATCCGGATTCGGCTTTGGCAGCAGATGCCTACCTCCTTCGAGGTGACGCTCTGGTTGCGATGGCTGACTACTACGAATCCCTGTACGACTACGAATACGTCATCAGACGTTACCCCGCATCGCCTACGTTCACGCTTGCGCTTGCCAGAGAACTTGAAGTCGCTTCCCTCTTCGCGCATGGAACACTTCGCAAGGTGTTTGGATTGCGAATTGGTGATGGCACGGAAGAAGCCGAGGAGATCTTCATCCGTATCCAGGAACGAACACCTGGCAGCCAGCTTGCCGAACAGGCTGGTATCGAACTTGCAGACATGTACTTCCGTCAGCGGCGAATGGAAATTGCAGCTGACATGTATGCAATCTTCCTTGAGAAGTACCCGAAATCGCCATTCCTGGACAAGGCCCGCCGACGCCTGATCTACTCGAATATCGCTACTTTCAAGGGACCACAGTTTGATATCGTCGGGCTCCGGGAAGCCAAACGTGAACTGCAGGAACTCCTCATCACTCGCCCAGCAGAAGCCGAACGCATTGGTGCACAGGCCCTCATCAACAGGATCATCGAGTCGGAAGCAACCAAGTTGCTTACGACCGCACGTTGGTACAACCGTGTCGGAGATCCTATTGCTGCAGAGTTCATGATCCGCAACCTCATCGAACGCTACCCCCAATCAGCGGCAACCATCCGAGCCCTTGAGCAGATCCCGGACATCCTCAAGCAACTGCCCGAGGTCATCCTGGCAGCGGCTCCGAATTACGAGGTTCTCAGGGAGGCCATCCTCAACCGTGATCGTGCCGTCTTGACAGATGCACCAGAAGAGTTGCCGGCCGAATCCATGGAACCAGTGGAAGCGCTCCCTCCAGTTTCATCCAATGATGCACCTCCGCCACCGGACCAGACGTCCGCCGAAGATCTGCACAGAGCCATGGAGCGCGCCCAATCACCCGTGAATCTCCCGCCAGGTGAAGATCCTGTCCCGTTGCCGGGGGATGATCCATGATCAAGACACCACTCCTGCTGACAATCCTTGCCTGCCTTTCCATTGGAGTGGGCTGCAGTGACGATCCAGCCAAAGGCTGGTCGACCAAGTCGATCTTCACCAATGAGGTCAAAACCGTCTCGGTGCCGATTGCTGCCAATACCACCCAATATCGCCAGATCGGATTTCAACTGACGGATGCGGTCATCAAGGAAATCGAATCCAGGACCCCATGGAAGGTCACCTATGCCAGCCGGGCAGACACCGTCCTGAACATGACGATCAAGAGCGTGCAGCTTCAGACCATTTCCCTTTCGGACCTAACTGGACTCAATGAGGAAATGGTCATTTCACTGACAATTGACTTTGACTGGGAAGACCTGGAAACCAACCAGACGATCTTTTCCCGGAAGGAATTCTCGGCCGGTGGCCTTTTCGTGCCTTCCCAGCCCTCTGGAGAGACTCTCCAAATCGGGGAATTCCAAGTCGTACAGCAGATGGCCACCGATATCGTCGATGAGATGGCCGGGTCCTGGTAAGTCCGACCCCGAAGGCATCGAGGGGCGTATCATGACGAAACGGGAGTCTCCCGATCGCGATCAGCCCCATGGGCACCGCACACGACGGGCAAGAAAACACCATGTCAAGTAACGAGAATCCGCAGAACGAACCCGGCCAGGATCCCCAGGGCAATCGCCCCCAGAACACGCCGCCGCCCCCTCCCAACCGGATGGGCAGAGGCCTTCTGAGCTGGGTGATCATCATCGGCATCCTCATCGTGTTCTTCGCGATGATGAATACTGGCACCACAGGCGATCGCATCAGCAGTTGGGGGCAGTTCAAGGCACTCGTGAACCCCGAAACAGGAAGTGTTCACGAATCGACACTCGGCAGCCCTGATCCCGTCACGATCAAGAACAACAAGATCGTCGCCATCATCGCTCCCAATTCCGGCCCCAATAATACTGACAAGCCCCAGAAGGCCTACGTGGAGATTGATTCCAGCAACCGGGAGTTCTTCCGCAACGAACTCACCGAGATGGGCGTCGATCATGTCAATGACACAGCGACCAGCATCTGGGGACAACTCCTGCTTGCAGTCGGCCCCTTCCTGATCATCGTCCTGCTGATCTGGTTCCTGATCGCACGATCAATGCGAGGCGCCGGAGGTGGCCCGGGCGGCATGCTTGGCAGCTTCGGAAAATCACGTCACCGCATCTCCACCAAGGAGAACACGAGCGTTCGATTCACCGATGTCCAAGGCATCGCAGAAGCGAAAGACGAAGTCCAGGAAATCGTCCAGTTCCTCAAGAACCCCAGGAAGTTCCAACGACTTGGTGGACGTATCCCGCGTGGCGTTCTGCTCGTCGGACCTCCCGGTTGTGGCAAGACTCTGCTGGCCAAAGCGATCGCCGGTGAGGCCGAAGCCCCCTTCTTCTCGATTTCCGGCTCGGACTTCGTGGAAATGTTCGTTGGTGTCGGTGCCAGCCGTGTCCGTGATCTCTTCAAGCAGGCCAAGGAAAACTCTCCCTGCATCATCTTCCTTGATGAAATCGATGCTGTAGGCCGTCGACGCGGCGGTGGCTTTTCCTCAGGTGGCAATGATGAACGCGAACAAACACTCAATGCCATCCTCGTAGAAATGGATGGTTTCGAGGCTACTGACCAGGTCATCGTGATCGCCGCGACAAACCGAAGTGATGTGCTCGATCCCGCACTCACCCGACCAGGTCGCTTTGATCGCCAAGTACATGTTTCACTGCCTGATCTCAATGGGCGATATCGAATCCTTGATGTCCATTCCAAGAAGATCAAGCTTGCTGAAGGCGTCGAGCTTCACAAGATTGCACGAGGCACACCCGGCTATTCCGGCGCTGACCTCGCTGCCCTGATCAATGAAGCCGCAATCCTTGCCACACTTGATGGAAAGGACTGCGTCGAACAGCACGATCTGGAAGAAGCACGCGACAAGATTCGCTTTGGCCGCGAACGAAAAAGTCGGCACATGGAAGAAGAAGACCGCGTCCTGGTTGCGTACCACGAGGCGGGACATGCCGTGCTCCAGGCGATTCTTGAAGACGCGGATCCAATCCACAAGGTCACGATCATTGGCCGTGGCCCATATGGCGGCGCTTCCTTCAGCCTTCCAGAGAAGGATCGGCATGGCTATGGCCGTCGTTGGCTCGATGCCACTTTGCGTGTCATGTGCGGCGGTCGAATCGCTGAGCAGAAGAAAGTTGGAGATGTCTCTTCGGGCGCTTCAATGGACATCCAGCACGCCACGAATCTGGCACGCTCCATGGTCCTCGAATGGGGCATGTCCGAACGTCTTGGCTTCGTCAACTACAACCGGGACGACTCAAGAGACGGCCTCGTCCTCGACAAGGATCACTCCCCTGAAACAGCCCGGATCATCGATGAAGAAATCAAGCGACTCATCGATTCGGCCTATGACGATGCCACTCGATTGATCTCTGAAAACTGGGAGAAGATCGAAGCGCTGGCCCAGGCCCTGTTGAAATACGAAACGCTTCAGAGCGATGAAATCATCGACCTGATTGAAGGGCGTCGAGTTGACCGACCCACCGTCAGTGACCTGCTTGATGAAGAGTCAAAGGCGACCTCTGATCAGCCGCCATCACCTTCCAAGACGGAAGACACGGACGATGAGTCCGCAGGCGGCCTTGTTCCATCGCCTGCCTGAACAAGCCCGACAACACTACACCGATAAAGAACAACGACCTCGCCATCTGGCGAGGTCGTTGTGTTCAATCCTGTTTCAAGTGACGTTGCGAACTCAGCAATTGGTGCCGTAGACACCCAGCATCTCAAGGAGATCATTCACGTCGACAAATCCATTGCCATCAACATCACAGGTGCAGTCCTCCGCGGAGCAGTCAGTGCCGAATTCGCCAAGAAGCGACAGGAGATCGTCGACGTCGATGTCATTATCGCCGTCCACGTCACTCGGGCAATCATTGTCATCAATGATCTCGATGCTGCCGACCATGCCGAAACCGCAGTGCGGGTTGCAGAAGTAATTCTGGGTGACCCCGGCCATGTCCTCAGGAACTCTCCAGAGAACCGCGCCATTGCTGCTGGACAACTCCTCATCCAGCGTGCCATCCGACACGCAATCCTCACCGAAGGTGACGGAATGAAAGCCACCACCGTGTTCGAAGATGACAAGATCGCCAGGGCTGACCGTGATGCTTGGCGGATCGAATGTGAACCCGTTTGTGCTCACGATATGAATCTCGCCATTGTTGTTGCCGAGGATCAACGCCCCATATTGATTGCCGTTGGCACAGTGACTGGAAATGCTGCAGTAGTACTCGATGTTTTCCGTTGCATCCGCAGGAACAGTCCATGTAAAACTGGTATTTGTCCCGTTGAGCGTGGGTGATGAGATCTGACCATCTGTTTCACCGCAGATCGCACCACTGATGACATTGTGTGACCCCTCAGTCCTTGTCCAAGTGATGACATCGCCAGGATTGACCTCGAGCCACTGCGGGTCGTAATAGGTGTTACCTACTTCAACTTGATGGTCAACGCCTGCAAACGCACCGGCAGACAGTGAAAGACAAATCGTAAGCGTGGTGGCAAACTGCTTTTTCATGATTGGGGATCCTCTTCTACTTCCGCAAGATCAACACTCGGCCATTCTGAGGCCCAGATGCCATCAACACGTGGTGGATTTACTTTAGCCTGACAACCCAGGAAGGAGAACCGTAATCTTGATTTCAATCCCTCTGCCGACCTTCTAATCCCCGAGAACACGCTTCCGCCTGAGAATGTGGTGATAGTGCTGAGCAAATCGGTGAGCCTCGTCTCGTATGGCTTGGCAGAGCTTCAATCCAGCATTTGTTCGACCAAGCCGAATGGGCTCTGGTTGATCCTGAACCCAGATCAACTCTTCCCGCTTTGCCAGCGAGATCACCAAAGGTGGCTGCTCGGACATGTCCGCAAAGGCCTCGAGTGCCGCATTGAGCTGCCCCAGACCTCCGTCAACCAGAATGACATCGGGATAGAGCTCCTGGCCCTGACCAGCCTCGCGATACCGCCTCTGCACGACCTCCCGAATGGCTGCGTAATCATCATTCTTGACTGATTTGATGCGGTATCTCCGGTAAGCATCCTTGAATGGCCTCCCGTCAATAAAACACACCTTTGAACCAACAGTCTCATCTCCGCCAAGATGGGCGATATCAATGGCTTCCATGCAACGGATCGCCGTCTCTTCTCCCAGGGTCCGCTGCAATGAACGGAGGCCGTCGGAAGGATCCGTTGCAAAGACCGTGACCTCAGGCTGCCAGTTACTGGACGCCTCATTACCACGTTCATCCAATCGTTCAATGGACTTCACCTGATCACGCAGGCTTGCTGCCCGTTCATAATCACGTTGATCAGAAGCCCCCTGCATTGCTTCTCGCAACTCCTGGAGCACCTGCTTTCGCTGTGATCCCATGAATCGAATCAGACGATTGATGTCCTCTCGATAGGACACTGAATCAATTCGATCCGCACAAGGCGCCGTGCACAGTTCTATTGCATGTAACAAGCACGGGCGAAAATACCGGTTGGCGTCCGCCCCTTCTTGGATATCAAGGTGACAGGTCCGGAAACGAAAGATGCGTTGCATCACCTGTACTGCTTCACGAAGTGCGCCAGATGATGAAAAGGGGCCAAACACTCTTGCGCCCTTGAATTCGGGATCCGAGGGTGTTCGGGTGACATAGACGCCCGGGAAAGTATCCCGGGTTGTGATGGCCAGGTATGGATAGGACTTGTCATCCTTCAACTGAATGTTGAATTTGGGCTGGATGTCCTTGATCAACCGAGCTTCGACGAGCAGGGCCTCCCACTCTCCTTCCGCCTCAATGACTTCGACATCATTGATCAAGTCGAGCATCGGCTGCTTCCGGGGGCCAAGGTCCGTGGATGGCGTGAAATAGGATCCGACACGGCTCCTGAGGGAACTGGCCTTCCCGACGTACAAAACATGCCCGGCCTGATCCTTGAACAGGTAGACCCCAGGCCCATCTGGCAGATCACGTGCTTTTCCGGCCAGTTCCTCCCGGGAAACCGGCTGGGGTGAATCCCCGGGGCAATCTGCAGAATGTGGGCTTTCTGGTGCCATCAAGGCATCCTAGGGCCAGTTTGCCCAATCACTGGGTTGGCATTGGCAAGTACAGGGCTATACTGCATATCGCTACTCTGATTAATGAGGCTTCCGAGCTCCGATGCGAGGAGGCATAATTGCCGTTAAACCATTTGGAATGAGGATTTAATCCATGAAGACTATGCTCGCCACTATCGGAATTTGTGTTGCCATGGCTGCTGCTGGTTGTGCTCAGAAGGCCGACTCATCTGCCACACTCGCTGCATTCGACGACAACAAATCATCAGCAAGCTGCTGCATGTCCAAGACGCCTGGTAACGGCTGCCCCATGGCTGCTAAGCAAGCTGCTGCCTCAACTGGCTGCTGCAAGTCCAAAGCTGCCTCCAGCTGCAGCAAGAGCAAGAGCGAGACCGTCAGCAACTGACCCTCGCATGCAAGGATCACGTATCCTCAACACCCCTGTGGACTCCCACGGGGGTGTTGTCTTTTACCGTTGGGAGGGAGTTGGTCCGTGACCTCGCTGCTCATACATGGCGGACGCATCATTGATCCGGATTCCGGCACAGATGCAACCGGTGACCTTCTGATCCGAAACGGCTGCATCGAGGCCATTTCAACAGACAGCCCGTTGCCGCGTGATGCTGATTCGAGCATCGATGCCGATGGCTGCCTGGTTACACCGGGCCTGGTTGATCCCCACGTGCATCTGCGGGAGCCCTCCAACGGCCAGCCGCACCGTGAGACAATCGCCATCGGATCCCGGGCGGCATTGGCAGGTGGCTTCACCACCATCTGCAGCATGCCCAATACCCAACCACCACCGGACACTGCAGATCGCATCAAAGATCTTGTTTCACGGGGCAAAATGGCCAACGCTGCGAGGGTGTACCCGATCGCATGCGGCACAATGAACAGGGCCGGCGAAGAAGCAACCGATGTTCAGAAACTGATTGATGCCGGCGCACAGGGCATTTCGGATGATGGCGATGGGGTGGCCTGCGATGCGGTAATGGACACGATCCTGCAACGCGTCGCTGCAGCAGATACCTGTTTCATGCAACATTGTCAGGATCCCACGATGACCCTGGGTGCTGCCATGAATGCCGGAGCGCTTGCTGTCCGCATGGGACTCGGCGAATGGCCTCCTGCTGCTGAAACCTCAATGATCGAACGCGATGTCCTGCTCAATGGCAAACATGGCGCCCGCTATCACGCCCAACACCTGAGTTGTTCAAAGAGTGTTGATGTCATCAGAAAGGCTCGGGCTGAAGGACAAACCGTGACCGCTGAAGCCAGCCCTCATCATCTGCTTCTCACCGAAGAGGCCTGTGAGGGCTACAACACGATCGCCAAGGTCAACCCTCCACTGAGAACCTCCCAGGACATCGATGCCATCAAGGAAGGGATTGCCCAAGGTGTCATCACGATCCTGGCAACTGATCAGGCACCTCATCCACCACAGGCCAAGGAAACCGACTTTGCATCTGCAGCGTTCGGCATGGTCTCCATCGAGTGCGCCCTGCCGCTCTACAAACGCGCCCTGGTAGATGAAGGCGTAATCGACTGGTCTCGATTGATCGCCATGATGACCTGTGAACCTGCCAACCTGGTTGGCCTGCCAGAAGCTGGTCGACTCAGAATGGGTGGGCCTGCTGATGTGACCCTGATCGATCCAGATCTGGAATGGACCATCGATTCCAGCACTTTCCTCACGACTGGTCGTAACTGCCCATTCGACGGCTGGAGCGTTTCAGGACGTGCCCTGGCGTCCATTATCGCCGGAGAGGTCCGTTGGGCCCTTCCTGGTGCCCGCATGGAGCAAACAGCCATAGCAGGGCATTGAACCCACCCCCCGGGTCCAGTACGATGCGTCACTTACCCATGGATCGGGGTGTTCCCATCCATGGCAACAATCCGTATGGCCGTTACCTGAACGTGGGAAGGTACACGGCAACGATTTTCATCGACTCGACCATCATCATGATGGTCACACCCAAGCGCCCATGCGCAGGTGGCGGAAAGATCCGCACTCCCACGTGCACCTGCTGGTGTCGCTGCCAAGGACAAGACTCATGTCCGATACGCTCGTACAGGATCTGCTGGAGGCCGGAATCCATTTCGGCCAGAGGCGAAGTGCCTGGAATCCACGCATGAAGCCCTACATCTGGGGCGCACGCAACAAGATCCACATCATCGATATTCGCGAAACGATCAAAGGTCTCCTGCTGGCCAAGCGTTTCATCACCAAGACTGTCCAGAGCGGCAAGGATGTCTGCTTCATCGGGACCAAGCGACAGGCACGTGATGCTGTCCAGACCCGGTCAACAGATGTCAACATGCCATGGGTTGTCGAACGATGGCTCGGTGGCACCTTGACCAACTTCCGAACCATCCGCGAGCGGCTCCGCCGACTCAAGGAACTGGAAGGCCTCATCGAAACTGGTGAAATCAATTCCTATTCCAAGAAGATGACTTCACAGTTGATGCGAGAGAAGCGGAAGATCACCCGCAACCTCGAAGGCATCCGACATATGAACAAGCTTCCCGGTGCGTTGGTCATCATTGACACCAACCGGGAAATGAATGCACTGCGGGAAGCTCGTGCTCTGCACATTCCCACGATTGCATTGATCGATACGGATGGTGATCCCAACGTCGTCGACCTGCCCATCCCGGGCAATGACGACTCGATGCGTTCCATTGACGTCATCATGAGGGAACTCACCGCAGCCGTCACCGAGGGCGTAAACCAGCGACCTGGAGAGAACCAGAAGGAAGCCAGTGCAGAAGAGACTGCCGGTGACCAGACTGCACAAAACCAGCGACCATCCTCTTCCCGCAGCCGATTCCGCGGCATTGCCTCCGCTTCGGCCAGTGCCGATGCCACGGCAGAAAATGCTGGTGAAGAAACCGCCCCACCCGCTGAGGCCCCCGCCCCCGAAGGCGAGTCCGCCCCAGCTTCGTGAGTTACTGAACCAACACCTGCCTGAACACTGACTCCCTACCAGGGACCTGAACCAGGAGTATTGAACGTGAGCGTTGCAGCAAAGGACGTGATGTCCCTCCGCCAGAAGACCGGCCTTGGCATGATGGACTGCAAGGAAGCCCTCATTGCCACTGACGGTGACATGTCCGCCGCTGAGGAATGGATTCGCAAGAAGCGCAAGGGCAAGATGGATTCCCGTACCGAACGGGCAACCGGCGAAGGTCGCATCGGTATTCTCATTGATGCCGACAAGGCCGTCATGGTCGAAGTCAAGACCGAGACCGACTTCACCGCCAAGAATGAAGACTTCATCGAGATGGTCGATGGTGTCTGCAAACTGGCCATGGCCGCACCTGCTGGTGACATCTCTGTCACTGATGGCATCCAGAAACTGGTTGATGATGTTCGCATCAAGACCGGAGAAAACGCCAACTACTCTCGTGGCGAAAAGCTCGAGGGTGGCCACTACGGCAGCTACCTCCATCATGATGGCAAACGATCCTGCCTGATCCAGCTTGATGGCGATGCAGATGCTGATGTCCTCAAAGGAATCTGCCAGCACATCGTCTTCCATGACCCGGCCGCCATCGGCCCCGATGATGTCCCTGCTGAAACCCTTGAAAAACTTCACAACGATGCCATGACGGAAGCCAAAGGCTCCGGCAAGAACGATGAGATCGCCGGCAAGATTGCTGAAGGCAAGGTTCGCAAGTACCTCGAGGAAAACACGCTCATCAAGCAGAAGTTTGTTCTGGATGAGACCAAGACCGTCGAGGAAATGCTGCCATCGGGCGTAAATATCACCCGTTTCATCCGCTACACACTTGGCGGCTGAGCAAAGACTGATCTGATTTGATTCACGGGCCGCGTCCTCTGGACGCGGCCTGTTTCATTCCAGGCCTGTTCTACTCAGGTCCACGGCTGGATGTACGGCGAAAGATGTAGGGACCGCTTGTGGAGCCCCAGACCTGCTGCCCCTGAGGGCCGTATCCCCTGTCCCAAACCAGGATGCGATCAGATCGAAGGGTCACGTCCGAGCTCAGGTAGGTGGCACCGCTCAGATCACTGGGGCATCCGGTGCCTTCGATTCCTCCCTTGAAGGTATTGCCATCCACCTTCTTGAAGACGACGGTGCACCCGGGTCGTGGGACGAGTGAATCCGGGTGAAGACCACCCAGCGAGCCATCGCCTCGCCAGGGCGCGGTGTAGTCCAGAGGGTTGCCTGGCAGATCAAAGACCTGACTGTCAATGCGTCCATCGGACTGGATCGAGAGTTGGTAGACACGTTGGCGATAGGGCTTGTTCAGCGCATCGGAGTGAGCCTGTTCCACATAGAGCCAGGGGCCGTCATCACGGAATTCCCAGATCGGCACCTGTACAAGCCTGATGTCATGAAAATCACCAGGTGCTTGCTTGGACTGTTGATGGCTGTTGAACGTCCCGACCATCCATTTCTTGACAGTCTGTATCGCCTTTCTCTTCTGCTTGCCCCTTGACACTTTCGGGCCAGACGTGCAGGCAGCCATTGCCAGCAAAATCATGGCCGAGGCAACGAGCAGCGTTCTGTTGGTTCGCCTTCCCATCAGTCAGCCGAAAGCGTGTCAGGCCCTTTGCCTGCCCGCTTCTCATAGTGGCCGTCTCCCGCCTTCTCATACTTCGTGAACCCCAGTCGATCGAGGTTCTTATTGGATAGCTTCGACTTGGTCGTTGCATCAGACCAGTTACCGGCAATGTTGGGAATCGACGGGATGCGACGCACCGGAACCCCTGTCTCGGGGTGCTTGGTCAGCGGATCCTCCGACATGGGTTGAACCACCTCGAAGATCTCGCCCTCGGATCCATCCTTCATGATGACTTGATAGGTGTAGGTCGGCACGTGATCAGTGTATTCCCACACGGCCATTGATGACGAACTCGAAACCCGGATCATCATTGATGATCACCGGCTCGATGCCAGCAGGCTCACCCCCCTTGCGAGGGTCGCTAGCAGGCATGATCAACCCTTCCGGGGTGATTTCTATCAACTGGACCTTGCCTACAGAAGGCCGGCGCCCCGTTGAATGCCCCAGTGCCTCAACCGCCTCGATACTCCTGGAATCCATCCAGCACTCCTCGAAATCAAGACGGTCAGGCATCCACTGATGGTGAAAACGCGGCGCGGCCAGGGCCTCCACGGGAGTCATCCCCAGAAGCAGAACATTGATGATGGCCTGGAGGGTCCCATTGATGATGCGAGGTCCACCCGACGCGCCCGCAATGAGTCGTACGGAGTCCCCCTCCATGACGATGGTTGGCGACATCGATGAGATCGGTCGCTTTCCGGGGGCTGGCAGGTTGCCCTCTGATTGCTTCAGGCCAAAGGCGTTGGCCTTGCCGGGAATGGTCGTGAAGTCATCCATCTCGTCATTGAGAACAATTCCCCACTCCGGAACACCGACCAGTGAACCGAACTCCAGGTTGATCGTCTCAGTGCAGGCAACTGCCGATCCATCAGCGGTATAGATGCTGAAGTGACTGGTACCCGCATCATCGGGAGGCACGACACCAACGACATCCCGTTCCGCAACGGCATCGAATCGAATCGAATTGGCAGCAGCATCCAGACTTCCTTCATCCAGCATCTGACTGACAGGAACAGATACCTGCGTGCCATCCGCCATGTAGCGAGCCCGGTCAGCAAATGCATGACGCATCGCCTCGACAAGAAGATGAATCCAGGCTGGTGATTCAGGCTTCAGATCGGGAACCTCATCAATTCGACGATCGATGATTCCCAGGATGGCCTGCATGGCGATACCGCCACTGCTGGGTGGTGGCATTGAAAGCAGACGGTACTTCTCGAGGACAACAACGCTTTGCAACGGCGATGTGCGTGCAACACGATATCCATGAAGATCAGAAGCCGTGATGACGCCACCGAACTCATCAACAACACGAGCTATCGAATCGGCAACCTCGCCCTTGTAGAAGGCATCCGGACCCTCTGCAGCAATACGCCGCAACAACCGGGCCTGAGCTGGCTGTTGGATGATGTCACCCTCTTCAAGTTCGCCGCCGCCACAGAGGTTCTGCCATGTCCACTCGGAGGCGGCATGCAGTTCGGGATGATTCGATCGGACCTGTTCAACCCAACCGGCAGCGTCAATCCAGGCAGACTTGACTACAACACCATCTTCGGCAGCCTGTACAGCCGGCTGCACGAGGTCCGACCAGGGCAATGACCCCCAACGCTGATGAGCCTCCCACAAACCTGCAACCATGCCAGGCACACCGACTGCTGCTCCACCAAACCGACTGGCCGTCGATTCGCGGTCGACATAGAACGTGGAATCGACTGCTGCAGGCGCTGTTTCACGGTAATCCAAGGCCGCTGAAACAGCACCACGCTTTGATGTGGCTGCCAGGCGGACAACCATGAAGCCCCCGCCACCAACTCCGCAACTGAAGGGATGAACTACCGAGAGACAGAAACTCGTAGCAATCGCAGCATCGATCGCATTACCACCCTGCCTGAGCATGGAGGCACCCGCTTCTGATGCCAGGGCATGGTCGGCAGCCACGGCACCACCTCGATAGATCTTCTGTGGCTTCACCGGCCAGGAATGCTGTTGACAACCGATTGAAACCGTCATCAATAACGTACTGGCCAACATTGAGATTTGGATTCTCTTCTTCATCAACTCACTCCAGGTCCAGCATGTGCTCGAACAAGATCGATCGCCACTTTGATGTCCTCGACACGGCTGCCACCCGCTTCACGTTCAATGATCACTTCGACATCCTCTGATCCGGAACCAAGAACCTTGAAGAATCCATTCCAATCAACGGCACCCGTTCCAACTGGCACTTCCTGTCCCCACTCACCCTGCGTTGTCGCAGGCAGTGCATCCTTGATATGAACCTGGAAGACATGCGCACGCAAGATGTCCAACGCTTCGACAGGATCGCCCATTCCATAAAGAACCATGTTCGCAGGATCGAAGTTGACTCCAACCGATTCACGATCAATGTCGCCCAGGACTTCCAGCAATGTAGAAGCGGATTCCTGTCCGGTCTCAAATGCAATGTGGACGCCCTGGTCGCTGAAGATCGATGCCAGTACCTGAAGCCGTTTCACCATTGCGCTTCGCTCGGGATCCTCACGATCATGTGGCAGGAAACCAGCATGCAAAGTGACGAGGTCGATACCGGCCCCTTTCGCGAGGACTGCCATGGCTCTCGCCATGGCCTCATTGGCCGGCCAGGTGAAGTCTGGACGAATCCCACCCGTACGGGCGATCGACTCCAACGTGCTGTAATCCTCGCCAACAGGGGCCATCATCCCACTGGCAATTGAGACCCCTGCAGCCTCCAATACCTCGATGACATCGCCCCATAACTCCCGATCACTTACCGCTGGGGATAATGCCAGCTGGACCTTGGATAAACCGGTGGCGGCCAGCCGATGAACCAGTTCTGCCGGGGAATCGGGCTGGAGGCTCCAAGAACACACACCAAGACCGCAATCAGCCATTTCTTTGCTCCATTTCGACTCTGGGTGGATTCCCCCAGGAGCCTGAAGAGCGTAGGATGCGTCTCCAAGGCCACGGCGTCAATAGCCTGCCAGTGCGGATACACGATGACAACGACTCACAGCAAGCCATCCATGGGCCCGTCGGCGGCCACACTGCCCCCTCCAAAGCGGTCTCTATACAACCGCATGGACGATTTCATCAGTCGGCTGAGCACCCGGAATAACTTCTGGCACCGTGCCTGCTCGCTGGTCTGGCTGCCATTTGCCTGGAAGTCCGGCATCACCATGAAGCGTCTGGGAACGGACCGCTTCACGGCCATCCTGCCCTTCAAGCGAGTTAATCGAAATTGGTACAACGCCATGGCAGGAGCAGCCCTCCTTGGCAATTCCGAGGTCGCTGCCGGCATGTTCGTCTTTACCGAATGTGGCACCGACTACGCCGTGGTTTGCAAGGATCTGCGATACAAGTTCCTGCGGCCATGCCTGGGACCGGCGGTCTACAGGATCACCGAAGGCGATCAGGCCTCTCAGCAGATCAAGGATTTGATCAGTGCTGGCGGTGAGTTCAATATCAATCTTCAACTGGACGTCTCCCAGATCCTCAAGAACAAGGGTCGAAAGTTGCGGGTTGGTCGCTGCGAGCTGACCTTCCACTGCACCCCCAAGACGGTCTTCAGACAGCGCAAACGCCGCAGCTGATCTGGCGATACTCTTCTGCCATGAGCCACCCGATTCGAACCGCCGCAAGCACAGCAGGCTGGGGACTGTTCCTCACGTCCAGTTGGACATGGTGCATCGGGATGTGGCTGCCGATCGTGCTGCTTGGCATGTACGGTTGGCCCGGGTTCTGGCTGTTCGCCATTCCGAACGTGATCGGGTGTGCCGCCATGGGATACCTGGTGAAATCACGCGAGCATTCACAGAGCCTGGTCGAGAAACACCGCGGGCCCATGCGATGGTTCTCGGTTGCCACGATTGCCTATCAGCTGTTTTTCCTGGCCTTCATCTTCGGAACACAGGGCTGGATGCTGGGCATGAGTGGCAGCACGCTTTTCGCACTGCTTGTGCCCGCAGCCGCTTTCATAATCGCCCTGGCCGCCAGTTTCATTCCATGGCCTGTATGGCCATGGATTGGAACACTCCTGTTCGCCGCAAGCATGGTGAGCTGGGGCTTCCTGGGAAGCAGCGTAACTGAGCAGATTGAAAACACGGGATCAGAACCTTCACTGGATCTTGTGCCGCTTGCCCCGTTGATCATCCTGGGCTTCCTGGCCTGTCCGTGGCTGGATGCCACCTTCCACAGAGCACGGCAACTCGCTCCCAGCCGCCATGCCTTCGGCATCTTTGGCATCACGTTCTTTGCCATGCTGCTCTTCATCACGTGTTACTACCGTGTCAGCGGAACAGATTTCTGGTGGTTCGTCCTGGCCTTCTTCTGCTACCAGACGATCTTCACCATGAGTGTTCACCTTCGTGAAATCAGACTGCTCTCTGCCGCACGGGGATGGGGCTCACCTGGTTTACTCATGGCCTGCTCACTGATTGGCCTGGTCATCGGATACAGCATCTGGCAAGTGTGCTGCACATCCATCGCCCGGGATTGGCTGGATGACACCTACCTACGATTCATGGCTCTCTATGGGCTGGTATTCCCCGCCTGGATCCTGGCCTTCATGCTCGGTCGTGGACGCTGGACCAGTGGAAACATGGCCGTGTTCATCATCGGCCTGCTCATCGCACTGCCCATGGCCGAACTGGGCATGCTTCATGCCTCCAAATGGTGGCTGATGCCTGCTGTTGCAACACTCCTTGCCAGCGCAGCCATCATCTCCATCCGAAATCGCCAGGCCGTCGCATCCTCAACCAGTTGACTACGCCGCCCCACAGCACTTCTTGAACTTCTTGCCGCTCTCGCAAGGGCACGGTTCGTTGCGACCAACAGTCACCTTGGCCTTTGCAGGCGCTCGCTTCGGTGAGCTACCCTTGGCCCCTTGTGGCGTTCCAGCAGACTGCGCAGCTTCAAGGTCTTCCTGCTGCTGACGCGAACCGACTGATACCGCAGCGGCTGCTGCTGCAACAGCAGACTCCGCTTCCGTACGTTGCGGCAGAGGGGGCTGTTGCTGGGCCGGTGGACGCTGGCCAGCAGGCGGACGTTGCTCAGTTGCAGCCCCCTGGCCTTCAGCGGGCTGGGGAGACCGAACCTGTGGTTGCAATTTGGCCTTGAAGATCAAGTCAGTCACTTTGTCACGGATTTCGCCATACATCTCCTCAAAGAGGTTGGCACCTTCACGCTTGTACTCGATGCGAGGATCACGCTGGGAGAAACTGCGGTAGCCAATGGATTCCCTCAACTGGTCCATTGAATGGAGATGATCCTTCCAGGCACCATCCACGATCTGCAGGAGCACCCATCGCTCAAACTGAAGCATTTCGAGACGAAGTGCGGCATCAAGTTTTGCTCGAGCTGCCGAACGAAGATCTTCCTCGGCAAGTGAACGTTCATCATCGCTCAGGCCGGCACCAAGTCGTTGACGACTCCACTCATTCAAAGCCTCGACATCATTCGCCTCGGCAAGGATGCGATCAACACGTTGCTCACGCTTTGCATCGTCCCATGTCCTGGCTTCTTTCAACAACGCTTCACGAATCTCTGCCGGATTCCCTGATGGCAGGGACTCGGGTGTCCAGTCGAGCTCGTAGCGACTGGATGCCCAGCCACAGAATTGCGACAGGGCTTTTGCAGGATCCTGCTGAAGCATCGCGGTCGTCATGTCCATGGCGAAATCCACCGGGTAGACGATTTCACGCTCTGCGTAGAGCTCATGCGCCTTGTCGATGACGACGGCGGCAGCCTCCGTCGGCTCCTCGACGTCCTCGAAGATCGAAGCTTCCCATTCCACACCGAACTTGGATGAAATCCAGTGGGCGAATTCCTTCTTGGCATGCTCAGGAAGCAGGAAGGGATCCAGAGGATCCAGATCAGTAGCCTCGACAAGATCTTCCGCCGCCATGTTCAGAACCCGGGCAATCTGGGCACTGTTCATGTCCCTGATGTCCGAGACCTTCAAGCCAGCCTTGAAGTGCGAGTTCGCCCAATCAACCAGACCCTGATAGTCATCGCCATGTTCATCACGTTCGACGGTCTTGCCCTTGCCCAGATCAATGTCACGAGACAGGAATTCGGGAAGCGTGATATCGATGATCGTGCCTGCTTCTTCCTTGGCCTCACGTTGCACCAGGCGATGCAGATCCACACGATCCTTGCCCTTGATCCGGTCGGGATCGATCTCGACGCCCAGGTGCTCACGAACCCATTCGGTCATGCACAACGCCGGATATCGATCATCCATGAAACGATACGAAGCATCCTGGATGGAATTCTCCAGGTGTTCGAAGATCAATTTCTTGATGCCACGACCTTCCAGAACATCCTGCCGCATTCCATAGAAGGAGTGCCGCTGATGATCCATGACTTCGTCGTATTCAAGAATGTTCTTGCGGATCAGGAAGTTCCGCTCTTCAACCTTGCGTTGTGCCTTGCCCACCGCTCGTGAGAGCATCGGATGCTCGATGGCATCGCCTTCCTTCATGCCCAACTTGCTGAGAATCTTGAGAGTCGTCGGGCCAGCGAACATCTTCATCAGATCGTCATCAAGGCTCAGGAAGAAACGTGATGATCCCTTGTCTCCCTGACGACCAGATCGACCACGGAGCTGATTGTCGATACGCCTCGAATCATGTCGTTCGGTTGCAATGACATGCAGTCCGCCAAGTTCCTCGGTTGTTTCAAATTCCTCAAGACGATGCATCAGGCAACCACCGGCTGCATCAAGCTCGGCCATCATGTCCTGCTCGGACATCTTGCCTGCCTTGTTGGATTTTCCCCAGCAGAATTTCGTGTACCAGGTTTCCAGCAACTTGCGATGAATGTCCTCATCACTCATTGATTCCATGTCTCGCTTGGAACACTCCAATTCCTTGGGCGCGACATGACGGTAGATCTTCTTGATGATCTCATCCATTGACATGTCGGCCGTGACCTCACGAGGGCACAGGCCACGTCGTTTCCAATGGGTAATCAGTTCTTCACGATTGGTGGGCTGCAACTTGATGTCCGTACCACGACCAGCCATGTTGGTAGCGATCATGACGGCACCGAGTCCACCAGCACCCTTGATGATCTCGGACTCACGATCGTGCTGTTCCGCGTTGAGCACCTCATGCTCAATGTTCCATCTGCTTTTCAGCTCGTCGGCAAGTTCCTTTGATTTCTCGACGCTCGTGGTTCCGACCAGGATGGGACGCCCCACATCATGAAAGGTCTTGATTTCCTCCAAAACCGCATTGTTCTTATCTGGAACGCTCAGGTACACACGATCATCACGATCGAATCGGATTACCGGGACATTGGTCGGAATCACGACGACATCGAGACTGTAGATCTCATAGAACTCGGTGGCCTCGGTGTCCGCCGTACCCGTCATGCCTGCAAGCTTGTCATAGAGCTTGAAGAAGTTCTGAATGGTGATCGTGGCCATGGTCTGCGTTTCCTGTTTGATCGGAACGCCTTCCTTCGCCTCGACTGCCTGGTGCAGACCATCGGACCATTGCCGTCCAACCATCTTGCGACCGGTATTCTGATCCACGATCACCACCGTGAGTTCGCCGCCATCCCCGGGCGTCACGATGTAGTCACGATCTCGCTGGTAGACCGTATGTCCACGAATGGACTGCTCCAACAGGTGAGGCAGATCAATGTTCTCACCCACGTAGAAGGATCCGACACCGGCCTCCTTCTGCGCCTCGGCAATACCTTCATGTGTCAGAGTGGCTCGCTTCTTATCCAGTTCGAGCTCGTAGAACTGCCGATGCTTGTCACGAATTTCCTCGAGCTTTGGCAACTCCTCTTTCCGGGCATCAAGCTTTGATTTCAACTCCGGCACACGTTCTTTCTCACGTGCATTGCGGATGTCGCCTTCCAGGCCCGAGATCGCAACGAGACATGCCTGCACCTTCGCATCAGCAGTATCCCAGTCGACCTGCCTGGTCATGAGATGCCTTGCAAGTCGATCTGCCATCTCGTATCGCGGCACATGATCATGTGCCAAGCCCGAAATGATCAGTGGCGTCCTGGCTTCATCAATCAGGATCGAGTCCACCTCGTCAACAATGGCGACCTGTCGCTGCCGCTGGACCTGCTCCATGACGGACAGTTTCATGTTGTCGCGCAGGTAATCGAAACCGAACTCGGCGGTTGTCCCGTAGACCACATCGCAGAAGTAGATGGCCTTCTTGACCTGCGGTGGCTGCATGTGGTGCGGATGGATCGCCCCGACGGTCATACCCAGTGATCTGAAGAACGGGAACGTCCAATCTCGGTCACGCCTCACGAGATAGTCATTCACTGTGACCACGTGAACCTGGTTGCCTTCCAGTACAGAGAGGTAGCAGGACAAGGGCGCAACAATGGTCTTGCCCTCACCAGTCTTCATCTCAGCAATACGACCTTCATAGAGGATTATGCCACCGATGATCTGCACATCGAATGGGCGAGCCCGGTACGGAGGCTTGGATACGGGGTGGAGTGCCCGAATGGCCTCGTAGAGCGCGGGTGGAATATCAACGAACTTCCAGGGTGGTACCGGGGCCGTACATCCAAGGAAATCCTCGGCGGGCGCTGCTGGCTCAGTTGCTTCGATTGTCGCCTGGACCTCGTCATAGAGCGCTCGTGCAGAAGCATCCAGTACCCCAGGATCGAATTCGCCACCGGGATCAAAGATATTACGGATACCCACTGATCGATCCATGGCTTCCCTCGCCACGGCAAAGACCTCGGGGATCATGTCCTTTGTGCTCTCTCCGTTTTCGATGCGATCCTTGAACAGTTGGGTCTGAGACCGCAACTCTTCATCCGTCATGACGCGGACAGCCGCCTCACGCTCGGATACTTCTTCGACGATACGGAGATATCGCTTTACAAGGCGCTCATTACGAGTGCCGAAGACCTTCTTGGCCATTTTGGAGACAACGGGGACGCCCATGGGTCACCTCGTGATTGGTTGATGGGTACAGAACTGATAGTGATGAATAGACGACAGCAGAATCACCTGGGCAGCCAGGACAGGTGTCCGTGGATCTGCCGAGGGCTGTTCAGCAACTTGGTGGCGGCAAGTTCAACCGCGCTTCTCCAAGTCGGCTCGTCTCTGATCGCAACTCCCCCAGGTCGACCCGGCGTTCCAACGCGGGGGCTCCAGACAGTCCATCATCCAGGCTCACCTGGAAGCAAGCCTCCACGTGAACTGGAAGGGCCAGGACTGACAGGACCGGCGCGTGGGTGACGGGCCGAACCACTGAGTTCGTTGTGAGCCCCCCCGACGTCACCATCAATACCATTGCAAGCATCACAAGGGTCCCACCGGCCATAATGGTCGGACGAGACAAAGATGAGCACACAACAGGTGTAGCCTGGGGGGTCATGGCCGTACAGTGTACCCAGTGAATATGGACAACTCACCTATCAACCTGGAACTCGAGCTCAGCGGCCTTCATTGTGCCGGCTGCGTAGCCGCCGTAACCAAGGCCTTGGAGGGCCTGGATGGGGTCGAAGGGGTCGAAGTCGATCTCCAGCAGGCTCATGCCAGCATTAGGGGGAATCAGCAACTGGATCCCCAGGCCGCCCTTTCCGCCATCAAGGCCAAGGGGTTTGGTGCCTCTATCCAGCAGACTGCCGACACCCCCATAGAACTCCGCAGCAAACTGGAACGGCGGCAGCACAATGCTGCCTGGTACTGGCAGTGGCGTGCCGCCACTGGCATGCCCATCTGGATTGCCCTTGAGATCCTTCATTGGACTGTTGGTGGCGCCGGAGCTGCACCGTGGGTGACATGGATCATGTTCGCCGGATCCACTACCGCAGTGATCCTCGTGGGAAGCGGCTTCTTCCGCTCAGCACTCCGCGCCCTTCGCGGCGGCAGCACGAACATGGACACGCTTGTCTCAATCGGAGTCCTCACAGCCTGGATCTATTCCGTTGTCCTCATGGTGCTCACTCTGAGTGGTATCGACCATGGACAGATGCCCTACTTTGCCGAGGCAGTCGCTCTGCTTGGCATCATCAGCCTTGGACACTGGTTGGAAGCAAGAGCTTCTGCGAAAGCCGGAACGGCCGTTCGCGCCCTGCTGGAACTACAACCCGAGACAGCAGAGCGTTTGGATTCATCTGGCGAATCCATCGAAGTTCCGATTGCAGACATCACTGTCGGAGATCATCTGGTTGTCCGACCCGGATCACGTGTTGCCGTAGATGGTCGTGTTCTTGAGGGCCAATCAGAACTTGATGAATCCGTTGTCACTGGCGAACCCATCCCGGTGGCACGTGGAATCGGAGACCAGGTCACCGCCGGCAGCATGAATACGACTGGCCGACTTGTTCTGGAAGCAACCGTGGACGGCACCGGTACTACGGTTGCCCGGATTGCGGATCTCGTGACTCACGCGATGGGCTCAAAAGCCAATATCCAAAGATTGGCAGACAAGGTCAGCAGCATCTTCGTTCCTGCCGTGCTGATCATCGCCTTGCTGACGATTGTGACCTGGTCACTCTTCTCGATCTTCCGAGGTGATGTCACGATCTTTCAAAGCGGTCTCATTGCCAGCGTGACCGTCCTGGTCATTTCCTGCCCATGTGCCCTGGGACTCGCGACTCCAATGGCCGTGATGGTCTCAGCCAGTCAGGCAGCACGTAGCGGCATCTTGGTGAAATCTGCTGTTGCTCTGGAACGCGCCGGTCTGTCCAATCGCGTGATCTTCGACAAGACCGGAACTCTGACACTGGGACGGCCCGTGGTCATGGATGTCACGACAACGGCCGATGTGACCCGCGATCAGGTCCTCCAACTTGCTGCCGCCGTCGAGAAACCAAGCGAACATCCCATTGCCAAAGCCATCATCCAGGCAGCAGACGAAAGCGGGCTGAACATCCCGGATGTCGTTGACTTCAAGGCAACACCGGGCGAAGGAGTCTCCGGCAGGGTCGATGGACAGCGCGTTGATGTTCGCCGCGATGCCCAGGCATCCTGCCAAGTTCTGGTTGATGACCAGGAGATTGGCACAATCACGGTTGCTGATAAGGCTCGTCCTGATGCCGCTGAGGCCGTCAAGAGTCTTCATGAAATCAATGTCGCCACGACGATTCTCTCGGGTGATCGACAAGCTACTGCAGAAAACCTGGCGAAGTCAGTGGGCATTGATCCCGGGGAGGTCCATGCCGAGCAGTCACCAGAAGACAAGCAGCACTGGGTCGAAGCCTGCACAGATCAAACCATCATGGTTGGTGATGGCATCAACGACGCAGCCGCTCTGGCTGGCGCGGATGTCGGAATCGCCATGGGCACGGGAACCAACATCGCCATCGAAGCCGCCGATGTCATTGTGCCAGGTGACCGACTCACATCGGTGCCCCTGGTCATACGCATTGCGAGAATGACCCGATCAACGATCCGCCAGAACCTCTTTTTCGCGTTCCTCTACAACGGGACACTCATCCCGATTGCGGCCCTGGGGCTGCTGGGAGCCTCTGGTCCGATCTGGGCCGCCATTGCCATGGGCCTCAGCGATGTAACCGTTATTGGTAATGCCATCCGCCTTGGCCTCCGCCTGAAACGGCTGAGAGGGTCCTGAGCCCCCTCTCGAGCCGCCATGGTGTTTCCTTGGACTCATGGGGATGGAATGCAGGTTCTGTTCCGTACTGCTTGATACATGCACCAATCAGGGGCATCCTGTCTACAGGACCTACAGGAGCATTGATGATGGCCTCAGGACTTAGCCGCCTGAATTCGAAAGACTTCGACTACTGGGCTGCCCAGCACCTGCTCCAGAGAGCAGGCTTCGGCGGAACCCCTGCTCAGGTACTGGCCTTGAAAAACATGGGCCTGGAAGATGCCGTTGATTCGCTGATCGAATTCGAGGACGTGGATGAAACCGGAATCACCTCGGATGTCGATGGTCGTTTCGATCAGAACATCATGAAACCACTGTCACGTGATGAACGCCTGAGGCGAACCCAGGCACGCCGATCCGGCAATGAAGATGTTCTTGAACAGTTCCGCAATGAACGCCAGATGCGGCAACGATCTGATCGTCGGCAACTAGCTGAACTCCAAGCATGGTGGATGGGCAGGATGATTGAATCCAATCGCCCGTTCCAGGAAAAGATGACATTGTTCCTGCATGGCCACTTTGCCACCGGGTACCGCCCGGTTGAAGACAGCTATCACATGTTCATGCAGAACGAGTTGTTCCGAAGGAATGCCGCGGGCAATTTCAAGAATGATCTTGCACGAAACATCATCCGGGACCCCGCGATGATCAAATACCTCAACAACAACCAGAATTCCCAGAAGGCACCGAATGAGAACCTGGCCCGAGAGCTGATGGAACTCTTCACTCTTGGAGAAGGCCGCGGCTATACCGAGGCCGACATCAAACAGGGCGCCAGGGCATTGACCGGCTACACCTTTCGTGATGACAGTTTCCAGTTCAATCGTGATGCTCACGATGATGACATCAAGGTCATATTCGGCAAACGCGGCCGCTGGAACGGGGACGATTTCATCGACCTCATCTTCATGCGACCATCCGCCAGTCAATTCGTCTGCGAAAAACTCTATCGCTATTTCGTGAACGATACGCCCGACATCGTCGATGGCGAAGGCAAATCGACCATCCGCCAAATGGCACGAGTTCTGGAATCAAACAACTGGGAACTCAAGCCGCTTCTCAAGAAGCTTTTCATGTCCAAGGCATTCTACGCACCGGCCAACCGCGCAAGCATCATCAAGAGTCCGGTTCAACTCATCGTTCAGGCCGTGCGTTCGCTTCGAACACCTTCCCGCAACATGGCTCGGCTTGTACAGGCCAGCAGTCTCATGGGACAAGGACTGTTCACCCCTCCATCCGTCAAGGGATGGGATGGCGGCCGCAAATGGATCAACACTTCGACACTGTTCACCAGGCAGAACACACTTGTCTTTCTTCTGACGGGACGGGAGCCGGGATCCCAACCATGGTCCACAGGAGATGGCGGCTTCGACGCCCGGCACCTGGTTGATCACCTGCGAGATGTTCCTGGACGAGACCGTGATCAGGATGCAGTCACCTATCTGTCCAGGTTCACCATCGGATCCGTTCCAGAACAGGAACGAATGAACCAGTGGGTTGAATACGTACGCGAGCGAGGAGGAGCCGACGACAACACGACAATCGTCCGCCTCCTGGCGCTCATGACCGCTGCACCCGAGTACCAGCTCTGCTGAGACATTGGAGTACACCATGTCCGATCGCAACGAACATCCCTGGAGCCGACGCCTGTTCATTCAACAAGGTGTCACTCTGGCCTCGCTAGCAGCAACAACCCCGCTGTTCATCCAGCAGACCGCCAAAGGTGTCATGTTGCCTCTGGGATCCGCATTGAGTTCGATACCTGGAGTTCCCCAGGACAAAATCCTCGTGATCGTGCAACTTGGCGGTGGCAATGACGGCCTCAACACCGTCATTCCCTACGGCAGTGACGACTATTACCGCGCTCGACCGAACATCGCCATTCAGCAGCCTGGTCGCGGCAATGATGCCGCCCTGCAACTTTCCCAGGCCAATGGCATCGGGCTTCACCCCTCGATGGTCGGGCTGAAGTCACTCATGGATGACGGCGTTGCTTCCATTGTGCAGGGCGTGGGATATCCCAATCCGAACCGATCACACTTCTCATCCATGGATATCTGGCACACCGGCAACCCGGAAGGACGCAGAGGCAGTGGATGGGTCGGTCGTTACTTTGATAATGCATGCAAGGGCGCACCAAATCCCGAGATTGGCATCTGCGTTGGAAACAGTGCCCCGCTGGCGATGCAGGGCGACACGGTCATGCCCGTGAGTTTCGAGAAAGCCGAGCTCTACCGATGGATGGGTGAAGATCTCGATAATGGACTGTCCCGTCCCTACCAAGGCGTCGCGGGAGATGGTTCCGATTCAGACAGCGCAGATCAACTGGCCTTCCTCAAGCGAACAACGATGGATGCCCAGGTGTCCTCCAAGAAAGTGCGCAAAGCAGTCGCCCAGCAACCACTGGTCGCCTATCCAGGCGGCAATCTGTCGGATCAACTGAGAATGATCGCCGCCATGATCCGATCAGAAATGCCAACACGCGTCTATTACGCCAGCATTGGTGGCTTCGATACACATGCCAATCAGGCTGGCCAGCATTCCAGACTCTTGCGGCAGGTAGGTGATTCGCTCAAAGCGTTCTATGGAGACATCAAGGCCCAGGGCAACAGCGGACGAGTCCTCACGATGGCGTTCTCCGAGTTTGGCCGCCGTGTTCCCCAGAACGCTTCTGGCGGAACGGATCATGGAACTGCTGCACCGATGTATTTCATTGGCGACATGATGAAGCCCGGCGTCCATGGCACACACCCATCCCTGAAGAACCTTGATAATGGCGATCTCAAGTTCACCGTTGATTTCCGCTCTTGCTACGCAGGCGTTCTGAATGACTGGATGGGTGCGGATGCCAACGCGGTTCTGGGACGCAAATGGAAATCCGCCCCGATCATCAAGAACGCATGAGACTGCTATCAGCCATCCTGCTGGTCAGCAGCGTGATCCTGGTCGCGTGCAAACCCGCCGACACCCAGGCTGAACCCATATCGTCAACGCTCTGGATCCAGGGAATGCACTGCGAAGACTGTGCGTCAAGTATCCACCAATCCGTCATCGTGATTGATGGTGTCGAGACCTGCGAGGTCTCCTTT
Source organism: Phycisphaerales bacterium (assembly GCA_029242715.1). Lineage (GTDB taxonomy): Bacteria > Planctomycetota > Phycisphaerae > Phycisphaerales > SM1A02 > UBA1668. The sequence goes on from JAQWTL010000020.1 coordinate 89,350, forward strand.
GAGAGCGGCCAGGCCACCATTACCGCTGACGACCCCGCAACCATCGGGAATGCAGCCAAACGAATCCGCCTGATGGGCTTCACCGTTGATGAGACGCCCGACTCCTGAGCAAACAGCCCGCACAATTCCAGTCACGGCCTACACTGTGCCAGTTCCATGCTCTTCGTATCACTCATCATGCTGTTGGCCTGCAGCCAGCCCGGCCCCACCTCGCAGGATGAAAGTCATCCTGCCGCCTGGGATCTGACTGTAGAAGACATGGCTGCCCCCAGCGCCGTCGCCATGCTTCCGGATGGACGGGTCCTCGTGACCGAACCACATGCCCATCGGATCGCTGTCATCAACAGCAATGGAAGCCGTCAGCACAACTGGGGAGAACACGGGATCAACCGAGACCAGTTGCATCGGCCTGCCGGTATCGATACCGATGGACATGGCACCATCATCGTGGCGGATGCGGGGAATCACAGGATCAAGTTCCTGGACGAAAACGGTCGGACACAAGGTGTCATTGTGGACTGGGACGACATCCCCTTCCGAAATCCGCAGGATGTCGCGATCTCGCAGAACTGGATCGCGGTCGCTGACACGGGCAATGACCGTGTGTGTGTCAGAAGCCGGAGCGAAGTCAAGGGCTGGTGCGTCGATCTTTCTGTCTCACTGAGATCTCCCCAGGGGATTGATGTCGATGATGATGGCGCAGTTTGCATCGCTGATACCGGCAACCATCGCATCCTCATCTTCAATCCCGATGGTTCACTTCGAACCGAGTACGGAGACTGGGGACGCTTTCCTGGAATGTTCGCCGAACCAACCGGCATCGAATTCCACGGTGAACTCGTCTATGTCGCCGATCGACTCAATCACCGTATCCAGGTCCTGACCCGGGATGGCGAACCGGTGACCTGGTGGGGCATGCATGCTGTCGTTCCAAGACAGGGCGAAGGCCACATCCACTACCCCTCCGACATCACCGTCTCAGCAGACGGACAACGAGCCGTCGTGAGCGAACCCTTTGAACGACGAGTCCAGTTCTTCAAGCCAGGCCCCCCCTCCAGGCCTGAGCCCTCCAAGACTCGTGCACCCAGAGGATTGCAATCGCACTTTGGACATCAGGTTGAAACCGGTGGACGAGGTCTGGTGACATGGGAACCCGAGGTCCGCAGCCTTGCGGTCTTCGTCACTGACCGCGAGATTCCGATTCATGTCACGACCTTCGGCACACCCGGAACAGGGCCCGGCCGAATCGGCGACATCGCGGATCTCAGTTGGAATCAAACCACCGGTGCCTTGAGTGTCATTGACCGTGGCAATGACACCATCCAACGATGGCGCATCACACTGCCGCCGCTTGAAGCCCTGCGATACGACCCGGATGCAGCAGTGCTGCTGGACTCCAGTCCGATGCCGCATGTTCAACTGAACCGTCTTCTCAAACCGGCTTCCGCCGTGCAGGATGATTCCGGAACGCTTCTTGTCATTGATGACTCCCTGGACCTCGTCGTCACACTGAAGGACAAGGACATCCAGACATGGAACCTGGAACTGGATCCTGTCGCAATCGGAACCGATGGAAAAACCATCGCCATCGCTGATGGACGAACTGGACGCATCCACCTCTATGACCAAGATCACCAACCCGCCAACATCATCGGACCAGCTCCTGGACTGGAACATCCCTGGCCCGGAGGTGTCGCCATCCTGGATGATGGCAGCGTCGTAGTAAGTGATACAGCCGCAGACCGAATCGATCACTTTTCTGCCAATGGCGAACACCTTCACACCTTTTCAAGCTCCGGTGGCGAACATGGCCAGACGTGGATGCCTGGCGAAATCGCCCAGGACGCCTCCGGACGAATCATCGTCCTGGACCATGGCAACCATCGCATGCTGGGCTTCGAACCCGGTAATGACTGGGTACTGACCTTTGGACTGGGCAGAGCAATGACCCCGGAACGACTGCAACGGAGTTCGAAACCATGACTCGTTCAATCCTGATGGCAACATTGTTTGCCTGCGCCCTTCTGCACACTGCCTGTCGAAATCCCGGCATGCCCACTCTGGTCGCTTCCCCATCAGCCAATACGGTTGCATCCAACGACGGGCAATACACCTTCTACTGGGTGCCAAAGCCCAATCCGATTCCACTGAATCGTTTCTTCTCAATGGATGTCGAGGTCCTGGACCTGTACGGAAACCCCGTCACCCCGGAATCCGCATCACTCACCGTTGACGCCGGCATGCCTCAGCATGGTCATGGGATGAATCACGTGCCACGAATCAAAGCCCAACCCGATGGAACCTGGATGGCAGAAGGTTTTCTGATGCACATGCCAGGTGATTGGCAACTCTACTTCGACCTTGAGGTGGAGGGGGTCTCCCATCGTGGGCAGACACCACTGGTGGTCGATTGATGATCCTCTTGCTGGTGCTGATCCTGGCAGGCTCCCCGACGTCGCTCACTGAACAACAGCAACGACGGATCGCAGGCCTGCAGATGTCCTCTGCGATCCCCGGCGATCCCACCAACAGAATCTGGGACAACGAACAGGCCGCTGTTCTCGGGCAGAGAGTCTTCTTTGATCCAGGCTTCTCCCGCAACGGTGAAGTCTCATGCGCCACCTGCCATGATCCGGCTCTTGGTTTCGCCGACGGTAAACCTCTGCCCATGGGGCTCGCCCAAGGTGAACGGCATGCACCGTCTCTTCTCAATGTTGCAGGGCACCGGTGGTTCTTCTGGGATGGTCGTGCAGACACGCTCTGGGCACAGGCCCTTCATCCCTTTGAACGTGAGGAGGAATTCGGTTCCTCCAGACTCGAAGTACTCCACCGAATCCATTCTGATCCATTGCTTCGAAGCCAATACGAACAGGTCTTCGGATCCATGCCGCAGTTGGATGACATCAACCGTTTTCCACCAAGGGCACGGCCTGGCAGAAATACCCAGGCAACGGAAGTTGTTGCATGGAATGCCATGGCCGAGGAAGACCAGGAAGCCGTCAACATTGCATTCGCGAACCTGGGCAAGGCAATTGCTGCCTATGAACATCAACTCATCACCCCGCCCAGTGACTTCGATCGGTTCGTGGACGCAATGCTCGCAGGAAATCAGAAGGGGATGACCGTGCTTTCCCCCGCCGCTCAAAGAGGCATGTTGCTGTTCGTTGGAGAGGCCGGCTGCCGGCAATGCCACAATGGTCCGCTGCTGAGCGATCTTGAATTTCACAACACTGGCATTCCAAATGCAGACGGATCGATGCCAAGCGACCCGGGGCGATGGAAAGGGATCCAACTGCTTGGCGAAAACCCGTTCCGGGCAAATGGGGCCTACTCCGATGCGCCCGAGAGCCGGCGAGGGCAATCCACCGCATCACTGGCACGCAATTCAGAACACTGGGGCGCCTTCAGAACCCCCTCCCTGCGGAACCTCAACCAGACCGCCCCGTACATGCATCAGGGGCAGTTTTCGACCCTTGGAGAAGTCCTAGACTTCTACAACACCCTTGAGGGCATGGTGGTCATGGACCATCATCAGGAAACCGTCTTGGCCCCTCTGGGCCTCACATCAGGGCAACTGGCTGATCTTGAAGCATTCCTTCTGAGCCTCTCCAGCCCACCTCCAAATGCCTCTCTGATGGCCCCACTACCCCTTGAAGACCCCCATTCACCCTGAATTTTGCAAACTCGGACCTCATACGTCTGACTTTGCAGGATCGCCTTCGCCTTGAATCACGTATCGACTAGAGTGTTTACAGGGGTAAGTCAGGGCAATTGCTGCCCCAAGAGAGAGGAGCTCACGCGTGTTCAGACTGCAGGTCCTAGCCACCGTTGCCACGGGGTCGGTCATTGTTGCTTCCGCCCTGGCACATCAGGACGATCCAAAGCTTCGTGACCGCCAGCCACCAGTCCAGGCAGATGCCTTCAGGGCCGATCTGGACAAGGCCGACCATGTCCGAGGAGCCTTCGAGTCCGATGGCATCATGATGCTCAGTTGGCTCTCCCTTTCCGCACTCGGTGGTTACCAGAGCGGCAATGACTGCTGGGGTTACGTATCACCTTCTGGACGCGAGTACGCCCTCATGGGTGTCAACTCCGCCACGATCTTTGTGGATGTAACCGTGCCAGGCAACGCAACCATCGTCGAAACCATCAGTGGACCAGACAGCCTCTGGCGCGATATCAAGACTTACCAGAACTATGCCTACTCAGTCTCTGAGGGCGGCAGTGGTATCCAGGTCATGGACATGTCCAATATTGACCTGGGTGTTGTCACGCTCGTGAATACCATCACGGATGGTGGCACCTCCGCTACGCATAATGTCGTGATCGATACGACAAGCGGATTCCTCTACCGCACAGGTGGCGGCAGCAACGGACTGCGTATTTATGATCTCAATCCGGATCCTGCAGCACCGGTATACGTAGGCACCTGGACGAACAAGTACGTACATGACGCCCAGATCATCACCTATCCAGCTGGAACGCCCTACGCAGGAAAGCAGATCGCATTCTGCTACGCAGGGTTCAATGGCGGCTGGGAACAAACCGGGCTGACGATCCTTGATGTCACCAACAAGTCCAATATCGTCATCCTTGGCGAGCTGGAATACACCAACAACAACTACTCCCACCAGGGGTGGGTGAGTGAGGATCTGCAGTACGTCTACCTGAACGATGAACTGGATGAACAGAACACGGGTACGCCCACGACTACACGAATCATCGACGTGTCTGATCTCTCGAGCCCCGGCCAGGCCGGCACATGCTCCACAGGTCTGACATCCATCGATCACAACCTCTACATCCATGGGGACCGGATGTACCAGGCCAACTACCGCAGTGGCCTGCAGGTATTTGACATCTCTGACCCACTCTCCCCTGTCCGAACCGGCTGGTTCGACACCTACCCGGGAGATGACGGAGCCAGTTTCAACGGGATGTGGAGCAACTACCCATACATGCCCAGCGGGATCACCATCTGCAGTGACCTCGAACGGGGCTTGTTCGTCCTGAGTGCTGCGAGCATCGAGATTTCACTTCTCGAAGATCTTCCCGAACTGCTTTCACCAACAGGTGCCACGCTACCTGTTCGTATTCGCGGACTTGCTGGCAACCAAGCAGATCCGGACACCTTCAAGCTTCTGGTGAATGATGGCTCTGGTGAACAGATCATCCCCCTTTCCCCGACAAGCGATCCGGAAGTCTGGAATGTGAACTTCCCGAACATGGACTGTGGCAACTTCGCCAACTGGCATGTCACAGCAACCTCCCTTTCCGGACAGACCGTCACCCTCCCCAGCGGAGGCCCTTCGAATCCGTATGAAACACTCGTTGCAGATGGACTCATTGAAACCTTCAAAGATGACTTCCAGACCGATACCGGCTGGACTGTCGAGATCGATTGTATTGATGGCGAATGGACACGCGGCGTACCTGTCAACGGAGGACGCGGCGATCCGGTAACCGATGCAGATGGCAGCGGCCTCTGCTTCGTCACTGACAATGAGATCGGCAACTCCGATGTCGACGGCGGACTGACAAGGCTCGTATCACCGACTCTTGATGCTTCGGCAACCGGTGCCATCCTGACTTACTGGCGGTGGTATTCAAACGACTTCGGTGCCGCCCCCAATGAGGACATCTTCCTCGTGGAAGTCTCCGACGACGGTGGAACCAACTGGTTCACCCTGGAAACCGTTGGCCCCGATGGTCTGGGAACCTCCGGCGGCTGGTTCCAGAAGCAGTTCCCGATTGATTCCATGGGAGGCATTTCGCCCTCGGACAACTTCCGTGTCCGCTTCACAGCAGAAGACAGCGGAAGTGGATCAGTGGTTGAAGCTGGTGTCGATGGCGTCTCCATCACGGCTGTTGATTGTGACGATCTGGAAGACTGCCCGGCAGACTGCGCCAATGGTGATGGCGTTGTCGATGTCCAGGACATCCTGGAGATCCTGGCACAGTTCGGAACCGCCGGTGACTGCGACGTAAACGGCAACGGAGTGGTCGATGTCTCGGATATCCTCGAGGTCATATCCGCCTGGGGCGTCTGTCCCTAGCAGCCAGCGATCCCAAGGGAACGCTTCCGTATAGCATGCGGCACGGGCCGGTCCACTCGGATCGGCCCGTGTTTCTTTCTGGATCTTTCAAGACATGGGCTGTGGTTCCTGTACATCATGTGGCGACGGTGGCTGCCAGGGACTCCTCCCTGAAGCCGATCTGCCAACATCTCTGCCACTGGTGGTCTATGACGGCAACTGCGGATTCTGCCGGCGATGGCTGAAGCGATACGAAGCACTCACCCCGCCAGGTAAATTGGCATGGGCCTCCTACCAGAAGGCGGCAGGCACTTTTCCAGGTATTCCCGAAGCGCAGTTTCAAAAGGCCATACATCTCGTCCAACCGGATGGCAGCCATACACGTGGCGCTGAAGCCGTCTTCGAGATCATGAATCACGCAGACCTGAGATCCTGGCCACTGTGGTGCCAACGAAATCTGCCACCCTTCCGGGCCACCTGCAATGGCTTGTATCGAGTGGTTGCCAGGAACCGTCGCATGGCAGGAACAGGTGGCCGTCTTCTCTGGGGAAGTCTCCAGATTCCCTCCACCACTCTTCTGACACGGCGAATCTTTCTGCGACTGCTGGGCCTGATTTATCTCCTGGCCTTTCTGTCCATTGGTTCACAGGCAGCAGGACTCATCGGGCCTGATGGACTTCAACCGTATGAGCAACGACTCGAACAGATCGAAACGTATGCCAACGCGGAAGGCACGAGCGCCTTTCTGCTGAATCCGACCATTCTCTGGGCAGGAGGCCCGGGGCTTCTTGATACGACCTGGATTATTGGTTTGATTGCCGCATCCGCTCTGGTCCTTGGTCTTGTGCCGATGCTTTCCATGGGCATTGCATGGGCGTGCTACCTCTCCATTGTGAATGTAGCTGGAGTCTTCACGGGCTATCAGTGGGATGCACTTCTGCTTGAAGTCGGGTTCCTGGCCATTTTCTGGGCCCCTTGCTCATGGCGACTCAACAGCCAGCATGTGCGGCGTTCTTCCACTCTGCTGCGATGGATGCTCCTCTGGCTGCTGATGCGATTCATGTTCACATCCGGCTGGGTCAAGTTGGCAAGCAACGATCCGACCTGGTGGGATCTCACGGCATTGGACTACCACTACTGGTCTCAGCCGCTTCCCTGGTGGCCCGCCTGGTACGCGTGGCAACTGCCCATGTGGTGGCAGAAAGCCAGTTGCTTGATCATGTTCATCATCGAACTGGGCGTTCCGTTCCTGGTCATCTTCCCTCGTGTCCCCAGACTCATAGCCTTTCTGGCCCTCGTGTTGCTGCAGATTGGCATCTTGATCACGGGCAACTACGGCTTCTTCAACTGGCTCACGATTGTCCTGTGCCTGGTGCTGCTGGATGACAGTCAATTGTTGTGGCTGTGGCCCAAGCGGGCACGAGGCATGATTCGTGTGGGCTTGACCCGTCGTGAATCTCCACCACGACGTGTGTTGAATGTAATCGTTGCCCTGTTGCTGCTGAGCCTGACCATCCCGATCACCGTGTCGCAACTCCAGGACAAACGTGTCAGTGCCTGGCCACGAACGATGGCACCATGGCATGTGGCGAACGGATACGGACTCTTCCGGGTGATGACAAAGACCCGGCCGGAAATCACGATCGAAGGTTCAAACGATGGGGTGACGTGGTTGCCGTACATGTTCCGATGGAAGCCCGGACCGCTTGACCGGGCACCTGCATTTTCCCAGCCAGGCATGCCACGGCTGGACTGGCAAATGTGGTTTGATGCCCTGAACTACGAGCTGGCCTGGGAACGGGGCTACCTTCCGAATGGTGGTGGGCTTGCCCGAGGGTCAAATGCGTTCGCAAGCGTCAATGGAGGGCAGGTGACACCCGCACTCTGCGCATCATTGGCCCGAGGGGACGCAGCTGTCCTTGATCTGCTGGCGTCGTCCCCCTTCCCCGCAGGCCAACCTCCTCGATACCTTCGATGGCACCTGGATCACTACCAGTTCACCACAGCTGACCAGCGTGATGAAACGGGCAACTGGTGGACGAGCAAACGCCTTTTTACCTCTGGCGTCCTGAAATCAACCCCTGAGCTCAGCCGCCCTTGAGGGGCGTTTAAACAGCCCTTGGCTCATGGAGGGGCCCTGGCTGGCTCCTGAGTAACAGAACCAATCCAAAAAACACCAATGAAGACCTTTCTCAAGCGAAACATGGCGGACCGGGATCGCATTGTCCGATCAGCCACATGCCGCCGTGGCATGGTGTCAAGTTAAATTTCTTTGATTTTGCTGGATTTGAGGTGATTGAGAACACATCTGACCGCAGAACTCGTAGTGGAAAGTGTTCCCCAATCAATTTTCAAACATCCACGGGACCAGAAACAGATGCCTCGACCCTTCCAAAGCTGGAAAGACCACCTCAAGTCACTTCTTGGGCGTACTGAGGCCAACTATGACTTGGCTCCTGGCGAGGCTCTACAGGCCAGCCATACCACTGACGGCGACCTTCTAGAGTTGTACTCCTTTGGCTGGACCGCCGAGGAGACCGCAAGAGCGATCACCGAGACGCTCGGACTGCGCTGATCCAGGGGGAACCTTGTTCCCTGCACTCCGAGCCCGACTCGATCGAAAGATAACCCCCCGCCTCGCGGGGGGTTGTCAATGAAGGGGCTCAGAAGGCTTGTTATCCAACTCCAACCCCATTGAAGCATCCAAAAATAGGGTTTTTGAAAACTGTGACCGCTTTAAACGCCAAATATGGGGCTACCCCCTGAAAACTGATCGATCCAAAGATTCTGGCTGGATGGCCTAACTAACCACTGATCGCAAGATAAGCAGTTGCAAAGATGTAGAGAGCCAATAGTCTTACATTGTTCGCGGAAGAGAATAGGAAGGGACACAACACCCAATGGCACCTAGAAAGCTCCTGGCACTGATAGCCGTAACTGGCTGTAGTTCCGCCGTCTTAGCCGATGGCAGGATCGAGATGCCGCTTTCTGACATCTTCTATTGGGGTGGTGCTATTGATGAGTTCCATCTTGGTGACGCCGGAGCCGAATACGGCAACGCCAAGATCATCAGCATCGAGTGGACTGGCCTCACACTGGAAACCTACAACAACGTAGGTGTACCAAACTATGGCAGTGAAGCCATGCTCGGACTGGAAACCACCAATGCCAATGGTGACAAAGAAGAACTCTGGTTCTTCCCATTCCCTGATGCCAACTACCAGGGCACCCCTGACAATCCCATCGAACAACCCGAAGGCGAAACCTATTCCTTCGACCTCCAGGACTACAACCTTGAGCTCGATGCGTTAGGTCAGATTCGTGGTCTGGTTACATCTGCCTGGTACGACGGCGCATCACCGGATGATGGCTACTACGCTGGAAAGTGGAGTGGCGGAACTGTTACCGTCAACTACGAGAAGATTCCCGCACCGGGCGTATTGGCCCTGCTGGGAATCGCTGGTCTTGCTCGTGGACGACGGCGACGTCGTAACTGAGCTACCAGACCAACACCTGAAAAACTATTCTTCAGTTGAAACGGTGCCGGCCATGGTGTCGAGGTTTTCACCTGTACCTGGTTGCCCTGTTCCAATAGGCCAGTCATGTCCAAGGACCGTTGACTCCGTGTACGGATCCGGTGCCATGGGTGCAGGCTGGTAACCACAGCCAACAAGACATGCCGATGTCATGAAAACAAATGGGATCAGACGTTTCACAATCAACTCCTCCAAGAGCCTTGAACACTCCACCGGTCCCCACGGGCCAGTCTTCAGGTATTCAATAACATCAGGCTATCAGAGGCATGGGGACTGCCGGAGTGGATTTGAGCCAAGCAGGGCATCTGAGGCATGTTTCAGATGGCGAAGCAGAGGCGAATCCGCTATCCTCCGATAGTTGAGAATGAATCTCAGTCTCGATAAGGCCTCCAATGACCAGTCCAAACACCCTCTCCGAACTCAGTGCCGGTACCGAGGCGATCCTCGCGAACGCCACATGTGGCACCGATGAAGGGCCACTCTTACGTGCCATGGGACTGGAACCGGGCGAACGTGTCCGCATCGCAAGGCAAGGGGAGCCCTGCATCGTCGAAGTCAGAGGGACCCGGATTGGCCTCTCCAGGGATATCAGTTGCCAAGTCCAAGTCACCCCAGCGACCTGACGACCCGGTAACTTCGAGCCATCAACGTGCCGCCCAACACGGATCAATCAAGTTCCGAGACCCCAACGAGAACAACGGGCACCGTTGTCGTAGTCGGGAATCCAAACGTCGGCAAGACCACGCTTTTCAACAGGCTCTGTGGCCTTCGTGCAAAAGCCACCAACCTTCCCGGTACGACCATTGAAGCACGTCATGGAATCACCAAGTGCAATGGAAACAGGATCACTCTGGTAGACATGCCTGGGGTCTACAGCCTTGCACTGGATCAACCAGAATCCCAATCCGTAGCACATTGCATTGCCGGTAAACTCGAGGGAACACCAACTCCAGCTGCCGTACTCATCGTGATCGATGCCACGAACCTCGCGCGAAACCTGAGAATCGCAAATGAGGCTCTTCGCACGGGTCTGCCCTGTGTCGTTGCCATGACAATGACTGACACGGCTTCCAGACGCGGCCTGACACTCAATGCTGCAAAGCTGGAAAACTACCTCGACTGTCCCGTAGTTCCAATCAATGCAAGGAGCGGCCAGGGAATCGATACCTTGAAGAAGGCGATTTCACGAGCCCGCATATCCGCGTCTTCCCTTCCATCACCCGATGACGAAGCACGTGTATCTGAATGGTGCGACGGCCTGGTGCGAGAAGCTGCCGGGGGCACAGTAGCCACAAGAAACCAGAAGATGAGAGATCGCCTGGACCTGGCTGCGGTCCATCCCATTCTTGGCCTTCTGCTCTTCATCACGATCATGGCCGGGCTTTTCTATGTGATTTTCGCCCTTGCTTCGATTCCAATGGACCTGATCGAGTTGATTTTCGGGCATGTGGGCGGATGGCTGCATTCCGTGCTGCCAGAAGGTGCCATACGGGATCTCGTGGTAGATGGCGTTGTTGGTGGACTTGCAGGCACAGTTGTTTTCCTGCCACAGATTCTGCTGCTGTTCTTTCTCATCAGCCTGCTTGAGGACACTGGCTACCTGGCGCGTGCCGCATTCGTCATGGACCGCCTGATGCGACGATTCGGACTCCCTGGCCAGGCCTTCGTTCCGATGTTGTCCGCTCATGCTTGCGCGATTCCGGCCATCATGTCCGCGCGTCTGGTACCGGATCGTCGTGATCGCCTGGCGGTCATCCTCGTAGCGCCTTTCCTCTCATGTTCTGCCAGGCTGCCCGTCTACGTACTTCTATTGGGTGTGCTCTTCGCCGATCGACCGGCACTGGCAGGACTGGTGTTTGCCGGCTGTTATGCATTGGGAATCGTTGCGGCTCTGCTCTCTGCCCTTCTGGCAAGACGAACGTTGTTGAAAGGCCGGGCAAGACCAATGGTTCTGGAACTTCCGGACTATCGCCGCCCTTCCATTCGAACAGCTGCGTTGACTGCTTGGGACCGCGGTTTCCTTTTCCTGCGCAAAGCCGGCACAGTCATCCTTGGAATCGTCATCGTTCTCTGGTGGCTCAGTGCCTATCCAAGTAGTGAACCGCCTGCTGAATCCATTGCCTTGAAAGAACAAGCTTCCATGGTGGCCGATGCCGCCGAATCGGAGTCCATGGAAGCCGAAGCAGAGTCGATTGCAACTCGAAGTGCTTTGGCCCACTCATTTGCAGGACGCATTGGCCGATTCGTTCAGCCAGTCTTTGATCCACTGGGATATGACTGGCAGTTGACCATTGGTGTGATGACCTCATTCGCGGCACGAGAGGTCTTCGTATCCACAATGGCAGTCCTGGTAGCAGGTGGAGACGATGTCGAGGATCCGGCCATCATCAAGCGCATAGAAAATGCCCGGACTGATGATGGGAGCAGAATGCTCACACCTTCCTCTGCTGCAAGCCTGCTTGTCTTCTTCGTACTGGCAATGCAATGCCTCCCGACTCTGGCCGTCACAGCCAGAGAAGCTGGCGGCTGGAAATGGGCTATGCTCCAGCTTGGTTGGATGACTGCGGTGGCCTGGTTGGCCGCCTGGATCACAAGAATGCTTGTTCAAGCTGGAGGCTGGGCCTGATGCCGATCAATGACTGGCAATTCTGGGTCGTCTCCCTACTGGCACTCGGGGCTGCTGTTGTCATGTTGAAGCCAGTTCTGGCCCGTGTGGCACGACGAGGGAGCCGTCAGGCCTCAACCAGGGCCAGCTTGACCATTGAAGGTCGACAGGTGGGCCGATCCCGGCGATCCTCCACCAGTCATGACTGACCGCACTACCCCCATCACAATCATCGGCGCTGGCGCCCTGGGCCAGGCCCTGACCATGAGCCTTCATGCCGCCGGTCGTTCCATTGATCTGGTTGTGAGTCGATCTGATGAACGCGGACAGGCCCTTGCCGATGCGGTTGGTGCCAGGCGAGCCAATTCTCCAGAAGGCATTTCCAGCCAAGCGATCATCCTGTGCGTTCCAGATGATCACATTGAATCCGTTTCAAAGCAGCTCACTGCCCCCAGTGGAAGCATCGTTGCACACTGTGCAGGTTCACGAGGACTGGATGTCCTTCATGCAGCGAGTTCGACTGGTGCACACGTCGGATCCATTCATCCCGTCATGGTGCTGGCTCAGGCTGGCCGTGGCCCAGACGCACTGCAAGGCGCCACGGCCGCGATAGAAGGTAATCATGTGTCGGGCCCCTGGTTGCGTCAACTCGCTGAAGATATCGGTATGCACGCCGTAGAGATCCCGGCTGAAAACCGAGCCCTCTACCACCTCTCCGCTTCGCTTGTCGGTGGCCTGATGACCGGACTCCTGGCGGCATCAGCAGATCTCTGGGAGCTCCTTGGGCTTGACCGAAACACGGCTGCCTCCGCACTGGCGCCTATGGTGCGTGAAGCTGGTCGCAACCTTGAAGAACTGGGCGTCCCCAAAGTTGTGATGGGCCCCGCTGCCCGTGGTGACATTGGCACGATCAAATGCCATCTGGAAGTCCTGGCCAGTCAAGCCCCCCACCTGCTGCCGCTTTATCGTGAACTCGTAAGGCTCAGTGTTCCCTATGCGTGTGAACAGGGACTTCTGGATCACGATGCCGCCCAGGCGGTGCATGATGTGGTGGACTGCTGCGATCAATAGCACAAGTAGGCAATGGGCCTGCCGTGTCGCCTCATGATCAGTCTTCACCCTCGCGGATAATTCTGATTTCCGGCACAAAGTCAATTCGCTTGACCGGAGCCGGCTTGCCGACTCGTGTACCACAGGAACTGCAGGTGGAGAGCGCCTCATCGGCCCAGAATGCTTCCATCGCCTGGGTGAAATGTTCGACGATATCCTCGCAATCGAATTCCTGGTCATGAACAAGTTCATGGCAATTCGGGCAGTAGAACTGCTGATGCTCCGTCTCACCGGCAGGTCGGCGGCGTTCGACAACGACGCCAATCGTCCCGGGCTGACGCTGAGGGGCATGTGGAACACCGCCTGGAATGAAAAAGGTTTCCCCTTCCATGATGGGAACATGCTTGAGCCCATCGTCATCACGGATGATGATGACCATGTCACCTTTCAACTGGAAGAAATACTCTTCCGAATTGGTCATGTGAAAATCATTCCTGGCGTTCGGCCCCCCGATGACCATGACAAAGAAATCATTGCCATCGTAGAGATACTTGTTCCCCACAGGCGGGTTGAAGTCGGCAGCATTCTGCTTGACCCAATCCAGTAGATTCACAGGCAACTGGCATGTATTCAATTCAATCGTCATTTCTTTGGCCCCAGAAAATCAACGTGTTACTTCAAACCAAGTTGTACCCTAGCAGGACATGAATGCCGCAGAACGAAACAGGTTTGACAAGTTGGTGGAATCCGTCCTGGCGGACCTGCCAGCCGCCATGCACAACTTGCTTGAAGAAGTGCCTCTGCTCGTCGAAGACACGCCAGACCCGGCTCTGCTCAAGACAACCGACTGCAAGGCAGAAGAGATCTGTGGGCTCCATAGTGGGCTGAACCTCGCCGAGCGAAGTGTTGAAGATCTCCCTGAAATCCCCGAAACAATCCACTTGTTCCGGGTGGGCATCCTTGAAATTGCCGGTGGCTGGGACACATGGCAAGATGAAGATGGCACACCAATGGGAGGCGTTGATGTGGTTCGTGAAGAAATTCGAATCACTCTTCTTCACGAAATCGGTCATCACTTTGGCCTTGACGAAGACCAACTTGAACGACTGGGGTTTGCCTGAGGTTACCCAGCCACAGGCCTAAGCAGACCAGAACGTTTAAAGAGCCTTTAAAGAGCCTTTAAAGAACCTTTAAAGAACCTTTGAAACACCAGCAAAGCAGATACGACTGAAACCTCAGAGGGTTTTCGGACGTAGTAGTTCAGTGGTGTCGGTTCCACGCTCGGAAACCGCTGCCATGGAGAATTAATGTGGGGGTGGAGGCTTGAGGAGGTCTCCATGAAGTCAGTACATGCGGTACCAGCGATCTTTATTGCTGCACTGTCAACATCAACACTCGCTGGAATTGATGACAATCTGATTGTCAATGGATCCTTCGAGGAACATATCGTCAACGGTTCCTGGAACCTCTTTGAAGACATCCCAGGGTGGACTCTTGAATCTGGACCAGGCATTGAACTACAGCGAGGTGTTGCAGGCTGGGATGCCTACGATGGCGAACAGTGGCTTGAACTGGATGCCGATCAGAACGGACCTGGCGGAAGCTATATGCATGGCGAGATCGGCTCGACATCACTGAGCCAGGAAGTTCAGACTGCGGTTGGCCAGTACTACATGTTGACCCTGTCTTTTTCAGCCAGGCCAGGTGTAGAGGACAATCACCTTGTCGTCGACTGGAATCATGAAACGATCATTGATCTGACAGCCAGCGGTATTGGCTACAACAACAACAACTGGCAGGAGATCAGCGTTCTGATCGAGGGCAATGGGATGACTTCGAAACTGGTCATAGGTGATGCCAGCGTGGATGACACGCTGGGGACGTTCGTTGACGCGGTTCGACTCGTCGCCGTGCCTGCACCGGCTTCGCTAGGCCTGATCTTGCTCCTTCCTCTGACAGGCAGACGCCGTCGTCGTTAGTCTGTTCGCATGATGCGTGCTGCTTTTCTCTTCATTGCCATCCTGGTTCTGGGATCTGGCTGTCACGTCCCAGAAGCAAGATCAATGCGTGGACGCCCTCTCGAGACACCTACGCTCCCTGAAGATGTACAGGCTCGACGTGAGGCAGACCTGAGACATGCCCGCACGATCTACTCCGTACATCCCAGTGATGAAGAAGCCATTATCTGGCTGGGTAGACGCACCGCCTATCTGGGGCGTTATCGGGAAGCTGTCGACATCTACACGAACGGCCTGAAGACATTCCCTGAGAGCTATCGTCTGCTCCGTCATCGAGGTCATCGATACATCACTCTGCGAAAACTGGATGCCGCCATAGATGATCTTCAGAGAGCCGATGAGCTCTCCCGGGACCAACCCGATGCCATAGAACCTGATGGCATGCCCAATGCCGCCGGCAAACCACGCAGCACTACCAAGGGCAACATCCTCTACCACCTTGGCCTGGCCCACTATCTGCAAGGCGAATTTGTCGAATCCATGATCGACTTCCAGCGATGCCTTCAGCTTGCTACCAATGATGACATGCGTGTGGCCTCTGCCTACTGGTTGTATCTCTCGGCTTGTCGCTGCGAAGACAAGGCCATTGCAGATCATGCACTTGCCATCGCTACACCCAAGATGGATCTCCTGGAGAACCATGCCTACCGGGCCTTGCTGCTCTCTTTCCAAGACCTCGACGCTGGTGAGACTGTTGACTCCCAACTGGACGAAGGCGTCGACGAAGCCACCTCAGGCTACGGTTTGGGCATGAAACAGCTACTCAATGGAGAAACGGATCTCAGCCGTGCTCAATTCGAAGTGATCATTGCTGAAACCAACTGGGCGGCCTTCGGCCACATCGCTGCTGAAGCAGAACTGGCCCGGCTGGATCAGAAAGACTGAACACCTGTAATCGATTCAAAAAATGACAAGCCCCGATCCCTTTCGAGTTCGGGGCTTATCCACCATTTGATGACGGCCGTTAGTGGTCTGGTTTTACCCTTCCCTAGGTAATCGTCACACGCCTTCGGTTTCCTTCGGCTTCCCGCTCTGTCGTGTTTCCACGTTTCGCGTTCTTCCGCTTTTCACCGCCGACTCCGGTCATCGCCCTGGTTTCGCTTGGTCAGCTTTCCCGCGTTTCCGCGTTTGGCCTTGCCTCGTCGTGTTTCCACTTCTCGGCTTGACTTTCGCGTCCTTTGACGACGAGTGCATCATGCCTGCAAGAAACAGATCCTGCAAGCCTTTGATAAAAAGTGAATGTCTGGTGGATGAGCCGTGGAAACTGTCTTGAATTACCTGGCGGACATTGATTCATTGAACTTCTGAAGCACTGTTGTGGGCCCAACATAAGTTCCATCCACATAGCTCTTTGCAATTGCATTGTCGTTCGAATCAATCCATACCAGATTCGGAATGCCACGACCTCCATATGTGGATTTGAGTCCACTGGGACCCACACGACTGAAAGGAACTGCATAGAAATTCATCTTGTAGTCCTTCATGTACTGGGTCATCTGATCGATCGACTTGTCCGAGCTTACGAAAATGACTGTGAAATCACCGTCTTCCGAATGGTCATCGAAGAACTTGACCAATGACGGGGTGAATTTACGGCATGGCGGGCACCACTTGGCAGAGAAGTAAAGCAGCACATTCGACTTGTCTGCAAGATCGCTGGTTGGAACGGACTGCCCAGATGCCGTCATGAGTTCTGGTCCAATCATCGAAATCAATTTCGCGTGATTGGTGCCAGAAGCCCCAGAACCCTCTGGATTTCTCGTCGGTGAAGACTTGGATCGCTGAACCTTGTTCTTGTTGGCCATGTTTCGGACGGCTGCCGGGATGGCAAACTCTGATATGGCATCCTGGAGCTTGAATTGCTCAACCTGAAGATCCTGAAAAAGGTCGTCATTGTTGTAGATCCTGAGATGCACGGGAAGCCCAGGGCCAGGCATCTTGGCCAGCGTGCTGTTGCCCGCGAAACCGAACTCATCGATATGGACTCTGACATCCACGGCATTTGCCTTGCTTCCTTCCAAGCGAGTCTTCAAACCACGCCAATAACCCGTTTCTGTAGAAAAATACAGTTCGACAGCCTTACGGGCCCCATTGGGAAGACAGAGCACACGCCAGCAGGAGTCACCGGAGAAGTCCACCTTGCCGGCATTGATGATCTTCCTGGAATGCGATTCAATCGAACCCAACCACATTGGATTGAAGATGAGTTCAAACAGGAACAGTCTCTGAGGCGTCAGGGTCTCTAGCTCGAGCACCTTGACATCATCACCCTCCCCTTTGGAGGTATAGAACCAATTGAGTTTGCCAGTGGATCCGATACTCGTTTTCTGGGTATCGCCGGGAATCGATGTCTCGGCCAGAAAACTGTTTGGTTGAGCACGATCAAATGCCGAAACGATCACCCCATCTGTTTCCCAACCAGTCCACTTGGTCATTACCGCTTCATGCTTGTCAGAAGTCCAGCCGGACATCTCCATCCACTGACCAATGAGCTCATCGGCAGTCGGTTTTTTCTGCGAGGAGGCCTTGGAAGTGGCCTGCCCCATGACAGCTGAACTGACCAGAAGCACGAGCGCTGCAGCGAGAAAACGAGACATCAAAGACCTCCATGGAGTAAGGGCAAGTGGCCCCTCACTATACCCCCCACATCTCAAGACAATAAGAAACTGGATCAGCAAGAGGCCTTCCAGCGGCAGGAAAGGCGGCATCCCAGGCATTTTTGAAAAATTCGGATTCCAACTGATAGATCACCATCCTGAAATTCGAAGCCCATGCAGAGGAAACGCGCACGAAGAGGGAATGATCCAAATGAAACGGGATCCACATGCTCCAGATTAAATCGCATCGTTTCAGCATCACTGCGGCAGCAGTTATTGCTCCACTGGTTCTATTTGCATCCAGCAGTTTGATTGAGGCCACCACCTCACCAGCACCTGGCAAGCAGATACCAGATCATGTTCTCAAACATCTTTCCCGGAGTCAGGTCAGCCTGGATTCTCCAGGCGCATGGCGAGGCAAGGCAAAAGCTGCCCGAGATGCCCGCAAATCAGGCCAGCGAAGCAGCGGAGCCGTCACGGGCGTCCTTGATGTTCCCGTGTTCTGCTTTGGCTTCAATAACATCAACTTGCCAGCTGATACGGTTGCCAACCTGCAGACCGAACTCTTTGATGGCCCATGGCCCACGGGAACACTGAGCGAGTACTACCGCGAAGTCTCCTATGGCAAGTTCACATTCAGTGGTGTCGTTTCGAATATTGGCAATCTCGCCAACAACGATGCCTTCTACGAAGGTGGATCCAACGGCATGGACAATGACGAACCGTTCGTCTACGTCACCGAGGCACTTCAACTGGCAGATGCCACCACCGACTTCACCCTTTATGACAATGATGGGCCGGATGGAATCCCCAACTCCGGCGATGATGATGGCATTGTCGATCTCGTTGCTCTGGTTCATCCTGAATCCGGAGGTGAATGCCTGGGAAGCAGCAATCTCTGGTCACACCGCTGGTCGTATGGCTCTGCCAACTCCTGGGCGACTGGTTCAAATGCCAACTTCGTCACAAACGATGATGGTGCAAACGGTTCCAAGATCCAGATCAGCGATTACACGATCATGCCTGCACTTTCCTGCGAAGGAACATTGATTGAAATCGGCGTGTTCTGCCATGAATTTGGACATGCACTTGGGATCGGAGATCTCTACGGAACGAATGGCTCCGCCAATGATGGCTGTGGCCACTTCTGTCTGATGGGTGCTGGAAACTGGAATTCGCCATCAAGGCCTTCCCACATGTCAGCGTGGTGCCGGGCAGAGTTGGGCTGGATCGAACCACAACTTGTCATCGGCGAGTATTCGGACCTGATGATTCCTGCAATCGAAGAAGCACCTTTCGCGTTGAAAATTCAGCATGATCCAAACAGCAGCGAATACTTCCTTATTGAGAATCGCCAACCCATTGGATTCGACGAGAATCTCTGGGCCTGCGGCCTTGCCATCTGGCATATCGATCCCAGCGTCGGCACCGGAAATGACTTCGGCTGGTGTGGTGGAAATGCGGCCGCTCCTCACAGCATGATCGCCCTAGAACAAAGTGATGGTCTCTGTGATCTCGAGAATGACATCACGAATCGTGGTGACGTTGGTGACCTTTGGTCAGCAACCAGTCCAGCAACGGTTTTCGATCCAGGCACCTTTCCCAACTCCAGGCCCTACTCCGGTGTGAACACGGGCGTGAAGCTTGCTGACATCTCAGCTTGTGGCGATGACATGACCATTGATCTTTCGGTCAATCCCCTGCCCATCCAGGAACCACGCGAACTGGATGTCCTGTTCATCTTCGATACTTCCGGCAGTTACAGCGACGATCTGCCCAACATGCTTGCCCAGATGCCATCCGTCATGGATGAGATTTCCAGCACGTTCCCCAATCCCCGCTATGCCGTAGCCAACTTCACGGATTTTCCCATACATCCAGCAGGTAATCCGACTGATGAAGCCTGGATCGTAGATCTCGATTTCACCAGCAATGAAGTCGCCGTGACCAACGCCATGGCAGCCTTGACTGCTTCAGGTGGCCAGGATCTTCCTGAGTCGCAGTACGAGGCGCTCTACCAGGCCATGATGGGAACCGGCCTTGATCTGAATGGTGATGGCGACTTCACCGACACTGGCGATATCGCTCCACAGCCACTGTCCTGGGACAGTGATCGTGCACCAATCATCTTTTTAATGACCGATGCTGAATTCCATGATGCAGATGTCGAGGACTACCCCAGTGGTACCGGTGAAGCCAATGGCCGTGCCGCTCTACTTGCAGAAATCGGTGGACCATCTGTCATGGCAGAATCACCTCGCATCTTCACTCTGAATGCAGCCTGGGAAGGACCAGACATCACTTCAAGTGAATTTGGCGATGGACATCACTCGTTTTCTCCTTGGAAAACCAGCAAACTGCATGAACAAGCAACAGAGTTGGCTGCGCATTCCAGAGCCAGTCTGATCTATGCTGGCGACAACACCATCGAGTTCAAGCGAGCCGTCAAGGAAGCACTCGATCTACTGGCTACAGACATCACGGCAGCAGGCACCTGCTGCACCTGGGATGGCGGATGCCAGCAGGACATCAGCAGTGATCAGTGTCGACAGGAACTGGATGGCGTCTGGAGCGGCGGCGACTGTCAGATTGATTGCAATGAAAACAATCGACCTGACACCTGTGAAATCGCCTTGAACCTTGTTCCTGATATCAACAACAACGATATTCCTGATGGATGCGAATGCCTTGCTGATATCAATGGCGATGGCGCCGTGAATGTCGATGACATGCTCAAGATCATCGGCGAATGGGGCTGTCGTGATTGCCCTCGAACCGATATCAATCAGGATGGAATCACCAATGTAGATGACCTGTTGATCGCCTTCGATGGCTGGGGAGATTGCCGCTAGCGTTCCGAACAGGCGAACTCTTCGACAAACAATACGCAACACCCCGGTCTCCCAAAGAGGCCGGGGTTGTTGTATTACAAGCGAAATTCAGCCGAGGCCAAGCTTGCCGGGACAGAGAATATTGTTGGGATCCAATCCCGACTTCACACCGCGGAGCATGACCATCCCGCCTTCTCCCAGTTGGTCAGACATGTAATCACCCAACCGCATGCCGACCCCATGATGATCATTGATGACTGCCCCCGATTCAAGTGCTGCTTCGGTTGCTGCCCGGACAATGGCATCATGCAAAGCTACTGCTTCTTGCAGATCATCAGGACCCTTGGGTACACCGAATCTCGGGTAGATCATCGAACCCCAGGGATACCAGTGAGAGAAATGTGTCTTCAAGGTCATGTTCCACTTGGGATCAATCGCAGTCTTCATCGCCTCTGTCACAGCATCGTAGACACCACGGATATGAGTGAAGTCAGCTACGACATCCATCGTGGCCCAGATCTGGGGAAGCACAGGGGCATGGGGCGGATAGTAGAAATCGTAGCGGCGCTTCCACCAGATCTCTCCTGCTTCGGAACCATGATCAACACCGCCATGTGATAAACAGAAATCGATTCCAGCAGCCGCTTCCGCTTCAACGACTGAATCCACATCTCCATCGAACATCAGAACCATGGCCGCACGATCGATTCCGCACTCGACAGCACGCTCAAGTGATCCGGTTGCTGCTGAATGGTCATAAAGACGCATGACTGGTGGACGCAGTCCATTGACCATGATGTCACGACCAGCGGCAAGCCCCTGATCGAGATCATCGAAGAGCAGGCATCGAAAGACACGTTTGGTCGGAACCTTACGCAAGGCAATGGTTGCAGCAGTCACGATCCCAAGGGCACCCTCTGAACCAACGAACATCTGAGTCAATTCAGGCCCAGCCGCATGCCGAGGCACCGCCGGTGTATGCATGATTTCGCCCGTTGGAAGAACGACTTCCAGACTCAGAACATGCTCTTCAATCTTCCCGTATTTCGTTGACAACACACCACTGCCACGGGCCGCAATACACCCTCCCAGGGTGGCCCATTCCGCAGAAGCAGGATAATGAGTGAAACTCAAGCCATCCGCATTGAAGGATGCCTCCAGTTCCCGGATGACATGTCCAGCCTCGACAACGGCTGTCATTGAATCACGGTCAACAGACCGAACACGATTCAATCGCTTCAATGACATCACGATGCCACCACGATCTGCATTTGCCGCGCCCTGGACACCCGATCCACCACCGAAAGGTGTCACCGGCACGCCTGCTCTGTTTGCCAGAACAAGGATCTCGGAAACTTCCTCAGTCGTACCTGGAAAGACAAGCGCGTCAGGTCGGCTCAGAGGTGTGCCTGCGGCTGCAGCTGAAATCGTCAACCAGCTCATGTCGCCCGTATGAACCTTCGCAGCAGCGTCCTTGTCCATGACGTGATCCTGGCCAACAATGCCTGCGAGCATCGTTACCAATGAAGCGGTTGCACCCGGATCAATTGTCGTGGTATCCATTCCGTCTCCGTTCCTGTCCCGGTCCTGCTAGGTGGACATCGTCTTGCCAGCAGTCCAGTCACGGTCCTTGACCTTGACCTTGACCTTCTCCAGTTCGTGAACCGCATCAATGAGGTGATTGGAAAATCTTCGGAAAGCAACCTCACCCTTTCCAGCCGTTCCACGTTCAGGGTTGCCCATGACACCGGATTCCGTGAACTCCTGGTGCTCAAAGGGGAAGTTGAAGTACTGATATCCCTGGAATTCCGCGTCAGGCATGCCATCCTTCTTCGCCCACGCATCTCCCAGCCACTTTGGTGCGTGAGCACGATCTACGGCAGCACGGTCCATGCGGACGATTCCCGGATCATGGCAAAGACATTGACTGGTCTCCAGTTCACCGGCATGCCATCCAGGGGTCTCTTCAGGCGGACCCTCAAGGACATCCTTCAACATTCCGATGTAACGCTCTGCATAAGGCTTGTAATAGCAGATCAGCGCCCCCGTCTCATTGCGGAGCTTCCGCAGGACCGGGTCAACAACCTTCACGTTGGAACCATGACCATTGACGAAAATGAGACGGTTGAATCCATGATGGACAAGACTGCGTCCAATGTCATAAAGCAGGTTGAGATAGGTCTCTACCCGAAGCGTGACGGTGCCTGTGCCTTCACCAGGCCCACGCATGTGCTGAGGTGAATAACCAAGCCAGAGAGGCGGGGTGTACATGATGCCCGCCTGCTCACCAGCGCGACTGGCGACTTCCAGAGACGTGATGGTGTCACAGAACAATGGCAGATGCGGCCCATGCTGCTCAAGACTGGCCTTTGGAATCAGGATCGTATCTGAATGCTTCAGGTATTCCGCTACATCAACACAGGTCAGATCACCCATGCAGAAAGAAGGGAAATCAAGATCCAGGGTTTTGCGGCGAGGCGCGTGCGCTTCATCCTGATAAATCCGATCACCCGGCAGGCTTTCCTCATCGATGGCTGAGGGTGGTTTTTCCCCGCCCTGGTTTCCTAACGTCCTGATCGTGTCCTTCCTACTCATGCAACGTCTCCTTCGGCATGTCGAGAGGCCACTCTAGCAGGAACGCCACGCTGCGAGCACCGCCTCAGCAAATGCCTGATCGTTGATATGAGCCTCGATGTGCTCAACCTTGACGTTGTCATGCAAAGCTTCTTCAAGTTCCTTGCAGAATGCCTCCGTGATAACGGGATTCCAGAATTCCCCTCCCGGTGCATCAGGGATCGAGAAGCCACCCATGGGAATCATGACCTTTACCGGTCCACAAGACTCATTCAATCGGCTGGCCATGCGTCGCGCCACTTCACATTGCTCATCATGATCCAGTCGAACCAATGTGAATGTCGGGCTGTGGTAGTAACTGGGGCAATCACGCTTGTCGGCAGGCAATTCATCACGAGGACCGTGTACCGTGAAATCAACACAACCAGGAACCACGATCTGGGGAAGACCAAGACGACCTGCCTGGCTCAGGCGTTGACACTTGCAACAAGCATGAAATCCACCCGCAACCTCTGCAGCCAACTCGTTGAGGGTAAAATCGATCACACCTGTGAACTGGCCTGAATCCATTGATTCCTCCATGGCCGCGCCCCCCACACCATTGGCATGGAAGATCACCAGTTCCTGATCGGACTCAAGCATCTGCTCTCGAATCCACATCAGCGGCAGAGTCGTGTTGCCAAGCATCGTTGCAGCAACCTGTGTTCTTGCAGGGGCCATCGGCTCACGGGCATGAAATGCCAGTGCCATACCCGCCATGGCAGCGGATGCATTGTCATACACAACGCTGCCAATGGAGTTGAGTCCAAGGATGTCTACGACAGAATGCATGACTGTGACATCACGCGTTCCGACGAACGGCTCAAACAATCGCCGACCGGATGCGAGGGGCGAAACGATCAACTTTGGAAAGCCCACCGGCAATTCCGTCATCGCAGCGGCAGCCAACGCAGAGCCTTCTGCGCCACCGAGCGCCACGACACCATGGATCCTGCCGGAGGCATGAAGCTCAAGCGCCATTGCCCGAACGCCCTTGAGCATGTGCTCGATGGCCGTTCCCCGTGACCCGATCGTCCGAAGTGATTCGATGTCCGTACCCGCTGCACTGGCGACCTGGTCACGAGTGATATCAGGAACCACTCCGACAGGGCTTCCAAGGATTCCGCAATCCAGAACAATCGTGTCACAACCTCTTCGACGGATGCCTTCAGCCAGCGCAGCCGTCTCTGGCCCCTTGGTATCAAGAGTCCCGAGGCAGAGCACCGTCGGGCGCGTCTGCATCATGACACTGTCTGGGGCGCACAGGCCCTCAGATATTGAGCCGTCTGTTCGAATGAAGCGCTGTACGTCTCATCGTCCTGCAGATCACTTCCATGATCTCGTATGAACTTCAGTTCTTCGGCAGACCCCTTGGTCCCTGCTTCTTTACGCATGCCCGCCAGAGGCGTTCGGTCAGCAGGATTCACGAACTCGATGGTCAAACAACCTTCATATCCGATCTCGTCAAGTGTCTTGAGAACTTTGGCCCAATCCCAGGCACCTTCACCAGGAGCCCGGCGATTGGTATCTGCAATGTGAAAATCATTCAGTCGACCTGCTGATGCCCGGATGGCAGCATAAGGATCTTCTTCTTCAATATTGATGTGAAACGCATCAAGGCAGATCCCGACATCCTCACCAACCGCATCCGCCAGGCACAGTGCCTGATCATGTCGATTCAGAAAATTCGTTTCGAATCTGTTCAAAGGTTCCAGTGCGATCCGCACATCCTGTTTTCGAGCATGATCTGCAACCTGCTTGAGACCCTCGACTGCCCATTTCCACTCCGTCTCCGGATCAGCCATCGGTGTGATCTTGCCGACTTCGCTGGGGACGATGCACATGACCTCTCCACCCAGTTCATGAACCATGGTGATGCAGTCCTTCAGATACTCGATCGATCCGAGCCTGAGGTACTTGTCCGCATGAATCAAATCACGGCACTGCATCATGATCGAGACCGAGCCCCAGCAACGAATTCCATGCTTTTCGAGCAACTTGCGTGTTGCCCGAGGCTCGTACTTGTCCGGCTCACCCATGATCTCGATGCCCTCGTATCCATAACGGGCAAGTCGTTCAAGTGTTGTTTCCAGTGGTTCTGGACGCATCCAGTTGTGTGCAGCTAATCGCAAGCTCATGAAATTCTCCCTCGATCCAATACAGTTTGAAGTGAGCTCACTATATCGAGAGAAATACTCGCTGTTCGGTTTCCTCACCCTTCCCCACTCCCAATCTGCTTTCCTATACTCGTCACCAGAGAAGCCCTTGAAATCAAACAGGGGCGAGAGGACCAGCCATGTCACTGGTAACCCTTGGATTGTGTGCCACTGTGTTGGCTGGAAGCCAACATGTAGCTGCTCCGAAACAAATCGGCGCTCCGGCCTCCGACCTGCTCAATAATCGCCTGCGAAGCCCTGATCCTTCGACAATAGGTCGACCATTCGGGCATGCCATGCTCGCCTTCTCATTCGATGAAAACGGGCAATGGCAATACGAATTACCAGTACCGCCGACCATGCACCTTTCAATCCTGCCTGTTGGCCCAGGCTGCGAGGAATGGGATCTTGTCGCCATCAATCCTGCTGGGGAGGATGCAGGCGACAACCGACTCATCACTGAAGGTGATCTGCAGCCTTTCTTTCCCGTGGCCCTGGAACGGATCGATATCGCCAATCCAATGCCCGGATCGTGGTCAATCATCATCACAGGTGGGCAACCAGGTGATTCAGGTCAGTTGATTGTGCGTGATCGATCTGGAATCGCACTACAACTTCACCCGGCCTCACACGTCGCGTTGGTCGGACACCCGATCATTCTGCGAAGCGCCCTTGCTCCTGTCGATCGAAGCGGCTCACCTCTGCAGGATGCCTTCAAGGCAATGGCCCGCGGGCTTGATGTATCAACTGCTCGAATTCGCTGGCAAGATGATCGTGGAGATTTCACCACATCTGATCTCCTCCAGAATGGACCATGGCTGGAACACAGCTTCACTCCTCTCCGGGCTGGGCCACACCTGGCACACCTGGAGGTCGAAGGCATAGATGCCGATGGCTTCCATTTCATCCGTACGGCTCACTGGCATTGCCATGTTGAAACCGAAGTTTCTGTCACAGACATACAGACGACCGAACTGGATACCGAACGCCTCGCCATCAATCTTGAACTATCGGGAATCGACCTTCGCGATAAAGTCCTGCTAAGCGCTGAAGCCTGGTGTGATGGCCAGGGCGGCATGAGCCCACGCTGCTGGATCGGAGGCATGGCCGCAGTCATCGACAACCAGGCTCGCCTGGTTCTGGATCGGCGATGGCTCACGCTTGAAGGCGGCAATGGTGAAAACCTACAGCTTCGTTCCCTGCGAGTTGCAGAGCCCAATGGCGCTCGCCCCCTGCTCCCCAGTGGTGACATCGATTCAATTCTGCTTGGCAACGTCGATATCCCAGACCTCATCACGGATCACACCGCCATCCTTCCTGAGTTGATTCACGGTCAGGGTGATCAACAAGGATTCGCCTTGGAACGTTCAAGCAGTGAACCCGGAAGCCGTGGAGACCAGTACGGTGGTCACAACCTCATGCTCTCGCATGGCTACTGCTCAGACGGCGATTCATTTCCTCCAGCAGACTTCACGGGTGATGTAGCCGCTTACGTCAACACTGATCAGAACTTCTCTCATGATGAGTTTGCACTGGACATCCTGAGCTTCGGTTCGCAGTACAAGAGCTATGGGCTGGTCGGCCATTCTCAGGGAGGCAACGCAGCCGTCCACCTCTTCACCTTCTACTGGAGTGGCCTTGACTGGGCCGGACCGGGCAGACTGCTGCAGGCAATGGGCTCACCATTCTCTGGAACAACTCTTGCCGGCAATGTTTCGATTCTTGGAGAACTCTTCGGCTTTGGCTGTGGAGTCAACTACGACATGACCTATGACGGTGCTGCCGTCTGGCTCTCCTACATTCCCACCTCTACTCGCCAACGAACATGGACATGGACATCCACCTTCGAAGACGAGTGGTGGTCCTACGACTATTGCCACATCCTCACGGACCTTGTCCTCTGGGATCCTGATGATGGAGTCGTTGAAAATTCCGAGGGCGACCTCGACGGCGCCAACAACATGGGAACCACGATTGGCTGGTGCCATATTCAGGACATGTCGGATCCAGCAGAAGTCTGGGACACCAACCGGACCAGTGACATGAACACGGAGGGGGCACGATGAGAAATTTCGCTGTTCCACTCACCCTTCTGCTCACGAACGCTGCCATCGCAGACACCTTCTGCGGCAACGGATCAACAGGAATACCGGATGGCTCCCCTGCTGGAACCTCCTGGACGATCGATGTGACCGAAGAAGGCATCGTGACCAGGGCAAGGACGTTCATTACGATCAACCATCCATGGGTCGGAGATCTCCGACTCGTGCTCAAGTCACCAGATGGCGCAACGGTAACGTTGCTTGATCGACCTGGCATGCCCAATGGTGGCTGGATTGGGCCATGGGGATGCGGTGGTGACGACATCAATGGCATGTTCACCGACTCCGCCAGCGTTACGGCTGAATCGATGTGTTCCCAGGTGGAAGTTCCCGTGCTGCACGGAAGCATGCTTCCTGCCGAGCCACTTTCTGCAATGCATGGCCATCCGGCTCAGGGAACCTGGCTGATAACAGTCCATGACGATTCACCCGTCGATGCCGGCAGCATCGTTCAACTCTGTGTCCTTCTGGAGACCTCTCCGGACTGCAACAGCAATGGCATTGCTGACAGCGATGACATCACTGGCGGATCTTCACAGGACGTCAATGGCAACGGCGTACCCGATGAATGCGAATGCCCCGGTGATGTCACAGGCGAAGGCGTCATCGATATCGAGGACATCCTTCTGGTCATCGCCGCCTTTGGCCAGAATGGTGGCGTCGCTGACATCGACGGAAGTGGCCATGTTGATATCGCGGATATTCTGATCGTGATTGAGGGCTGGGGAAGCTGTTAGCTGACTACAGACCACCAACCACAACAGCAGGACCATCAAACCTGTAACGTGCCCACATGACAGATGACCTTCTCACCTGGCACCAGTTGCCCCCTGTACCTGATCGGGTGGACGAGCCCTGGGTGGGTTTCGACTGGAACTACTGGGAGTCGCTGCTCAAGACGCGACGGGTAGTCATCGACCGACCACGAAAAACGGCCCACCCTGACCACCCCGCCATCATCTACCCGATCGACTACGGCCATCTTCCCGGGACAAAGGGAGGCGATGGCGTTGAAGTTGACGTGTGGTCGGGAAGCGGACACTGCGGCCTGGTGGGCGTGATCCTGACGCAAGACCATGTCAAAAAGGACCGTGAAGTGGATCTCCTCTGGAACTGCACACCACAGGAGATCTATCTCGTGAACGGGTTCATCAACTTTGATCGTGAGCTCCTTGAAGGCCAACTGCTGCTTCGTCATGCCATGCTGAAGCTATGGTCACAAGTAGACAGTTCATGAAAAAAGCCCCGGCCGGAAAACCGGCCGGGGCACATGCAAACCTCTTGATCTGGAAGCAGGCTGTTTGATCAGCGTGCGGACCAGTTGTCGAGCACGACCAGGACATCACCGATTCCGACGACGCCGTCACCATCCTGATCAGCCATGCAGTCTTCTTCACCGTCACACTGGTTGCCCCAGTTCTCGATGACTGCCAGGAGATCAGTGATGTCAACCTTGAAGTCATAGTTGACATCGCCTGGGCCAGGTTCCGAGCAGGTCTCGGTCTCGAAGCAGATATCTTCGCTGCAGGTGGATCCATCGTCCATAGTGACTGTCAGCGTCAGGCAGATCGACTGACCGTTCGGTGCATTGAAGAGCTTCGTGTCCAGGGGGTAGCTCTGGTAAGGCGGGAACGGACCCATGAAGGTGTTGGGAGTGATCGTCAAGCCGGAAGGACCGGTCAACTCGAGTTGCTGGATGTTGGAAGGACCATTGTTGGCGAAACCAAACTCCAGGAACTGGTAGGTGCCATGCAGGTGATGCGAACGGCAGCTGATGTCGAAGAAGTAGGTCGTGAAGCAAGGCTCAGTGCTTGCAGCAGTCACGACGAGGTCACCAAGCATTGTCTTGTCCTGACCACTCATGTTGTCCTGGTAATCGACGAGGACACTGTCAGCAACGGTGCCACCGGTTGCAGGAAGACCTGCGAATCCGTAGATGTTGGAATATGGGGCAGGATTGTTCAGGTGCAGGGCATCGCCGCCAGCCCAGGCACGGTCAACATCTGCATCCACACCACCGGACGTGTTGTTGCCGCCGGCCTGACCAACCCCGAACGTATTACCACTGGGGATCCATGTACCGTTGCTGCACTCGTACTCGAGCAGACGGGACCTGTGAGCTACCAGGGAATCGAAGTTGACCAGGGAACGCTCTGCAAGCATCATCGTGCCGCGGGGAGTGAATCGCATGTCTGCAACTGGAGCACTCCAGTTGGTGCTGCCATAGCTAGGCAAAGAGATCTCAAGGGTCTCGAGACCTACAGGCATGCCGGTGGCATCGAGCTGGACGGACCAGATCTCGTTGGCGTTCGCAGATGAGCCGGAGTCTACGCTCTCGTTCCACATTGAGAAGTAGAGACGTCCAGCATGGACCTCGACAGCCAGGGGACGATCGCCAAGTGCTACAGGACCAGCAGAACCGTTCCAGGCAGCAGCAGGATCGAAAGCGTCAAGAATGTTGCCTGCGGTATCGAGACGGTAGATGAGACCATCCTCGATGTTGCTGACGAAGAAGACCTGGTGATCACAATCCCATGTGATGCTGCCGAGCCCGGCACCATTGTTGGGAAGTGTTGCAAAGACACTGATGTCACCGGTGAGACGGTCGAGTCGGTACACGGCACCCCAGCCACCTGAGCCGACGTAATCGAAGTTCCAGGAACGCGTGCTGCTGACGAAGATGTCGCCATCTTCATCCACGGCTACACCGAAGACACTGCCAAGCTCCCACTGAGTCCAGTCAGCATCGCTGTAACGATTCAAGGAGAACCAGCTGTCCAGGGGTGCACTGTTGACACCACTGAGATCGAAGACCTTGACGACATGGCCGCCAAAGATGTTGGGGGATGCGGTTTGAACAGCGATCTGACCGTTACCGAAGACCTGTGAAAAATCAGGATCGATGTAGGCAGGACGTCCAGCACACTGGGCACCAGGAACGATGATGCAATCGTCTCCACTTGGAAGATCGCATTCAACCTGAGGATCGGTGCAGAGAACACCAGGACCATACCAGTAGCCACTGGGAAGATTCTCACACTGGACCTGCAGAACCTGGGCGCAGATCCAACCAAGATCCGCATCTTCGTAGCAGCAAGCACCAGGAACATCGCCGGATGGGCCACAGTCAACCTGAGGATCGGTGCAAAGAACGGCAGGGCCATACCAGATACCAGCAAGGGTTTCGCAATCGATGGCGTTGACTTCGATGCAGTTCAGAGTTCCATCAGCATCCTCGTAGCAGCAGGCACCTTTGTCATCGCTCGAAGAACCACAATCAACCTGAGGGTCGGTGCAGAGAACGCCCATTCCATAGAAGGTGCCATTCACATCAAGGCAATGTTCCGGACTCAGTTGTACACAGATCCAACCAAGATCCGCATCCTCATAGCAGCAGGCACCCTCTGGATCCGGTGGCAGGTCACACTCGACCTGTGGATCCGTGCAGAGGACGCCTGGGCCATACCAGTAGCCATTGACGTCAATGCAGAATTCCTCAATCGTGTACCAGCAGACGAAACCGAAAGTCGGATCGTCATAACAACAGGCACCAGGATCGTTGTTCTGTGGTTCGCAATCGACCTGAGGATCCGTGCATAACACACCGGATCCATACCAGTAACCATTGACATCGAGGCAATGCTCTTCGATCAACTCTGCACAGATGACGTTATTATTGGCATTCTTGTAGCAGCATGCTCCCTTTTGAACTGGCAGATCGCATTCAACGTGCGGGTCTGTGCAGTCCACACCTGCGCCGTACCAGTAACCACTGACATCGATGCAATGCTCCTCGATGAGCATGGCACACACGAAGCCGAAATGGTCGTCCTCGTAACAGCAGGCACCTTCGATATTGCCAGGCAGGTCGCATTCAACCTGTGGCTCGTTGCAATTGACATAAGGGCCATACCAGTATCCCTGGTAATCCAAACAGACATGCTCTGTGAGCATTTCACAGACCATTCCGTTGCCCCAGTACTCATGGCAACAGGCCCCTTCAGGCTCATTTGAAGCGGCGTAGGACGTCGAAGCAACGGAACAGGCCAGGAGGCCGATCGTCGACCAGATAATGGCACTGTGGGATTTGCGATTGTTATTCACTGTGTTCATCTCCAACACGGGGTTTGCACTTGATGTTCAGGACATGACATCATTTGCCACCTTGCTCGAGTGCCCGCGGCCTTGTGTGCTGGCTCCATACCAGCCAAGGCATTGGGTTCGAGGACCTGCTCAATAGGTCTCTGCACAGCAACCGTGAATCTCACACATGAATACCCTTTTCATGTGGAATTTCTGTATTTGGCAGCCCCCCAGGGCCTGAAAAGGCCACCTCCCGAAAGGCCCCCAGAAATTGCAGGCCGAAGCTTCGAAATGGATAAAAATCCGTGATTTGCTGACAGATCCTCCCTGGAACGTTCGCAGCCCCGGTAACAGGACACTGTTCCTTTGTATGGGCAGCGTCCACCAACGAAACGGGACCCCTTTCAGGAGTGATCATCATGACCCTCGCACGCACTACTGCCCTGTCGATCTGCTTTCTCTCGAGTACCGCTCTCGCTGATCTCGCAGCCCCCTCATCCACCATCATTACACCCGACTCCGAATACCTGGCCATGCTCCAGGCACCTGAGGGTGGCGTGTACGCCATCGGTCAGATTCGAACCGATGATTCAGGCCATCGGGATGTTCTTGTCAATCGGATATCACCGGACATGGAAAATGCCTGGAGCCTCGTCATGGGCGGAAGCCAGGATGAGAATGACGATTTGCTTGATGTTGCCGCTGGTGCTGATGGCGATCTCTTTGTACTAGCCAAACTTCGGGACTTCGATGAAGAGGGTCATCACAAGACCCATGTCAATACCTACCGAATCAATCCGGAGGGTGAGGTTGTCTGGACTCACACCAGTGATTCACTCGGCCTGACAGGCTATTGGCCTTCAACTGAGAAGACCCGCCTGGCCACCTCGACTGCCGGCCGCACATGCATCATGGAAAACGTCGTTTATGAGTCGATCCAGGTTCGATCACTTGATGCCGACGGCAACCTGGAATGGGACAAGAATTACATGATCGATGGCGTCACCAACACGATCATCGGTCTGGAAGTCACCATGAACGATTCTGGTGAAACCCTGGTTGGCGGGTTGATCGCAGGTGGTGATTCCGCAGGACAATTCGCCATGTCCATTGCCCCGGATGGAACGCACCAGTGGACTCACCTCTTTCCCTGCGAAAGTAATGCTGGCGGCCCGCATTGTGTTATCAAAGTTGATTCGGATGGAAACTGGATCATTGCCGGAGAACTCAGCGAGATTGACAACAGCCTGTCTCTCTATGCTGCCACGATGACTCCCTCAGGAACCGTTTCCTGGCAGAGCCAGTACAGTGAATTTGACAAGCAACTGTTCCTCCATGGCATGGATGTAGGACCGGACAATGCCGTAGTCCTCGGCAGCACTTCACAGTGGCACAACGGCGATATCTGGAAGCGTACCCAGGTGGTCTTGAAATTTGATGCCGCTGGACAGCTTGAATGGTCCCGCAAGAACTTCACCCCAAACATGTTTGAGAATAATGCTGTGACCGGCATCGCCTGCGGAACCAACGATCTCATCCATGTATCGGGTTACTACTATGGCGACGAGGGCAGTTTGGCACAGATCTGTTCAACGATGAATTCAAGTGGTGAAGTCACCAAGGCCACCGCATGGAATCCCAGCCAGAGCAGTGATCTTACAAGTGACGTTGTCATCGATGAAAATGGAGACACCTTCCTCTGTGGCAGGACCAATCCCCAAGGCAGCAGCCACGAGTTTGATGGCACGGTCATAAAAGTCACGAACTGTGTCGCAGATATCGATGCCAATGGTTCGGTGAACATCATTGATCTACTGACCTTGCTCTCGGTCTATGGAAGCTACGACCTGGGCGCAGATCTGGACCAGGACGGCAGCGTAGGTGTCACTGACCTGCTCATTCTTCTTGAGCAATGGAACATCTGCAACGCCTGATTTCATCCCCCAACCCATCACTCCACGCGTCCCTGGCATGGGGTTCCTTGTAAAGAGGGCCCCACGCCGGGGTCGTTTCATGTCATGGTGCCGGTCGCATGAATACACGACAACGCCCTGTCCACCTGGCCGGGGCGTTGTTCATTCATCCCTGGTCTGATTTGTCCGGCTGTGGAAGTCGCCCTGGTTCACGGACCCCCCGGCCTTCCCGCTTGACGAGATTGTCACCCAGATCAACGCGAGCAGCCTCGACGAGTTCAAGCATCCTGGCGACAACCTCCGGGTTCGCATGCTGAACATCGGTCGTCTCACCTGGATCAATCTCGACATCGTAGAGCGCCAGATCCTGCTTCATGCCATAGGTGTATTTGGTGGGTTTGCCACCAGTTCCGCCTGGACGACCTTCCATGGATCGATACGTATGAGGCAGGTGCAGCTTCCAACGACCCCAGCGAATGGCTTCCAGATTGTTTCGCCCGTAGTAGAAGAGGTAGACCTCCTGCGGTGATTCAGCACCGGATTCACTGACGAGCACTGGCAGAGCATCACGGCCGTCAATGGGTCGAGTGGGCAGATCTGCCCCGACGATGCCAGCAACGGTTGGCAGAACATCAATCGTCATCCACATGGTGTCATTCACATGACCTGGCTGAACATGCCCTGGCCATCGGGCAATACAGGGAACCCGAACGCCGCCATCAAATGTAGTTCCCTTGGCTTCACGAAGATGGGCCGTGGTGCCAGCATGATCGCCATAGTTGATCCAGGGGCCGTTGTCAGATGCGAAGATCACGAGGGTTTCATCCGAAAGCCCTTCTTCTTCAAGAGCCTCGAGGATCTGGCCAACTGACCAGTCGATCTCCTGCATCACGTCACCGTAGAAGCCCTGTTCACTGCTTCCCTTGAAATCTTCATCTGCACCCAACGGCACATGAGGCTGAGGATGAGGCACATAGAGAAAGAACGGCTCATCAGCATGTCGATGAATGAAATCAACCGCGCCCTCGGTGAGGCGTCTGGTGATGGCATCCTGATCGTCGTAATCCTCAACGATTTCGATCGTCTCATCACCACGAATCAAAGGAAGCTTGGGCCAGTTCTTCGGGGTCACGGGGTGGCCGGGCCACATGTCGTTGGAATAGGGAATGCCAAGGTATTCATCGAAACCATGGTGCACCGGCAGGAACTGCTTGTGATGTCCAAGATGCCATTTTCCAAACATGCCTGTGGCGTATCCACGTGATTTGCAGATCTCCGCCAGCGTCGTCTCGTCTTCGTGAAGCCCATGCTTTGCAGAAGGCGCCAATGCGCCATGAATGCCAAGACGGTTGGGGTAACAACCCGTCAACAATGCTGCTCGAGATGCAGAACAGACTGGCTGGGCGACATAGAACCTGGTGAAACGCGTTCCATCACGTTCCATCTGGGACAGATTGGGCATCTCCCAACCAGTAGCTCCCTGGGAGGGCAGATCACCCCATCCCATGTCGTCCACGAATACCACCACGATATTGGGGCGCTCCTGCCGGGATTCAACCGGGGCGCCCATGCCGAGACACAGAACCATCAAGCTTAGATTGAACATGCCCCCCAGCCTACCTTGGATCGAGCGATGAGAGGGTGGAGTCCACTGCTCCCTCACCCCTGTTGGTAGCATGATTCCGTGAATATCATCAATACCATCATGAAACCCGTTTCAATCATCATGCTTCTGGGGATGCTGCTCGCCGGGTGCCAGGCCAAGGAAAAATGGTACCGGGGCAACACACACACGCACACCTACTGGAGCGATGGTGATGCAGCCCCTGACCAGGTAGTGGCCTGGTATGTCGACCATGATTACGACTTTCTTGTCCTGTCGGATCACAATGTGATGCAGCAAGGTGAACGCTGGCATCCAATCACGGAAACCGGAAGCCTTCCGCTTACGCAGCAGCACGTGGATCTGATCGAAGAACGATTCGAGCCCGGTTGGGTCGAGATTCGTGAACGTGACGGTGTCCGGGAAATGCGATTGAAGACACTCCCCGAACTCCAGGCTTTCTGCAAGGAAGAAGGACTTGTTCTCATCCCTGGTGAAGAAGTAACAGATCGCTGGAACAAGAACGAAGTCCATATCAACGCGATCAACAACATCGAGGTCATCCCTCCTCAGCATGGTGACTCTGTACAGGACACGATCCAGCGCAACCTCGATGCAATCGCAGAACATGGACGAAAGCATGACCGTCCTGTACTTGGACATGTGAACCATCCCAACTTCGTCTGGTCATTGACCGTGGAGGACATTGCTTCCATTCGAGGGGAACGATTCTTCGAGGTCTACAACGGTCACCGCAGCGTGAAAAACCATGGGGATGCAACTCATCCCTCCACTGATGAACTCTGGGACCTGGCCCTTGTCGAACGACTGGCCAATGGTGCTGGCGATGGTGAACTTCTCTACGCTGTCGCCACGGATGACGCACACAACCACCACGGCAACAACCTCCATTCCATCCCGGGTAGAGGCTGGATCATGGTGCATACGGATGCCTGTACACCCGAGTCGATCATTCCAGCCATGAAACGTGGCGACTTCTACGCATCAAGCGGTGTGAATCTGAATGGCATTTCGGCCGATGGTCGACGCCTGAGGCTCTGGATTACGGAGCAGCCCGGAGCGACGTACACGACCGAGTTCATCGGAGTACGTCGGAGTGATGATGGTGAATGGACAAAGCCCGGCGTACTCTCAACCGTAGTGGGCACGAGTGCCACCTACGAATTCACCGGTGACGAACTCTATGTTCGCCCCCGTGTGACATCGTCTCTTCCACATCCAAGGCCGTACAAGGAAGGCGATCGACAAATGGCCTGGGGTCAGCCGGTGCGTCCCGGCTGACCTTCGTTCAGCAGATGCCCCAGGCTCCAAGAACAACCAGAATGTCATCGATGTTGGTAGCGCCATCACCGGTGATGTCACCATCAGCAGTTCCCCAGGCATCGAGAATGACCAACAGGTCATTGATATCAACAACGCTGTCGTCGTTGGTATCCCCATTGCATTCGCATTCATCGGGAACCTCATTCCCGTTGTTGTCCAGGCAACTTTCTGCCAGACAATTGTCTCCTGCACCGTCCCAGGGGCCTGCGATGTTGTCAGGACTGTTGCCGCACACGATGGCGGCATCGAGGCTGGGCCCCACACCACCAATCGTCCGAATGGCACCACCCGAAGCGCCCGACGTATTTCCCTTGATCGTTGTACCAGTGACAACCGGGCTGCTGTACCAGCAATAGATACCACCGCCATAGGTGCCAGCCGTGTTGCCATCGATCAGGCAGTTTTCCACGACGACCGGGGAGTTGTCGGAATAGATCGCACCGCCACTGCCCTGGCCACCGTTGTTCCCGGTAGCCTGGTTGCCCGTGAAGGTGGAATTCCGGTAGATCGCCGGCGAGTTGTAACTCGTCGCCAATCCACCACCAAGGCTGTCAGCCATGTTGTTGGTGATCATGCAGGAATCAAACACAGGAATGCTGTCTTCCTGGCTGTGTGCTGCACCACCACGCATAGCCCAGTTGGCCTCGATGGTGACATTGGTCAGGACCGGAGATGACCGGTAGATCCGGAGTCCACCACCTCGATTGGAGGCTGAATTCGTTCCGATGAGTCCGCCGGTGATCGACGTGTTGCTATCGATAATGTAAAAACCGCCACCAAAGGGTGAATCATTACCGGTAATCTCACATTCAATGAACACGGGTTCACCGATCTCGATGTACACACCACCTCCGGATACTGAAGCTGAGCTGTCCCGGAAGGCGCAGTTGGTAATGGTCGGACTCGACAGGCAGTACAACGCACCGCCCTTCTCAGCCGATCCGTTGATGCATTCAACGAGCTCTATGACGGTGTCGGAAGACTCGCCATTGTTGCAGACGATGCAGGGCCGCTGGCTCTCACCATCGATATAGATGATCCCCGCCCGTTTGGGCTCGCCCTGCAGGTGAATGGCCTTGCCCTTCAGATCGACAACGGGCACAGAAGCATCCCCGGAGCCGGTGTAGGTTCCAGCCCGGATCAGGACGGTATCGGTGTCGTTGGCCTCATCCACGGCTTCCTGGATCGTCAGATAATCGCCACCGCCGGAAGCATCCACGACGATCGTATTTGAACAGTAGAACATGGGGTCATCGCATCCATCGAAGATCGGCCCCGTGTACTCACCGCCCCATGCCATGCAATCCTCGTAGAAGAGCTGCATGCATTCACCTTCGACACAGCAGTTGCCTCTCATGCAGGGCGCCCATTGACACTCGGTATCAGACAGCCAATACCCCCCGAGTGACTCGCAGTCATCCTGGGTGGTCCAGTCGTAGCAGATTCCATAGCCTCCCATGCAACAGGCTCCGCGAGTGATGCAGGGATCCCATTCCACACAGTTGACTTCTCCAGGCTCTCCACCGATTGAACCGCAGTACTCTGCAGTGTAATTCTGGCAGTTGTCAGAGGAACCGACACAGCAGGAAGTCACCCGGCATGTCCAGTAGTCATCACAACTTGACTCTGCGCCCTGGAAGACCCCCCCCTGCTCGAGACACTCGTCTTCAAACAGGATCTCACAGTCCGTCTGGAAACAACAAGCCCCTGGCGGCTCACAGGTCACATCCTCGCAGGAAATGTTGAAACCCCTGACATAACCGCCCTGACTGTTGCATTCGTCTTCCGTGAGCGACTGACACTCATACCCGAAACAGCAGGCGGCCTGGAGCGATGCGCAGTCGAAGTCCTCACAGAGCGTTCCCTGACCAAGGTAGACACCGCCGTTGTCTTCGCAATACGGCTGGACCTCTAACTCACACCATGTATCCGAATAACAACAGGCGCCTTCGGTGCAATTGAGCTCTTCACAGGTCAACCCCTGGCCCCAGGTACCCAGAAAAACATCGCAAGACGACTCGGCCCAGTCTTCGTAGCATCCGAAGCTGCCACCAATACAGCACGCCCCGTTCAATTCACTCAAACAGGTGTATTCGGGGTCATCGCATCCGTCCAGTACCGGTGAGCTGTACTCACCGCCCAATGCCTCACATTCATCCAAGAAGCGTTGCGTGCATTCACCCTCGATGCAGCAGTTTCCTCTCATGCAGGGCGATACGTCACACTCACTTCCCATGAGCCAGTAGCCACCAATGGAGTCGCATTCGTCTTCGGTCGTGAAGTCGTAGCATTCTCCATAGCCCCCCATGCAACAGGCCCCTCGATCAATGCAGGGATCCCAATCCTGACAACTCAAATCTCCCGGAACCCCTTTGATCGAAAGACAGTATTCAGCGGTGTAGTCGTAACAGGTATCTGATGACGCGATACAGCATGAGACGACCTGACATGTGGAGAAATCGCTGCAGCTCGTATCGAAACCCTGAAAGAGGCCTCCTTGCTCGAGACAGATGTCTTCAAAGAGGATCGCACAGTCCGTCTGGAAGCAACACGCGCCGGTCGGTTCACAGGCCACCTCCTCACAGGTGACATTGAAACCCCTGGCATAACCGCCCTGATCTTCGCAGTCCAGCTCCGAGAGTTGCAGACACTCGTAACCGAAGCAGCATGCGGTCGGCAGATTGTCACAATTGAAATCCTCACACAGCGTGCCAGCACCCAGATAGACGCCGCCATTCTCTTCACAGAGTGGCTCAACCTGTTCTTCACATGTTGACGAGTAACAACATGCGCCGACAACACAATTCATGTCATCACAGGTCAATCCGGATCCCCAGATCCCACCCAGAATGGCACAGCTGTTTTCGGTCTGATTTTCAAAGCACCCGCCCAGCAAATCTATACAACAGGCTCCTGTTGTGCCGCTTGAGCGAGACTGCCCTTCACCACGCCGATTCACATCATCCTGGATCTCTACGCCGATGTCTGTCACGACTTGGGGACTTGATTCGACGTTCCGAATGGAATTGTGCACGCCGTCCAGAGAACTGGGCGGAAGCGTATCACCGAATAGATTTCCCACCATCAGGATGGCACACGACATCACACCAAAGAACAACTGCACAGATTTCATGAATTTCCTCCCCGAGTGCTTGTTCCCCGGTATAGAACGGTCACCCGATCCTATCAATCGGAGCAGCTGTTTCCTAGATCACAAACAGGAATCCGGTAACACCTCTCAATGAGAGGCGAAAGAACCGCTCTTTTGGCCATTTCAAGGATATGGAATGAGCAAATACGTGATGAATCTGGTCGACATGACCTCATGAAAGAACACGGTTGGGTACCTTGTGCCCAGTACCAGATCTGACTGAATCACGACTACTTCAGGTGTCGAATGCTGGAACCTATCAAGCCTGGTGAACGAACGAGTACACAATGACGTACACCTCTCCCGGGCACATTCACACGGTTGAAGACTTCCGGGAGTTCCTCCAACGCAATGCCTCAACCCTCGATTGCATCGAGGACGTGCAGGCAGCTGGCAGGCTCCTGGCCCAGGACCGGGTCGTCGCCGGACGAAAGGCCTGCAATCGGTTCTGTGCGCAACCCTCGAAAACAAGCCATGCCAATCCTGATGGAAGCCCCAGCGACCAGACCAGAGCCATCTGGGAAACATGTGGCCTCAGTGGAGCGGGTCTGATCTGGAGCGGCAGCGAGTATGCCGTAGAAGAAAACGGCAAGGCGAACCCGGATCAACTCTTCCATGATCCTGAACGGGAAACAAAGTCTTCCCTGAGAAAACTCATCAAGGCCACCCAGGCCGGTATCGCATCA
The DNA here is from genome assembly GCA_029242715.1 of Phycisphaerales bacterium. GTDB lineage: Bacteria > Planctomycetota > Phycisphaerae > Phycisphaerales > SM1A02 > UBA1668. The sequence continues at coordinate 129,673 of JAQWTL010000020.1, forward strand.
ACCGGTGACGATCCCGGTTCACGCATCATCGGGCTGCAATTGAATCATGCTGGCCGATTTGCACGGCCACATGGCCAGACCATCGAATCACGCATTGTTCACCATCATCCACAACTGGCAATCAAGTACGGTCTCTCTCCCGACGCTCCCCTGCTGACAGATGATGAACTGAAAGACATCCGTGACCGATTCGTCGATGCCGCAACCAACGCTCAGACCGCCGGCTTCGACTTCGTCTCCATCAATTGTGCTCGTGGTCATCTCCTGCATGAACTTCTTGCTGCCCGTACCAGGAACGGGTGCTATGGAGGATCGCTTGAGAACCGGCTTCGGCTGCTTCGAGAAATCATCGAAGGCATTCAGCAGAACTGCAGTGGCTTCAACATCGGAATAAATCTGTCACTGACTGATCGCCCTCCCTTCCAAGCAGATCCGGATACCGGCGAAGGCAAGCAGATGGCTCGCGGCCCGGGCGACTGGCCCTACGGCTTTGGTGTCTCCGAACGTGACCCCGACAAAGCCGACCTCTTCGAACCGTTCTCGGTGCTCGCGATGATGCAGGTAATGCGTGTTCGACTTGTCAGCGTATCTGTCGGGGCGCCCGATTACTGCCGTCACGTATACGCGCCAGGAAGTGCCCCCAGCGAATGTGGATATCACCCATCCGTACATCCACTCGATGGCGTGAGAAGGCACATCGAAGCTACCAGAGCATGCAAGCAACGGTACCCGGATCTGAATATCGTGGGCAATGGCTACTCATGGCTGCAACAGTACCTGCCAAACGTTGCGGCCATGGAAATCGAAGATCATCACGTTGATTTCATCGGGCTGGGCCGGATCCTGCACGCCTATCCCACGATGCCACGCGACCTGATACAGCACGGGGTCATTGATGGCACCTGGCTCAAGGATCTGTTCAAGCAGTAAGCCCGCAGGCCAACATGTTCATGGCGTGACCAGTGATCTTCCGGACTCTCGCCTCAACTCATGTACGGTCAAGTGCGCATAGCCCTCATGATCGCGTCCACCTGAAGGGACCAGATAATCGACATGCATCTGCATGGCAGGTGACATGTCCGGAATCACCAACCAGGCCGAACGACGATCAGGTGAGAGCACCACGCGTTTCACCGGAAGGTTGGTCCGACCCTGGGATCCGTCGAGTTTGAATTCCGGTGAGCCATAGCGTTCCGACCACTGGTAGTTCCATGCATTGACATCCCAGTGATCCGGTGCAGAAGCCTCGGCGTCCAGCGGTTCGGTGAAATGCAGAACCAGTCCATCATTGACCGCCTTGACCTCATCAGGCAGGAAGGGCAAGGGGCCCGTTGATCTCACCCGATAGAAACCGCCATCCTCCTTGGCATCTGATGACCAACCCACCAGCCCACACAGGTAGAGATGACCATCTACTGGATTGAATCGACCTGACATCAGTCCAGTCGGAATCTGAATGGGTAATGGAACGACACCACCCTGATGCACACCATCAACTTCGTCTTCGAGAATCAGGTACACCCGACCCGTACCGTATGACAAGCCCAGAAGCCGGCCATTCAGATCGCCCCATCCAGGATTCGTGACTCGCAGTTGCGAAGAGGGAGAACGATCAATGCTCGGGTGAACCCATGCAAGAGGCAGGTCATAGGCGTCCTGGTCTTCCATCGGGGTGCCGGTCCAGTTGTTTCCATAGAAACCACCCGGGGTGATTCGATTGATGCGATTGGCTGGCATCCAGTGGCCTTCCTGATCCGAGCAGAAGAACACGCCATCCGGTTCGACGGCCAATCCCATCGGAGCACGGAAACCGGATGCCAGAACCTCGGATGTTTTTCCATCAGCCGAAATCTTCTGCAGTGTTCCATGGTGAGGATGAAGCGCATCCTTGGCATGCCTTGCAGCCTTGACGTAGTACAGGTTTCCAAGGGCATCACATTGAAGACCATTGGCAGGCTCATGAAAATGTTCGGTGTTCATGGTGTCACTGTTGATATTCACATAATGATCGGTCAACCAGTCATCATTGACATCAACCAGAGAAGTCACCTGATCGCGGCCGAGTACCAGGATCTCGTCACCGCGTGCACAGATCCCCAGCGGCTGATTCAGCCCGGAGGCGATCCGAGTCCATTTCAAGGATTCAAGATTCTCATCGATACCCTGCACCAGCCAGACATCACCACTCCAGGTCGTAATGACCGCAGTTTCCTCCTCGGGAAGAAAATCCAGTGCGCCGAATCTCATCCATGAGTTCCATGGATTCTCTTCGGGCCGCGTGATGAGATCCACAGTGAAGGCGGATTCGCTGGGAAGCTTCATTCCCTGCATGAGAACAATGGCATCCTGAAGATTTGTCGCTGGCCCTTCCCAAGACATCAACCGGGCTTTCTGAAGAAACGGTTCACTGGGAACATGCAGTGCGATCTCTCCACTTCCCAATCGACGCCAGGTTGCGCTCGGAAGACGACCTTGAACCAACCAGGCTTGAACGATCGGCGCCCCCGTCTCAGCTGCCACCCATTGCAACTGACTGGCATCCAGTGCCTCGAGATAGATCTGAACACCTTCGATGTAGCCACTGAAAGAAGACGGGTTCGGAAAGTCATCTGCAGTAAATCCCAATTGGACAACTGCGTCATCCACTGAATCCTTCAATGGAAGAAAGCCGGAGGCTTCTTCATGTCCGTCAAGGAACAGTCTGACCCGACCATCTTCGTGCGTCCATGTAAAGGCTGCCTGATGCCAGGCACCGTCATCAATACGAGTGGTTCCTTCAACTACTCCAGTCCAGCCCACATCAAAGGCAAGACATCCCTCACGAATGAAGAACGTGACTCCATTGGGTACCCACGGGCCTTCCTGAAGGGTCTTGGACATGATCGTTCCATCAGACCGTGTTGCTATCCAGGCAGAGAAGGTGAGATCCGATGTCGTGAAGGGCATTCGACGACGTCCTTCCCAGATAGCGCGGGATGTACCATCAAAATCAAGTGATCGGCCTTTGATGCCCCGCCGCCAGGTAACCCCCTCAAGAATCAAATCCTGCTGCCCATTGACGGCATTTCGCATCGCGGGGCCTTGCCCCTCATCGAATGTCCAGGATGCAGAAGGTCTGATGGATAGTGATGACTCGGGTGATTGAGCCACTACGTAGCTATCCTGAACGGGCAGATCAGCAGCAGTCAAGTCCTGGCCACTCAATGTCCTTACAGACATGACCGCACCCTTGTTTGCCCCAAGCGGAAACTCACGTGCCGGCTGATCTGCGTTGAGTTCTATGGACGTGGCATCTTCTGACCGCGATGGGTTGAAGTCCAACTGACCTGCCGTCTCTACCGTCTGGACCGAGCCTGCCTGTTTCGGTGATGAAAACCTGTCCATCTGCATCTTCGCATTCATCCCCGAGAGAATCTTGGCGAAGGTATTGAGTTCATCTGCCTCTGTAATGGGTGCAATGAGAACCTGATAGACCTCTGGTCCATCATGTTGGCCTGGATGCAGAACAAGACGTACATCGTTTTCCTGCTGAATGACTCGTGCTCCACGAGGTCCCGGCTGAACGATGCCGATGGCCATGGCGGGACGGTTGCCATTCATCACGACAACACCAAAGCGGTCATCCCCGGAGATGCCCGGCTTATCAATTTTGATATCTGGTGAGCCAATCAGCTTCAAGGAATCTCGAGGAGCTTTCAGGATCTCGATAAACAGATCCTGATCCAGCCCTGCAACCTGAATGGTGCGGGTATAGACAGGCAACTCATCCCGTACGATCAGACCGGGCGTCTCCAGAATGGCCGTGTTTCCAACAACGTAGGAAAGCGCAACTTCATCGTCATGGATCTGCAGGCCTTTCCAGTGGCCACGCTCCACTTTCAGCGGTCCGTAGCGCCAAGGCCGGATATCCGCAAAATCACCGTCTACCGAAACCCCCGGCTTGCTGGTGCTCGACCAATCAGGCGTTCCATGAATGCCCGGATGAATGCCATGAGGTCCATCAAAGACAATGCCACGAAGCGCTACACCGTCACCACGCCAACCTGCTGACCACCGAAGAAGGTCCATGTCAAAGAGCATGGTGGCCTCGCCTCCAGGCGTATCGCCCAAGGGAATTGCCAAACCCTTGCAGGCAATGTTGCCCTCCTCAACCTCGATGGAAGCAGACAGGAAAGGTCCGTAATCCATGACTTCCCATTTTGGCCCACCTTGTCCCAACAGAGCGCCAGGGCTGATCAGAAGACTGGCTGCTGCAAGGAGGGTTGGTCGTTTCAATTCCATCGAGGAGCTCCTTGGAATGTCTGGAGGCAATCAGCAGATTGGTATTGGGAAGAGTCTAGGCCCTACAGAGCGGTTGCCCACCCGACCCTTTCTCCACAAGATGGATTTCGTGCCCCATTTAGACCGCAAAAAGCCCCCTATCGGGCCTCTGCATTGACGTCCCCTTGAAGCGGCCATTACAGTCCTCCAACATCCGACACCAGCGGGGAGTCGGGGATCGCACAGGATTTGATGCAATTTGGATCTACTGGAGACCAGAAAACCATGTCACTAATCAAGAACACGCTGATCGCTGCAACAGCAGGCCTCATCGCGGCAACAAGCTCCGCGATGGCAACAACCGAAATGACCTACAACCCCTACTACGGTTATGACGCCTATGGCTACAGCGGCTATGGTTACGAAAGTGCCTCGATGTGGGCTGACTACTACCGCAACATCACCGGTGCCTACTTCGGTTACAACGATCCCACCCTCTACGGTGCCAGCTACTACAACGATGCCTATGCAGGCTACGGTTACATGACACAGTTTTACTACAACCCGTATGCAGCTTATGCATACAATCCATACTACTACTTCATTCAGTAGTCTTCCGCCTTCCATGCGGGTCTAGCAATTGCTTGACCCTGAAATGCATGGAGGCCATTGCATTTGAGTTTCACGAATCGCCGCACCCTGTGCGGCGATTCGTCTTTTTGCACATTGAGCGTACCAGCAGTTGGGATCTCAACCCGTTAGGCTAGAACGGTCCTGATCTCAACGGGAAAGTCGTATGCCCACCCTGCTCGCCACCATGTCCCTCTCTGCCATCGATGCCATTGTGTTCTTTGGCTTCATGGCCTTCGTGGTCATCGTGAGCCTGTGGGCCGCCCGCGGCAACCGGACCTCTGAGGACTACTTCCTGGCTGGCCGGAAGTTGACCTGGCCGCTGATCGGCATCTCGCTGATCGCATCCAACATCTCCTCAGAACATTTCGTTGGCATGACCGGTGGCGCCTACGGCGAACAAGGTCTGGCCATCGCTGCCTGGGAATGGATTGCAGCCATTGCGCTGGTTCTTGTTGGCTGGTTCCTGCTGCCACGGTTCCTTTCCGCTGGCATCTACACCATTCCCCAGTATCTGGAGTTTCGCTACAACCCAGCGACGCGGTCCATCATGGCCACCTACATGCTGATCATCTACGTGATTGGCCTCTTTGCCATGACGCTCTACGGCGGCGCTGTCGCAATTGATGCCCTGTTTGATCTTTCAAATCACTTCGCCGATTGGTTCGGACTGATGCCTACCGCCGAAGTGGTCGAACGAGAAGCCAATGGCGAGATCATTCCGCGTATGGATCAGGCATCGTGGTGGGCCACCGTTGCTGGCATCTGGCTCATCGGAATCATCGCCGGCGCGTACACAGCCTGGGGCGGTTTGCCGGCCGTCATCTGGACCGATTTCATCCAGGGCATCACGCTGTTGATCGGCGGTACGCTCGTACTCTGGTTTGCCGTCACCAACCTGGGAGAAGGCTCCTTCTTCGATGGTTGGTCAGCGTTCACGAATCACAGCCATGAAAAACTCCACCTGATCAAGGACCGTGATCATGAAGCCCTCCCCTGGACAGCATTGCTGGCAGGCATCTGGATTCCCATCATTTTCTACTGGGGGCTGAATCAGTTCATCACACAAAGAGCGCTTGCTGCAAAGAGTGTTGCCGAAGGCCAACGCGGTGTGATGCTCGCTGCAGCACTCAAACTTTACCTGCCTCTGATCGTCGTCATTCCGGGCATCATCGCCTGGCAGATGTATGCCGAAGAACGTCCTGATCTTGGAGACAAGGCGTACCCGGTCATGATCGCCGAGATTCTGCCGGCATGGTTGCGTGGCATCCTGCTGGCCGCACTTGCGGGCGCTGTCATGAGCACCTTCAACTCGGGACTCAATGCGGCCTCAACCATCTACACCATTGACGTCCACAAACGATGGTTCCAACCCACCGTTTCTTCAAGAGGCGAGCTCCGGGTCGGTCGAATCGCAACCGTGTTCCTCGTCATCTTCGGATGCTTGTGGGCACCGGTCATCTCCCAGTTCGATGGCATCTTCCAGTACATCCAGGAAGTCAACCTGTATGTCTCGGCGCCCATCCTGGCGGTGTTCGTAGTCGGCATGATCGATCCCAGGATGCCACCCATCTCCGCGGTCTGCGGACTGATCTTCGGCCCCGTCATCTATGGATTGTGCCGTGAAGGCGATGCCCTTGTTTCACAGGAATGGATGGCAGAATTCAACTCGTGGTCATTCCTGCATCATGGTCTGATCGTATTCATATCAGTCGCCGTGATCATGTGGATCCTGAGATTGGCAGCACCGCTTCCAGAAAGACGCGCCATGCCTCGCAGCCAACTGGATACGCGAACGCCAACCGATGTCTGGGTCTGTGGCTCGCTGGTCATCCTGATCACGGTCGGCCTGTACCTGTGGCTGGCCTGACGCGGCCCAATCGCCTCCCTGACGCCAAGGAGTTCACTGGAAAATGGATCCCAGTACTATCAAACAGTCAACTTGTTTTTGAACTCTGAAGATTGAACCTTAAGAATCGGGACTACACATGAAACAAATCACTTTGAAATCCGTTTTCACAATCGCACTCATGATGTTTGCTGGCATCTCGTTCCTGAGCAGCTCGGCATTTGCACAATCATCTCCATGGGTCACGACGACTGCCAGCCCGTACACCAATCCCTACGCAACCGCGTCATACCCGGCGAGCAGTTACACCTCCGATTACAACTACTATTACAACACGCTCTACAGCCCATATGAGAACCTGTACAACAGCTACATAGGCGACGGCAACTTCAATAGCGTGTACAACGCACTCTTCCCGGGCTACTTCAACATGTACTACAGCATGCCTACAACGCCCATGTATCTGCCCTTCACATACTCGCCGTATGGCTATGGCAGTTACTACTCCAGCTACAACCCCTATTACTACTATTGAAGCACTGTAGACTGCCTATTGTCCAACGAGACAATTTTACAAACAAAGCATGAAACCCTGCTTTGGCAAGACATGCCGAAGCAGGGTTTTTGAATGAGCCGAATCGATTGTCAATGCGTCGTCACGCCACCGTTGACATGGATGTTCTGACCTGTAACAAAATTTGAAGTGTTACTCGCCAGAAAGGTCACGGCGCCAGCCAAGTCTTCCGGCAGCCCCATGCGCGCCATCGGCACCACGGAACGATAGGCCTCAAGTTGATCGGGATGCGCATCAGCATGGCGTTCAACCGGAATCCAGCCCGGCGAGATCATGTTCACCGTGATCCCATGAGGCGCCAGTTCGGTGGCCATGCTTCGCGTCCAGCCATTCTGCGCACCCTTGGCTGCCACATATGGGCTGAAATTACCTGCGCCTCTTGCCAGGACCTCCGAACCGATGTTGATGATTCGACCCCACCTCTGAGCTTTCATGTGAGGCAGGAGACGACGAGCCAACAAGTACGGGCTTTTCAGGAAGAAGTCGATCATCTGCTGATGAAAATCCCAGTCGTATTCCTCAATGGACCGCTGCGGCTGATCAGGTGTTGCGTTGACGACAAGAATGTCGATTCCACCCAGTGCTGATTCAACCTCGGTCACCATTCGATCAACTTCACCTTCATCAATGACCGAGGCACAAGACAACATGCCTTGATGACCTGCCGCCTGTAAATCGGCAAAACAGGCCTCGGCACGCTGCTGGTTGTTTGCGTAGTTGAGAACCACCCTGGCACCATGACGAGCCAGAGCAAATGCCATGGACCGACCCAGACCCGTGGTGCTTCCAGTCACCAGCGCCGTACGACCCGTCAGATCAAACTCACTGGCCACACTCATCACTCGCCTGCCTCTGCAGCTTCACCATCCGTCGGACGGAAGGCCAATCGAGCCTGGCCAAGATCCGGATAGATGCCGAACATGTGATCAAGCCTGATCAGGCGAAGCGCCTGGGCAACGAATCCCTTGACGCTGCAGAGTTTGACTTCTCCCCCGGCTGCCTTCATGCGTTTGTGAAGTACCAGAAGTGTTCCCAGCCCGGTACTCGATATGTAATCGAGTTTGGAGCAGTCGATGATCAACTTGTTGAAGCCATTTCGGACCATGGACTCCACATCATCAGAAAAAGCCCTGGCGTTATCGCGATTGATTCCACCATCAGCCATCAGGATGAACACATCGCGGTCAATCTCGTGGGGTATGAATTCCATGGGAACGCGAAGGATACTCGCCAATGGGACTTCCGTGGCCCACCACTAGCTTCAGTGCCCGGTGAGGAGTCTTCAAGCCCTCATCAACCCAGAATCTCTCCACCAAGTGGATTCTCGCCGGCAGTGAATGATGGAGCCGAGCATGCAATCACCAAACTTTGGGACCGGCAGTCCATGACCATGGCATTGGGTCCGAGCCTTCCTGCCCGGCAATGCCATACCGGCCATGAAGCCACGGCCCTGTTCGAGAAAAGGTGAATTCAAATGGACCACTTGTACCACCCGAAGACCAGGTTCCCATCAATGTCCGACCTTTGAGAACACCCTTGAGTGTGCCACCAGGTCCACCAAAGGTTCCGCTTACCTTGTCACCATCAATTGACATCTCGATGACACCACGGCTGCTCCACCATGGTGATTCAATGCCCAACTCGGAAACTGGTTCCAGTTTGAAGTCGAGTTCATCCAACCATACCTGCTTTCCAATGACCTCCCGGCCTTCCACATCATGGATACCAAGCCGCAACAGCGGCCCTCGATCGAATTGGGTCCAGTCGATATCGATTGTTCCGAAATTGGCTCCGAGGTAAGGAGACAGAATCCGGTTTCGATTTGGACCAATCCCCTTCCACACCTCGGTCAGGCCACTGGAAGTCAGGTCGTAGAGGGGATACATGTCGGGTTCTTCAATGCGTGAAAGTTCCGCCCAGTGCGTATCACCACTGATGAAAAGAACGCCCCCCGCCCTTGTAGTTCGAATCAGATCAATCAATCTTTGACGTTCATGTGGCATGTTTGCCCAAGCTTCCCATCCGTTGAATTCGGGCAGCAACTGCGTACTCATGCCAAATACCCGAAGCTCCGCAGGAACCTTCAACTGAGCCTCCAGCCATTTCCACTGATCTTCTCCGAGCATTGTTGATTCGGAATCCTGGCGAGGCTCATAAGGACCGATGAAACCGTCCTCCATGGCCTGGGAAATCTCGCGCTTTGCAAGCGGTGTCCGGAATGTACGGACATCCAGCATGATGAACTGGACCTTTCTGCCAGGTGGGCCCACGAGATAGGACGTGTAAATGCCGGGGTGCTTTCGGCGCTCAGAGTCAGCTGGCTCTTCAAAGAAGTCCAGGAACACTTCCTTGGACTCCGCCTTCTTCGGATACTCAAACCCGGCATCGTTGGCGCCGTAATCATGATCATCCCAGGTCCCGATGACCGGAGTGCCTGACCTCATGTCCTTGAAGCCGGGTTTGGCAGCCAATTCCGCATACTTTGAAGCCAGAACTTCCATGTCCTCGGTGTCTCCGTACACGTTGTCACCAAGAAACACGAATACATCCGGACTCCAACGGCCAACTGCTGCCCAGATCGGCTGGGGATTTTCGTGATTGGCACAGGACCCAAACGCGATTCTGGTCACGGGTTCTTCCTTGAAGTCCACTTCATCAAGAGGAATGGCCATGACCTGGGTGACAATCACAGCCAGGAACACTGCGCATAAACGAATGAAAGGCATCAGATTCTCCAGCGAGTCCAATAGTTCATACCCAGGCCCTGGGCCTGACCAAATCCCGACCTGGAGCCGGAACACCGATAATAGGCTTCTTGAGGAGCCTCTGAAATCAGCCGCGAAACTCCAGTGAGGCCTCTTGGGAGTGCATTGTGGATGAAATCTTACCCATCAATCCGCTATACCCTGTCCGCAACTTGGCTCCGGCTGATACGGGGCTATGTTGAAGGATGAGGAAGTGATCACCGACCTGGAAAACCGGTGATTGGGAAGGTAATTCAGAATGCGATTTGAACGTTGGGCGCGTCGCGCCGTGGCAGCCGTATCGGCCATTGTCATTGTTGTAATGGCCAACCTCTGAAGCAAACGACCTGTTCAGGTCCAGTAGCTCATCAGCAGCAGGATGTCGTTGACACCGACAATGCCATCATTGTCGAAGTCTGCGGGACACTCTCCATCAGGACAGACTCCCCAGGCCTCCAGCATCAACAACACATCCGTAACTGAAACAGCCCCATCGCCGTTGACATCCCCAAATCCTGCGATTCAAAGAAGATGATCCCTCGACGAGCTCCGCGGTAGCCTTGAAACCTTCTCAGATGGGTCGCCCGGACCAATCGGAACTCTTCAGTTCCACGACGTGCCCGTCGGGATCATTGAAAAACAGACTCCAGCCACCTGTAGACCAATCCACTTCACCTGAAAGCGCGACTCCGAATCTTGCCAGTCGATTCCGCCAGACTTCCCTGCTGTCCTCCGGAACTCCAAAGGCAACATGGAGCGGCCCGCGACCATCATGAGCTGGTATGAGGCCCCCTCGGATTTCGATGGGCTTAACTGATCCACCGCGAAGGCAGATCAGAAGCACCTGACGCGGGCCGGCCCACATCGCGGTAAGCCGTTTGCCTGGCTCGTTGTCCGCACACGGAAAACCCAGAACATTCCCATAGAACGATAGAGATCGATTCATGTCATCGACATAGATCGAGGTCTCGATGACACCGACAACCTCGTGTCCCGTGTCTTGCGATTTGTCTTCAGATTCGTTCAACGGCCAGCTTCATATTGGTACTGCTGGCCACCAACCGCTGCCGTAACAGCGAACCCGCGGGTGTCCATGGTGAAGATCATCACACCATCGCTGTAATTAAGCGTATTGGTTCCACCTTCCTTGGGACCAGCCCAGGAGGCATTTGCTGATGCAGCAAACTGATTGCTTCTGAACTTGTCGAAAGCCCACCGATTCTCAAAGAACAGGACCTCTGACCAGGACATTCCGCCAAGTTGCGCCCCCAAGGTGCCCTGCGTGACATCCGCGTAGCCTGTCATCATGCCATCACGAAAAGCTACGCCACGTCCATAGGCACCTGCAATGCCTGCACCACCCTTGGTGATCTTTGGAAAAACGACGTAGGCATATGCATTGTCGAAGAAGGTGTTGGTCCGAGGATCCATGTCCCGAAAAGTACCAATAGCGGCCTCGGCATCGGCAACCAGATTGTCACGCGCCTCAGGAGTATCCGGTGTGGCGGAACACCCTGCTCCGAATAGAACCAGTCCAAGAAAGCCAGTTGCGACAAGAGCAAGCAATCGAATCATTTCAGTTGTCCTCACGGCTGCAGAATGTAGTACCCGTCATCCCAGATCAATGCATGTAAGCCTCAGACTATCGCACAATCATGGTCATAAGCAAGCTGTCGAGTAATGCACATGTCGAATTGACACGGCACGCCTTGATTGAAAACAAGGCTGTCCACATCAACCAGAACCGATCACTGAGGCCTTTGCCGAGATTGAAGCATCTCCTGACGCCAAAGCAGCAGACTTGCGTCTTCATCAGGGTTTACAGCAGCAACATGCATCAGAATTCCCAGTACGCCTGTTCGGCGAGCTGCCACATAGCGATCAAGGGGCATGAAGGGATTCCTGGGATTTGATTCGGTGTTGGAAACAACCCATGATCCTGTCAAACGAGTTCCAGCTGGCAAATGCCGGGGATTATCCAGCAGCCAGGTCTGCCCCCAATGCGGGTCATATCTGGGGACATCCAACAGGACCTGCGTATCACCATCTGGCAACGTGGCGTTCAAGTTCATACTTGAAACAATGCCATTGGCCCGAGGAGTGAATCCCACCAGATCTACCGCCACAGGCAGTGTCCATGAGTCCTGTAGATGAGCCGTTTCGCCTGCTGGAACATCCACACGCCAGATCATGCTCAAGAGCGTTCTCAAAGGCCTGCTTTCATTGAGCCGGGTAGTCCATGCGTGAAGCCGATCATGAAGGAATTCAATCTTTCCACTCGGCCGGTACTGAACCTGCATGAGAAGATCGGACTCTTTGGGTATCTCCCAGTGAAATCCATCTGGCAATACAAGTTCCCTGGCCCCGACGCCAACGCCTCCGATGTCTCCACTGGGAGTATCACGAACATCACCTGCCATGTAGTACCCAGGCCCATTTTCCCGAGCATCCAGATACCGGCCTGATCCCGTGGTATCCGCGAGGAACGTCACGGCATGAACGACTGTTGGTGAATTCGTTTCATATGCATAGCCTTGGATCCGGAGGCTCTGGTTGTTATTGACCGGCACTACGAATGTCCGCTTGTCACGAACCACACGTCCCCAGGTCCCCCCGCCTTCAGCTGGAACCGGCCATGGAGCGAGCATCTTCAATTGAAGATCTGCTGTCCGCGAAGTCGTTTCAACGATTTCATCCAGTACCGCACCAGGCTTGCCAAGAGGGCTGCCATTGGAGACCCAGGCTTTAATGAGCTCAATCTCTGCCTGGGACAACCCACGATGTCCCTGAATGGACAACCCTGCAGGTCCCGGCAACCAGGGAGGCATGATGCCTTCCTGTACTACTGCCTTGATGAATCCCGCACGTGCTCGGACTTCTTCATAGGTCTCAAGCTTGAAAGGACCGGGGCCATTCTCAGCATGACATTCAGTGCAATGAGCCCTGATGATGGTGTGGATATCTCCATGCCATGTCGGCACGGATTGCTCGCCTGGCCCTTGCAGAAGCAGAACAAGCAGCAGACTGATCAACGAATTCGCTCGATATAGCAACCCAACGGTGCGCGATACGCAACCTCTACAACCTGATCATTGAATGAAGCATCGATGGCCTCACGAAGCCAGTATTGCGTGGGATGATCTCTGCGATTTCCCAGGGATGCATACAGGTCGTTGATCCTGCCCTGATAGACCTTCTTCCAACTGCCGTCTTCCTGAATACGAAGGACAACGGCTTCAGGTGTGACGGTCGCGTTCATCTTCTCAACCAGATACTGGTCGGGATCCAGCAGAACGTCCATCTTCAACTTGTACGCTTCCGCGTGCTTTTCTGCGATCTGTCGTGTCACATCTCCACGAGCATGGACGAGATACATCCGCCCACCACCTTCAACCAGTTGCTCGTGAATACGCTGATATTCAGGCGCCAGTGCATTGGAAATCGGGCAATCTGGACTGGCAAAAATGAGAACGGCAACATCCCCAGGCTGACCCTCCAGAGGCTTCTTGAGAGAAGGGTCGACGGGTCCCGTTCCAACAGATTTTGAAGCTGGCGTACTTGCACAGCCAAAGATCATGGAAATGGTCAGGAGAACAGGGAGTAGGAGAAATCTTGAGGACATGGGAGTGAGTGTCCTGCCAAATGCCCGGTTATTCAAGTGAACCATACGGGTTTTTTTCGTCAGATTTCTATGGGCAGAACTGGTCTGCGTAGGCCTGACAGGCAGAATCCCAGTTCGTACAGCAATACTCATAGCCAGGTGTCGTATGAACACAGTTGCAAATCGGTGGTGGAATCATGTTCGCTGCACAAGCGTCACAACCACCACCGCCGCCGCCACCGCCATTAAAGTTGCGGGGATCAGGATCTCCGTGGTAGCACCCAGCAATCCAGGGGAAGCCGTTGACGTCGAGTTCAAACGAAATGGCGTGGTAATGCCAGCCTCGCACTTCATCGTAATGGCCATTGCAATCATCCAGTGCCATGGCACCCGTCAGATCCTTCGCGAAGACGCCTGGGCTCTCGTAGGGACCATAGACCGGGAAGCCGTCAAACTCATAGCCCATCAGGATCGAGTGGCCATCAGCCCCCAGGTCATATGCCCAATCAGATGCCTGGTGATAGTGGTATGAACCGTCTGGCGAGGGGTGAGCATTGAATTCATCGAAGCAGATCGTGCTCGGAGCATCTGTCATGCCGCCGTCATAAGGGTTGTACATGGACACGCCATTGGTGCAGACACCAACAGCACCCAGCGTATTCAACAGATTGACAGAAGGTGAACTGGTCGGAACTGGATTCAACTTGATGTACCAGGTGAAATTCTGATCCGTTGGGGTATTGGGATTGAAGCATCCAGTGGATCCATCAAACGGGCCCATGGGATGGTCTGCAAGACCCGTTCCCGTGACAACCGCAACGCCTTCGTCGTAATCCATGGTGACCGTCACGTCATTCGTAAATGGATGACAGGTGAGACCGAATTCCTCAAGAACCTGAAGGATTTCATGAACACCACAGTTCCCGTCCCCGTCGGTGTCGTGTTGATCGCTTCCCCACGCAGAAACAATATCCAGCACATCACTGACGTCTACCGCTGCATCACCATTGATGTCCGAATCACATCCCAGTCGGGTCTGGCTGCTTGCTGAAGCAAAGCCAGTAGCAGCAACGACAATCGTCGCAGTGAAGAGGAGCCGTTTCATATCTGATGATCCTTCCTTGCCTTGCGAATCCCGGCATGGTCACAATTTCAACCGGACATTCCGCCTTACGGCAGGCGGTCCCCAAGCATCCCCTGATTAATGGAAAGTACCTTATTTGGGGCTTCAGACAAGCTTCATGCCGTTGATTTGGACACCAGAGTCTGATCTGCCCTCTGATGCAGCCCCTTACAGATGCTAACGCGTCCCAAATATGCGATCGCCCGCATCACCGAGCCCTGGAAGGATGTAACCAACATCGTTCAACTCTCGATCCAGAGCGGCAACAAAGACCCGAACCCCGGGATGGGCTTCGGCCATCGCCTCGACTCCCTCAGGGGCGGCAACAAGACAGATCAGGCGAATGTCTTTACAACCATGCGTCTGGAGAACTTCTGTTGCTGCAATGGCGGATCCTCCCGTTGCCAGCATCGGGTCAACCAGAAAGACCGGCCCCTCGGCAATCATGGCGGGAAGCTTGCAGTAATAGGTCACCGGCTTGAGCGTGCTTTCATCACGGTAGAGTCCGATGTGCCCGACATTGGCCTCTGACATGAGTGCGACGATTCCCTCGACCATGCCAAGCCCTGCCCGAAGAATTGGGACCAGCGTCACAGGTGCAGACAAGCGGGCCGCGACAACATCCTCCAACGGGGTTCGAACATTGGTTTCAGTCACTGGAAGATCACGACTGGCCTGAAAAGTCATGAGTCCGGCAACCTGACCGATCAGCCTCCGAAAATCTTCATGTGTAGTCGACTCGTCGCGTAGACGAGCCATCTTGTCCTGAATCAGTGGATGGTCAAGGATCGTGAGGTTGGGATGGCTGCTGGCGTTCATGCGTGTACTGTACCGGAGACCATGCCCGATCTGTTCCAGCCGGAGGCTCACATGAACCTGATCAAGCAGGTGGAAAACGCGGACACCAAGCTGCGTTCACACGTGATCGAGACGCCCTTCATCCAAGCACCCTGGCTTGGAAGCAGGACATGTCTCAAGCTCGAAAATCAGCAACACACGGGCTCATTCAAGGCTCGTGGTGCACTGAATCGTGTACTGGAACTGGATGACGATACTGCACGTCGAGGCCTGGTCGCAGCGTCCACCGGCAATCACGCTCTGGCTGTTGCCTGGGCAGCAGAGCAGGCTTCCATCGATGATGTCCTGATCTATGCACCGGCCTCCATCACGGAAACCAAACGGTCCAAACTTGCTTCCAAAGGCATTGGCATCGAGATCCATGGCGAAGACTGCAGCGAAGCGGAAGCACATGCACGCAGGATTGCAGATGAAACCGGCCGTTGCTTCATTTCTCCATACAACGACCTTCTGGTTGTTGCAGGCCAAGGCACAGTTGGAATGGAACTGGCCAGGCAGACCACACAGCTTGATGTTGCCTTCATCGCTGTTGGCGGAGGTGGATTGATTTCTGGTTCGGCGGCCGTCCTCAAGGCTCGTTGGCCGGATATCCAGATCATCGGCTGCCTCCCGATCCAGTCTCCTGCCATGCTTCGATGTCTTGAAGCCGGAAAGATCATCGATGTCGAATGCGGCCCCACACTCAGTGATGGCACAGCTGGTGGCGTTGAACCTGAAGCCATCACCTTCGACCTTTGTCAGCAACTGGTCGATGACTGGATCCTTGTTGAAGAAGACGAGATCGAGGATGCCGTTTCACAGGTCCATCATCACCATGACATGCGCGTTGAGGGGGCCGCTGGTGTCGCCGTCGCCGCTCTTCAGAAGTCCATTGATAGATGGCAGAACCAACACGCAGCAGTCGTGATCTGCGGCGGTAACGCGGCATCTGACAGGAAGCCGCCAACGCTCTGAATCTGATGTGCATTCGGCTCGGTCATGAAGACCGAGCCGAATCGGGCTGGACGGATTCGAACCGTCGACCTCTTGACCCCCAGTCAAGCGCGCTAACCAAGCTGCGCTACAGCCCGTAACTCACCGCTTGACATCTCGTCGTAATGCGAGACGCCAGAAGCGGACAGGGTGGGATTCGAACCCACGGTACGGAAAAACCGTACACGGCATTTCCAGTGCCGCTCCTTCAGCCGCTCGGACACCTGTCCAGAAGCGAGCATTGTAGAAAAAGTTCAAGGGGCATGCCATGCTGGCTTGAGGCCCCCGGATGGGCCTTGGGCAGCAGCTCCCCTGATGGGATCAGGAGGCGTCAGATTGGGCCTGTTTGGAGCGATCCTGCTGATCGGAGAAATGCAGGTGAACGAGCAGGACGGCCATACCCGCCAACAGCAGCACATCGGCGATGTTGAAGACCCATGGGAACACTTCTGAACCACCACCAAACCAGTTCAGACCAAATGGCAGATGCCGATCAGGAAAGAGATGCAGGA
Source organism: Phycisphaerales bacterium (assembly GCA_029242715.1). Classification (GTDB taxonomy): domain Bacteria; phylum Planctomycetota; class Phycisphaerae; order Phycisphaerales; family SM1A02; genus UBA1668. The sequence continues at coordinate 146,796 of JAQWTL010000020.1, forward strand.
AATCACGGACCCTGCCCAAGGCAAGGCGATCCCAGAGGTTCCCAAGTGCTCCGGCAAGAACCAGTCCGATGCCGATATGCGCCAGAATGCTCTTGCATCTCGTCTGCCATCCGAAAATGTAGATGGCGATCATGACAGCCAGTACCGTGAAAATGATGAAGAACGCTCTTTGCTCGCTGCCAATCCCGAAGACCGCACCGGAATTCAGAACAAGGTGAAGATTCAGCATGCGGCCTGGAACCAGCACAACACCTTCATGAAATGGAATAGGGTTGTAGTCGGGGTTGTCCAGAAGGGCGTGACGAGACACCACGACCGGCTGTCCGGCAACAGTTTCAAATGCCCAGGACTTTGTCCACAGATCCGCGGTCAACCCGATTGCAACGACAACAAGAAGCACAGCCCAGCACCGTGCCGATGCCCAGGTTCTGCATTCACACGATCCTTTGGTCACAAGCCTCGCTCGATCTGACGGGCGGCATCAATGCTGTATTTGGCCCATGGCTTGGCATTGAGTCGCTTTTTGGAAATGGCCTTCTTCGTCAATGCACAGACTCCGTAGGTGCCATCAGAAATCCTGTGAAGCGCATCGATAATTTCCCGGATTCGCTGGCGTTCACTTGCTGCCATACCAAGCATGAGGTCCTGCTCATAGACATCTGAGCCGACATCAGCCATGTGGATAGGCATGTTTGATGTATCACCATCATCCGATCGCAACGCCTCATATTCCATGGAATCAACAGCTGCCAGCAGTTCACGCCGCTTCGTAATCAGCAACAGTCGGAAATGCTCCAACTCGGCCTTTGACAACTTTGTCTTCACAGGCTTTTCATCAGCAGCCTTCTTCAACTTGGCCGCGTCATCTGCAGCCGTTGAACGCTTGCGAGTCTTCTTGGCTGGCTCAGCTGAAATCCGGCGGATTTTTCGACCATTCACAACTACGAAACCGCGTGAATCCGTCTCGGATGCCAGCACGGCCTCTACGACCGTCTGTCGTCGACGACGGCGTACTGGCGCACCTTCCGGGGCTTTCGCCTTGGACTTTCCTACCGCTTTCTTGGTTGTCGTCTTCTTGGCCGCTGCTTTCTTACTCGTAGCCTTCTTGGTCACGACCTTCTTTGAAGCAGCTTTCTTAGTCACAACCTTCTTCTTGGAGGCAGCCTTCTTGGAAGGCGCCTTCTTCGATGCAGCTATCTTGATGGTGATCTTCTTTTTGGAAGCAGCCTTCTTGGCTGGGGCCTTCTTCTTGGCTACCGCCTTTTTAGTGGCTGTTTTCTTCGTAGTGGCCTTCTTTTTGACAGCACGGCGTCCCGTGGACCGGGATGTTGTCCCAGTACTTCGCTTCGCTTTCTTGCTGCTGGTCTTCTTTTTGGCCACGCTGGATACGCTGTCGCGCCCTAAGGCATTGTCAAATGAACACTTACACACCCTAGGAGGTCTCTGAAGGCGGCAATCGAACGGAGCAATTTACTTCTGATGGCGTTGCCCGTCAATGAACGCAGGCCAATAGGCCCCAAGAAGCTCTGCAGGAGCCCTCAGAAGGGCTTAGGAGGTTGAGACCGCCCCGATTTTTCTGAACTTCTCGTAACGACGATCAACAAGCGTCCGGGGGTTGAAGCGGGTCAATTCCCGAAGCTGATCGACGATGTGCCGCTCCAGTGCCTCTCCTGCTGCTGAGGGATCACGATGGGCCCCTCCCACTGGCTCTGTCACGACCTGGTCGACGAGTCCATTGGCCAAGTTGTCCCTGGCAGTCAGGCAAAGAGATTCCGCAGCAGCAGAATTGGTTGCCTCGTTGGCTTCCTTCCAGAGGATTGCTGCACAACCTTCCGGACTGATGACGGAGTACCAGGCATATTGGAGCATGTCGACGCGGTCTGCCACTCCGATACCCAGAGCACCACCAGATCCTCCTTCACCGATCACGACTGAGAGAATCGGCGTATTCATGCGGCTCATCTCTTTGAGGTTCACCGCAATGGCTTCTGCCTGGCCACGCTCCTCGGCCTGAACACCTGGATAGGCTCCGGGCGTATCAATCAAGGTCACGATGGGCAGGCCATACTTCTCGGCCAACTTCATCTTCTTGAGCGCCTTGCGATACCCCTCGGGGTGAGCACAGCCGAAATTGCATGCAATTCGCTCCTCGGTCGTCCGGCCCTTCTGGTGACCGACGATCAGAACCTTGAAAGGGCCAATCCTTCCAAGGCCGGTGAGGATGCTTCGATCATCACCATATTGACGATCCCCATGGAGTTCACGGAAGTCACGACAGATCATGTGGATGTAGTCAGGAGTCTGCGGACGTTCTGGATGACGTGCAATCCGAACGATATCCCAGGCACTGAGATTGCCGTAGATCTTCTGAAGAAGGCTGTTCCTGCTGTCCCGGAGGCTGGTGATTTCCTCTGCGATGTCCGCTGCATCGTCACGGGCCTCCAGCGATTCGATCTGGCGTTCCAGTTCGCGAACCGGCTCCTCAAATGGCAAGACTGTTGTGCTGGCTGACGTCATTCTGAGTACACCTGTCTCCTGCTTCCATTGTACCGTGCAGTCAATGGCCTCCATGGAATTGGCCGATTGCGAGGACTCGATATGCCCCAGAAAATGGAACAAGTCGGCTTCGTAGGGTGCGGGGAGATGGGCTCCATGGTCCTCACCGCAGCCCTCCAGGCAGGTGTACTGGATCCGGCAAGAACTGTGGTCGCTGAACGGAATCCAGACCAACGCACCAAACTGTCAGGACTGGGGGTTCAACTTGTTGAATTCCCTGCGGAACTTGGCCAGTGCGACCAGATCATCCTCGCTGTTCGCCCACAGCAATTTGCTGAAGCTGTGGCCGAAATCGGGGCTGATGATCACGGCCGACTCGTCATCTCCGTGATGGCAGGTATTGGCAGCAACACGATTCAAACTGCCTTCGGGGAGAACACCCGTGTGATCTGCGTGATGCCCAATGCACCCGTCCGAGTGCACGCGGGAATGTGCGCCTTGATGCCGGCCTCACAAGCAACAGATGAGGATATCGCCTTCGGCCAAGCGCTCTTTGGAACACTGGGCAAAACGGTAATCCTTCCGGAATCAAATCTCTGGGCAGTCACGGCATTGAGCGGTTCTGGCCCTGGTTACCTTGCTTTGATCGCAGAAACAATGGTTGAACACGCCATCGAGATGGGAATCGACCCGGACGTCGCCCCGATACTGGTCGCTGAGACCATGGCAGGAACCGGCCGCATGCTGGCAGAGACCGGCATGACTCCTGCCCGATTACGTGCAGCCGTTGCCACTCCGGGAGGCACAACGGAAGCCGCTATCAACTCAATGATCGATGAAGGCGTGCAACAATCCATACGTCGTGGCATTCAGGCCGCGCATGATCGGGGCGAAACACTGTCTGGTGGCTGAAGAGGACACGAGCCCGTTCAATCAATAGTCACGACGCACAAAGACCCACCAGGCCAGAACCAGAATCACGAACTCGAAGAGAAGCGACCAGCCAATGATGGCTCCTGCAGAGATCTCCTGCTCGCGACCGATCAACTTCTTCTGAGCCTCCTGGTCGCTTCTGAATACCTCATCATCTACTTGCTCGTCTTCCTCGAAGATCTTGCCTGACATGATGTCAACCATCGTGACATCACGCCCCTGGTCAATCCATCTCTGAAGCAGGCCGATGGTTCTGCTGGTCTCGGGCAGTGGCCAGCGAATGATGTTGAGCGTTGTCACCCAGGGATCAAGCTGACTCATCAATCTCCTGCGCTCATCAACCTCATTCTGGAGGTACTCCATATTGGATTCTGTCCGCTTGATCTGACCGCTGTAGTAATCAAGCCCCGATTCCGTATTCTCGCCTTCTTTCATGCTCTCCAGAGTGCTCTTGTAGGTCGCCAGGTTCTGGACGTCTTCCTCCAGTTCCTGCTCGTAATGCACCGCCATGACTTCACCCTGAAACCAAACGATGTGAAGGATGTCGTCTGCCTGCCGAACCCCGAACGTCATGAACCAGAACAGAAGTGTGAACAACAAGGCCACCAGGGTGGATCTGGTGAGAACGCCGAACAGGACATTGACACAGAAGAGGTAGCTGAAAAAAATCGTGACGAGAGGGATCGCGAGAAAGATCGTGACATTCCACTCACCCACTCGCCAACCTGCCACCAGGAAAGCACCCACGCAGAACACTGATACCTGAAGGATGACGAACAGCAGTCCGCCGATGTACTTGGAAAGGAAAAGCGTGGTGCGCCTGACCGACTTGGACATCACCATTTCCACTGCACCCTCAGAGAGGAATGTCGGGAAAATCGATGATGTGGAAATCAACGCGAGGATCGTGGCAACCCAGGCCAGCCAGAGGTTGACGATGAAAGCTGAAAAGATTCCCAGGTACAGCGTCTTGGAATACTCGCTCTCGGAATTCAGGAACTCGCTCTCGATCGTGTACGCACCGAAGAAAAGAGACATGCCCTTTTCGTTGAATCCGAATGAGGCGAAGCCGATGATCACGAGCAGGGAGAGAACCAAGACTGTCTTGAAAAGCTTCTGAGCCTTCAACGATCGATAGGATTCCACCAGGATGGCCATGACAGCGATCATGCGTCACCGCCTTTGCCCGTCACGGCTCCCGGGGTTCCGGAACCTTCACCGGTCGTCTCGATGGCTCGGATGAACAGATCTTCAAGAGATTCCCGAACCGGCATGACACGATGAATGGTCGTACCGGACTGCCGCAACTTGTCCAGCAACGGCTGGACATCCGTCGCCTTCGCCGTCGGCATGGTGATCTTCGTCAAATCAACGCCGACTGATTCGACACTGGTCGCTCCAGGGGCCATGTCGCCTGCAATTTTTCCTTCAACGTGAATCTCATAACGCTGGGAGTCAGACGTCAGCGCCTCAATGGTGCCTTCCATGGCAACACGACCCTTCACCATGATGGAAACACGATCACAGACCATTTCCAGTTCACTGAGAAGATGGCTGTTGATGAAAATCGTCCGCCCCTGTTCTCGAAGCCGAATCAGCAGATCACGAATCTCCCGCCGACCAACCGGATCAACGCCATCCGTCGGCTCATCAAGCAGAAGGAGCCTGGGGTCGTTCATGAGCGCCTGGGCGATACCGATCCGTTGTTGCATCCCCTTGGAAAATTCCCCGACGCGATGCCGCTTCCAGTCCGTCATCCCGACCAGTTCGAGCATTTCGTCAATTCGCTTCTTGCGTACACGCCTGGGGACCCCTGAGAGCCCCGCGAGATAATCCAGAACCTGGCCTGCCTTGAGATGTTTGGGAAAGCGATGATGCTCTGGCAGGTATCCCACCCGACTGAGGGTTGGCTTGTGACCAACTGAATGCCCCAGAACTGTGCCCGAGAGCCTGTTGGCTCGAATGACCGTCATGATGATCTTGACCAGGGTGGACTTGCCTGCACCGTTGGGCCCGAGCAGTCCGAAGATCTCGCCCTCGTGAACCCGCATGCTCACACCTCGCAGGGCATGCACTCGTCTCTTGAATGTCTTGTAGACATCATCAATGGAGATGACTGGAGCAGCGGACATCATTGAACCTCCTGGCTGGGCTCAAGTGTATCCTTCTTGAACACATCCTGTATGCCTGCGCGAGGTATCCTGCTGCCCATGCCAGAAGGTTTTCGCACACTCCAAGAGATGGTCCATGCCCTTGAAGCTCAGGGAGAGCTGTTTCGCATTACCGATACAGTCTCACCAATGCTTGAAGTTGCTGCCATTGCGGATCTTCACAGCAAATCAACAGCTCCACATGAAAGCAACGCAGCCAAAAGCTTTGATCCAGCCAGGGCTCGACTTGGCGGAAAAGCCCTGTTGTTCGAAAACATCGAAGGATGTGATTTTCCTTTAGCCATCAATACTTTCGGCTCATACGTCCGTATGGAAATGGCATTGGGCTGCGATCCCCTTACTGGCTTCTCGGGAATTGCAGACATGCTGGAGGCCATGAGTACACCAAGGCCACCAACAGGAATTCGGGACGCGCTCTCAAGACTCAGAACACTGAGCCCTCTTCTCAAGGCAGGCCCGAAGCTCAAACGGAATGGTCGATGCCAGGAAGTCGTAAAGCTGGCTTCACGTGGAGAAGTCGATCTCACACGGTTGCCCATCATCAAGTGCTGGCCTCTCGATGGGGATCCATCCGCTGTCGGCTGGCCCGTCACACCCGAACAAGCTGGAACCGCTGCCGGTCAAGGTCGCTACATCACCTTCGCAGGCATCCATACGATCCATGCCAGAGATCGGGGCAAGCCCAAGCCCCCTTCTCACAACATCGGCATGTATCGCGTTCAACTCATCGATGACACGCACCTGGCCATGCACTGGCACCTTCATCATGATGGCGCATCCCACTGGCGATCATGGAAGGCCATTGGTGAACCGATGCCGGTAGCCATCTGCTTTGGTGGTGAGTCTGTCCTGCCTTATGCCGCAACCGCACCCATGCCACCTGGTGTGAGTGAACTACTGATGGCAGGTTTCCTGAACGGCAAAGGAATTCCTCTGGTCAATGCCAAGACAGTCCCTTTGCGCGTACCCGCCAACGCCGAGATCGTGATCGAGGGGATGGTTCGAACAGATGCCGGCAATATCGGCTGGGAACCCGATTCCGGCGAACCACTTGGCGATGGCGCCGTCATTGAAGGTCCCTTCGGTGATCACACCGGTTGGTATTCCATGCCAGATCGCTACCCGACCCTCGAGGTTACGGCGATGACCCATTGCAAAGATGCGATCTACCCCACAACCATCGTGGGCGTTCCACCTCAGGAAGATTATTACCTGGGCAAAGCCACTGAACGGATCTTCCTTCCGTTGCTGAAGCTGCTTGTTCCTGACATCATCGACTACCACTTGCCACTCTTTGGTTGTTTTCACAACTGTGTCTTCGTGTCGATCCGAAAGGCCTACCCACTTCAAGCACGCCGCCTCATGCACGCCATCTGGGGTGCTGGACAAATGGCCTGGACCAAGATGATCGTGGTCGTGGAAGAAGATGTGGATATTCATGATGAAGCAGCCGTCATGTCCGCCCTTGCGACACACTGCCACTTCCAACGAGACATCGAGATTGTCAATGGACCCCTGGATATCCTGGATCACGCCTCGCCACGTCTTGGTGCCGGACACAAGATCGGCTTCGATGCCACACCAGCATGGCCCGGCGAAGAAGTCCGGGGCATACCGTCGGTAACTCCTGACATGCCTGATCTCTCCAGACTCCGCGACAAGCTGGCAAGCTCTCTGAGCAAGGCCACGTTCAAACATGACATTCCCGACTGGGGTAATGGACGAGTCATCACCCTGGGCGTGAACAAGGCATCGGATGGACCGGGTGCCGGAGGACGTGCCATCGAGTCTGTTCTCGCAGCCGACCCGGACTGGAATGGGTGCATCATTGCTGTTGACGAGTCCGTTGATCTCACGGACATGAACATGGTGCTCTTCTACCTGACTGCCAACATGGATCCCGGTCGAGATCTCTACCGGAACCAGGATCGCCTTGGTATCGACGGTACAAGCAAGGTGATCAGCGAAGCCCGTGACGGGCAGCCCGTCCGACAATGGCCTCCACCAATCCAAATGGACCCGAAGATCACTTCAAAGGTCGCCGGCGAGTCCTCAAGCATTGGACTGTAGATCAGCCGAGCAACTGACATCGACTGCCATGCCAACCCGTCAGGACCAGTACGTCCCGGGCATTTGTCAGGGGCTCGCCCAGGTCTCATTCACGGAAGCCACTTGATCAGGCTTCAGGAAAAAGTAATACAACTTGCCCTCGGCATACTGCCCACCGGCAAGTATTTCGGCTGCCGACCCGGTTCCCATGTAGAGATCCGCACGACCAGGCGCACGAATGGCCCCGCCCGTGTCCTGATCCAGCATGAACTGGGTGAATGGCTTGGAACCGCTGAAGGTATTTGTCGTTGTATCCACAAGCACGACTCCACCACGTGGGTAGACAGATTTATCCGTCGCGATTGTTCGTTCCGTAGTCACCGGGAATCCCAGTGAACCTGAAGGCCAGGTTCCCCCGCCGTATTCACGGAAGAACACGTAGCAATCATTGTCAAGGATCAACTCGCTCACCTGATCAGGATGCCGCTTGTACATTCGTCGCACGGTCGGGAGGCTCAATTCCGTGGGATCCGCCAGACCCGCCTCCACGAGGGAGACACCCAGGCCCTTGTATTCACCATCAGTCTTGCCGTCATAGCCCACGTACATGAACGTGCCATCTTCCATGCGAATCTTGGCTGATCCATTCACATGCGCGATATACGCTGACAATGGATCTTCCACCCAGATAAGTTCGGTGCCATCGAACATCTCACTTGATTCGATTTCCCGCCGGCCTGGCCAGGGCTTCAGTTCGCCATTCGCGTGCATGCGACCAAGTGGCTGACCAGAACTCGGATGTGTCACGAGATCGTGAGGCCGGAGATAAAGCGGAGTGTCATCAGCATCCGTTGGGGCTGTCTTCCCATCGAGTACTGGTGAGAAATAACCCGTGAACAGGATGGTGCCGTCACCATCGCATCCAACGGATTCATAGACATCGAACTGCTCGCGAACGCCTCGTTGAAAACTCTCTGAATCAGTGGATTCAGTAACGAGTTCCCGCATCGCGACCACGGAGGCCCGGGCCCTTGCATGATCAATCCCGTCATGGGGATACCAGTCAAGTGTTGATTCCTTGTCGAACCAACTGATGCTTTCATCCATCGAATCCTGCAGGAAGAGATCTCGCGCCTCCCATGCTGCATCGAGATCAGGCATCTGATCGGGATCCGTGACCCGCACCAGTGCCCGATGACCCTTCGGCAATGGACGGGAGTAATCCTTGGTTGCAATGTTGGCGCCTGGCTCCACCTTTTCCTGCGTGCAGGCGGAGAGTCCCAGAAGTGCGATCAATACAATGAATCCAGTCAGCAGCTGCATTCGGCGTCCTTCCATGGTTCAAGTACCCTTCAGCCCCCTCCAATGGAGCCATATAAGCAGTCTATCGGCCCCGAACAACCTCCGTTTGAAGACTTCTACGGCCGACTTGCGGCCAAACCGATAGACTATGTACTGGCATATCCCCACGGAGGAACCCATGACTCTTTCCACGGCCCTATTCCCGATCCTCGCCTTTGGCGGTATCGGTACGACTGAGGTCATCATCATCCTCGTGATCGGTCTGCTCATCTTCGGTCGCAGGCTGCCGGAAGTCGGTCGCAATGTTGGCCGAAGCCTCGTGGAGTTCAAGAAAGGCGTCAAGGGCATCGAGGACGATATTGACAAGGGCAGCACCAAGACCCAGACGTCCCCAAAGCTCTCAGACCAGTCCGTCGCAAGACATTCTGAAGACGTCCATGCCACCGCTGATGCCGTCCACACCAAGGGCGAAGACAAGCCCGCTTCGGACTGATCACCCGGTCATCTCTGCCATCTCCGATATACTCACCCGTTGACTTGGGCGATTAGCTCAGTTGGCTAGAGCGCACGGATCACACCCGTGAGGTCACAGGTTCGAGTCCTGTACCGCCCATTTGCACATGGCCCTGGTCTTGCCAGGGCCATGTCACACCCCACCTGGATGAAACAACACCGGGGTAGACCAAAGCCTTGAAGACAGAAGATTCCATCAAAGGCTTCCTTGTCCTGGACAAGTCACCAGGCATCAGTTCCATGAAAGCACTGGCGAGGATCCGGGTGCTGGCACGTGATACGGCCGGAGGCGCCAAGAGCGGGCACGCAGGAACATTGGACCCTCTTGCAACAGGCGTTCTGGTGATCGGTATCGGAAGGCCTGCCACGCGACTGCTCTCACGAATCGTTGGAGCCTCCAAGCGATACCGCACTGGCGTCGATCTCTCTGCGTTCAGCCCGAGTGACGACCTTGAAAGAGAGCCGGAGCCAGTCAAGATCGACTCACCTCCAACACGTGATGACATCATGACGGCGTTGAACGGTTTCAAGGGATGCATCCAGCAATCCCCACCTGCATTCAGCGCCATCAAAGTCGGTGGCAAACGGGCCTACCATCTCGCTCGTGACCAGAAACTGGAAAGCCTTCCACCACGTCCTGTCCTTGTGCACGGCATTGGACTGGCGGAATTCGAATGGCCGTTGGCCACGATCGATATTCACTGCGGCAAGGGTTTCTATGTCCGCTCACTGGCCCGCGATCTTGGTAACGCACTGGGAACCGGCGGATACTGCACCTCCATTCGACGGACTGCCGTCGGACCATTCACGCTCAAGGAGGCGAGGACACTGTCTGAAATGCCCACTGAACTGCGACAGGAACACCTGATCGACATCGATCATGCAATGGAGATGCTCGAGCAGGAATCAGAAGGACTCAGCTGCGACGTGGACGGGGACGTCCACCACAACCCCTGAATTGAACAGGGGCGCCTTGTCGACAACTGAAGATATGACGTGAAAAGCAATATGCAGGCGAACGGATTGACGGAGCCATTGGCAATCCCGCCATCATCAAGCGGAAGATGAGTTCAATCTCGAAGTTCGACCGTCCAGTATGCTTCATTCAGGAAAACCTTCCATACTTCGTATTGCTTTCGGCGAAGTGACAATGCCCGATCCGGGCAATGCCGAGGCTGTCGAGGTGTTGTAATCAGTCGCAGGCCCGCTTCTCGTGGCGTTCGGTTGCCCTTGCGAGTATTGCACCGGATGCACGCACACACGAGATTCTCCCAGGTGTTTCCACCGCCTCGTGAAATCGGGTTGACGTGGTCGATTGAGAGTTCGGATAACGGGAACCTCTTGCCACAGTACTGACACCGATTTCGGTCGCGAGCAAACAGGTTTCTTCGATTCAATCGAACATGAAAGTCCGGCTGGCGGTTGGAACTTGTGAGGCGAATGATTCGCGGAGCCGCCACGTACCGGCTGGCAGCCCGGATCCAATCATGGTCACCCAACTCATACTGCCTCTGCAGGTCTGCGATCTCGAGCCATGATGAGATGTTGAATGTCTCGTATCGCCCCTGGTTGACTGATATCACTTCAGCAATCTGGCGAAAGAGAAGAATGAATGCCTGCCGTACCGAAATGACTCGCATAGCCGTGTATCCCCGGTTCAGAACCAGGACGGGTTCGTCGAGAATCGATGCGCAAGAAGTCATCTGGCTGATTGCAGATCTCCCATCGAGGTGTACAGGTCCAGCCATCTGGACAAGCAACACCGTCTATTTAGTTATATCGACCGCATGCCCCCCGATCAATGCAAAGGATCGCACGGAATCACATTTGGATTCCGTGCAGCACCTTTGCATAACGTTCAGGGAGGCCGAAACGGCTGAGAGGATGGTCCCGGGCCATCAGGCCCTCAAGGGGCCCTATTTAGCCGGCATGACCTCAAGTAGTTCAACATCGAAGACCAGGGTTGCGCTGGGCGGAATAACCGGAGGGCGACCACGGGCGCCGTATCCCAGGTCGGCGGGAATCAGCAATTTCTTTTTCTCGCCAACCTTCATCTGGCCCACACCCAGAGCCCAGCCCTGGATAACTCCACCAAGCCTGAACTTGATGGGCTCTCCACGATCAACCGAAGAATCAAACTTGGTGCCATCCAGCAAGTAACCGGAATAGTGAACCAGTACTTCGTCATTCATTCCGCTGGGCGAGACGGCATCTTCAGCGCCTTCCTTCAGAACCCACCATTTCAATCCCACATTTTCACCATCGGCGGGACGATCCACTGCTATACCAGGGACATCTGATGGATCCACATCTGTACGTGTCAACATCTTCGAGGACTCCATTGCTTTCTTGATCCGCTCGGCTGTAAGAAGAGCGTCCTTCTCATTCTTGGTCTGCTCCGTACATACGGCTGGGGAGCCACCCTGTGCCTCGACGATCTTCCTGGCCTCAGCCAGATCAACCTTGGTCACCTTCTCGATGATGATCTCACTCTTGGGAGAATCAACAAAGGCACCCTGTCGTTTTTGCTTGGGTGCAGTTCGAATAGCATCAACCGTTTTCTGGCCCGCGATGACGTGACCGAAGACGGCATAGGCCGCCCCGTCAGCCTGCGGCCGATCCAGATTGCTGTTGTCACGCACGTTGATGAAGAACTGATTCGTTGCCGAATTCGGGTTTCCCCCGATCCGGGCCATCGAAATGGTGTAATTCTCGTTCTTCAGACCATTGGTCCACTCGTTGCTGATCCCATCCCTGGTTGGACGCTTCTCATAATTCGTGTCGAAACCCCCGCCCTGGATCATGAAACCATCGATGACACGATGGAAGATCGTGCCGTCATAGTCACCATCCTTGGCGTAATGCAGGAAATTCGCAGTTGAAATGGGAGCCAATGTCGCATTGAGACGAAGCAGGATGTCACCCTGGTTCGTTTTCATGAGTACGTATTCATATGTGGAAGCAGGCGCCTTTTCGGATGCTGACTGAGCAGCCGCAGGCTTGGCCTCCCCTTCCTGGGCATGCAATACAGCACTGGAAAACACGATGCAGAACAAAGCAAGGAATGAAAATCGAGTAAGGCGGAACAGAGATGTCATGACGGACTCGCTTGAAATCAGTATCACGAATGAACAGAGACCATAGGTCCCCACGGAATGTCCAATTGGACTGGACAGAACAGAGTAGCGGAGTATCCGCCCCATGGCACATGCGGAGGATCCAGGCCCATTCACGGCCAGAAATCAAGATCCATCAGCATCACGGCTGATTCTGATCTCTTCAATCGGGATCAAGGGCCCATTGCCCATGCCAGGACAAGGCGTCTCCCGCTGGGCGCCCTCCCAGGCAGCCCTGGATTCAAGATTCTCAGGCCAGAATGGCCATGTTCTGCATTGCTTCGGCCTGGCTCCGTAGAGACTGCAGACAGCCTTCCCTGGCTGAGAATCTCGATCAAGAAAGACACAATCCCAGCCGTGCTCCGTGAGTTCTTCCTTCAAAGACCACCCGTCCTTCAGGCGACGGGCCCATTTATCCAGAAAGGCCTGAAGGGTCATCCCGAGTTGACACGCCATCTGCTGAGCTTCTTCATCATTGAACCAGACCGCACCGGGCGGTCCGGTACAGCAATTGCCACATTGGGTGCATTGAAACTGCAGGCCATCTTGATACCACTCTCGATCACCTGTTGGCCTGCTACTCATCATTTATTCGCCTGCATCCGACTCCAGGGATTCCACCTCAAGCATGAAAATCTCTGAACGTGGATGACGAGGTGCCAAATCGACCAGTGCCTCCGGCCGGTCATCGAAAGCCACTCGATCCAGCGTGTAGAACTCACTGAATGACCAGTCAGTGTCATCTTCAATACGCTCACGAAGGAGAGATTCGACCTCGTTTCGACTTCCACAGACGACCCAAGCCATTGCGTGAGCCTGTCCATCAGCAATGCCTCCACATGCTTCGAGCAAGACGATGGCATGCCAAAGTGTTCGCCCAAGATCACGGCCGGATGCATCGAGATTCCGATCCTGGTCCTCATCAAGAACCAGTTCCAGTTCATGGCGAAGTGCCAGGAGCAGTTGATCCACATCGCAGAGAAGCGAAGGGTCATCCAGCATCACTGGCCTGACAACCGTACGTTCCAGCTCTGACTCGGCAACCATGAGCTCCTGCTCATCACACTCCTTCAAACCTTGTTTCATCAACATCGATTCGATGTCTTCTCTTGCGCCCGGCTCGACATGAATCGTGACTCGCTTGTCCTGGTCGAGAAACACTTCCATGAATGGCGACTCGGTATTGACACCGACTGCCAGAGAGGCGTCCTCCAGAAAGATGGCTTCATACCGATTCCAAGTCGCCCGAAAACGATCAATTGAAACCGTCGACGCACCAAGGAACACATCCACGGCGCGAAAGGCATCCCGCGAACCAACCTCCATGATTCCAGCGACCTGTTCCGGAAGCAGGCTGAAGCATGCCGTCAGCAGTGACTTGAGCCGCTCATGGGAAACCACCACCAGAAACGTATAGGTATCCGGCCCATCGCCTTCCGCTTCCACCCAGGTCATGCAATACCCCTCACGCGATGGACGCGCCGGAGCGACCTCCACGCCAAGGGGGTAGGCGAACCCGTCCATGGTGACCCGCTGAAGATCTGGCCTGATTCTGAAGGGGGACTTCACGCGGACATCGTATCGGGTCATCCAGCAGGGCTGACGTACCTGCATGGCACTCGGCTCTCGGGCTATGATGCGGCCGCCAGGTTCCGCTCTTGAGGATCTTCTGGAGGCCATTCAAGGCATGAAGCAAAACAGATCCCATTGGGGCAGTCGATTCGGTTTCGTCCTTGCCGCAGCAGGTTCAGCTGTCGGCCTGGGGAACATCTGGAAGTTTCCGTACATCACCGGTGAGAACGGTGGTGGCCTGTTCGTCCTGATCTATCTGGCCTGCATTCTCCTGGTCGGCCTGCCCATTCTGGTGGCAGAGATCATGATCGGCCGTGCGGCACAAGCCCAACCCGTCCTGGCATTCAAGCGCCTCTCAGGAGACCGTACCCCCTGGAGTGTCGTGGGCTGGCTCGGCGTCATCAGCGGCTTCATCATCCTGTCCTTCTACGTCGTCGTTGCCGGCTGGGCAATGGACTACACGATCAAATCCGTTGTCGGCTTCACAACTCCCATTGCAGAAAAAGCCGAACAAACAGCACTTGTCTACCGATCAACGGCATCCAGCGAAGAGATGCAGGAACTGATCGTTGATGACATGACGCGATTGTCACTCGACCGGGCTGAGCGTGATTGGCGAAGACAGTTCCCACCGATGACCTGGGAACAATGGCTCGTCGCCAAGAAGGCCATGGACGAAGGCGCTGATGTCGACAAGATCCGTGAGCATCCGGAAAAAGCCGAGGCCATCGATCTTGTCGCCGCTGCAGAACCTCCACTTGATGACATCAAGAATGGAATACGCGAGAAGGCAGAGGACACCGTCAAGGCAATGGATCCTGTTGCCATGCGAGACAAGGCAGAAACGATCCACCGGCGAAATACGATCCGGGATGAAGTCAGCGGTGTCTTTGTCGGATTACTTCAGGATGGCTGGACAAGTACATTCTGGGCCGCTCTGTTCATGTTCATCACGATTCTCGTTGTGGCAACGGGAATCAGTTCAGGGATTGAGAGGACCTGCCGGGTCCTCATGCCACTCCTGGTGCTCTGCATCCTGACCCTTGTGGTCTATGGCCTGTTCCAACCTGGATTCGGCGACGCCGTCGCCTTCGTCTTCAAGCCAGATGCCAATGCACTGGAACCCAAGGGCGTTCTGGAAGCGCTTGGTCATGCCTTCTTCACACTGTCGCTGGGCATGGGTGCCATGATCACCTACGGGTCGTACCAACGCTCCCAGAGCGGTGGGCTGCTCGGGCAATCTGTGGCAATCGCAGGCCTGGATACGGTTATTGCAATCCTGGCTTGCATGATGATGTTCCCGATCATCTTCTCCTACGGGCAGGACCCCAGCGGTGGCCCCGGCCTCGTATTCATGAGCATGCCACTGGCCTTCGCAGAGATGGGCGAACTGGGCATGCTTCTGAGCATCATCTTCTTCGGGCTTCTGGTCTTTGCCGCACTGACTTCCGCCATATCGCTGCTGGAAGTCGTCGCGTCCTACCTGATCGATGCTCGCAATTGGTCACGGATGAAAGCATGCTGGATC
The DNA here is from genome assembly GCA_029242715.1 of Phycisphaerales bacterium. Classification (GTDB taxonomy): domain Bacteria; phylum Planctomycetota; class Phycisphaerae; order Phycisphaerales; family SM1A02; genus UBA1668. Next base: position 162,476 of record JAQWTL010000020.1, read on the forward strand.
CTGGGTGGCGCCATCTTCGGATTCGGCATCATCACGGCCTTTGCAAACAGCTCGGGTTTCAAGATGGTTTCCTGGCTGCCTGGTTATGGCCAGACCTTCTTTGACACGATGGATCTTCTCACCAGCAACTGGATGCTTCCATTGGGAGGCCTTCTCATCGCTATCTATGCAGGCTGGGTAATGCCGGCCCGTGTTCGACAGGCCGAGCTTTCGGACCTGTCTGGTTTCTGGGCCGGTAGTTGGCTCTTTCTTATTCGGTTCGTTGCACCGATCCTCGTAATCATCGTGCTGCTCGACAAGATCGGGCTGATCGACGTGAATGACGTCTTCTATCGCATCATGCATTGATTACGACTGATCCCAGTTCCCTTATGGAGTAGACATGGACGGATTCAATGATTTTCTGGGCGAAATCAACGATGTCATCTGGACCAACTGGATGCTGTACATCCTGCTCGGAACAGGCCTGTTGTTCACCCTCTGGAGCGGTATCTCCCAGTGGCGCAGCTTGACCCATGGCGTCACTGTCACAGCGGGCAAGTACGACGATCCCAATGATCCCGGTGCCATCAGTCACTTCCAGGCGTTGTCTGCAGCCCTCTCTGCAACCGTTGGACTCGGGAATATCGCGGGCGTCGCCATCGCCATTGCGTTGGGTGGTCCTGGGGCCGTTTTCTGGATGTGGGTCATCGGAATCATTGGCATGTCACTCAAGACCACCGAGGTCTGCCAGTCCATGCTCTTTCGCAACACGGATGATCCCGACAATCCCCATGGCGGACCCATGTTTGTCGTCGCCAAGGGCTTCAAGAAATGGGGCCTTGGCTGGATCGGCATGATCCTCGGGGTTCTGTTCTGCCTGACCTTGCTCGTCTCGACCATTACAGGCGGCAACATGTTCCAAGCCTGGAGTGTGGGCGACATCTCGCATGAGACCCTGGGCGTCAGGAACTGGATCCCTGGTGTCATCCTCGCTGTCATCGTGGCCTTGGTCATCCTGGGCGGTATCAGGCGTATTGGCCAGGTCGCGGGCTTGCTGGTGCCGTTCATGTGTCTCATGTACATCATCACGGCCATCGTGGTCCTGGCATTCGAGATCGATCAGATCCCCGACCTCATCGGCCTGATCTTCCGCTCAGCCTTCTCGCCATCAGAAGCAGGCGGTGCCTTCCTCGGTGGCGCCGCAGGATTTGCCTTCCTGTGGGGTATGAAACGAGCACTCTTCTCAAGCGAATCCGGACAGGGCTCCTCCCCCATCGCGCATAGTGCAGCTCGAACCAAGGAACCTGTCAGCGAATCAGTTGTTGCAGGCTTGGAACCATTCATCGACACCATCATCGTGTGCACCCTCACGGCCCTCGTGATTCTCTCCACAGGTGCCCTGACTCGAGGTGGTGATGGCGAGGGACTGGATGGTGCCTGGGAAACTCCACCCAAGATCACCATTACAGAAATACCCACTGAAGAAACCGACAAGTTGACCGGCGAGAAGAAGATGGTCGACAAGCCCCACTGGGTTGTTGGTACACCTACGACCTTCCGGGATGGTGATGAAACCGTGGTTGAAGGCAAATCCTCATTGCCAAAACGAAGCGAAGAAGGTCAACGAATCGATCGCAAGGAATGGCGACATGGTGACGTTGTGTTCATCATCGCTCAGGGTGATGACACCCTGAATATCGACACCAATTCCAACCGGGCCAAGTTCTACGGCAAGGTGAAGATCCCAGAAGATGCCAATGAATCACGTTACATCCGCTGGAAATCTATTGCCGCCGATGATGACAACTTGACCCACTTCGACCATCTCGTCGAAACCGAAGACATCACTCTGACCTTCCCGGGTCTCTACAAGGAATACAAGGGTGCCTCGCTGACGGCCTATGCCATCAACCGAGTTCTTCCCGGCTGGGGAAGTTGGATCATCCTTATTGCAGCCTGGCTATTCGCCATCTCCACCATGATCTCCTGGAGCTACTACGGCGAACAGGGCATCGTGTTCCTCTTTGGCAAGTTCAGCAAAGCCGTGATTCCGTTCTACAAGATCATCTACTGCTGCCTGGCAATCGTTGCCACGCTGCCACTGGTGGAAACCACTACCGAGATTGGCAACCTTTCCGACCTGGGGACTGGCCTGATGCTGTGGGTCAATATTCCCATCATGCTCATCTTCGGATCCGTGGCGATGGTGGCCTACCACTCCTACTTCAAGCGATTGCGCAGCGGTGAAATCAAGCGGACCAAAAAGTCCTGAGGCCGGTAACGTGAGTGACATCCTGCATCGCTGGTGCGTGGCCTCCTTGGCAGACGCCCTTGAGGCTCAACTCCGCGACGAGGAGACCAGGCTCAAAACCGAGCAATCGGTTTCAGGGCTTGATGCGCGTGATGAAGTGACGTTGCATGCACTGCTTTCTGAGGGGCTGGAAACAGCTGGACATGGTGTTCACCGCGAGTGTCGCTATCCCGCTGCACGAAGTCATCGCCGCCGGTCCGAGGGGGATCGCTGTGACCTGGTTCTGACGCCGGACAAACGACCACTTCAGGTTCCCGAGTCGGATGCCACCTTGTTCGTAGATCCACAGGCGTTTCCACTTGAAGACGCTTTCTGGCTGGAGGTGAAAGTCGTCTCGCAATTCACGGAAGACGGCGGCAATTCCAGTTACAGCACTCAACTGCTCTCAACGGTTCGAGAAGATGTCGCCAAACTCAGCAAGGACCCCGGCATACTTCATGCCGGACTGCTCATCCTGCTCTTTACTGCTGATCCAGCCATTGCCGAACACGACCTCGGGATCTGGCAGGACAAATGCCTGGAAAAAAGCATGCCCATCTCCGCACCATGCCACCGCGTGATCCCGATTGCTGATCGGCTGGGCAACAAGTGTTGCACCATGCGGATCTACCCGGTCCGTCACTATTGATTCTTCAGGCCTTGAGCACATCCATGATGGCTGCAGCCGCATTGCCCGCAAAGTCCTGCCCCTTGTAGGGCTCCATAGCTGCCTGGATCGCATCACGCTGTTGCTGACAGGCGTCCTCGGAATCCAGCAGTTGCCCCACTGCACTGGCAATCGGTGCCGCACCGCCCCAGTGGGGTACGAATTCCGGAACGATTCGTCGACCTGCGATGAGATTGGGCAACAGACGATCCGATGTCGTCAGGATGATCTTGCCTCCAAGCCAGCCAACAGGACCGGTGCGGAACATCCCCACCATGGGCCGGACATGACGCATGATGTCGAGCGTGACTGTCCCCGACACGGCCAGTGCCATGTGGCACCAGTCCAGGGCGGCATCACGCTGGCCCACAGCAACCATCACATCACTTGAAGCAGGCAGGACTCCCCGAACGATCGAAGCTTTCTCTTCATCTACTGCAGTCATGACCGTAGACAAACCAGAGATCCTGGCCTCAAGCATCTCCTTCACCTGCATCATCAAAGGAACGTTTCTGATGATTTCCTGTTCTCTGGAACCTGGCATCAGCAGCAGTCTTCTGGCGCCATCGGGAAAGTTATGCTTAGAAGGGTCCGACGCCGACTCATCAAGCTCCCGATTGATCGCAGGATGCCCCACGAAACGAGCGGGGATATTGCGGCTTGAAAACCAATCCGGTTCAAATGGAAGCAGACAGAGAACCTGATCCGTACAGCGGCGAAGCTTTCTTGAACGCCAGGGCGCCCAGGCCCACAACTGCGGCGCTGCCAGGTGGACCACCTTCACCCCGCGAGGCTTGAGGGCCTTGCACAGTGGAAAGTTGGCTGCTGGTGAATCAACGGGTACCAGACAAGCCGGTTCATGCGATTGGGCCCACTGGAGAATGTCTCGGTGCAGTTTTCGGATTCGCTGAACATGGGCAAGTGCACCAAGGCCCATCGCGGCCTTGTCGACCGTATTGGCGTGGAGCCGAGCCCCGGCTTGGGCCATCTGGGGACCACCCCAGGCGTGGATCTCCAGTTCCGGACAAACGGATCGCAACCGCTCGATGACTCGTGATGCGAGCGTATCTCCGCTGGGCTCAAAGGCTGTAAAGAGCAATGAAGTCGTCATGGGTGGATTGACCAGGGACATCTGCCGGCCCAGGCTGGACGGATTGTACGAGCCAGGCAGGGTACGGCAGGCCTGCCCCCGTTACCATGGCCCCCTTCCCCATTACTTGGGCCCATGAGGACTCTGATCGATGATGAAACGAACGCATGGCTGTGGCGACCTGCGAGAAGCGAATTCTGGCGAAACCGCCGTTCTGGCTGGATGGGTCAACACCTTCCGTGACCAGGGCAAAGGCCTCGTCTTCATAGATCTCCGTGATCGAAGCGGCATCACACAGGTCGTTTTCGATCTCGAGGATTGCGAAGACGATGTCATTGAGAATGCTCGTTCACTCAGGCGAGAAGATGTCGTTGCCATCACTGGTCTCGTCAGACTCCGTGAAGGCAAAGCAAATGAGAAACTGGATACGGGTCACATCGAGGTCATGGGCCAGGGACTCGAAGTCCTGAACCGTACGGACAACCCCCCCATCCTGCCCGATGATCATGAAGCCGAGAAGATCTCCGAGCAGGTCAGGCTGACCTATCGTTACATCGACCTTCGCAGACCACGCATGCAGAAGATCATGCGCATCCGACATGATGCTGCACGAATCACGCGGGAATACTTCGACAAGCATGGCTTCCTTGAAATCGAGACCCCTCTGCTCATCAAGAGCACTCCGGAAGGCGCTCGTGACTTCATCGTTCCTTCCCGGATCTATCCAGGACAGTGGTATGCACTTCCACAAAGCCCACAGATCTTCAAGCAGATCCTCATGGTTGCTGGTTGTGATCGATACCTCCAGATCTGCAAGTGCCTGCGGGACGAAGATCCACGCGCTGATCGCCAGGCTGAATTCACGCAGATCGATCTCGAAATGTCCTTCGTCAGCAGAGACGATGTCCTTGAATTGATGGAAGGTTTCATGCGGGAGATCTTCAGCCGCCTGCTGGATCATGATCTCGGCGACATTCCTCGAATGCCCTGGTCTGAAGCCATGGATCGTTTCGGATCTGATCGCCCTGACCTCCGGTTTGATCTTGAATTGCAGGATATTTCCGAAATCGCTGGCCGTACCGACTTCAAGGTGTTTACCGAAGCCCTCGCCAAGGAAGATGGCGTGGTCAAGGCTATCCGGGTACCTGGTGGCGCAGAGAAGTTCTCTCGAAAGATCACCGATGGATATGCCGAACTGGCCCGGACCCATGGAGCCGGTGGCCTTCCCGCGGTGAAGTACACCGACAAGGGATTTGAAACCGGCATTGCCAAGTTCCTTGGTGATATCGGTGATGACCTGGTCAAGGCGCTCGGGCTGGAACCTGGAGATTGTGTTCTCTTCGGCGCAGACAAGCGGACCATGGCCAATACCGCACTCGGTGCAGTACGCCTTCAGGTTGCTGCTGATCTTGATGTCATCCCAAGTGGTGTCTACAAGGCTCTCTGGGTAGTCGACTTCCCCATGTTCAAGTGGGATGAGGACAATAAACGGTGGGCCAGCGAACATCACCCGTTCACTGCCCCACGCGAAGATCAGTTGGACATCCTGGAATCTGATCCTGGAGGCTGCCTCTCGGATGGTTATGACTTTGTCGTCAACGGATCAGAGGCTGGCGGCGGTTCGATGCGTATCCATGATCCCAACGTGCAGAAGATCGTCTTCGGTCTGCTGAACCTCTCGGAGGAAGAAGCCAAGTCGAAGTTCGGATTCCTGCTGGATGCACTTCGATTCGGCGCCCCCCCTCACGGTGGCATCGCCTTTGGCCTGGACCGGCTGGTAATGCTCCTGGCGGGCACCGACAACATCCGTGATGTCATTGCCTTCCCCAAGACACAGAGTGGTGCCGACATGATGTCCCAGGCACCCGGGCCAGTCGATTCTGCACAACTCGATGAACTCCAGTTGCGGGTGATCGAACAGGCACCTGCCTGAGTTCCCCGTGATCGGTTAGGCTCTGGCCATGAAGAAGGCCAACCTTCTGACACTCCTGATCATTCTGGGCATGGTCCTGGGCGCCCTCTACGGGCAGTTCCTGCTCTACGGTGGCGAAGAAGCCATCACGGCCCTTCATTGGACCAAGGCTGCCGGGGACCTCGTCCTCATCCGACCACTCAAGCTCATGGTTATCCCGCTGATCTTCTTCAGCGTGGTTGCTGGCATCACACGAATCGGAGATCCATCGAAACTTGGTCGGCTCGGAATCGCGACACTCGGCTACTACTTCGGCACGATGTTGATCGCGGTTGTCATCGGCACTCTGCTCGTATCACTGGTTCAACCAGGTGATTTGCCTGATGACGTCAGGATGAGTGTGATTGCCGAAGGACAATCAGCCTTCCAGGGTGATTCCGGACTCAAAGGCAAGGTCGAAGGCCAGTCCATGGGCGGCGCGTGGTCCAACATCCTCAAACAGGTCATCCCATCCAATGTTGTTGAAGAGATGTCTGCAGGCCGACCACTTGGCCTCATCGTCTTCGCCATGATGCTGGGTCTTGCGCTTGCCGCAGGTGGCGCACGAACCAAGGTGGCAAGGGATTTCTTCGACGCCGGATTCGAAGGACTGATGATTCTTATTCAATGGGTGATCTGGCTGACACCTCTTGGTGTGTTTTTCCTGCTGGCCTGGACGGTTGGCAAAATCGGCATGGCTGAATTGATTGGCCCACTTAGCAGCTACATGGGCGTGGTCTTCATCGGACTGTTGTTCCACATGGTCGTGGTGCTGCCAATCGTGCTTTGGATCTTCACCGGCATCAACCCGTATGGCTTCATGTCCAAGATGAAGCCAGCACTCCTCACGGCATTCGGGACTGATTCCAGTTCCGCCACGCTCCCCGTCACGATGGAAACCGCGGAGCTGGAAGCAGGATGCTCCAAGCGTGCATCCAATTTCGTACTGCCGCTTGGTTCCACGATCAACATGGATGGCACGGCGCTGTATGAAGCTGTTGCCGTCGTCTTCCTGTTCCAGTTGTACGGAATCGACCTGAGCTTCTCAGAACTGCTCATCGTCGTGATCACGGCGACCCTGGCCGCCGTAGGTGCCGCAGGCATCCCATCTGCCGGCCTCGTCACCATGGTCATCGTTATTGCCGCCGTGAACGGATCGCTTGAAGGATCCGGACTGTCACTCCCGGTTGCCGCCATCGGCGTCATCCTGGGCGTAGACCGGATTCTGGACATGTGCAGAACAACGGTGAATGTCTGGGGCGATGCCGTTGGCGCCAGGATCATGACCCGAATTGCACCTGATGAGCCTTCGACTGCCAAGACCATCCAGAAATGAAAAAGGCACGCGCGGCTGTAACAGCCACGCGTGCCAGATGTCCTTTATTCGCAAGACGTCAGAACTGGCCGCCATCCCGCTGCATCGTTGTCTGCACCTGCCTCATGATCTCGGTGAGCCTCTGAGCCTTCGGTGAATTGGCGATTTTCTCCGTTATCTCCAGGAACTTGGGCGAGACCGCAACTTTCTGCCATGCCTTGGCAGCGTCCTGGGCCTTGGCCATGTACTCGGGACGCTTGTCGCCAGGAATCGCCTCTACCGCCGGCTTCAACTTGTCCATTGCATTGGCCATGGCCTGCAGACCATCAAGAAAACCATCCTCATCACCGGCCTGTGCTGCCTTGTCGATCTTGGCTGTTGCAGCATTCATGGCATTGATTGCTGAATCTACCGGATTCGAACAACCGGCAAGCAACAAGGCAATCACCGCAAGAACGCTCAATACAATCTGCTTCTTCATCATTTGAATTTCCTTAAAACTGAACATTCATGGGAAAATGCAAACGCTGATTCAACCTGAACCAAACCCGCATCCCCGAAGATTTCTTTATCAAGATTCTGATTCTGCCAACCATCGTTCCGTATCGAGTGCCGCTTGGCATCCCATTCCGGCTGCTGTAATCGCCTGGCGATATATGGAATCCGCAACATCACCTGCTGCGAAGACGCCCTCGATGTTGGTATTGCTTCCACGCCCTGGAAGTTTGATGTACTTCGCCTCATCAAGATTGATGCCACTGCCATCCAGGAAACCCGTTGCAGGCGTATGACCGATTGCAACAAACAGGCCCTTCAACTCCAGATGCGAAGCCTCCCCTGTAACAAGGTTCTCAAGATCAACACCGGTGATTGAATCATCTCCAGTGACATCAGTCACCTTCGAGTTCCAGATCACCTCCGCATTTGGCTCATCAAGGAATCGCTTCTGCATGGTCTTGGATGCACGCAGCTCATCTCGTCGGTGAATGACATAGACCTTCGAGGCGAACTTCGTAAGGTAATGAGCCTCTTCCATCGCGCTATCGCCACCTCCGACGACGCCCAGGGGCTGATCCCGGAACATCGGCAAAGCACCATCGCACACGGCACAGGCACTGACACCACCACCTGAAGTGGCTAATCGCAGTTCGTTATCCAGACCCATCCAGTTGGCGGTCGCTCCAGTCGCAAGGATCACTGCCTTTGCACGAACCTCATTGCCTCCGGATGTCTTCAGGACAAACGGCCTGGATGAAAAGTCACAGGAAACGATGTCTTCGCCCACGACACGCGTGCCGAATCGTTCCGCCTGCTTCTGGAACATGGCCATCATCTCAGGGCCAGCAATACCCTCGGGAAATCCGGGATAGTTCTCAACATCGGTGGTCAGCATCAACTGACCGCCAGGAAGAACCGGTGCCGGATCCTGCCGAGGCACACCGACGTAACAGACGGGATTGAGTTGAGCCCGCGCCGCATAGATTGCCGCTGTCCAACCAGCGGGCCCACTACCAACAATGACAACCTGCTCGACATCGGACATCGAATCTGCTCCAAATATTGCTGCTATTCCAAGACGCCATTCTTGCGAAGCAAGGCCTTGATGGGTGGCCAGAGGATGATGTCTGCATCGTCACCGAGTTCGGCATGTTCCTCGCCTCGATCATCCTGCTCATCTGAACCCACGCTGTAGAGAAGCGCCGAGCCCGGCTCAAGCCAAAGGCGATCACCAGCCACCATCAAGAGTGTCTTGTTCTTGATCTTTCGATAATGAAACGGCCCCAGAACCTCTGGCTTGTCCAGAAAGTTGTATGGGTCCTTGTCAATCTGACGCGTGATCTCGGATCCATAAAGACGTTGCGCTGAGATGGATTGGTCGACGGGATACTCGCCATATCGACGATGGAACCCGCACAATCCAGCCGAGATTGCCGTGCCATAGACCGCCACACGAAGCCTGTTTCGAATCTCAAACAGTTCCTGGATATTCTCAATCGAAAGAAGAACGGCTGCGTATCGCATCCCGTTTGCCTTCTCAAACTCAGAAGCCAGGCTGATGATGTAGCCGTAATCACGAGCTCGCCATCGGCGCCACCAATCGTCGTAGATCAATGTCAGCCGCTCCTTGGACGCATCCATGCTGGCATGACGCCCAGCAATGGCCCGCCAACGTGCTGCCGCACCGAGCCGGGTAAGCGGTTCCTTTTCCGACTGAAGACGGGTGAATACCTCTACGAATCGATCAGGAATCGGATCTCCCGTTTCCTTGTCGAATACCTGTTCCATTATCGCCTCGGCAACATATCTGTCTGCCTCGGGAATCAGGAGCCTGGCACGATCCGGCCGCAGGTATGGAAGCTGGCGGAGTGATATCTCACGGAACTGGTCTGGTGAAATCTGGTCCATGTAGGTCCAGTACATGTCCCTTGCATTGGCAAGGCTCTCCGTGAGGAGCTCGAAGGTATGCGTCTTCTCTTCCATGAACTGGCGATCACAGAACATACGAAGCACGAACAGCTTTGAATTGAGCAGGGATAAGGCACCATCCACATCACCGATCTCGAACCGGCGATAGATTTCAGCCGTCGCAAAGGCGGCGATCGTGTCGAGTGCCTTGAAGTAGTTGAACTCAACGACCGGTTGGCCGCCATCAATCAAGATGTCTACTGAGAGTCCGGCTTCTGAATAGGAATTCGGAACGTTCTCAGCACCATAAGGAAGCCCGATGATGGTTCGATCTGCAGATCGGATGATGGCTTCGGCCATGCCCGAATTGCTGCTGGCCCATTTCGAGACATCACCCCACTCGGACATTCCAGGCCAGATGCTTCCTTGGTTGAAGGTGCTACTGACTGGTTGAGGCGGTGAACTCATCGCCAGGTAGGCATCAAAGAGAACCTTCCAGGCCTTCGCAGATGCATCACCACGAATGGTGCCATCCTTGTTGAGTTCTTCAACCAGTTTCTGGGCGGATTCCTCATCTGCCATCAGCCCGCCAGGGGCCAGGAAGAAACCACCAGCTACCAGGACCATCATCAGGATTCGTCGCATCATCAAGGACTCCTGCCATCTTGCGAACGTCGAAGTCTAGCAGGCGTGGCCCCTCCACGCCCCCCAGGGGGGCCAGCAACCTATACTCCTCCCTAGGCCAGCCTGTCTCGCCTCAGGGACCCTTCCTAAACATACTGGTTTCCGACATGAGCAGATCTTCCAGCCCTATGCCAGCCACCATGCATGATCAATTGCTGAGCCAACTCCAGCACTCGTGCAACAAGCTCTCAGAGTTGGAGAGCCAATTGCCGGATGTCCTGCGACTTGGTGAGGTCATCGTGGCATCCCTGACTGCAGGCGGAACCCTCTTTACCGCCGGGAATGGTGGCTCGGCAGCACAAGCTCTTCATCTCACCGAGGAGTTGATCGGACGCTACGAAGCAACAAGACCCCCGATCAGATCGATCTCGCTCGTTTCGGACCCTTCGGCGATGACCTGTATCGCCAATGATTTTGGATTTGAGATGATCTTTGAACGCCCCCTCAAAGGGCTTGCTCGAGAAGGTGATGTCCTGCTGGCCATGAGCACATCTGGCAAGAGCGAAAATATCCTGAGAGCACTCAAAGCCGCCAGGGATATGGGCGTGACCACCATGGGCCTGCTTGGCCGAGATGGTGGCCCTGCCCTGGAGCACTGTGAGCATGCCCTTGTCATCGATTCAGACAAGTCGGCAACGATCCAGGATGTTCACCAGGTGGTCATTCATCTTCTGTGTGAACTGATTGAGCACTGTGTAGCCAAACACTGAAGCAAGACACGCGACAATAAACAAGCTTGTCCTGCGTTCAACCAAGGCAGATCTACCACCTCACGAGACACCCCATGGCTGAAGCTTCAACTGATACAACTCGCAATCAACTTGGAATTCTGGGTCTCGTTCTTGTCCGGATCGTGGTCCCGGCCTGGATCTTGTCTGGTGCCCTTCTGAAATTCGCGTCAAACTCACCAAAGCTTCTCCCGGAGCATTTTCGAAAACTTTTTGATGAAGACAGTTACGGCATCATTCTTGCCAGCGTGCTGGTCATTGAAATAGCCGCGATTGTCATCATGCTCTTTATTCCGAAGTTCGCACGGCTGATCGCCGTCCTGATGTTGGCCGCATTTGTTCTTGTTCTCATCAACGAATTGATTTCAGGCAATCTCACGAATTGCGGATGCCTGGGAAGCTATTCACCGCCGCCGTGGCTCATGCTCGCCATTGATCTGCTGCTGCTTATCCTCGTCATAGCGATCCGACCCGCCAGCGTGACAGAGGAAGGTTCACTTCGGCTTGGAGTCGCCCAGGCATTAGTCATCTTCCTCGTCGCGTCCGCTGTTGTCTTTGCATGGGTTCTTGCTAAGCCAAAGGTTGTGAGCTCAACACTCACTGGGCCACAAAGCCCCGCGGTTGTAGTCGGAATGATTCCTGAAACCTATGGTGAGATGCCGGATTCCAGTCTGGACAGCCAACCGGAAGCGTCCACAGAATCAGTTCCAACATCGCCCACGCCATCCCGTGACTGGTACGAGTTGGACACCACTGATTGGGTCGGCCGCAATGTGAAGGACATCGATCTTGTCCAGTACACAAAAGGCCTGCCCGCAGATCTGGAACAGGGCGAGCAATACCTCATCTACTACAGCCGTACCTGTGATCACTGCCTGATGCTGCTGGAATTCCAATTCGGCTTCGGATCACCAGTACCCACGACACTTGTTGCCGTGCCGGAAACCGCTGACGGCTTTGCCGCCGAGGGGCTCATGGATAATCCCTGTCTTGATTGCCAGATGGCAGAACTCCCAACGGGGATCGACTGGATCATGACCCCCCCCCTGGTGATGGCCCTGAGGGATGGAGAGGTCATCTGCGTGAAAGAAGCCGAGGAAGCCGATGCGCCGGAATGCCTTCCGTTCCATTAGACGCTAGCCTGCATCTCCTCAAGGGAGATTGCACGGCATGAACAAGACGCTTCAAGACGTACTGAACTGGATCGACGAACACCTCGAGGAGTCTCTCGAACGCGTCGAGGACTTCCTCCGGATTCCCAGCGTTGGCACTGATCCTGCCCATGATGAGGACACTCGGAGAGCCGCCATATTTGCCGGCGACCTCCTCTCGGATATTGGCATGGACTCCACGGTTCATACCACTCCAGGGCAACCGATGGTCGTCGCACATGATGATGGGCCCGGCGACGGTCCGCACATCCTGTACTACGGGCATTACGACGTGCAACCTGCCGATCCACTGGAACTGTGGGATTCGCCCCCCTTCGAACCAGTCCGCGTCGACGGTGATGAAGGACCCAAGATCGTTGCCCGGGGCGCAGCTGATGACAAAGGTCAGTTGATGATGTTCATCGAGGCCTTCCGGGCATGGAAGGCTGTGACTGGTTCATTGCCTGCACCTGTACGAATTCTGCTGGAAGGTGAAGAAGAAAGCGGCAGCGACAGCCTTGAACCGTTTCTCCACGAGCATTCAAATGAACTGGAATCTGCGGTATGCGTGATCAGCGATACCGGCATGTGGACACCGGACACACCAGCCATCACGACCCGACTTCGAGGCATCATCTATCTGCAGGCCACGTTGCACGGGCCCTCACACGATCTGCACTCCGGTGCGTATGGCGGCGCCGTGATCAATCCAATCAACGCGCTCACTCGAATCGTCTCGCAACTTCATGATGATCAAGGTCGCATTCAGATTGATGGCTTCTATGACGATGTCGCTGTCGACGAAGCGTTGCTCGCTGAATGGAAAGATCTGAACTTCGATGAAGCCGGCTTCCTTGCAACAGCCGGCCTCAAATCCTCCACAGGCGAAGCCTCGCATTCCACATTGGAACGAGTCTGGGCACGACCGAGTTGCGACATCAACGGCATCTGGGCTGGTTACACCGGACCGGGTGCCAAAACCGTGATTGCGGCCGAGGCCTCATGCAAGATCAGTTGCCGAATGGTTCCCGGCCAGAACCCCCGAACCATCATGGATGCCCTGAAGGCATTCCTGGAAGCACGCACACCAGAGGGTTGTCGCTGGAAATTCGAGGAACATGGCTGCAATCCAGGCATCTGCGTGGCAACTGATTCCCCCTGGCTCCAGTCGGCCCGACAAGCCATGAACCAGGTATTCGACAATGATGCCGTGCTGATTGGCTGTGGTGGATCTCTGCCCATCGTCGGGTCTTTCCAGTCCATCCTGGGAATCGATTCCCTGCTGGTGGGCTTCGGCCTGGACAGCGACCGCGTCCATTCTCCAAATGAAGAATTCTCGGTTGCCAGGTTCCGCCATGGCGTCAGAAGCCATGCTGCCATGGTTGAGGCCTTTGGATCCCTGTCTGGCTGATCATTCCCCACCGGTCCTTCGTACCATGATCACGTGAACTCGCTGCACACGTTTCTATGCACGCTTCTCTGCCTGTTGCTTTGGCCGATGGCCACGCACGCTCAGGATCAGATCGACATCAAACTGCTCCAGTATGGAGCAGGCAATGTCTACCGTCCTGGCGAAGTCAACGGTATGGAAATCGAATTGACCAGCCGGATGCCCTCGGATAAATCCGTGTGGATCCAGTGGGACCATGAAACGCCAGATGGAGATGTGATTGCCTATGGAAGGCAGGTGACGCTGTCACCTGGTCAACCTCGAACGACCTGGCTGAACGTCCCCCTGAGCCCCGACACGACACTGGACTCACAGAACTCGATACGTGTTCGTGAATTGACAGACGGTGAACCAGGGCAGGACCTTGGCGTGCATCAATTCAAGCCCATCTTCGTATCTCCAAGATTGATTCCTCGCAACACCAACCTGGTGGGAATCATCGGGACCAGGACGGCGGGCCTCGAATTCTATGAACGTTCCCCGGAGTTCATTCCCAACTTCAACATTGCCGGAGAACCCACGGCACTGGGCAGCATGCCTGTCTCCAGCAAACTCCCGGATAGCTGGGCCGGTTTGCGTACGTATGAAACACTTGTCTGGACGAACACCGAAGTAGAGCTCTCCCCTGCCCAGGAACAGGCGCTCATCGAATGGATGGAGCGCGGTGGGCACCTGGTCATCGTGCTGCCGCAGGCGGGCAATCCCTGGAACCTCGGATCTGGTGAAGATGGACCTCTTGGTTCAATCATGCCCGGATCACCAGCAGTGGATGAGTCCGTGCCACTCATGTCGGTGCTACCCCAACTGGTCAAACAATTGCCACGGACCGCGCCTACAGGCTCGATTCCCGTCCACGTCTTTCGTTCACAATCCGGAGAGATCAACGTCGCTCCCCAGGAAGATGGATGGATCGACATCTGGTCCGTCAATGGCGTTGGCTGCGTAGCTGTCCAAAGACCCGTTGGAAGAGGTCTGTTGAGTGTGGTTGGTGTTGACCTGGCTGCCAATTCGTTGCGGGACAGCGTCATAGTCAATCCTGGAGAATCCGCTTCACCCATCGAGAGTATCCCGGAGCCTGATGTGTTCTGGAACCGCATACTGGGTCGTCGAGGTGACACACCACTGTCACGTTCCTTGAATGAACTGCGTGCAGAAGAACGTCTCGTCTTGACTGCTCCTGATGTGCGGGTCGTGGGCGACAGTCTCATCAGTGCAGAGACCGATGACGTGGGACAAGTCGGGGGCGGCCTCTTGATTGCCTTTCTCCTCTTCATCACCTACTGGTTGTTTGCCATTCCATTGTGCTGGGGCGTTCTCAAGAAACGCCGCTGGTTGCACTGGTCCTGGATGGGCTTCTTCATCGTGTCCATACTGTTCAGCGTCATTGCATGGATACTGGTTGCTACAACTCGAGAATCATCCATCCATGCAAGACATCTGACGGTCATCGATTCCGTGCATGGCCAGGACCAGCAACGTGCCATCAGTTGGATGTCCCTGTTCACACCTGGCTATGCTGATCATGAACTGGTCATCAAAGGCGATGGCGATGATTTGATCCTGCCATGGGAACCCAGTGAGAACAGACTGAGTGGTTTCCCTGACAGAAGGCAGACATCGGTCGATTCTGGCCGCGGTTCCAACAGCATGGTCATCCCAAGCAGATCGACGACAACACCTCTTCAACTGGACTGGCGTGGCCCGATTGCCCTCTCTGACTGGGGAGATGTACTTCGCATGGATCCTCAACGCCCTGTCCATGTGGTCAGGGATCGCGATGGCATCGCCACTGGCATTCGAGGCTCCGTCATCAGCCGACTGCCCGGCGAGCTTGAAGATGTCCAGGTCATCTTCGTCGACAAGCAGCATCCCATGGCTCGACCGTCTGAAGTCGTCGATGGGAAGAAGATGTCCTGGGTTCAACCTTCTGAATCCGGACGAATGGAAAGGATTGGATGGCACTGGGCCATGGGCGAGGATGTTCCTGAAGGTGGTTACATCATTTTCGACAACCTCAAACTTGACCCCCAATTCAACCTTGAGCAGTCTGTCAAGACCAGGTACTCCGGTCACCGCGAGCAGATCGGTACGTCTTTGAATCCGATGAACTCTGGTGAACGTCGCCGGGCCTTGGAAGCACTGTCGATCTTTCACCAACTTGAACCACCGACCTGGATTCGACAAGCCGGCGAAAAGCGGGATGCAGATCATGCCATTACCACTCGCCTTGTAGGCCGCGAACTGGACCTTTCCGCCTTGATGAGCCAGCCAGTGGTGATCATCACAGGCTTCCTGCCGGCCAGTGAATTGCCCATTCCGCTTATGGTGAACGGCGAACCAGTGGAATCCAGTGAGGGCCTGGTGATGGTCCGATGGATCCTGCCCCTGCAGGAGGAAGCCAGCAGCACGGATTCGCCCACGAAGAGAGGCTGATCCGTATACGCTTGAGCACCGGATTCTTTCCATGGCCATCATCGAAACCGTCAACCTGACCAAGAAGTACGGCGACCTCACGGCGCTGGACAACCTCAACCTCGAGATCGAGGAAGGTGCCTGCTTCGGTTTCATCGGCCCTAATGGAGCGGGAAAGACCACGACCATCAAGATCCTGGCCACGCTCCTGAAGCCGACCTGGGGCGAGGCACGAATTGATGGAAACGTCGTGGGATACCAGAACCCGCACATCAGACCGATCATCGGATACGTCCCCGACTTCATGGGCGCGTATGACGACATGGTCGTCACGGAGTATCTCGATTTCTTTGCCGCCTGCTATGACATTCATGGCCAACGGAGACGCAAGGTTGTCTCTGATGTACTTGATCTCACGGACCTCAATTACAAAGCCAATGCAGAAGTCAACAGCTTGAGCCGTGGCATGAGCCAGCGGTTGTCAGTGGCAAGAGTTCTGTTGCATGACCCAAAGGTCTTGCTTCTGGATGAACCTGCTTCAGGTCTCGATCCACGGGCCCGTGTCGAGATACGCGAGCTTCTCAAGGAATTGAGGCGGATGGGCAAGACCATCGTCATCAGCTCGCATATCCTTCATGAACTGGCGGAACTGTGCAACATGGTCGGCATCATCGAGCAAGGAAAACTCTTGTTCTCAGGAAGCGTCGATGAGATCATGGAACGAGCCAATGTCGGCCAACTGGTTCGCATCTGTGTGGAAGACCGCGTGAAGGAAGCCGGCCGGATGCTCATGCAGGTACCTGGCGTCAAGCGTGTCGAGTTGATTCGAGATCGTGGCGAACTGGTCCTGGAGGTTCTTCTTGACAGTGATGCAGAAATCCCCGTTCCAGAGCTTGCCAGTCGCCTGGTAGCCCAGGGATATCGCCTGAAATCTTTCCATCCCGCTGAGATCAATCTCGAAACGGCCTTCATGCGATTGACCAAGGGACTTGTTGGATAGGTGTGATGATGGACAGTAGCCCGATCACGAAAACCAAGACAACCGCATTGTTACTGGCCGATCCATCGCGACCAGAAGCCGTGGCCGCCCGTGACAAGATCCAGAAGACTCTTGCCGAACTTGGCACACCATTCGTCAATGGTTCGATCAACGAAACAGAACCGATCCCCGGAAATCCCAAGCCCGATGTGGCCATAGTCATTGGCGGTGATGGGACGATGATTGCCCAGGCCAGAAGACTTGTCGATCACGGCATCCCAATGATTGGCGTGAACTGTGGAAGGCTGGGATTCCTGGCACCGTTCAGCCCGGCAAGTTTCCAGGAGCATGCCCAATCCGTCCTGGGACCGAATCGAATTCTTGAACACCGCATGCTTCTTGAAGTCCGGATTGAGCCCGCCGATGGCAGCGAAGTGATTACTCGGCGTGCCATGAATGATGGACTGATCACAGCGGGCGAACCATTCCGAATGATCCAGATGTCCACCGCCATTGATGGACAGGAGGGCCCCAAGCTCTCAGGCGACGGCCTGGTTGTCGCTACGCCGACTGGTTCAACTGGCCATAACGCCTCGACTGGGGGTCCCATCGTGGATCCTCGGCTCGACGCCATTATCGTGACACCCATCGCAGCACAGTCACTGGCCTTCCGCCCATTTGCACTGCATGGCCCATCCACTCTTGATGTGGTGCTTGACCAGGTCAACAAAGGCACGTCACTGGTCCTGGATGGCCAACGCCATGTTCCTCTTCAAAATGCGGATCGTGTCAGCTTTTCCCGCTACGACACCCTGATGGGATTCGTCGCATGCCCTGGACACCCCTTCTGGCGAATTCTTCATGACAAGCTTGGCTGGGCTGCCCCACCAAGGGGTAGCGGCGGCGAGCCGTCATGACCGATACCATGTCGGCCGCATGATTGATCTGAAACTACTTCGAGAAGACCCCGACCAATTCATCCAGGGCGCTGCCGCCAAGGGGGTCGATGTCGATATCCCCCGCCTGCTGGAGCTTGACCAGCAGCGGCGGGAACTTCTGCAGCAACAGGAAGCCCTCCGGGCTGAACAGAAAAAGCTCGGCAAGGAAACCGGTCCGATGATCGGGAAGCTCAAGGGTCAACTCAAAGGGGCAGAAGACTCCAATGTCGCGACACTCCAAGCAGAGATCGCTGAACTTGAAGCCCGGCCCGCTGCACTCAAGCAGCAGATCCAGGAACTTGATGATCTGCTCCTGGCCATCGAACCTGAATGGAAGACAATCCAGCTCAAAATCCCGCAACCACCAGACGCGGATGTCCCACTGGGCAAGAGCGCCGAAGACAATGTCGAGATCCGTCGCTGGGCTCCGGATGACTGGGACTGGAACAAGTCTTTCCAGGAAAATCGCGGGTTTGAACCGAAGACTCACCTGGAACTGGTGAATGATCTCGGACTGGTTGATTTCGAACGTGGCGTGAAGGTTGCCGGCTCACGAAGCTACGTCATGACTGGAAACGGCATGCTTCTCCATCAGGCGATACTCGCGATGGGAATGCAGCACATCACACAGGACCATGGGTTCAGGGCAACTTCCGTACCGGTTCTGGTACGAGAACAGGCCATGGTGGGTACTGGATTTTTCCCGGGTGGCATCGAGCAGACTTATCACATTGATGCTGACAGCACCCCGGGACCAGGCCAGGACCTCTACCTGACCGGAACTGGTGAAGTAGGACTGATGAGTTTGCATTCTGATGAAATCGTCGAGGCCAATCAATTGCCGATGAAGTATGCGACAGTCTCGACCTGCTTCCGACGAGAAGCCGGTGCGGCAGGCAAAGATACTGCAGGCCTGTATCGAATTCATCAGTTTGACAAGGTCGAACAGGTCGTCATCGATAAAGCTGACGAAGAAACCAGTCGAGCACATCATCAGGCGATGATCTCCATCGTCGAGAATCTGCTCCAGTCACTGCAATTGCCCTATCGACTTCTGCAGTGCTGTACTGGCGACCTTGGAAGCAAGAACGCGGACATGATCGACATCGAGTGCTGGATCCCGGGGCGTGGTGAAGAGGATGCCAATGGTCGACCTACAGGCGAGTTTGGCGAAACCCATTCTGCTTCCAGACTGTATGACTTCCAATGTCGCCGCCTGAATCTCCGCTACAGAGATGACAAAGGCAAGACCGTGTTCTGTCATTCATTGAACAACACCGTCGTCGCGAGCCCTCGCATTCTCATTCCGATCATCGAGATGCATCAGCAAGCGGATGGCAGTATTCAAATTCCAGAAGCACTGCGACCATTCATGAATGGCTGCGAACGCATCGGCAACTGATTGCAATCAGTGCCCTGCAACTTGACGCAGACGATCTGCCGCCGTTTCGTCATACAGGCCCTTCTTGCCGAACCCGGGATGAGCACCGAGTTTTTCTGCGTTGGCCTGATGTTCCTCAAGGTCCGAAATCAAAAGCACCTTCGCACCCGGCAGCCCTTTGACTCGCGACTCGATGAGATCCATGCCTGACTGTCCGACGGCAAAGGCACCATCAAGTATCCGATTGACCAGCCAAACGGATTCTTCCCCGTAATGATCCGAAAGAGACTCATCATCATTGATCGAGTGGACGGCAGCGCCTGGAAGAACTCGGTCCACCATACCCTTGAGCATGAAAGCATCGGGTGTGCAATGCCCGACAAGTACAACGTTCATCATGAGTCTCCTGGAATCTTCTCAATACGAATTTTACGAGCCTCAAGGATGATAGTCAGGCCAGAACCAACTTCAAAGCATCTTCGATGCTCTCGATGATCACCCACTGCCTCAGCTGCCGAAAACAAAGCCTTATGTGACAGTCTGTCTGATCCAATGTCCCCGACTGACAAGAGCGATCGACGCAGACCACTGGCGATGACCGCTACCGGCAAACCAGATACATCACCTCGTGACCATTCTGTGCAATTCGGTTTGCCGAAAATGGAAGCTACCAATCCTTCCAACGCGGTTGCAGCAATCGACTGGAGATCTGCGGTAGCGGCTACGCGGGCCGCAACCCCTGGCCACATGTTCTCAAGTACCGGCAGGACATCACTGCGAAGCCTGCCACGCTGGGTGTTGATATCAACATTGCCCGGGTCGTCACACCAGGTGATTTCAGCCGCATGACACAGTTCTGCTGCTTCCTGACGGGAAATGCCCAGCATCGGCCGAACAAGCCCAATACCCTTTTTCAACTCACGGGATCGCGGCATCCCGGCCAGACCCGCAGGACCAGCTCCTCTGCCAAGCGCCGCCAGGATTGTCTCCAACTGATCCTCCGCGTGATGACCTGTCGCCACCAGGCTTGAGCGGCAGTCAAGAGCTGCACTTGCCAGAGCGTCATATCGCAATCGACGCGCTTCCTCTGGCGTTCCTTCGACAAGCTGAAGATCTCGAACTTCTGCTGGCACATCAAGGCTCGCCGCTACCGCCAGAACATGCGATGCTTCATCATCAGCTTCAGGTCTCAGATGGTGGTGCACATGCACCACCCGCGGAAGAATCGCAAAGGTATCGTGCTCTCGAAGAATCGCTGATGCGATGAGTAATGCAATCGAATCACGACCCCCACTCACTGCAAGCACCACAGGCCCTGGCTCCTCGCCGCCACACGCCCGTCGAAAGCCCAACTCGATCTCGTGAACGAGTTGGTGACGACGCGCTTTCAGCGGAATGCCATCGTTGGATGCACCGGTTTGAGGAGGCTCTTGTTCCATGACTTGTGATGCTATCAGTCCCCGGCCTCATCGGATCGAAGCCACTGGTCCTTGAAGGTCATGCCTGCAGGAACTGGAATTTCGGACCCCGGCTGAAGGAGGCTCGCCACCGGATAGGCACACGAGTCGATAGCGAGTGCAGCGGCGGGACGATGGTTACCACTATGACCTACACCACCAAAGGGCAGTCGACTGGAAGCACCTGCCGTGCCTACGTTCCAGTTCAGACATCCGGTGGAGAT
Source organism: Phycisphaerales bacterium (assembly GCA_029242715.1). Taxonomy (GTDB): domain Bacteria; phylum Planctomycetota; class Phycisphaerae; order Phycisphaerales; family SM1A02; genus UBA1668. Next base: position 183,581 of record JAQWTL010000020.1, read on the forward strand.
ATCAGCGAAACAACGATCAAAGACCGCCTCATCCTTGGTAAAGACCGAGGCTGCCAGCCCGTACCGCGTCTGCCTTGCCTGATGAATCGCTTCATCGAGTGATGAAACGGTTGCGATCTGGACAAGTGGTCCGAAGATCTCCTCATCGTGATCCAGGCTGAAACCATCAACTTCGATGATGCCTGCCGAAAGGAACCAACCATCGCAAGGGAGTTCCACAGCCGGTACCAGTGAACGACCACCTCTTGAAATGATGGCCCGTTGTGCATCAAGAACACGCGCCCTTGCGGCCTCTGTAATCAATGGACCCATGAATGGTGCAACAGGATCATCATGGGCACCAACCAGAAGTGTTGTTGCCACGGTGCACAGTGCCGCGAGAAACTCATCCGCAACCTTTTCATGAACCAGGATTCGACGTGTACAGGTGCAACGCTGGCCAGTCGTGGCAAAGGCAGCACGTGCACATTCAATCACAGCAAGACGAAGATCGGCATCTTCGTGAACGATGGCTGGATTGTTCCCGCCGAGTTCCAAGGCAACCAGACGTCCCGGAGTATCGAGGTTCTGCTCAAGGATGCTTCTGCCGACAGGCCAGGATCCCGTGAACAGAATGCCATTCACATCATCATGAGTGCACAGTGCCCTGGATTCCTCCACTTGTCCTTGAACGACGTTGAAGACGCCTGGCGGCAGGCCGGCCTCCTGCATCAGTTCACCCAGACGCTGACCCACAGCGGGTGCCAGTTCAGAGGGCTTGAACACCACCGTGTTGCCCGCCAACATTGCGGGAACAAACTGACCATTTGGAAGATGAGCCGGAAAGTTGAATGGTCCGATCACAGCCATGACACCATGAGGTCGATAGCGACATCGGCCGGTCCGACCCGTACCTGCTTCTGCAGTCCAATCCCGTATGCGGCCAGCAACGGCATCCTCAAGAGTGAGATCAACCTTCCCGCCCAGTGCCGTTGCCTCGATCCGTGCCTCTGAACGGGGCTTGCCAACCTCCCTTGCAATCAGATCAGCAAGTTCGTCAACATGCGCAGCAGTGATATCTCGCCAACGGCGAAGATGTTCTGCACGCGCCTCCAATGAGAGCGCAGACCATGAACCAAATGCCTTTCGGGCTGCCATCACCGCATCGTCAACGTGTGAAAGACATGGCGTGCCTGACCAGATCACTGAATCTGGACGAGCGGGGTCCGTTGACACCAGGTTATCGCCCTGGATGGAACAGTGAACGCCATCAATCACATCATGACTGCTCATGAAGTGACCGATTCCTGCCTCGCCTGGTCTGCCATTTTGCCCGCTGTTGACTGTGGCGTGTAATGAAGTTTCTGACCTGGCTTCAAGCGAAGCATGTCCGCAGCCTGCCCTGGCAGATGCATGGCATCGCCTTCTTCCTGGTAGGCACAACGGACCGCTCGGAAGTCCGCACCTTCATGGATACAGACGATTGCGGATGGCAGCGATGAAACATCTTCGACCGTACCCGCGAATGTCGCGGATTTCGTATCACGCACCAATGGGATCTCATCACGAACGGCCTCGAGATACGGCCCTCCGTCGAAGGGATCCACCTCATCATTGTGCTGGAAGCCCAGTCGCTCAAGCATGCGCTGAGCCGGAACAGCCGCCGGACTGACATGCCCGATCAAGCGACGAGCCTCAGCAGGCAGAAGAGACGCATAGATCTCGATATCAGGGAAGAGCGATGTGATGAATTCCTTGGATGTCCTGCTGAAAGCATCTGCTTCCTTGTAGGACAGATTGATGAAGCGACGCCCCAGATGATCCCAGAGCATGGTGCGGCCATCGGGTGTCAATGTGCCCATGATTTCACCAATGATTCGATTGGAAAAATCAGCAGGATGCATGCCGATGAAAGTGAATCGCACCTTGCTCAGAAGGGAACCAAGTCGATCTGCTGTTCCACGATAGGCCGATGAGAGAACCAGTCCCCCTACTTCCGTGGATGCGGATGTGTCCTGACAGAGTTGCAGCGTGATCTGCACATGACCCGTCTGCAGGTCACGGCTGTAATGCTCACGCTTCCTTACCTTCAAAACGAGTCGGGGCAACTCCTCAGTGCCTTTTCCCGCGATGAGACTGGATGTGCCTACAACCTTTCCGGAGTCGGGCTCGACAACCGCGAATACGTACTGTCGTTCGCTGGCAGGAATCTTCCCGAGGAAACTGCGCCTCGATTTCACCAGCAAATCGCGCAGTGCGAGCGTGTCACCTGGCAGGTTGTTGGAATGGACCGTCTTTGCCAGCCGCAGCAGGGAATCCTGATCATCGGTCATCGCGCTTCGCAGGAGGAACATCAGGAACCATCCTCCAGCACATCACTGACGATGGAAAGAACCGACTCGATATCGGCTTCCTGAAGGACACCAACTGGCGGAAGGAACCGAAGGTGAAATGGCCCATGGCCACAGGAGAAAGCAATCACTCCTGCATCCAGCAATCTCATCAGCAACGCCTTGATCCTTGCGCCATCGCCACCATATGGGGTCAGTCGCATCATGCCACCTGCCCCGCCGATGACTTCATCAAGTTCAGCCGGACTGTTGTGATCATGCATGGAAGGAAAATGCGAGGGCGATGACTGCACGAGTTTTTCAGCAAACCGACGGAAAGCCTTGTGCAGTCGGGCATGCCGCCCATCTTCCCCATAAGCACCTTCCTGCTGCAGTCGTTCCAACATTCGGCGGCCCACCCTCAGGGAAGCCGTTGAACCGATGAAGGTAGCACTGAGCAGACCGGGTTTCGGGTTCATATCGGGGGTATAGAGCGTGGCACAGACCTGTGACATCTTGCCGACTGTGACCACGTCGGGCTCAAGATCAAGCCATTGATACCGGAACATCGCCTCGGTTCGACCAAAGCTCTGTACCTCATCAAACCATACGGGGATTCCCGCTTCGCGTGCACGCTCCATCAATGGAAGGAAGAAGGAACGTGGCGCAACATTGAATCCACCTTCGCCCTGGAGCGGCTCCAGCGCAAGACAGGCATGTTGCCCCGGGTAACGTCGAATGGCGTGATCAAGCTGTTCAACAGCTCGTTCAGTAGATCCCTCGGGATCCGCTGCATTGAAGTAAGGCAGATGCTCGACCTCGAGATTCAGCGCCAGACCCTGTCGAGCCCCCGCGCTGTCTCCCACTTGTGCCATGGTTGTGGTTCTACCAGCGAAGCAGTGCTCAAAGGTCAGGACACGCGGTGCCCCATTCGTCTTCTGCATGCAGATCTTGAGGGCATTCTCATTGGCCAACGCCCCTGAGTTGGTGAGGAAGCAGTGAGCCAGCTTTCTTGGGCCATCCTTGGCGGCACCTGCGAGGAGGCACTCGGCGAAATTCGCCGCATCCTCATTGCACTGAAGGTTGCCCTGCATGACGACATCACCTGTTGCAGCCACGAGTGCCGTTCGGATGATGTCCAGATCCCCATGACCAAATGCCTGCACACCGATCCCGGTAATGAAATCGTATTTCACAGAACCATCAGTCAGTTCGACCAGAGCACCTCGCCCCAATCCTGAGCCCATCAATGGAAAGACAAGGCCCCGACCTCTTGCCTCGCCATAGGCCTGAATGACCTTCTCGGCAGAGGCTTGCCTGGCTGGATCGGGACCTCTCACACCATGAAGGGTCGATTGTGCCTGCTGTATTCCAGCGATGACACTCTCGATGGCGGCCTGAACCTCGGGCGTGGCGATGGCTGGATGGAGCCCCTGGATGGACGTTCCTGTTGTCATGGGTGTCCCATTGTATTGACTGGAAGGAACCTGGGAGCCAGACCGTCTCAGGAACCTCGATCAAAGCCAAGGGTGACCCAAACCCCTCGATCGGCCCCGCCCCGACAGGCCTCAAAGGTCCGAGTCTCAGGAATGCCGATTGTGCAGGCATTCGTCGTCGTTGGCTCGCCATCTTCTGGAATCCTGTTGATGGAAAGGGCACCATCTGAACGGTCCGACATCATCACTCGAACATGTTCAGGAGTCAGCTTTCCCTTGGCGAGGATTTCTGTGGCACGTGCAAGGCGTGCACAACTGCTGGGTTGAGGTGGCTCGCCTTCCATTTCGACATGTGAAGTTTCAAGACAGTGATTTGTCTGAACCAGGACCGTATCGTCAAGCGGTCTTTGGACAACATGATCTGCAGAACATTCCAGTTCAACGCCCCCTGAGGCATCGGCATACCAGTACGTATGGGCCGCAGCACGTGGCGCCTCCATGACCAGCTTGACCGCAGATCGGTGGTCCTGTTCACGAATGACACGATGCTGGATATCGAGATATCCAACACCGGGCCTGGCACCACGAACCTTGATATTCGTCGTTCCCACCCAGAGACCATGTTCATTCATTCCAATCAAGGTCGGTGCACCGGCAACGGTGACACTCCATGTTTCAGGCCCATCCGTCGGAAGACGATGGACCGCCACGACGAAGTCGACATCCCCGGCGTTGAGATCCCAGGTCTGACCCACGACCAGCGGGCCGCCCTCCCGACCAGGCGCCATGAACGCTGTGCAACCTTCGTCCATGGATCCATCTACAGAACCGATCGATGAGACATCACGGATGTCCGTGAGATTGACCGCCGAGTACAGGTCAAGCAGCGGAATATCCGCCCCGCGTGCTGTGCCGGACAACTCGGCAAATCCAACAGGGTCCCATGATTCAAGTTGTTTCAGACAGGCCGCGCCAGCCTTGCGATACAGATTCATACCGCCTTCGATTCGGCGTTCTGCCAGGTAGTCCCCTGCGTTCTTCAGACGAAGAGCCACCAGTCCCTGCGCCATCTCGCGAAGCGATTCGCCGAGCGATTCTCCCATCTCGGAAGGTGATCCACTGACAGATACGGTTGGTAGTTGAAGATTGCTCACTGGGACCTGGCCTCATGTTCCATGTCGATATTATCCTGACTCATCACGCCACCTGGAAGATCACCTGCAGCTCCGGTATTTGTCGGCTGCATGCTGCCCCCACGCCAATGAACTCGCAAGACGCCACCAGGCTGCTTCACGAGAACTCTGTTCTGGACCAGACCCATGGAGATCAGTCCTGCAACTGCCGCTGTCGCGCCTGATGCGCAAGCCACGGTTGGACCAACACCGCGTTCCCAGGACTTCATCTCGATGGTACTGCTATCTATGATCCGAACCACATGCAGATTCAGTTCATGTAAACCATGTTCGTGGTGAACTCCGACCTGTCGAGCCCAGTCATCGTTGCCAGGTAATTCATCCTCAATCAGGATGCCATGGGCATTACCAAGCTGCACACGCAACAAGTCACTGCCCTTCTGAACTTCTGGAACCGGCATCCTTGTACAGACCAGAGGCTCTTGATGTTTGCCGGAAAGCACTCGTGCCGCCAGGACATGTGCCCCAACCTGGATCCGAACTGTCCGGCCTGATCCATTTCCATTGCGAATCAGATGCAAGGCCACGCAACGAATTCCATTGCCACACATCTGTGCGGATGATCCATCTGCATTGAAGATGCCCATGCGAATATCAGCACGTTCTGTTGCTGGCATCAGGACAAGAAGTCCATCAATACCGTCAGATCCTGTTCCCAGACATTTTGCCAGCTCAGATGGATCCCAATCGAGCAACTCACATTCATCCACAAGGGCGAAGCGATTACCCGTCCCCTGCATCCATGTCAGCTTTGGCAGACGATCAGGCATCAGGAACAATCCCGGGAGACATCGTTATCAAAATGACCAAGGCTGCAACACCCACGATGACCGTCGCACACTTGATCCACGCTACAACTCTATCGATCGGCAGCCTGTCCGGGGGGCATCCAACAAGTTTCTCGAGGTTGTTGCACCGAAACGCAATCGATCCATGTCGCCAACTGCGTCGATGTGTCGTATCACCATTCATGCAGGAAATGGCCTGCAACGCCCCAACCACCCGGGTGACTGCTTCAAGAGTCACCCCAGATCCCGGTTCATCAACTTGATCATGAGTGAAATGTACCGCTGCAAACGTATCCGCCTGCCTCTCAAACCGACGAGAAACCCATCCCAAACCAATCCAGACAACCGCCATGAGAATACCCAGGTGCAGGAGACCGCCACCCTGTTCATTGAATGGCAGCATGGCGGCTTCAACGGCAAGTACAAGCGAGATAATCACGAGGAAGAGCCACTGCATGTGCCTGAACCGAACATGTCCGACCTCATGGGCCATGACCGCCTCAGCCTGTTCCTCCGGCAGAAGCCGGACCAACATGTCTGTGAGAAGCACATATCTCAAACGCCCGATCATGCCAACGACTGCAGCATTGATCATGAGCCCGCCTGTCCGCCAGAGCAGGATCTCTCTGATCCTGACACGATGAGAAGTGCAGACTTGCTCAAGACGGTCCCGAAGAGATCCTTCTTCAATTGGCTTGACCGAAAGAACGAGACGGATCAACAGTGGCGTTGCCAGGAATACGAGTACGACAGCAACCAGGAGGAACAGCTGGATACTTTCTTCCCCCCATTGAGGCGAGCTCAACCATTCGATTGTTTCGATGGACGCCAGGATGATCATGGCGGGAAGGAGCAGCAGGAGGACATGGATGGAGAACTGCGACCATGCAAATGACAGTGGCCCACGCACACTGGCGCCATGCCTGATGGCCATCGCACGCTCCAGTGGAAACCAGGCCAATCCCAGGAAGAAAAGCCCCCCAAGCCCCGGCAGAATGGCAATCAACTCATCGAGCAGAATCATGTCACCCAACTGCAGTCGAACAATCACCAGCCAGTCCAGCAGCAGGATGATCGTGATGGCATTGAGAATGACAAGCATCTGAGCGACCCGCATCAACAGGGCCGCACCCGGAAGAACATCGAATCGTCCTGCCTGAATCCTGCGTGCATCCACTGAACATCGCAGCCATACGAGTAGAACAATGACGATCGGTGGCAGGATCGCCAACAAGGCAACAAGGCCCGGATGCCCTTCAAGCCAATCTGTCGCCAGTCCGAATCCGGCATCCGCCGCAAGCACGGCAGCCACGAGCAACAGTGGCAACACCGACATGCCGAGCTACTCGGCGCCGGGGCGACTGATCGTCCCAAGGTCAACGATCACCTGGTCATGACGATAAAAGTCGACGTTCATCGTGTTTTTATTGACGAAGGTGAATACGAGATTATTCGTTCGCGTGTTGTCTGCATAATTGAGGTCACCAAGACCAGGGCCCGCATGACTTGAATTGCCATAACGCTGCGCATGGAAGTGCATGTGATAAATCGCCGTGTAACCCGCATCAAACATGTGTTGTGACGCGTTGAAGCGACGATCGTTATGCCGGATCTTCGGCATGAACTCCCTGAGTTCGAATCGACCCTGTTCGTCGAGTTGGATGATCCCGCCATACTCCGTGCCTTCATCCTCGAGATCCCGATCCGCATAATCAAAGAGGTGAGATCGAATGGGTGCATGTGACAATGCTTCCATGGCGATTGTGATGGCCGCCAAGTCCCCCCAAGTCAGACTTTTATAGTGGGTTCTCAAGCGTTCACGCCGGTTGCCATCACTTGGCATTCCAGGCTCGGATTCGTAATGGTGCTTCAGGTTTCGGGTCTGCGTGTCGACCTGCTCGTACAAACCTTCCGTGGAGATGGTGAGCAGGTCCGGACGATGCTTGTAAGCAGCAAGAACGACCGCAAGATCACGAATTTCCATATCACGCCGACGTGCTTCAGGAACTGCTTCAACAGCAACACGTGTATCTTCCCAGAATTGCTGCCTCTCCGGCTGCCGCAACTTCCTCAACCAGAGGATCTCTTCTCGGTTGTAGGGCGCGGTTCCAAAATCATCGACAGCAGCCTTGAGATCGACCATCATCGCATTGCCTGACTCGTTGTTGGTCACTTTGACCAGTTCAATCAAATCCTTCCGCTTCCCAAGGCGGTGCAACAATTCCCAGCACCGGTTGCGAAGCCCCTGCTGCGAAGCCTTGTTGCTGTAACTGAAGATCTCGAATACCAGAGGCACGACGGCCTCTTCACCATTGATCTTGACCAACGCAGCACGCTCAGGACGATCCTCCTCATTCATCCATACTGGCCACCAGACACCCCAACTACTGACAAGCGCCTCGTTGATGGCTTTTCTTTCTTCTGGATCTGACCAGTCCTGGTCGCCGAGCCATTCACAATAGAGTTCGAGCCAATGAGGCTCAGTGATACGCGAGAGACGCTGCCTGGTTGTTCTGACAAGCCTGTCGCGATTTGATTCCAGGAGGATCTCAAGACCATCGATCCTCACGTCATCCGCATACCCCGGTCGGTAGACAAGACCTTGCAAGGCATCTGTTGCCGATGTGCTGGTTCTATCCGGAGACGTCCGCAGCATTTCAATACTCTTCCGATGGCGGCTGCTATGTGAGGTCGAGTCCGAAAGAGTTGATATGGGGTCCGTTACAGGCTTCCCGCACCCGACCAGGATTCCGGCCAGGCACAGGATTAGGTACCGAAAGTGAGGACTATGCATGGGTGCTATGGTACTCTTGAAGTGTTGGGGTTACGCTGCCGCTGAGACGTCCGCTCCCCTCCTGATCACCTGAAGCCTGCTTGAACCCCCATGAATCAAGAGCAAACTGTGGCAAAGAGTCCTATCCAATCCGAGGTCGAGCGTGTGCTGGATGCCATGCGACCAGTCATCCAGGAGGATGGTGGCGACATCGAGTTGGTCTCCGTTGATGATGAAGGCCACGTCAAGATCCGCTTTCAAGGTGCCTGCGTAGGCTGCCCTTCAAGGGCCATGACTCTTCAGTCACTTATTGAGCGGAATCTCCAAGAGTATGTCCCAGGATTCTCCTCGGTCACCGCTGAGGACGCCTGAAGACGCCTCCAGACCCTCTCTGCAAGCTCTTATCGGACAGATGTTTGGCTACAGACCTATCCTGTGCTTAGATCAAGGCAAGGGGTTGGGGGATGGCCGTTTGTCGTGTACCCTGCACGTTGGTGGACCGGGGCAATGCTGCCCCGGATTGCAGCATCCGCTGATCAGGGCAGGAGGTCCTATCGATGCTGGTTATTACGCGAAGAGAAGGTGAAGAGGTTGTCATTGGCGATCCAGCCAACCCCATAGGGGTGGTGCGTGTGGCCTCTGTCAAAGGCGATCGTGTCAGGCTTGCCCTGAACTTTCCACGTGATGTGGAAGTGCACAGGCGGGAAGTGGCGGATCAAATCGCCTCCGAGAACCCGACTGTCCTGGGCAAGATACGGCCGGCTGGCAGCTGACCTCGGAAAGAGCCTTACTACAAAAAAAGTTCGTGACGTGTGGTGGGACACGCCACGAACCGGGAAGGGGTGGGCCGGGACCAAATGGTCCAGCGGCCTCGTTGAGGAAGCATGGCCGTTTCCTGTCGGATCCGGTCATGCGGAATCCCGGAGGACCGGGAAGTGGCAGGACCACAACGACGTCCGTGTCGTTGAGGGGGAATACCTGCCGGTTTCTACAGGCCATCCGTGGCCTGCATTTTCGTGATCCGGGAAGTGTCCTGGCGGCGTACAAGGTCGCCGGTGGGACTTGGCGACCTGGCCTGGTCAACGATGCCTCGAGCCGTCCGTGGCCCGGTGGTGCGGTCATCGTGCTGGCCTCCTTGCCGAAACCTTTCCGCCAGGAGCACACCCGAATCAAGCCTTGCGATGTTCATGCCGCCGTATTGACGGTTCAATCACCTCCATGTCCCCGTTGACGTGCCTGAGCGCGACGCGCTCGCATGACAATTTCGGCCTGCTTGGCCAGTTTCTCGTCTCGTCGGCTCGCCCATGCTGCGGGTTCCCGCAGTTCCAGGTGATCCTTGACGCCGAGAATGACAACTGATGAATCCAATCCGGCAAGCTTGAGAAGCCGTTCTGGGATTCTGATCCTGCCGGTCTTGTCTGGTTCTACCCAGGAAGACTGGCTGTAAAGAAGTTCCTCGAACTCGGCCAAATCCTCGTCGGGCAGCAGTGACTGCTCGGAGGTAGAAGCCAGCATCTCGAAAGTCTTTTCCGGCCAGAGCCACAGGGAGGCATCTGCTCCTGGAGCCAGGTAGAACGCTGAGCCATGTTGCTTCGGATCCAACCGAGATCTGATCTCGGAAGGAATGGCTACGCGGTGCTTCGCGTCGATCGTGTGCTCGTACTCGCCTGTGAACAACACGCATCAGGTCCTCACCCTTGTCGATAACTGGTGGCCCCCCGGCACGGTCCTCGGCAATATTGCCGATCCCTGGACCTGCCCAATTCAGACGAGGAGTCCTCGCCAATGGCCGGAAGAACGATCCAGCACCAGTTATCCAACTGCTCGGGAGAGTACCCCACGATGCCCCACATTGCAACACATTTCAGCTTCATACCCCATCCGCCACCCCACTTCTGCTGCCGATTAGCCAGCACGACCCCAAGAAGTTGATCGTTATCGCTCTATGGCAAAAGATTCTTTGAAGCGGGTGGTGTGACTGAGGGCATCCGTATTTTTTTCTGACCATGAGGGTTTCAAGCCCCTTTTAAGGTCGTTATCCCGTTCTTTATCGGCATATGGCATGAGGCCTGAAAAGAGTTCGCCCAGACCCGCAAATCAAGCAGGGCATCAGGCAAATTCTGGCGCAGACTGAACTGTCGCATACGAATGCTCGGCGTGCGAATGAGCCCCGGAACCGCGTATCAAGACTCGAGACCCATCTGCCATGGATACCACGGAAGTCGGTCATATTGATCCCACTATCGCCCAGGCCTTGCCACAGGGCGCTTTCCTGATGACATCACAGGCAGACGATCGCTGCGCGGGCTTCCTGACCCAATGGGTACAGCAGTGCAGCCAGGTTCCAATGCTGGTGAGTGTTGCCATACCAAGAGGGACTTCAATTGAACCCGTGCTGCGTGACAGTCGGCACTTTGCCATCTGCTCGATTCGACCTGATGATCGCGTCATTCAACGCCGCTTCAGTCATGCCCCGAACCGAGTCGAAGACCCTTACGTCGGCTTGCGATGTTTCACTGATGTCACTGGCTCGCCGATTCTCCACCGCTGTCGCTATTACCTGGATTGTGAACTCGTTGGACACCTCGCAATGGAATCAGATTGCAGGATCTACATTGGCCAAGTTCTCAGCGGTCGAATACTTGAAGCCCTTGAGTCATCCAATGGCAATGGACATGCCAATGGGAACGGGCATGCCAATGGGAACGGGCACGCCAATGGGAATGGACATGCCAATGGCAATGGACATGTCAATGGAAACGGCTCACGCCGATCCAAGCGTTCCATCAACTGAACATTTCAAAGAATCAACGACCCAGGAGGTCCATGACCTCCTGCTCGATGGCCTGATCGAAGATCTCGCAGGAGAACCGCCCAGCGTTTTTCCTGCAGGCTTCTGAACTGATCGACCAATCCCCGGCTTCCGTCATGGCCGCAGAGAATGACTCGACAGACTGTTCCTCGACAAAGAGGCCCGTATCGTCTTGGACGATCTCTGTTGCACCCCCTCGAGCCAAGGCAATGACCGGGCAGCCCGAAGCCTGCGCTTCAACTGCCACGATGCCGAAGTCCTCTTCCTGAGGGAACAACAGAGCCTTGGCTCGACGATAAAGCGACAGTAATTCCTCGTCAGGAACACGGCCAAGAAATTCAATGCCCGGTGGTGGATCACGTTGCAGTGATTCCAACTGGCTCCCGCCGCCGACGACACGGAGGCGGTGACCACCATGGACGGCTGCCTTGATTGCAAGATCGGTTCGCTTGTAGGGCTCCAATGCACCCACGACAAGGAACCAATCCTCTCGATCCGTATCTGGACCAGGCGTGAACATCTCTGTTCGAACAGGCGGATAGACCACCTTGGCCTCCCGCCCCCAACATCTTTCAATGCGTTGAGCGATATGTTGACTGTTGGCCAGCAACCGATCGATTCGTTGTGCGGTCCGCCGATCCCACCGCTGGAACCTGCTCCGGACGGCTCGTAGACCTGCAACGCGAAGCCGTCCCATCGAACCTGTCGCGTAATCCTCGGTTTGCTCCCAGATGTATCGAGCGGGAGAGTGGCAGTAGCACAGGTGTGGCACACCTTCCGGTGGCCGAACAGCCTTGGCAACTGATGAGCTGTCGGAGAGCACCAGATCACAGGATCGGATTCGCAAACGCTCGATCATTCTTGGCAGAACGGGTAGATACCAACGCCTCAGGGAACCCGAAGCCCCTGGCAATCGCTGCATCGAAGAAAGATGGAATGTGCAGGCATCGATCGCTGGTGTCAGAGGGCGACCATCATGCACCAGACTGTAAAGATCCGTTGGCCCCCACTGGCGTGCAAAGCGATCCAGGACACGTTCAGCACCCCGGACACCAACCAGCCAATCGTGAACAAGGACCACATCTGGTCCCGTAGCCTGCCTTATCATCTCACATCCATGTCCGATTCAACTCCTCGCCATCCCGCCAACCTGCTGCAACTTGACTACCTCGAACTGTCCAGGAACTGGCCTCCGCCTGTTCCAATCGTGGATGTCCACACCCACCTGAATGGCACCGAGGCGGTGCGATGCTACCGCGATGTCGCGGCGGCATACGGTATCACGCGGACATACAGCATGACCCCACTCCCCCAGGTCGAGACCGTCAGAGAGATCATGGGAGATCGAGTTCGCTTCATTGCAACGCCGGATTTCATGAATCCTGATCGGCAATTTGCACATGGCAAGGGCTTCCAGGAAAGGATCAAGGCCTTTCACCAATTGGGCTCCCGAATCGTCAAATTCTGGGCAGCACCGCGTGGCCGCGACTACGGGGAAGAATGCGGCGACCGCCACCTCCTTGATCTCGGGCATCCCCAGCGTCGTGCTGTCATGGATACCGCTGCTGAACTGGGCATGATGTTCATGACCCACATTGCCGATCCAGACACCTGGTTCCAGACACGTTATTCAGATGCGTCCTTCTACGGCACCAAGCCACAACAATATGAGCCACTTGAACGCCTGCTGGACATCTACACACAACCCTGGATCGCAGCGCATATGGGCGGATGGCCCTCAAATCTGGGCATGCTCGATGGACTGCTTGACCGACATGAGAACCTGTACCTGGATACCTCTGCGACAAAGTGGATGGTCCGTGAATTGAGCAAACAACCTCGGGAAGAATTCATCGCGTTTCTGACGAGATGGAAAGGTCGCATCCTCTTCGGTTCAGACATCGTGACTCGCGATGAGCACTTTGCACCTCCTGAAGAGAATTCAGACATGCCCCCCCAGGCCACTTCACCAGAAGAAGCATGGGATCTCTACGCCAGCCGATACTGGGCGCTTCGTAGCCTGTTTGAATCTGATTACGAGGGCCCCTCGCCAATTGCTGACCCGGATCTCATGCTCGTGGATCCTACAAAATATGGGCCGCTTGACTCACCAATGCTCTGTGGCAAAGCCGTGCCGGAAAACCTGCTCCAGACGGTCTATCACGATGCAGCCATGTCACTTCTTGAATCAGACCAGGACTGACCAGTCGCAGCAGCAGCCCTCTTGTACAACTGCTCCACCGCATTGACATAACCCTCGAAACGCATCCGGGCTCGTTCATGGACATCTTGACGCGCACTCGATTCAAGATGCGCCATGAGCCATCTGGTTGATTGATGCTGATCATGTTCTGCGCCAGCGCGAATCAAATCTTCACGATCTGCATACTCCCCGGCAGGATGGCCAACCCCAAGTACCACTGGCCGCCCCGCTGCCACAACACACATGACGGGATCCACATCACAAGTTCTGGTTCTGAAGCCTGTTGAAGAAGGTGCAATCGCGGCATCCAGAGAAGAAGCCACCTCTCGAGTCCGTTCAATAATGTCATCGAAGACAAGATCAACCTGCGGGCTTGCTTTTTCCATCCAACGAATCAAGTCGCCACGGTTTGAACCCTTGGATGAAGCAAGCATGACGACATGTCGCCCCAACAGACTGCAACGTGTTGGAAGGCCGCACTGATCTTTGAGATTCAAATGACCCATTGGGCTCCCAACAAGCCCGATGACCAGGGAATCAGATCGAGCCCCCCACTGGCACCTCAACTCGTCGCTTCGCTTTGCCAGAAGCGCCGGATTGGCCGCAGGGCTGGCGATTCGTTCCCGGCCCGAAAGACAAGTGCCTGATCCAAGCATGTTGGATATGACACGCTGTGTCTGGTACGAGCCCAGTAACGACTCGACCCTTCCAGCACGCATCACCGTGGCAGCAGCCCTTGCCTCTGGAGCATCGGCCTGAAACCCATCCATGCTCACAACCTGAATCTTTCCAGGTGGGCATTGCATCAACAAGGCCGTGCCACGCATACCCCAGGCATGCACAGCATCCACTCGACCATCAGTTGACTCGATATGCCTCAGAAGCCTTGACAATCCTCCATCGCCGAAAGAAAGGAATCGTTGCCTGGCAGGCGTCAGCCGAGGCATCATGTCCGTGCGGTGCTGTCCGCCTACACACACAACAAGATCATGTGAACGATCTTCCAGGAGATCCCTCAATGATCCGCTTGCGCCACCAAGGCCGCCTGCATCAACACCATCGACAAGATGGAGCACTCGATTTGGACGGACGTCATTACTGTTTTCTGTAGTGGACATTCGGTCGCAGATTACCTGTCGCCATACAACAGATTCGCACCAACTGCCGGCACCTCGTGATCGTAGAACAGACGTGCAATCTGCACTCCTGTTTCAGTCGCCAGCAATTCACCCAGTTTCTGTCGAGCACGGGAATCCGCAACAGAAAGCGACTTCTGCTGAGGCAACCGGACTTCCACCGTGTGAGACAGTGATTTTTCAGGATCAGGGAACTGCCTCTTCTTCTCAACAAGATCGACAACCCGAACCTGACAAGAAGCGTATGGATCTGGCGTGTATCCATCAGGGCCCAGTAACCTGAATTCGACCATCTCAACATAGATGACTTGATCAGCTCCCACCATCTTTCCAACAGATCCAATAGCTGCCGGCTTGGGGCCTTTGTCCAGTTGACGTGCCGCCGCCGTCGCATCCCGTGGCGAAATGACGTCCACAACCAGTTCTTCCTTGAGAATGCCCTCACTTGCAACATCACCGATCGTACGTCGCAGGCGAACCGGGCTTACACGACTCCTGCGGTCATCAATGAAGATCACAGTCGACTCATCCTTGAGCTCATACCGAGCTTCCATGACTGGATTGGGAGTGGTGATGTATGCAACCGTACTGGCCACATTACATCCACACTGCAAACACACAGCCAGCAGACAAATCAGGAGGACAAAACAATTCTGTAATGAAAGACGCATTGGCATGAGCTCAGATCTCTATGTCCGGATTCGCTCGATCCAGTTCAGGCTTGTATTGATCTGGATACTTGGGCTGGAGGTGCGGATAGAACAACCAGCCAACGTGCTTTATGAATTCCACATAGAGCCCGGTTTGAATCGCCTTCTCTGAAGCACCCTGGCGATCGAGCTCTTTCAACTTGGGAAACCGAGATCTGATCTGAAAATTATCCACCAGTTCATCTGGCTCGATGTTGTCACGCTCGATGATTCCCACCATTGCGACACATTCACCATCCCACATCCATCGATTGCCTCGAGGGTGCAGCCTGAACTCCTGAACATCAATCAGGACGACTCGATCAACATTGAGCTGACGAGCAATGTCTCCATATGGAAGCGCATTCCACTGGGGCGTCGAAAACTGCCAATTGCGAATGTATCGCTGTGGCAGAATCCGGATACCGGACACCTTGTCACTCAATCGCTTGGTGACGCCTTCTGCAACCGTGTCACAGAGAGTCGGATGTTCGTAGAGCGTTGCAAGATCAGCGTCCACAACAACTGCCACCGTCTTGTGCTCCAGCCCCTCATATTGAGGCAGGACTTCCACCAGTTTCTGGTACTCGAAGTTCTGGGCAAGACCCGCACCCAGAAAACCGATGGCGCATCCACTTGCGGCAGCCATTGAGACCGCCGCCATCAACCATCCAAGGATTCGAATTGTCCCGTTCATCTTCATCAGAAGACTCCACGATGCATCAGTATCTTCCAGGCCCAGGCTGCCAGAGCCAGGGCAACCAGGCCCCAGCCCCACCATCGATTCCAAACCGCTGTCACAAGTGATCCCAGCGGGGCTCCGGTCAGGGCTGTCCAAAGCCCGCCCAGAACTGCCATGGCAGCAACGATGCAGAATACCAGCCCGAGCGGCTGAGCTCGAAAGGCCTGGATCCAATGTCCGCGAACTGTATGGCTGAAGGCCGTAGTCATGCCGCAAGTGGGGCAAGGTAAGTCCATGGTCGAAATCCAATTGCACTCGGGCAGCCCCAGGGCTCGGTGAGTGCCCAAGCCAGCATCCGCTGGCTGGAGCGTGGCGGCAATCACAAGCAAGGCCAGACCCAGTACGGCCACGACCAATCCCAGCCACCTGGCTGAAACGCGATCCGGAGGCATGGAGGGATAGGACCGCCCCATGGCTCCAGTAGTTGCTGACTCACTGATGCTCTTGGTCATAGCTATTTCGAAACGGTAACGATCCCTGGGCACCCAGGCAATACAACATGCCATTTGGCCCTGGCAATCTTCAGAATCAGGCCTTGCCCAGCGGTACGCTGGCCCAGCCAGAGGGTGGCAGAGGATCAACCCGCACGAGGAGATGTGGTTGCCAAGCTGAGTTTCTCAGCCCGCACAGGGAATCGACATCCTCACCAATCACATGCACCACTGGCTCGTCATCCCTGTCAAATACCGTTCCGGGCAATGCCATCTCGAGAAGAGAATGGTGCCGCTTGATCCAGGACAATACTGTCGGCAAATGAAGGACCTCTTCGCATCGAGCCAGCAAGTGAATGGCACCCAGTTCATCAACTGCGAACTCCACGACTTCATGGTCGGGGCACTGAACTGGCAGAGAACGAAGACCTGGCACATGCTCACACAGGCTCGGAGCATTCTTGTTGACCGGTTCCGTCGTAACGTGCTGACTGATCGGGACGGGTTCTTCAGCCGCATCAATTGATTCCGTGCATGCAGAAGATTCCTTGTTCGACCACTGCGGCAGCGGCGGCATTGCAGCAGGCGAAAGACGAACGCACGGTTCGTCGACATGCTCAGAAGGCATGCCGAGGGCTTGAATCGCCGGCAATGGAGCGGCCGCTGGCACGGTCGGTTCCTGAACACCGGAATCTCCGGAGGAAACAACACGCTTCGCAGAAGGTTTTTCCGCTGGATCGCTGCCACGAACTCCCCGTCGAACACGCTGAACAATTTCGGAAAGTCCCCCAGCGGGGCAATCAATTACAGCAGACTGGGTGAGACCGGTATCCGCCTCGATCTTCGAAATGCTGCCCTTGAGCTGTATGTTCAATCCAAGATGGTTCTCAACAGCTTCATGAAGGCGATCCGCTGTGTCCTGCACGGACTCATCCTCACTACCGGCAACAACCAGGCCAATATCTTTCCCACGAGGAATCTTCATGCTCTTGAGCATGCGGTATGCACCCGCTGTTGCCGCCTGATCTCCGCCCGTCACCAGGCCGATTGAATCCGGATCAAGACTCATGACATCATCACAACTGGGACCTGAAGCAGGAACCAGCACAACAGTGGCGCTGGATGGCAGGCTGTCCAGGATCGCATCCCCCGCCTCGAACGTTCCCGGAAACTCGCCAATGCACTCGATGAACAACTGACCGCCATCGGATCGAACAACCAGGATCTGTTCACAATCAGGAAGCAGTCGTCTCGCAGCAGGCAATCGCCAAAGACCTGCACGAACGGGGAGATGTCCCATCAGCAAGACGCACACGCTGGGACGCTCAGGAGATCCGACCGGATCGGTCGTCAACCGAGCGGTCAATTGCTCGATCTCATCTCTCAATCGACTCATGAACCACCATTCCTCGACCCGTCGACGACCAGTCGACTGATGGGCCGACCTGGATCGGTTTGTTCCGACTCGTTGTAAGGATCCCGATGCATGCGACCGTCTACTGCTATCTGGTAACGGTATTCGCCCGGAGGAAGGGGGATGATGGCTTCAAACACACGGTTCTCTGCATTGAAGGTCATGGGTGTAGCTGACATGGACCATCCGTTGAAGTCGCCACAGACTGCCATGACCTGATCCGGACCACCGGGCTGTCGAAAGCGAATTCCTTCCTCCGTCACTTCCACACCGAAAGTCACCGGGACAGGCAATTCGCTGATTGGCTGTTCATTTGACTCCACACGCTTGGCGATCTCGGCAACTCGAGAGTTGGGCTGAGAAACTGGAGGAATGAACGATGCTTCATTTTCTCGTGGGACATACGCCAGCAGCCAGTCCATGAGCATTTCAATGTCACGACGTGCGTCCGAATCGGGCGCGTGTTCAACAACAGGTCGCCCGAGACTCGCCGCGACACGAAAGGCCTCGTGTTCGCGAATCTGAACAGGAATCAGCAGATCATCGAAATGCTGACGGAGCGTGGCGAGAATGCGAATGGCCAAGGCTGAGCCTGGGTCATGCAAAGTAGGAAGCATGTGGCAATCAAGTGGACGATCCAGTCTATGAACCAGTGCCTCGATGGTTTGCCGTTGACGGTGGGCTCCCTGTAGAGCGAAATACCCCGTCTCGACAGGAACAATGGCCTCTGATGCCGCCCTCAGGGCATTAAACGTGAGCAAGCCGATGGATGGTGGGCAATCAATCAGGCACAGATCATGGCCAGGTGCCAGTGAGGTGAGTGCACCTTCCAGCCGCTGGTCCCTGTCAGCCAGACGCGATAACTCGCCTTCTGACGATTCCTGAAGCGCCAACATGATTGTGCTGGGCAGCAAAGAGAGATTGCGACCAACCGGCCAAAGGCGATTGAAAGCGTCCGCATCAGGCTGTGAGGCCAGCATGGCCTCAACAACACCGACCTCGATACCGTCCATGGGAACACCCAACCCGGCAGCACAATGCCCTTGGGGATCCATGTCGACCACAAGCGTACGGATACCCCGGGCCGCGGCGACGGCTCCGAGGTTGATGGCTGTGGTCGTCTTGCCACAACCACCCTTCTGATTCACGATCGCGATCGTTCGCACGGTGGCATCGATCCCATGGAGAAGTGCCGTGACCCGACACATCCATGGGCCTTATCGGCCCCACTTCACTCGTCGCTTGAACCACCTCGCACCGGAGTACTGAATACCTTCAATCCCCGGCACCAACGGTCCTCCAGGCGGCCTTGACCGCCTCCGTGGGCACATCCTCGACAATGTCAACGCCATCCTGACCTGGCAGAACCAGCCGTAGTTGGCCATCCAGAGTCTTCTTGTCGAACTGCATGGCAGCCACCAGAGCATTCACGTCCACGGGGCTGGGCAATGTCGCAGGCAATCCCACGGATACCACGATGTCACGAGCTTGATCGACGACCTCTTTGCCCACTCGACCAATTTCATGGGCACATTGAGCCGCAGCAACCATTCCGATGGCAACAGCTTCTCCATGCCTCAGATCAAGCGCCTCAACAGACTCGACCACGTGACCAAACGTATGCCCGAGATTCAGGGCCGCTCGACCCCCAGCCTCTCGTTCATCTTGTTCGATGACACTTATCTTGACCCGAAGCGCACGCTCCACAAGCGTGGTGATGACTGCTGGATCTGCTGCCAGAATGGCTTGTCTGTTCGAATCGATGAACTCGAACAGTCCGGGGTCACCAATGAAACCATGCTTGATGCATTCAGCAAGCCCACATCTCAGATCGCGAACGGGAAGAGTGTGCAGAACCAGCGGATCCACCAGAACAGCCTTGGGCTGCCAGAAGGCTCCCGCCAGGTTCTTTCCCAGTCCCTTCCCACCGGGCAGAGGCAGGTTGACGCCGGTCTTTCCTCCCACTGCAGCATCAACCATGGCAAGCAGTGTCGTGGGAACCAGTACCAACGCTATGCCCCGGAGAAATGATGCGGCGGCAAAGCCAGCAACATCTCCAGTGATCCCACCCCCGAATCCTACGACCAGGGATCCTCTGTCAAGGCCAGCCTCCAGACACGACTGATGTAAACCGGACACTGCTTCTTGCTTCTTGTTGGCTTCCGTTGCAATCAAGCCATCCGTTGCCAGGGTCCATTGGGAATCGAAACCCGAGAGCAAGGTTTCACCATGAGGCGATTGAATATTCTGATCCATGACCACGAGTCCACGACGGCCCTCATGGACTGATTCAACCAACCCACCAACTCTTGGCAGAAGTCCCGCCTCGATCTTGACTGGATAGGTGCCACCGGGAACGGAGACTTTCAACTCGATCAAGTTTGATTCCTCTCGGCTTTCGCTCGGAGTTCCCGCAGGGCAACAGCAGGATCATCCGTGATGTTGGCCCGAGGTTCAACTGGCCCGGGTGACCGGCGAGGCAAGACCCTCTTCTGGCGGCGAGCAAAGGCCATCACGACAAGTCCGATGATGACCAGAAGGACAAGAAATCCCAGGAGAACGAGGATGTCCATTCGTTCCATTGCTGCTGAACGGTTTTTCAAATGCAGTTGCGGAGAACGACCAAAGAAGGCGGGATAGCGATGAAGTTTCTGATCACGTGCAACAGCCTGCAACAACTTGTAGAAACGAGCGTCGATACTGATTGACTGACCCTCGACATCCATTGCCCGGGCATCCTTGATTGGCAAGTAAACAGCAACTGGTTCGCCAGAAGACAACCTGAGGAACCACTCCTCGATGTGTTGGTAAGGCGGCGGCATCTTTCGCCGTTGCAGGAACTGCCCCTCGACTCGATACAAATCACCACGAGACGCAGAAGGATCCGCCAGGAGATCGTCAACTGCAACCCGAAGCCGTATTGACTCATTGCTTTGCACTTGTTCGGTTGCCATCACGTGTTCGGACATCACAGCAAAGGCAGCGTCCGGAACATCACTTGCATCCTGCACGCCGACAAGAACATTCTGTTCGGCGGGCGAGAGAAGTGGCAAACCTGCAAATGCATGTGTAGTAATGACAATGGGCAATGCAGCCCACCACCAGCGAAGCATGCGAGGGTTCGGCAGAACTGCCGAACACCTCGCGGTCGTACCACCGAAAAAGGAGTGCCGACCTTGCAAACGACCCCAAGGGGATTCGAACCCCTGTTTTCAGGATGAAAACCTGACGTCCTGGACCTGACTAGACGATGGGGTCAGCAGACACGAATCGTACGATGATCGCGTACGGGCTTCAAATGCCCGGATACCCAGATTTCTGATTCCCTTGGTAGCCTGCTCGAATCATGACTGCCCCGCCTGCCCGGCGTGCCATCCTGTGCCCCCTTGAATTCGAGGCCAGAGCCCTCCGAAAAGCCCGCCTGGCTGATCCGGTGAGGGTCTGTGGCCCTGGAGAAGCCGCAGTCGAAAATGCTGTTCGGGAGGTGGTCCAGGAACTCGCCCCGGCCAAGCTGATCCTGGCTGGTCTAGCAGGCGGGCTCCAGCCGGATATCCAGTCAGGGCAGGCCCATTGGATCACCCGGGTCGTAGCTGCCAAGGGGGATCTCATCGCCGATAGCCCGGCAGAGCAGATGGTGGATGGGCTATCAATCTGCACGGTCCAGGCACCAGCTGAAACCCCTGAGGCCAAGCAGGCAATCCATCTGGCGTCTGGAGCGGATCTGGTGGATATGGAGAGCCAGCGGTTCGTGGAGGTCTGTGAGGAGCTTGGGGTGCCCTGGGCCATCCTCAGAGGCGTGAGCGATCAGTCATCTGAGCCGCTGCCGCCAGGAACTATTGACCTCGTTGATGCCAAAGGACGCCCCAGAAAAGTGCGGACACTGGCTTTCCTTGCCCGGAATCCCTGGCGGATTCCAGGGCTCATGAAGCTTGCGGGGAGGTCTTCCCGGGCCATGAAACAAGTTGCTGCTGAGTTGAGCCTGAATTCAGATCAATAGTGGTGGCCAGTAACCTCGGTTTCCAAGGACCTTGCCAGAATATTCAATATTACGTCTCATATTGAATGACGCAAGCTGCCTCAAATCATCGACTTGTGACAATATCGAAGAAAACCATCTGTGGACATTGACCGCTGGCTGGGCCAGCGGATACCGTGGACGCGTGACGACATCATGTCGTCGGCTAGCACAAACTGCCTGTCTTCAAACCGCGGATTAACTCCGTGGCGCGCCGCCGTCTGGAAGTGTCGGAGCTTCAGACGGCGGTCTTTTTTTGGCCCAAAGTACAGCTGTAACAACAATCAGCTGGTTATCGGAATCAACGCTTTCCAAAGGAATTGAAAGTCCACTTCGGACAGCATGAAAACCGACCGATGTGGCACCCAGAGGCATCAGGAGACAACTGCAAACGCGACGAATCGCACTTAACCTGATAGCCTGCGTCGTTGCAATGGCCCCTTGGGAAGGGGCATCAAATAAGGGGATCTTTGGCCATGCTGATCATGACCACTTTGTTTGTAACTGGACTGATTCCAGGTCTCGAAAATCCAGTTGGAGGGCTCAAACTGCCCCCCCCTGCTGATGGACAGCACCTCGTGCAATCCCTTGGCAACCTTCGAGTCGCTCCCGCAGCCTTCCAGGAAGATGCTGCCAGCGAATCCAGTGAGATCACTCCAGGCAAACTGCAACTCAGTGCCTCTGATGATGAAATCGAGACATTGAGTTCAGGTTCGTCAGAAGTGCCCGTCTTTGGTGCCGAAGGGTCCATGAGATGGACCATTCACGGCGGCTATGGCATCGATGTCCATGGCACAAACCAGGAAGTACAGGGTGGAGTCGGCCTTCAGTACTTCATCGTTGATGGATTCGCCTTTGCACCCGAAGTCAATCTCTGGGGATTCTTCCAGACTGGAGGTGACGCCTTTGGCGGAAGCCTCGACCTGATGTTCGAATGGCACTTCATCCGTGAACCAACCTGGTCCATCTATGGCGACTTCGGCATTGGACTGCTTGGCACCACTGACAACGTCCCCATCAACGGATCCGAGTTCAATTTCACACCTCAGGCCGGCGTTGGCTTCACCTTTGACATCGGAAACAACAACCGCTGGTATGCCGGCGTCCGATGGCATCACATCTCGAACGCCAGCCTGTATGAAGACAATCCTGGACGAGACAGCATTCTTGTCTATACAGGAATCAACTTCCCGTTCTGAATCTGAGATTGCAGCAATGATCGCTTTCATTGCCTTGAAAAAGACAAACTGACATGGCCCCGCGGGATTCATTCACGCGGGGCTTGTCGTATGACAGGAAGATTGTGTGATCAGGTCGGCATTCGACCAGAAAGACGATCTAAGGAGCCTGGCCGAATACCAGGCTGACGTTATGCCCACCGAATCCGAATGAGTTGTTCAGTGCGTACTTGATCTTTCGTTCCTGGGCTTCGTTCGCTGCGAAATCCAGATCAAATCCCTCATCCGGATTATCCAGGTTGATCGTCGGAGGAATGATTCCATTCCGCAAAGCATTGACAACGGCAACTGACTCGATGCCTCCAGCCGCACCGAGGCCATGACCGGTCATTGATTTCGTAGAAGACATCACCAGCGAGAAAGCATGGTCTCCAAAGACTGTCTTGACAGCCTGTACTTCTGAAGCATCACCCAGAGGTGTGGAGGTGCCATGGGCATTGATGTAGCCAATATCCGTGGGGTTGATCTTTGCATTCGCCAGAGCAAGCTTCATGGCACGTGCCGCGCCATCTCCATCCTCAGCAGGCGCTGCGATGTGGTGGGCATCTCCAGAAATTCCATACCCAAGGACTTCTGCAAGGATTTTTGCGCCGCGGGCCTGTGCATGTTCCAGAGACTCGAGCACAAGAACCCCAGCGCCTTCGGCCAGGATGAATCCATCGCGGTCCCGGTCGAAAGGCCTTGAGGCTTTCTCCGGCTCATCGTTCCGCGTCGACAAGGCCTTCATAGCCGAGAAAGCAGAAATACAGAGCGAGGACACCGCCGACTCCGCTCCACCGGAAACCATCACATCAGCTAAACCCAATTGAATCTGCTGGCTCGCCATGGCAACGGCATGCGCTCCGGAGGCACAAGCGGTCGCCGTCACGAGGTTCATGCCCTTGAGCCCCAGTCGCAAGCTCACGTTGCCCGCACACGCGTTGGCCATCAACTTGGGGACGCAAAATGGGCTGATCCGCCTGGGTCCCTTGGCAAGAAGCTTGTTGTGCTCCATCTCGATTGTGATGATGCCGCCGATACCAGTGCCGATCGAAACACCACGACGGGTTGGATCACCCGACTGAAAATCAATCCCACAGCACTCTGCAGCTTCTACCGCAGCGCAGACTCCGATCTGGGAGTTGCGGTCCATCCTCTTGCGTTCAAAGGCGTCCAGTTTTTCCTTGGGGTCCCAGTCCTTGACCTCACCAGCGATTCGCACATCCCACTGGTCATCCTGTTCGAATGCCGTGATGGGCCCAACCCCTGAACGGCCATTCACAAGTCCGTCCCACAACGTGTGAACATCCAGGCCCATGTCAGTCATGGCACCTAGACCGGTCACTACTACTCGGGAAAAATCAGTCATGGATCAGGGACCTGCCAATTCAAATCACAGGAAGACCCGTTGCAGGAGCAACGGGATAACACTTCATGACCAACGGCGACACGGAAGAGGAAGGTCAGGAGAGACGACAACGTTTTCAGGACTTTGTTGCCTGAACGATGTAGTCAATAGCCTGGCCGACTGTCTGGATCTTCTCGGCCTGGTCATCTGGGATTGAGGTCTCAAATTCGTCCTCAAACTCCATGACCAGTTCGACCGTGTCCAGACTGTCCGCGTTGAGGTCGTTGGCGAAACTCGTCTCGCGGCTGATCTCGGTCTTGTCGACGCCCATCTGCTCCGACACGATCTCTATCACCTTTGCTTCGATCTCACTGTCCGACACGGGATGATCTCCTCAACTTGAGGGCCTGAGTACCCTCTCGGTTTGAAAAACACATTCTACTGGCTGGGTCCGCGTAATTGCAAAATGACCAACTGGCCTGCTCAGCAGACCATGCCACCATCTACCGTCAATACCTGCCCCGTCACATATCCGGCTTCCTCGGAGGCCAGGAAGGCCACTGCGTGAGCAATCTCCTCAGGACGCCCCAGCCGCCTCAAGGGCAGCCGCTTGGCAGCCTCAGCCAGCACCTCATTGCTCATGGCGTTGGTCATATCCGTCTCAATGAAGCCTGGAGCGACTACATTTGCCGTAATCCCCTTGGACCCCAGCTCCTTGGCGAGGGTCTTGGTCAGGCCGACCATCCCCGCCTTGGCAGCCGCATAATTTGCCTGGCCAGGATTGCCCACGAGGCCGGTTACCGAACTGATGTTGATAATCCGACCCCATCGGCCCCGCATCATGGCCCTTGCCACTGCTCGACATGTCACGAATGTTGCCCGAAGGTTGACCGCCAGAACGTCGTCAAAATCCTCATCTGACATTCTCAGGATCAAGCCGTCACGATTGATACCGGCATTGTTGACCAGAACATCCATCCGCCCCCGGTCTGCCAAGATCGATTCCATCAAGGCTTCCAAGGCAGCCGAATCTCCAATGTCACAGATTCTGGACTCCGCAACACCACCAGCAGACTCGATTTCGGCAACAACCGCATCAAGACGTGACTGGTCTCGTGCAACGAGAACCACATGAAGGCCATCTGATGCAAGGCGGCTGGCTATCGCCCGGCCTATCCCACGGCTGGCACCGGTGACTACAGCTACCCGGCGTTCGTTGTTCCCCATTGGGATCCTCTGTCTTCAGAAAGTGAAAAGTAAAAGAAACAAAGCTGACAAGCAGTCAGAAGAACTCAACGCCCGCCCGGCACACGACGACCACCACCAGGCTGACGACGACCGCTGCTACCACTGGAACTCTTTCCTGGCTTCTTCCCACCAGCTTTTTCATCTTCCTCATCTTCACTCAGATCCGCCAGCTGGTCACTGTCATCCATTGCCCACATGGCATTCTCCTCATCGAGGATCTTCCACCACTCAGCAATCCGGTCATCGCCACTCAAACGATCAACCATCCCAGGTGGGGTTGCGATCGCCCAGAAGCCGATGGTTTCATCGTCGCTGATATTGCCGATGTTTTTGGCTCGGTAACTCCAGAGCTGGGCTTCAGGATCCCGCATCACATCAATGTGCTCGAAGATTGCCAGAACACAAGTGCCACCATCCTTGGCAGGTCCCGTCTGCAACTCCACGTTGTCGATGACATCTCCGGTTGAAGCAGCCCACTGCCCTTCCTGAACCATCGCCATCAGTTGGGGCTGGTCAGCAGTCCCCAGAACTTCAATGACGTACTCATGGTTGCCACGAACCCAGGCATCAAAGAACTTGAGCAGTGCGATCTTTTCCTTCTCACTGGAAGGGGCCTTGTCCTCAGACATGTAAACACGGTCATCGATTCCATATTCGGTCATGAGATCGGCAATTGTTCGAGCCTGCACTGGTGGCGGCGTGTAAGCCCTGGTTTCCTTCTTGACAGGCTCAGGCTTCTTTTCCTCACCACAGCCAGTCACCAAGACGCCTGCACAGAGAATGAGCAGGGACATCAGGAGACCAGTCGAGAGACGAGCCCTAAGACTGAACGGCAGTTGCATCAGGTGTGTCATGATTATGTACCTCCAGTTTTCGATCAATTCTCTTCATGAGACCCTTCAAGACTTTTCCAGGAGCCAGTTCATGGAATCCTGTACATCCCTGTTCAACCATGTCGGCGAGCGATTGGGACCACCGTACAGGCTGGGTAATCTGCTCAACAAGGCGTTGCTTGATGGACTCAATATCATTTTCATGTGGGCGAGCGGTCACGTTCGACCAGACCTTAACCGCTGGAACCTCCAAGGCGACCTTGTCCAGCACTTCGGCCATTTGATCAGCAGCAGACTGCATCAAGGGTGAATGGAAAGCACCCGCCACTGGCAGTGCTTTTCCTCTGTATCCAGCATCACCAGCTGCCTCAGCTGCTGCCTCACAGGCGCCAGCTGAACCACTCAGAACAATCTGACCAGGCGCATTGAAATTGGCCGGCACCAGAACCTCATCCGAGGACAATCCCTCCAGGACCGAGGCACAAAAAGCCACAGCCTGGGCTTCATCAGCGCCCATCAGAGCGACCATGCCGCCCTTGGAAGCCTCTGCGGCCTCCTGCATGAGCCGGCCTCTGGCGGCAACTGTCAGCAGTGCATCTTCGAAGCTCATGGCACCTGCAAGATGAAGTGCGGTGTATTCCCCAAGTGACAAACCTGCAGTTACCTGCGATTCGATGGAAGGATCGACTGCTTGCATGCCATGCCAACAGGCAACAGAACACGCAAGGATCGCGGGCTGACTCACATCAGTCCGATTGATCCAGTCAATCGGTCCTTCAAAGCAGGACTCGCTCAAGAGTTTGGATAGTGAGCCCGACAAGATCCGATCTGCTTCAGCCATGACGGCTGCCGCTTCGGGGCTTGCTTCACACCAGGCCTGCCCCATCCCAACGGACTGGGCACCCTGGCCAGGGCACAGAATCGTGCAGTCATGCATGCTCATGGACATCATCATAGATCAGGCAGAGCCGACAGGAGGCTCTGGAAGCTCTTATTTAGAGGTTCCAAACGCTTGAAGCCCACGTCAGGCCCCCACCAAAGGCAACCAGCACGATTGTCTCTCCCTCCACCAGGCGTCCAGCCTTGTTCAACTCATCGAGGCAGAGGCCCACGGAGCCCGCAGAGGTGTTTCCATAGCGGTCAATGTTCACATAGACCTTGTCATCCGGCAAACCAAGCTTCTCTTTGGCGGACTCGATGATCCTGATGTTCGACTGATGACAGACGAACTCTGAAACATCGTCGACCTTGAGATCGGTGGCTTTCAGAGCTTCCTTGATGACGTTCTTGAACTTGGAGACTGCAAATCGATAGACATCACGCCCATCCATTCGAAGCTTGCCCATGCGAATGCTTGTCTCAGTTGATCCCGGAGGGACATCAGATTCCTTGCGAGGAAGGTAGAGCGATGGCCAACTGGATCCATCAGCCTCCATCGTCTGAAAAATGCTGCCCTTTAACGGATCGTCATCTCGAACCAGAATGGCGGATCCCGCAGCATCTCCAAACAGTACGGACACTGTCCGCTCCTCGTAATCAACCGCCTTGGACATCGCATCACATCCAATGACCCCGATCGCACGATGCCGACCAGACCGAATCAGAGAATCAGCAAGGTTCAGCGCGTAAACGAAGCCGGAGCATGCCGCGACAATGTCGAATGCACCTGCTGGTGCTGCGTCGATCTCTGTCGCCACTCTGCAGGCATTGGAAGGACAGGTCATCTCAGAGGTCACGGAGGCGGCAATAATCAGGTCCAGATCGGAACCCTTCATGCCAGCATCATCCAAAGCACCCCGTATCGCCCGGCACTGGAGAGTGAACACCGACTCATCATCAGTGCTGCAGATCCGTCGCTCGCCGATTCCGGTCCGCTGACGAATCCACTCGTCAGATGTGTCCATCATCCCGGCGAGATCCTCGTTGGTCAGCACCTTCTTCGGCACAGCGGAACCTGTACCGGCGATGCGGACCCCGCATGGAAGCGAGGGATCGGGCATCAGACCTCTACCTCAACGCTATCAAGGCGATCACTGATTGCCTGGTTCACACCCGATATCACGTATCGACGGGCACGTTGTATCGCATTGGCGATCGTACGAGCCTCGCTGGATCCATGGCAGATAAGGCATACGCCATTGACGCCCATCAATGGAGCCCCGCCATACTCGTGATAGTCATACTCCTCGTAGAGCCTGCGAAGCACGGGCTTGAATTGCTCTGCGAGCTTGGGATCTTCTTCCTTGGCCAATGAGGCGATCTTCTTGATGATGCCACTGGAAAGGCCCTCGGCAAGTTTGAGAGTCACGTTGCCGGTCACGCCATCGCAGACGACCACGTCTGCAGCTCCATCAAAGACCACCCGGCCTTCGACGTAGCCGATGTAGTTCACGCAATCACCATCACGCATCATGTCCCGAGCCTTCTGAAGGTCCTCGGTTCCCTTGTTCTCTTCGCCTCCGACGTTCATGAGTCCAACACGTGGCGAATCAATGCCGAGCATGTGACTGGCATACACGCTGCCCATCACGCCATACTGCATGAGGTGATGCGGCTTGGGCTCGATGTTGGCCCCGACATCAATGAAGGTTACAGGGCCAGAAAATGTCGGAATGACGGCTGCAATGCCCGGCCGTGCAACGGAAGCCAATCGCCTCATGTGCATCTGGGCTGCTGCTACGAATGCACCTGTATTGCCCGCAGAGATCACGACATCCAGCTGACCGTGCTTGGATTTGCGAGAGGCCTCGCGGCACAGGACAACCAGGGAACTATCTGATTTGGTACGAACCGCCTCCACTGGCGATTCATCCATGGCAACAACTTCAGTTGTTGCCACCACCTCGACCCTTGAGTCCGTGCACTCGTTGGTTGTCATCCAGGATTCGATGGCCGCCTGATCACCAAAGAGAACGAGACGGTCACCTTCATCGAGATGCGCCAGCCCAGGTGTTACCCCATCCAGGATTTCCTGAGGGGCATGATCCCCACCCATGACATCGAGACCGATGCGCATGGACTACTCGGTTCCAGTCGTGATGGTCAGACCAGGTCGCACGTAGCCACACTGGCGACAGGCTGCATGAGGTTGCCGTGGATTACCGCAGTTCGGGCACGTCACGAGATGTGAACGAGTCAGAGCGTGATGCGAACGACGCTTACGTTTGCGGCTTGGCGATGTACGAAAGGCTGGAACAGCCATATCTGAACCTCTCAAATCCTCGGGCTGCGTTGACGGGCCCTGGTAAATGCGGCCTTGAAGGCCCTTCAAGCGAGTCTGAGAAGCCCTCAGACGTCGCTGACCAAGGAGGCACTGTACGAGCGAGGAGGTCCAGTGTCAATGAAATTGACTCATTGCAACGCTGTCAAGGCTTCAAACGAGGGGCACGGGCTCAGGCTGACTAAACCCGTGACCCGATAAACGGATCAATCAATGATCTGCAGGGTCACATGAGATGCAGCCATTCCTTGAAGAGGAAATCAAACCGCTCGGTGAGCAGAGTAATACGGCCCATCACGGTCAATCCAAATGCGGCTCCGAATGTGACCATGAGCACGAAAATACCCCCACGAGCTGCTTTACCTACGGCACCCTTGTGCTCCATGGAGAAGAAGAAGTAGATCAGGCACAACAACACACCCACCAGAATGACGATGGCCCCGACCGAGTTCCAAAGATCGAACTGTCCGTTTGCATTTTCTGCCCAGAGTGTGGTGATCGTGCCCTTGATCTGCAGCAGGAAATCCGATTCCAGGTGAGAGGTAAGTCGAAAACCTGCTGTGGCACCAATGATGAATGCCAACGGCCAACGCGCAATCCAGCCACCCTTAGGCAGCAGACGACACACCAGCATGATCGCCAGGATCCCTGGAATGACGTACACCCAGTCCCAGTCGTAACTCCACGGCAATCCTGGTGATGTCCATTCACGGACCAATCCCGGGAACAAGTTGATCAACAACTGATCAACGATACCCGTATAGAACGCATAAGCCATCGCATAGCCTGCCGATGAACCGACAAGAATAGCCTCAGCAGTTTTATAAAACGGATTGTCGCCACACAGGAATGACATGATGGCCAATGTGAAAATCGCAGCCAGCCAAATGCCAACTGTTCGACTCACGGAAAAAGTGGCATTCGCAGGACGATCCGCTGCAGGCATGTTGTATGGAAGGCTTGATGTCACTTCCCATGACGAGACCGTTCCGGTTGCGGTCATGCCTTCCTTAGCCTCTTGATCGGTTGGAAGCCATGACACAGATGTGGCGGTTCCGGTCAAGTGAACCATGTCTACCGGATTACCGGCCTCGACTCTGGATTGGACCTGCTTTGAAACAGCATCTGTATATGCCTTTTCACCAACCTCAGACGTAAAGGCCTTGTTTTCTTCTGTCGTAGCGATGACTCGCTCGCCAGAAATCTCTGCCCCATTCGAGACCGCCTCACGGGCCTCTCCCGATATCTTGGGCAACCACTCATCAATTGAATTCGTCGATGAATACTGCGTATAGCTTTCTGTTTCTGAGACGACATAAACCTGACCCGCATTCAGGGTGAAGTACGCCACGAACATGCCAATGACCATGAGTACGACGACCACGCTCCATCCCAGGAGTGCGCCGCCACTAGCCTTTGGTACTGGTGTGTGTGTTCCTTTTGTCATCAAGCACCCCCCCGCCTGCGGTCCAGGATGAAGATCAGGTTGCCCAGCAGGATCAGAACCACCATCAACAGGTGAGCAACGAACTGCGGACCCATTCGCTGGAATGCAGCAGTAGTCGAGAAACGTGCATTTATCATCTCATCAGTAGCCAAAGATGGATACTGCTCAAGAAGAATCTGCTCATAACCGGCGGCACCTTTGATGGCCGCCAACAAGCCAGCCATCGGGTCCGGTATGTAGGGATACAGCAGCGGCGCCTGAACGCCGGTACATCCCGCAACCAATGGCAGGCCTGCAGGCGTTGCTGCATACTGAACCCACTGCTTGGCTCCAGGGTCGCCCGCACAGACATTCACGATGAGATCCATGGCCTTGGCTGACTTGATGTTCGCGGTCATCGGAATTTTATTCAGCGACTGCTTGCGGGAGTCAGTGATGAACAACTGCTTCCAGTCCACAATGATGTTCTTGATCACGGCTTCGCCACCTGGCTTATAGCCGAATGACATGAAATTCTCGCCGTACTTAAGACCCTCAAACTCGGTCTCGAGAATCTTCATCGCGTCTTCGATGAATGGCTCTCCAAGAGGCCAGAGACACATGAAGTAGACCTTGTGTCTCTTGAACCCGCAGTGACGAGCAAATGCATTCGCCATGGGAAGCAGTTCGCCCTGGGACCCTGGATCGAAGTCAAATGAAAGCAGCACACGGGATCCATCTGGAAGATCCTCGATGGCATCGAAGACACTGCGATCCATCATGGTGGCATTGTTGGGTGGCAGGAATCGAAGAAGGATCGGCAATGCAACAGCAACACCCATCAACAGGAAGATCCAACGACGATCAAGATTTCGGAGGAAATTCATCATGGATCAGTCCTCCGACCCGAGGTAAGAACGATCAATACCCAACAGCACCTTCAAGGAGACCGACACGATGCCAAGAGCAATGCCGATCATGATGGCCCTGTTGCCCGCCTTCTGAGGAACATCAAGGATGACCTGAGTCAGGTTTTCAAGGCGAAGCCCATTGACCAGTTGGTACCACCAGCCGGTCATATGAGCATTGACCTCAGTCGCGGTTGCCTGCTGGGCCGCGGACATTTGATCAAACGACATGCCTGCATAGGACATGTCAACCAATGGGACTCCATTCTGAACCTGAATCCCAATGGCTTGGGCCAGGGTCTGCATTTCCGTTGGGAAGCTCGCGACATACGAAGCGAGGTCTGGAAGGAAACTGGTGAGCCACACACCCGCATAGATCTGTCCAAGAAGAACGATGAATGCGGTTCCCAACAGCAGCGTCGCTTCGACATTCTTGGCACGGAAAGCCCGGAATGC
Source organism: Phycisphaerales bacterium (assembly GCA_029242715.1). Lineage (GTDB taxonomy): Bacteria > Planctomycetota > Phycisphaerae > Phycisphaerales > SM1A02 > UBA1668. The sequence continues at coordinate 216,178 of JAQWTL010000020.1, forward strand.
AGCAGAAGCGATATAGAACGCCAGCATGGCAAACATGGTCGCTGTCAGTGGCTTGTAAACGTAGGAGTAGATCCACCAGAACGGTACGCCTTCCTGTGAAACCAGGGGAGCCGTCCAGGGATTGTCAGGAGCTGTCATCGTCGGCAGAGCGCCAATCTTGAAAACGCCGACTGCCAAGGTGCCAAAGAACGCAAGGAGCGTAATGGCACCATATGCCCAGCCAGGTCGCTTGTTGGAGATCTTGGACAGGTTCAACATGATGAGGTTGCCTGCACCAAGAACCATGGCACCGGCAGCCAGAATGATGAACATCTCCATCGCGGTAGCGCCCCACTCTTCCGTATACGGAATGAAGTAGGTGGCGATCAGCAGGAAGCCGACCAACGCTGCGATGAGAAGTGGAATCGTCCGCTTTGCAAGCATCAGTTCCCTCCTTCTTGAATGGCTGGCTGAGCGTCTTGATCTGCTTCCATGAGCCGATTCAATTCGCCATCAAGCACAGCAATCTTGAGTTCATTTGGAACCAATCCATCCTCACCCAGGACATTGTTCTTGATGTAGAGTTCGGCAACTCGAATCGGCTTGCTTGCTGGAACAACTGTTGCCAACGTCGCAAGCAGACAACCGAGTATCAACAGGAAGGCGGCAATCACTTTGCCAAGGTCCTGCCCCTTGAGTGATCCAAGTTGCTCCGGATCATTCGACAGGTAGGCAGAAGCCGCGAAGAACTCTTCGCCGATCAAGGTGTAGTCACATGCCGCCACAAAGAATGGCAACTGGGAAGGCATCGCCGTACCCGCAATCTGGATCGCCCCGATTGAGTTGGCCGTTTCTGCAAGAATCAGTGATTCAGCATAGAAGGCACCCATGTAGAAGCAGGCAGCGGGTTTCTCACGAACCATCGCACCCTGAACACCAGCCGTATAGCCAAACTGCTCATCTGTGAGGTAGTAGATGTTGTCTTCGTTATAGGCATCGGGACGACCTTCACCGAGATAGGCGGCCTCAACCGTCTCCCGAGCAGTCGTCATGACCAGGGATCGAGCGGTTGGAACCTTCAGTTCAGCGTCATATTGTGCTGCCGTGCGAGCAACATTCGACAACACCGTGATGCCGGCAACTGTCTGGATATCGTTGATATCCAGAATGCCTGGGACAAAGAGAACAGGCTTGCCCATTTCAGTTGAACGGCCAACCGCCTCTGTAACCGCCTCGAGACCAGCAATTGGCCTGACTTTGATCTTGCCACCACGCTTGGCATAGAATACGAAGTACACGATCACGATGCTGATGATCATCATGATGATGAAGAACCAGAGCTTTCCCTGGTTGATGTATTCCATCTTGGCGATGACAGGTGCTGCCGCACTTGATACTGGCGAGTACGTACCGCCGGGTCCAGTGGCCGCAATGCCATACATGTAGGCCACATCCGGCTCTACATTCTCATCGAGGAACTGGCTTACGGAATATGGAACCGTGCCCACAGGCTGATTGGCTTCGTAGTCGAAGTCATCAGCAAATCCAAGTTCACCTGGCCCTGCAGCTGCCTCTGCGCCACTCTCAAGAGCGAGTGCGCTGGGAACAACCTTTCGATAGATCGCGTACCCATTGATGGGACGTGATCCATCAGCTGCCAGATGATCTTCAGACGACAGGCTCCATTTCACCAGAACTTGTCCGCCGATGTCATCGGGCACATCTTCTGCAAACACGTCGGTGGGACCTGCCAGAGTCACAACCTGCCCACGGGTAACCGAGGGCAAACTGACCAGCAGGGCCAGGAGGAGAACCAGGGCTCTTGTCATGCCACTCACTCCTCGATCAGTTCCACGTTGGCCCGTGGCACGATGGCCTTTTCACCGGAGGGGAACGTAACCTCCAGTACACGGGCTTTGGATCCGGAACCCAGAACATGTGGTTCAGTTGGCAAGCCTGAAACAGTGCCAATCATCCCGAACCAGGGATCCCGAATCACTCGAAGCTGCCGGCCGGTTTCCAGCTGACCTTCTTCGAATTTCTTGTTCTTGTCTGATGCTGGTGGTGAGTTCAACGGAACGATGATCTCAGGTCGCATGACACCAGCACGAATCTGCGTCGCACCATTCACAGAAGCATCCTGACCTTCAAAGTCATGAAGCATGGCAAACGTGCGTTCAGCCATGGAGATTTCGCCGAAACCTTCGGTCACGATGACCGTGATACCCAACTCTTCTCGGCCTGTAATCGCAACCCCAAGGTCATACCCGAGGAGCTGTTTGAGATCCTGATCATCAATGCCACCGCTGATGATGGCCGCCACCTTGATTTCTTGAGCCTTCTTGATGGCCTCAATCGTCATGCGGGCACCGCCTATGACGATGCAACCTTCCATGTCTGGTGTCACAAGATCTGGAGTCAAGTCCTGATCATGAGACGTCCCAACGACCCGGATGGTTCCATGAGTTTCACCCCCGACACCAAAGATACCCTGCACATAGGCAACATCTGTCTCGATTTCACACCCTTCACCGGGTGCAACACTGACAACCTTGCCACTGATATAGGCACGAACCTGAACCGGCAGAGGGGCCCCACGAACGATGACCTGACCAGTCACCGGCGAGACCGTTTCAACAGTTCCTTCAAATCGAGAATGGACGATGGTCTTAAACATGCCGAAGAGGCCCTTGCTCTGTGCAAGCGGCTCATCCAAAGCAATGGGCTCACCTTCCTTCTTCAACATGCAACTGACAACATCTGCTGGCGGAAGAGACATCTGATTCGCAAGGTTGATGGGATGTACATCGCCTGGAAGATTGGTTTCCGCAACAATATTGTCGGCCGAGACCTGATCACCTTCTTGAACACGGACTTCGCCTGCAATCGGCAGCCGACGCATGATCCGGTGCTTCTTGTGCTGAGTTACCAGCAATCCAGGGGTATAAGCCTTGGCCACAATAGTGCTCCTACCGGGTGCCTCAGACGCCCACGGCCTGTGCTTCTTCTACATAAACTTCAAGCGCATTCAGCCACTTCTGAACTGTTGACTGGCAGGACGATCTGTCTTCTGGAAGCGCCAATGGTCGACCTCTCCCATCGAGAATCAGGCCCACAGTACCGCCATGGACTGTTCTCTGCACTTTCTTGCCGGGTCCTTCACCAAGGTTGATGCCTCGAGCTGGCGACAGTGTGATTGTTCCAGTTTCGCCCTGATCCAGGGGGAGCAATGACATCTCGCCGCCAGTGATTTCTCCGGAATCAGTCTTGTCACCTGTCAGCTCATATTTGAAGCACAACTTTCCTGGCTTGGGCTGCCCCGCTGCACAGACACTCGTGCCCAGATAAACCAGACAATCACGATCAAATACCTGCTCAGCAGCCTTGGCATGCACACTTGAAAGCACACCAAGATGGGGCATCATGAAGATGGAGTCCTTGGCCAGCATGGTCACACCCTCGGGCTCAAAGGCATCAATCAGCATCATTGCTGTCTGGTGCATTCGTGGGGCATGGCTCAACACGCCGCCTGAGGCAACGAGAAGATCCAAGGCCATGTTGTTCACGATCGTCTGACCACTGGTCTGCTGACTGAAGGTGTCACCGACTGTTCGTTGCTGCTGAACACCCTTGAGTGTCGTCGCAAATTCCTTGTGCTGCTTGTACGCGAGCCGCAGGGCTTCACGTGCAACAGCCTGCTCGAACATCAATGCTTCCTTGGTCTGGGGAATCGTCGTGGGACGGATCATCTTGTTCTTGACATGATTCCGGAGCTCTCGCTCGTTCATATCGAACGGGACCCATCGAAGCACATTCGGCATCGTGGCCTCGGCACAGACATTCGAGATGGAATAGGACATGCCGAGGTTGGCACTGACCGTCCGGTTGAAGGTCTTGTCAAAGACGCTGAAGACGTCCGTGGTCGCGCCGCCAATATCGACACCCACGACATTGATGTCCTGGATTCGGGCGACTGTCTGAAGGATGTCCCCCACCGCACCTGGGGTGGGCATGATGGGTGCTCCGGTCCAGCCCATGAGCTTGTCATAGCCGGGAGCCTGAGCCATCACGTGCTCAAGAAAGATGTCATGAATCTTGTCGCGGGCGGGGCCCAGATTTTCTCGTTCAAGAACCGGACGCAGGTTGTCCACGATCTGCAGATCAAATCCGCCTTCACTGAAGACTTCACTGACCGCATCGCGTGCATCCTTGTTGCCCGCGTAGATGATCGGCATTGAATAGTCACTGCCAAAGCGAGGCTGCGGTTTTGCTGGAGCCACGAGTTCAGAAATCTGAACCACCTTGTCGGCTGTCCCTCCATCGGTTCCGCCTGAAATCAAGATCATGTCTGGTCGGAGATCACGGATCCGCTGGATCTGATCATGAGGTCGGCGACCATCATTTGCAGCAATCACATCCATGACGATGGAACCGGCACCCAAAGCGGCTCGTTTGGCGCTGGCGGCTGTCATTTCGGCAATGACACCAGCAACCATCATCTGAAGACCGCCTCCAGCACTGGAGGTGGAGATATAGATGTCGCATCCTGCAGTATCTGTCGCTGGCGTGATGATTCGTCCGTCGTCACCGACAAGTTGACGCCCAGCCAACTCCCCAATCTCGGTAACGGAGTTGACGACACCCATGGTGACATCTGCAAAGGGCTTTTCGACCGTTGTCGGAGCCTCTCCACGATGAGTCTGGCGGTACTCACCATCCACATATTGAATGAGAATGGCCTTTGTGGTCGTACTTCCACAATCAGTTGCAAGGATAACCTTGATCTGGTCAGGGTCGATTTTAGTCATTATTTGGATCCCGAGAAACTTCGGGCAGGTGTTGAGACTCGGTTTCCTCGGCATCAGGACCAACCCGATCCCAATGCTCTAAGCGTTGGCAAAGATACTCGACCGACCCCCTCTGCTCAAGGAAGGTGGCAAACTCCTTGACGGTCGGGCCATCGATAACGACAGAAATAATCGGATTGAAAAAATGGATGGCCTGGGAGGCGACAAAGTTGAGAGGACGGCCCATTTCAAGGGCCATGAGGGCTGGAAGGGTCATTCCACGCCGAACAACGATCTTGCAGACCCGATCACAGATCTCACGCTGACGATCGGTCGGCTCAGCCACTCCAGGCTTGTCAACTGCAAAGGCCGTTCTGAGTTCATCGCGCCAACTCATGTATGCCCTCCACCTGAACTGGCCATACAGGCCTGGATCTGGGGAATGATCTCCACCCCACGACCAGCAAACAGGACGCTGATTCCACGCGAGTCGAACATGCCCCCTCGAATTCGTGTCGATAGATAACCACCGGAATGATCGTGAGGAAATCGTCGAAGATCCTCCCAACGCAAGGACCGACTTCCAACTGGATAACGAACAGCGATGCCGATCTCATCCATTCGGTAACGGCTGGGAAGAAAAAAACGATTGCACATGAAAAGCAGGAAGATCATGGCTCCTCCGCCTGCCAACACACCTCCGGCGACATTGGGAATCGACATCGCCACCAGTACTCCACAGGCAAGAATCACCAGGCAGGCAATCGCCGCCCTGAGGGGAAACTCTCGCAGTGGGTGTGCCGTCCATTCCAGTGTTTCAACTGGATTATTGGCTGACGTGTCCATCTCGACCGTGATCTCCTCCAAGCAGGCTTACCAGTGTAGTTGAGGACGGACAGGGCACAGGCGATGAGATCCATCACATGATCCACCCAGGAGGACTCTCTGAAATCGCTCAAAAAGAAGCTTCAGAGGCCTTGGATCTGCTTTATCACTCATTCCACCCGTTCAGGGCACGCTCCAGGCCTTGATCACGCCGGGAAGCACATGCTCAAGAACCTCGATTCGTTTCAACACGATTCCCGCTTCCACCAGGCTGATGGCAGACTCTGCCAGGTCCTCGGGCCACGACTGCTGCTTCACATTGATTCCAATGCCGATCACGGCAAGTCCATCGGACTGCTCAACCAGCACGCCCGCCAACTTGCGACCATCAAGCAAGACATCGTTGGGTAACTTGACTGAAAAACGCCCTGGCCCCATCGGATCCAGCCCGGACACGATGGCGTCAGCCAACGCACTTGAACGTTCCGGCCGATCCGTAGCCGGCAGAGCGACACTGAATGCCAGGCCCTCGGAACCCGTATCGATCCACTTGTTGCCACGCTGGCCACGGCCCGCCACTTGACGACCTGCCACCACCAGACCACCACAACCCATTGAACGCGCCGAATCCTGCGTGCTGTCGCACACCGCGATCACGTGAGCCTCTACCAAGGGCGAACCAATTGCATTGACCAGAGCTTCGACGCGATCAGGCCAATCCACGATGTCCAGCAGATCGTTCACGCATCTACCTGGATATCGAGACCAATGTCGAGAATCTGTGCGGTCCGTGTCACCGATCCGACGGCAATGCGTTCCACGCCGGTTCCTGCAACACGGCATGCATCATCAAGGTTGATGCCACCAGATGCTTCAAGTTGGATGCCTGAGCCTGCAAGATCACGGCGGACTACGGCCTCCCGCATGTCTTCATCACGCATGTTGTCCAGAAGAACAATGTCGACAAGTCCCGCCTCCAGTGCAAGAACGATGTCGAACTGTGCAAGCGTATCGACTTCTACTTCAACGAAATCAAGTTCACGGCCGGCACGCGCTTCACGACAGGCCGCTTCCAGTCTTCCATGCAACTCGGCTTCAGGAATACCGACAAGATGATTGTCCTTGAACAGAGCCGCATCATGAAGGCCGAGGCGATGCAGGGTTCCGCCACCACAAGCCACTGCATACTTCTCCCATGCTCGAAGCCCGGGTGTTGTCTTTCGAGTGTCGCAGATCACGGCTGGAGTTCCCTCGACAGCCAGAACGAATCGACGCGTCATACTGGCAACACCTGCAAGACGACCAAGCACATTCAGGATCGTCCGCTCAGCAGCAAGGACGGATCGACGGCCACCCTGAATACGACCAATGACCGTACCGGGCTTGACTGACATGCCTTCATCAACAAATTGTTCCATGACCAGGCGTCCTGCCAGCGGCGGGGTTGCAAATGCCCTGATGAGTGGCTCAATACCGCTGACGATCATCGCCTCCCTGGCAACCAGCGAAGCGGTTACCCGATCCGTAGGCTCCACGATGGATGTGGATGTCACGTCACCCTGCCCCAGCCCATCTTCCATGAACCACCCCTGGATGGCCTCGACGACAAAGGGGGTAGGCAACAGACGTTCTGCGAGTGCTCCCAGTTCCAATAATCGATCTTCACGATTGGACATTCGAGGAGTATACGAGTCTCCGCTACTCTGCCCATCATGACGCTGCACCCCATTGAAGCCTCCCCGATTCATGCCCGCCGAGAGCGTGTCTTTCTGGTGATCGCAGGGCTGTTCCTGGGAACGCTTGCGATGCTGAACATCCTGGGCTTGTTGCGATTCATCAATTTCGGACAAGTTGATACCAACTCAGAATGGTGGGGCACGCTGACCTTTGGCGTAATGGTCGGAGTACTTCCCTACCCAGTCACGTTCCTGTGCACGGACCTGATTTGTGAAATCTATGGAAGAGCCCGGGCCAACGCAGTCGTATTCATGGGTCTGGCGCTGAACATCTGGATCCTGTTCATCCTGTGGCTGGGCGGCGTCCTGCCAGGCTTTGAAACGATCGATGAAACGACATCCAAGATGGCCACCGATGCAGCAGGCCGGCTGCCCGTGTTCTTCGAAGTACGAATGTTTGCCTTCGGCGCGGTCTGGGCCTCGATGATCGCTTACCTGCTTGCCCAGCTGGTTGATGTCTGGATGTTCCACTTCTGGAAGAAATTGACCAAAGGACGATATCTCTGGCTACGGAACACCGGGTCCACTGTCGTCAGTCAATCGGTCGACACCGTCGTTGTGATTCTGGTGACGTACTGGCTGGGCGGATTCGCCTCCATGCTGACAGAGAACACCAACATCGTCAGTTTCCTGATGACGCTGATGGTGACCGGTTACGTCTTCAAGTTCCTGTGCGCCCTGGCGGACACCCTTCCCTTCTACATGCTCGTACGATGGCTCAGCAAGTATCTTGAAATAGATCCAAATGCCGAACTGCAACTGGAAGACAAGCACCAGGCTGCCCCCAAGGAGTGACTGCCATGAGTGACGTCACCATCTTTGACAAGATCCTGGCCGGCGACATCCCCTGCCACCGCGTTTATGAGGATGACCATGTGCTCGCCTTCCTCGACATCGGGCCCCTCAGCCGCGGTCACGTACTTGTGATCCCGAAGGAACGGGCCGCATACATGCACCAGTTGTCAGATGACGCTGCCGCTGCGATCGGTCGTGTCCTGCCCAGACTTTGCCGAGCAGTCATGAAGGCAACCGGATGCGAGCATTACAACCTGCTGCAGAACAACGGAGCCCCCGCACACCAGGCCGTATTCCATGTGCACATGCACATCATTCCACGATTTGAAGACGGCACAGGATTGGGATTGCAATGGAACCCCGGCCAACTCGGCGATGGCGAGACGCTCGCATCAGCCATTGCCGATGCCGTTGAGACCAACGAGATCTGACTAACGCCGACGCGTCGCCTTCTTCTTGGCTCGCTTCTTCTTCGTGACCGGCTTCAATGCACGCTCGATCTCGATGGCCGACTGGGCTGCTGCCAGACGTGCTGTTGGCACACGGAATGGTGAGCAACTGACATACTCGAGATCAACACGATCAAAGAAGGTGATCGAAGCAGGATCACCGCCATGCTCACCGCAGACACCCAGCTTGATGTCCGGACGCGTCATGCGGCCTGCATGAACTGCGTGATCCACCAGAGCGCCGACCCCTCGAGTGTCGATGCTCTGGAAGGGATCCTTCTCAAGAATCCCAGTAGACAGATAATCAGGCAGGAAGCCATTGATGTCATCACGGCTGTAACCAAAGGTCATCTGGGTGAGGTCATTGGTTCCGAATGAGAAGAAGTCCGCGACTTCGGCAACTTGATCAGCCGTAATCGCCGCACGCGGAATCTCAATCATGGTTCCAATTGGAATGTCCAGGCGACCACTGTATTTCTTGGCCTTCTTCGTCTCGGCGATGGTTTCCTCGACCTGCGTCCGGAGCATGGCCAGTTCCACTTTCGTTCCGACAAGTGGAATCATGATCTCAGGCTTGGCCGCGATCTTCTTTTTCTTGCAAACGATCATCGCTTCGACAATGGCTCGTACCTGCATCACCAGAATTTCCGGGTAGGTCACGGCGAGACGACATCCACGATGCCCGAGCATGGGATTAGCCTCATGCAAGGCCTCGACACGTCGACGGATGGCCTTGGGCTTGACCCCCAGTGCTTTGGCCAGGTCCTGCTGGGATTCCGCCTCCTGAGGCAGGAATTCATGCAGCGGCGGATCCAGCAGACGAACCGTAACCGGCAGATTCTTCATCGCCGTGAAGATGCCGATGAAATCCTTGCGCTGATAAGGCAGAAGCTTCGCCAGAGCCTTTTCACGATCTTTGCGGTTGTCCGCGAGAATCATCTCACGCATCGCGGTAATGCGATCACCCTCGAAGAACATGTGTTCCGTCCTCGTGAGGCCAATGCCCTGAGCACCAAAGTCACGTGCTCGTTTCGCATCTGCGGGAGTATCTGCATTGGTGCGAACCTTCAATCGGCGTCGCTGATCAGCCCAACGCATCAAGACAGTGAATTCCTTGGACATCTTCGGAACAGAACCCTTGACCTGTCCTTCGAGCACTTCACCCGTTCCACCGTCGAGGGACAGAACGTCTTTGGCCCCATAGTTCTTGCCATTCACCGTAATGCGTTGTCGTTTCTCATCGATTTCCAAAGCACCTGCACCGGCCACGCAGCACTTGCCCCAACCACGAGCCACAACAGCTGCATGAGAGGTCATGCCACCTGTTGACGTGAGGATGCCTACGGCATGGTGCATGCCTTCAACATCCTCTGGCGAAGTCTCCCTGCGAACAAGCAGCACGTCTTCTCCCGCTTCACTTCGAGCAACCGCATCATCCGCGGTAAAGGCCAGAGTGCCGCTAGAGGCGCCCGGCGAAGCTGGAAGCCCCTTCGTGATGCAGGTGACCTTCTTCTTGTCTGCTGCCGTAAAACTCGGGAGCAGAAGTTGGACAACGTCACCAGCAGGAACCCGAAGCAGAGCTTCGTCCTGTGTGATCAGTCGCTCCTTGACCATCTCAACTGCAATGCGAACAGCAGCTGCCGCAGTTCGTTTGCCATTTCGTGTCTGAAGCATGTAGAGCTTGCCACGCTCGATCGTGAACTCCACATCCTGGACATCCCGGTAATGATTTTCAAGCCGTTTGCGAATGACGAGCAACTGACGATGGACGTCCGCATTCCACTTCTTCATGCCAGAAACCGGCTCTGGCGTGCGAATGCCAGCAACGACATCCTCGCCCTGTGCATTGACCAGAAACTCGCCATAAAACTCGTTCTTGCCCGTGGAAGGATCTCGCGTAAAGGCGACACCTGTGCCCGAATCATCACCCATGTTGCCGAAGACCATGGTCTGGACATTGACCGCGGTGCCTTTGAGGCCTGCGATCTCGTTGATACGACGATAGGAAATCGCCTTGGGTGCATTCCATGATCGGAAGACCGCCTCGATTGCGGCCTGCAACTGTTTGTATGGATCCTGAGGGAAGGCCTTGCCAACATGCTTCTTGTAGACCGCCTTGTACCGATCACAGAGTTTCTGGAGGCCTTTCGCTGGCACATCCGTGTCCTCGGTCACCTTGTACTTCTTCTTGATGGCATCGAACTCTGCTTCGAAGTGATGATGATCCACTCCCATGACCACATCACCAAACATGTTGATCAATCTTCGATAGGCATCCCATGCGAATCGTTCATTGCCGGTCAGTTCAGCCAGGCCGTCCACGGCCTTATCCGTCAAGCCAAGATTCAGGATGGTGTCCATCATGCCCGGCATCGAAACAGCCGCACCACTTCGCACGGAGACCAGCAGTGGATTCGTGCTTGATCCGAACTGCTTGCCAGTTTCCTTCTCAAGGCGACCGACCGCGGTCTTGACCTGGGCCATGAGGCCTGCAGGAAGCTTGCCCCCTCCGGAATTGAAGGCCTCGCATGTCGAGGTGGTAATCGTGAAGCCTGGAGGAACGGGCAAACCGATTGAAGTCATCTCTGCAAGATTCGCCCCCTTGCCACCCAGAAGTTCCTTCTGGGAAGCATGCCCGTCAGTCTTTGTTTTACCGAATGCATAAATCATCCGGGAGGCACGAGTGGATTTGCGGGTGGTCTTCTTGGCAGGACGTTTCCGGGTAGTCGTAGCAGGCATGGTTCACCTTGTTGCGTTGGGCATGATCAACTCCAGGCATTCCAGGGTCACTCCCCTGTCAAACAGCCTGGACACGGAGTGTACCACCCGTTGATTCCCCGGCTCGTCTCCGGATACGTATGATCATCAGCCCATGCGCAGTATCACGCATCAACCTGGATGGTCCCATGACGATGTACTGGCCATCGCTGCGACATGGCCCGCTCAACAGCCCCTCGCAGTCCTTCACTCCGGCGGCTCAGCAGGCCCCTGGGCCCGCTGGTCGGTAATGGCGCCGCCACGAGGTCATCTGCAGGTCAATGCGAATGGATATTCATGGAATGGGCCTGCTTGGCCTGAACTTGAAGAGCGCCTCGACAAATCGGATAGCCGGGACCCATTGGCGATCATCGATGCGGCCGTTTCCGCAGATCGCCAGGAGACCATCGAACAGAACTGCCGGCTGCCCTTTGTCGGTGGATGGATGGTGTCACTGCGATACGAGTTGGGCAGCCATATTGAACCAGCCAGCCGTTCAACTGAACACGATGAAACCGGACCCCTGGCCGATCTGCTCTGGTGCCCCGATGCCATCGTGCATGATGGCCAGGCCGACCAGTGGTGGCAGATCGGCGACGTGAATGTGGAAACATGCCAATCGCACTCATTTTCACCGCTTCAAGTCGATGATTGGAACAGCCAACCGGACCGCAATGGATTCGAAGCTGCTGTCGCCAAGACAATCGAACTCATCCGTCGCGGAGATCTTTTTCAGGCAAACATCGCCCGCCAACTCTCGACAACATGCAAAGGCGATCTCCGTGGCTTTGCACTGGATGCCCTCGCAAGAAGCGGTGCCTGGTTCGGATGCTGGCTGGAACTTCCGGGCAAAATGGATGACCGAGCCATCTTGGGCCTCAGCCCGGAGCTCTTCCTGGATCTGGATGCTGAATCAAGACTGCTGCGGACGCGCCCCATCAAGGGAACGTGCTCGGCAGAGGAGCAGGCCATTGATCTGGCCCACTCTGCCAAGGATGCCGCAGAATTGAACATGATCGTTGACCTGATGCGAAATGACCTTGGCCGCGTCTGCTCCATCGGAAGCATTCAGGTCAGCCAGCCACGCACCGTTGAATCGCATCCGACAGTCCACCATGGTGTCGCGGAAGTTTCCGGAGAACTGAAACAGGGACGAACGGTTGGCGATCTCCTCCGGGCAGCCTTCCCCCCTGGCTCGGTTACCGGCGCGCCAAAGATCCGGGCCATGCAGGTCATCAATGAACTGGAAGATCAGAAAAGAGGCGCTTACTGCGGCGCGGTGGGCTGCCTGTCCACGAACGGCGACCTCCGACTGGGCGTCTCCATCAGAACCGTGGCCTTTCATGGAAAGACCTCACACGGCTTCCGGGATGCCTGTGGAACATTGCAATACGGCACCGGATGTGGAATCGTTGCGGACTCGATCCCCGCAAATGAATACCGGGAATCGGAACTGAAAGCAGAAGCCCTGATGCGAATCACACCTGGGCCGGTCACGTCCTGAGGTCAACCCGCCTGTCGCGACATCTGCATCTTCTGTTGACAAGCGATTGCCCGGAGGATCTGCTTGACCACGATGCGCTTGTGCGCCGGATTCGCCGAGAAATCAAAGGTCATACCGGCATAGATCTTGCGATCACTCTGCATGTGACTATGAACCAATCTGGCTGTTGCACATACGGGCGTCGTCACCATCGGTGGCAAACCGAACCGGATCCAGAACAGCGAACGGCTGCCCAGACTGCCGGCATAGTCGTCTTCGACGGTCAAGCCAACACCACCCCCACCGAGATTGACCAGTTTCCCGGGAAAACCAGGGCCGACTTCTGGCAGAAGTTCCTCATCACAGCAACCTCGCAGATCATCTGCAATACACCAGTCTTCACACTGGCCATCAAGCTCCTTGAGAAACTCTGCTTCGTTGACCCGCTCTGCCAGAACCACGGTGGAAGGATCCAGCAACGGCCACATCTGGACACTGGGCAGATCAAGGCTTGCCGTTTCGACACGGTAGTCACGTCTTCGCTGGCAACGCTCCACCCGTTCAGGGAGAGAGAGTTGAACTTCTGCCCTGCCTTCTGAACCGACACCTTGCGGGTACCAGCTCTTGCAACGCGTTCTGAAAAGCCACCGATTCTGTCCAATGGACATCATGGCCACGAGATCAACCCCGACCGGGATCTCTATTGTCCTGCCGAGGGTGACAGGCGCCTCCACAAGGAGTCCTTGATCATCCATGGCGATGACCCGGCACCTGACAAGCAGGTCCCCTGACACCATGTCATTTCCCTCGGTTCGGGCAATAGCGAGCTCGATTGAGCCCCCTCGCTGTTTGATCTGCGCCAAGCACTGGCGCCACCCTGCGGTTCGTGATCGATTCGCCGGCACGTGGTATCTCCCTGATCTTCGGACAGTCAAATGAGCTTGGGAACGCTACGAGCTATCGTCAGCTCTTGATCGCGCCTTCAGCAGACATGTCCTCAGGGCGTGCAGTCAGTGCCAGCTACAGGCCTCAGAACCCGTACACCTGCACCTGATGGAATGACTGGAACATCAAACCCGCTTGCCAACGCTGCCAACTGCATTGAACCGGCGGTCCAGAGCCGCATCGGAACATCATCAGGGCCAATGTTCCAATTATCCGGATCAACGCTTGAAGCATCTCTGAAAGCAAAGACTGCATCATCACGTGACCAGACCAGTTGACGCCCCTGCTCAGGATCAAGCCCTTCCTGCCAGCGACCTTCCATGAGTTCGGGCCAGAGATCACCGGGAATGTCATCCAGGATGAGCATTCCCCCAGGTGCCAGATGCTCATGAATCAAAGCCAGAAGCTCCAACGCTTCCTTGATTTTCCAGGTGAGGCAGAAGGTGTTTCCCAGACAACATATGACGTCCCATTGTGCGGAAGCATCTGAAAGCCAGTTCCTGAAATCCGCTTCAATCAGCTCTGCAGAGACGCCTTCTTGCACCAGGGTTTTTCGACAGGTTTCAAGCGCTTCCTTGTCCAGATCAAGACCCGTGCACACAGCCCCCATCATCGACATCGGAACCAGGGTCCTTCCAGCGCCACACCCCAGATCAAGCAGCGACTGGCCAGAAGCAATGTGTTCTTGCATCCAGAGCAACTGGGATTCTGCCAGTTCCGGTTCATGCGGATGCCACGCAGCCAGATGATCGTTCTGCCTGGCGTTCATGACTTGTTCTCAAGCGCCTGGTCAAGTTGCGCCAAGGCACTTTTCATGCGAGTGTCATCCTGGCGGAAAGAAGCTCCGCCATAACGCACTTTGTAGTAGACCTTCGTGATCTCGGTCACGATGCCGGAAACAACAGGGTGTGCGCCTTGAAGACTTTCTGCATACGCACCGGGTGGCTGCCAGACCGGCTTGGCCAGTCCGCGGCGCTTGAGCCGTTCGAGCATGTCCATGTAGAACACCAGATTTGCCGCCAATCGGCGTGCCTCACGCCCATGAACAACAGGACAGTTGGCTTGCTCCAGAATCTGGCGACATCGGCGTGCTCGGCCTCGATAACCAATCACAAGGAACATGATGATGCTCGCGACCAGAACAATGATCGTGACCGAGAACCATTCACCGAGTCCGATCAGTTTCCGCAATTGATGCGCCCAACCACCAATTGTCTTGAGTCCGGCATCCATGTCTTCCTGAAGCCCAGGCAGGAAACTGTCAGCAAGTACTTCCTGTGTCTCTGAATCAAAACCGAGAATGTTGAATCGCCACTGACCCTCAAGCCACCGCCAGAACCAGATCACCTGATCCATCGGACCCATGGTTGCTTCACGTGTGCCAGGCACATTCGCCGGAGGCGTCGGATCAAACACCATCCATCCCGGCCCCGGACCAAGCACCTCGGTCCAGGCATGGGCATCCGACTTCGTCACGATGTAGCGTTGAGCCATCTCATCAAATCGGTTGGAAACATAACCCGTCACCAGTCGAGTTGGAATCTGCAGGCTGTGACACAGACCAGTCATCGATGCGGCGAAGTACTCGCAATGACCGAATTGTTCGTACAGGAGAAACCGCTCTACGGGATCAATGTCTGCTGTCTCAGGCGAGCTGCCGACTTCTGACAGATCCAGCGTGTAACGGAAGTCGCCATACTTGAGATAGCGTTCAAAGATGATCGCTGCACTTCGATACCAGTCCAGCCTTTCAGTACCGTCTTCCGGCGGCGACGTTGGCTCGCCCGCCTGCTCCAGAAGCGAAACCGCCAGGTCATACACAGCCGAGTTGGAGTACGGATGCACCATGTCCATGTTGGGCGAAACCCCGATTGCCATCGGGGAACGATAGAGGGGCTCCTCTCGGACAATCCTGATGGAATACTGCATCGGAGGATTGGCATCATGCGCCACACGCATCGTCTGGCTCGCTGAGCGATAGGCCAGTGTGGTGTCGGTGTCCACGGTAATCCCCACCGGCACCGACATCGACACGATCTGATCACTGGAGACGTCGAGTTGGATGTCCTGCGTGATCAACTCTGTATCGCTCGGCGTATAGAAGAGTGTCCTGTCCACTCCGCCCTGTAGTTCGATTGTTTCCAGCCCGATTGGCTCAGTACCCCAGATCCCATCACCACGGTAGGCAGACAGCACCGATGCACGCAGACGCAATGGCTCATTCAACTGCATCGTCTTGCCTGAGGCATCCGTCAGGCCCACGGTCAGAACCTGTTCACGCGACAGGGAAATGCGAGTGGAACCCAGCAGGTCAACACCTTCACCAAGCCCAACCTCCCGACGTCCCAACGCATTCAAGGTCGCGGTGGTCAATCCACTCGTGAGTCCTCGTGGAAACAGCAGGAACGCCGCTGTTGAAACAACGAACACGATGATGATCGAGATGATGGAGATATTCCGGTAATGCCGGCGTATGCCATGACCACAGACCGGGTTTGGTGAGACCCCAACAGGCAGACCCAGCACACGTGAACGCTGGCGTTGTACGCGTTCAGCGGCATAGTTCAACTGGAAGAGCATCAACGTCACCATGCCCAATGCTGCCCAGAGAATCAGAAGGAAGCCGAAGATCAGATCGATTGAGATCAAAGAAGCCAACACGATCAGGAGCAATGCCAGGATCAATCGCTCCGCCTCATTCTCAAGAGTGTGCCGCTCATAGAGCTTGATCACCGTCAACCAGACAACGAACTGCCCGATGGCAGGAATGGGCTGAGTCAGATCCCCCGTCGCCACGATCGCCGCCCAGACCAGTGCAATGGCCGTGAGAAAAAGGGAGAAGACTCTGGGAAGCGAGAAACCACGTGGGCCTTCAGAAACGGCACGGCTCAGTGCCGCCAAGCCACCTGCAAGCAACAGCAACCAGGGATTTCTCTGGGAAAGACATTGGGCAACGATCGCAAGGAGTACCAGCGAGAAGCTCATGATTGGATAAAGACGCAGGAGGCTCATGCAGCGGTCTCCTCCGATTCCGGCGAGTCCTGCTGCACGGGCGATTCACGCAGTTCTTCCAATTGTCGCCCCGTCAGATGCCACGCATTGCTTCGTTGCAATGGCCTCCGAACACGATCCGGGTTGATCAGCACCAGTCCAGACCGCTCACGCTCCGGCAATGTCGTCCAATGTTCTCTTGGCTGCTGCAGATCAAGATCCGCCAACGTCCCCAGCATTCGGCTGATATGGCGCAACCCTGCTCTCAGTTGGTAGGGCTGCACGTCCAGGCCCTGAACGGTGAGTGCCGTGTCATATCCTCGACTGCTGGCATCACGCAGGATAGACGCTGCCAGGCTGATCGCTCGTTCTTCAAGTTCCGATGCCGAATACTCGTCATTCGATGAAACCTGAAGCTCATCAGTCGGAACAGTGAGGTCCAGTACCACTCTCAATCGAGGTGATGCGGGACGCGCTCGTTCAATGGCAACAAGATTGTCACGCCGAGCAGAGATTTTCCAGGCAATGTCCCGCCAACTGTCTCCGGATCGTGCGGCACGTGTACCGAAGTAATCCAGGCCACTGCCATGACGGTCCACACTTCGACGACCTTCTCCACCTGCACCAACAATGGATTGAACCAGATTTGGCTTGAGTCGAATGATGGCTGGATGGATCCGGATATCCTGAAGCAGACTCACGATTCGCCGACGCGGAATAATGCCCATCGGGAATCCGGTTCGAATTTCCATGTCCTTGAATTCCAACCGACCACGACACGATGGAATGAAGAGACCTTCTCCGTGAACATTCTGCTGAGGCCCCACATGCAGAATCCAGGCCGGGGATGTATCCGAAAGCCGTGAATCCTCCAGTCGCTCGCTGATCGTGACATCGAATGACGGCAGGAATCTGCCCTGGCGACTGACTTCGTACCCAATCACCAGAGCTTCACCCACTACCCCATGATCAGGCATCAGGCGTCGAACATGGATCCTGTGAAGCATGATCGTGTTGAGTATCCAGGCAGAGATGCCAATGACAACCAGGACACAAAGCAACCACAACAGCGGATTGTTTCCCTGCAACAGCGCCGCTGGTCCAATCAGGAAGAGCAGTAGTACGAAAATGACCGGCGCACTGACCGGAAGCATGCGTTTGGTACTGGACATCACTGCCTCATGCTACGAGGACACGGCCAAAGCTGTCACCGGAAACCGTACGGATGATCAGCGTCCAATGGATGTATTCGCACGGGCCATCAGGCCGGTTCTGTGACATCTGCCTGATCGGTTGCCTTGGACTGCGATTCGGCATCCTCCGGCATGGCCTGCTCGGGGGAGTCCTCACTGGATTCCGAGGCATCATCAGCATCAGCCGCTTTATTCGAGGTCGCTGCAATGCGATGAGAGGACTCCCTTGGAAGCCCTTCAACCTCTGGCAGGTCATCGATGCCTGCAAGACCAAAGACCTTGAGGAATTCTCGGGTCGTGCCATAGAGCATTGGCCGTCCCAACTCCTCGGCTCGCCCTGCGATCCTCACAAGTCGACGTTCCAGGAGTCCACGCAGCACATCGCCACAGGCAACGCCACGGATGGCCTCGATCTCTGCCCGCATGACCGGCTGTCTGTAGGCAATGATGGACAAGGTCTCCAGAGTGGCAGGTGTCAGCCTGCTCTGTTGCCGTTGCACCAGCAGCCTTTGCAGAACCGGAGCCGCCGCGGGAGTCGTCATGACACGCCACCCTGAAGCGATTCGGATGATTCTGAAAATCCGACCAGTCTTCTCATACTGGCCATTGAGTTCTTCGATGGCCTGCTTGACCTCGTCAACCTTGACCTTTTCACCCGGTTCCGAGACGGCCTCTGCAAGACGACTGTCTCCCAGTGAACGTTCTGCGGAGAGAAGTACTGCTTCAACGCGTTCGGTCAATGACAGGCCTGAAGGAGTCTGTGCTGTTGAAGCACCATCACCTTTCTTGGTCCCGCCGTTCACTGAATGATCTGTCATGCGTTTCGAACACCGGAAGTATGGGTTTCAGCGAGCCGGAGACGCGACGTCAGACGTGATCGACGTGACGTCTTTTCATCTGCGGACATTTCAGAATCACTCGTTGAATCGAGTTCACGCAGATCCTGCTGCAGAGATGCCACTGAAAGATCCTCTGCGGAATGAACTGATTCACTCAGGATGGTCAGCGTGTTGTCTCGAACATGAGCGAAGCCTTCCTCGACAGCAAACCACCGAACACCTTCAGTGGTATCGAGACGAAGTGGACCAATACCCAATCGATCCAACAATGGTGCCATGCCGGCCATCACACCGTACTGACCATCCCATGCTGGAAAAGATGCGTAGGTGACGTCCCCGTCAAAGGTTGCCCCATCTGGGGTCATTACGGCACACCGGAATGAACTGCTCACGACTTCACACTCCAGGTCGGGGATCGTATCGTCCGCTGGGCCAGGTTCGAACCGTGCCGTTACCTGCCTGGGACCCCATATCCCTCGATGTGGCGGAGTGTAACGGCCATATCGCCATGCTTCCAAGGCATGTTCCCGGTCCAGCCGATTTGACCCCCTCTGAAACCATGGATATATTCATATATCCGGATATATGGATATATTTGATCTCCTCCCTCCATCCCTGAACCCTACTTCCAGGAGTCTCTCGTGAGCACCAGCACCTTGCCTGCCAACTTCATGAATACCGGACTGCCTCTGATCAGCGACCTTCCCTACAAGGTCCGTGATCTTTCCCCCGAGACCGTCACCTTCGGCCGCAAGGAAATCGAACTGGCTGAACACGAGATGCCCGGGCTGATGGCCTTGCGTGACAGGTATGGCAAGTCCAAACCACTTGCTGGTGCCCGGATCACCGGTTCGCTCCATATGACCATCCAGACTGCCGTATTGATCGAAACTCTTGTCGAGCTCGGCGCTGAAGTTCGCTGGGCCAGCTGCAACATCTTCTCCACCCAGGACCACGCAGCCGCTGCGATTGCTGTTGGACCTGATGGAACACCAGATAAACCCAAGGGCATTCCGGTCTACGCATGGAAGGGCGAAACGCTGGAAGAGTACTGGTGGTGCACCTTCCAGGCTCTGCACTGGGGCGATGGCAAGGGGCCAAGCCTGATCCTCGATGACGGTGGCGATGCCACACTGCTGGTTCACCGTGGACTGGAATACAACAACAGCGGCGCTGTACCGGATCCCTCCACCGCAGATTCCGAGGAATTCGAGGTCGTGCTGTCACTTCTGCAGAACATGCAGGAATGCAACCCCGGCTTCTGGAAGCCATTTGCAGATGGCATCCAGGGCGTTTCCGAGGAAACAACCACGGGTGTCCATCGTCTCTATCAGATGGCAGAAAAGGGCGAATTGCTCTTCCCCGCCATCAACGTGAATGATGCTGTTACCAAGAGCAAGTTCGACAACCTGTATGGCTGTCGCCACTCGTGCGTAGATGGAATCATGCGAGCCACTGACGTGATGCTTGCAGGCAAAGTTGCCGTCGTTTGCGGCTACGGAGATGTCGGCAAAGGCTGTTCCCAGTCACTGCGTGGACAAGGCTGCCGTGTCCTGGTCACCGAGATCGATCCGATTTGTGCACTCCAGGCAACGATGGAGGGATACGACGTCGTCCGACTCGAAGATGTCGTTGGAGACGCAGACTTGTTCGTCACGACAACTGGCAACAAGGATGTCATTACCGCCAAGCACATGTCGAACATGAAGCACAATGCCATCGTCGGCAACATTGGACACTTCGACAACGAGATCGACATGGCTGGCCTGGGCAAACTCAAGGGCATTGAGCAGATCTTCATCAAGGACCAGGTCCACGAATGGAAATTTGCTGATGGCCATTCAATCATCGTGCTGGCTGAAGGCCGCCTCCTGAATCTGGGCTGTGCAACAGGACATCCCAGCTTTGTCATGAGCGCGTCATTCACCAATCAGGTCCTGGCCCAGATGGAACTCCATGCCAGCCCTGACTCCTATGAGATTGGCGTGACAACCCTGCCCAAGAAACTCGATGAAATGGTTGCTCGCCTGCATCTCGAGAAGCTGGGTGCAGACCTCACATCCCTGACTGATGAGCAGGCGACCTATCTTGGCCTGAACGTGGATGGCCCATACAAGCCGGATTTCTACCGCTACTGAGCCCCCACGCTCGTCAACTGAATGAATCCGGTCGAACCCGGTGGCCCTCAACCGCCTCCAGGATGAAGACCTGTTCCCCTGATTCGATGCCTCCGATCATGAGCATCACCTGGGCATGGGGGTCGTACGACCCCATCAGGCTGCGAAAATCATCTCCGGCGGGGACATCTTCCCGGGAAAAATAATTCAAAGGCAGGCCTTCCAGCATCGTGGGATCGGCTGCCGCCTCCAGGAGATCTCCGGCCAGCACCAGGACCGCCCCACGGCCTGCCAACTCGTAGGAACCCCACGCAAAGGCCGCGATTCGATTCCAGCAACCGGAGGCCGCCTCGATCAGTTTGTTCAGATCCTCGGACTCATTCATGTCCCAACAGGCTATACCCAGTAGCCGCAGGCGACAGGGCCGAGTACCCTTCCCCCTCCGTGAGCGACCCTATTGGCCATGAATGCGGCCTTGCACTGGTTCGGCTGAAGCAGCCGCTCCACGTAATCAACGAGCGCTTCGGCGATGCCGCCTGGGGCCTGCGTCGCCTGCATCTGTTGATGGAAAAACAACGCAACCGGGGACAGGACGGCGCTGGCATTGCCACTGTCAAGTTCAACATGCCTCCCGGCGAGTCGTTCTTTCGCAGACTCAGGACCACCAAACGAAACGCACTGGAACGCATCTTCGATGCCGCAACACGTGATCTCCAGAGACTTCGGGAAACCCCGATGGACTGGGAAAACGAGATCCACTTGAAGTCCAAGTGCGAGTTCCTTGGCGAGGTGTACATGGGACACCTGCGTTATGGAACACACTCCGGACGAGGGGTCGCCAATTGCCACCCCCTTCTTCGCAAGGACAACACCGCCAGTCGTAATCTTGCGGTCGCCGGAAACTTCAACATGACCAACTCGGATCAGTTGTTCCAGCAACTGGTCGAGTACGGACTGAACCCGGTCGGGGATTCCGACACACAGGTGATCCTCGAACGAATTGGTTATTTCCTTGATCTGGAACATCGCCAGCTCCGTACCGCAATGGGTCCCGGCTCTTTCCTCGGACTTGAAGGACGCGAACTTGCCGAGGCCATCTCGCAGGATCTCGACATTGCCCGCGTTCTCCGACGAGCTTCAGAAGGCTGGGATGGCGGTTACCTGTTCGGCGGCCTGCTTGGAAATGGTGACGCGTTTGTCTGCAGGGATCCCTCTGGAATTCGCCCTGGTTTCTGGATCGAAACAGATGAGGTCGTTGCCGTAGCCTCCGAGCGACCGCCATTGTCGACCGTCTTCGATCTCTCTCCAGATGACGTTCACCAACTGCCACCAGGGCATGTCCTAGTCATCAAGCAGGATGGTACGACTTCCGTAGACCGGTTCACGGATCCGATGCCGGAACGACAGTGCACCTTTGAACGAATCTATTTCAGCCGAGGCAATGACCCCGACATCTATCGTGAACGCAAGCAGCTTGGTTGCCATCTGGCCAAGCGTGTCCTGGACATGATCGATTGGAATGTGAAATCGGCCGTATTCAGCTTCGTCCCCAATACCGCCGAAACGTCCTACCTCGGCCTTGTCCAGGAAGCCCAACGCCTGGTCCGTACCAGACAGGTTGAAGCCGTCTGGGAACACATCCAGAAAGGCACCGCACAACGCGAGGAACTGCAGCAACTGCAGATGGACCAGGTCCGCTCCGAACGTGTCGCCCACAAGGATCAGCGGCTGCGCACCTTCATCACTCATGATGCAGCACGACGCGATCTTGTCATGCACATCTATGACATCGTGCGGGACATCGTCACCCCCGAAGACACGCTCGTGATGATCGATGACTCGATCGTGCGGGGAACAACACTCCGTGAGTCGATCATCACGATCCTCGGTCGCCTGAACCCTGCACGAATCATCATCGTCAGTTCAGCTCCACCAATCTGCTATCCGGACTGTTATGGAATCGACATGAGCCAACTGCATCGGTTCATTGCCTTCCAGGCAGCCGTGGCACTGATTGAGGAAACCGGACAGCAGAAACTGCTCGAAGACATTGAGGCAGATTGTGCCGCCCAGGCGGATCTGCCTCCGGAACGCATGAAAAACCATGTCGCCCGCCTCTATGAGCCTTTTTCCCAGCAGCAGATCGAGTCCAAGATCGCCGAACTTGTCCGCCCCGCCGACAGCCCCTGGACCGGCCAACTGGACATCGTCTACCAATCCATCGAGGGGCTCCGGAAGGCCATGCCCGCCTTCCGTGGAGATTGGTACTTCACGGGCAACTACCCCACACCCGGGGGATTCAAGGTGCTCAACAAGGCCTATCTCAACTGGAGAAAGGGCCTTGATGAGCGAGCCTACTGAGCCAGGCCGCTCCAAACCATTATCCGGACCCTCTCAAAGGGCACTCCACAAGCAAAGCCTTGACCACGAGGCCGGTTTCTGTTCCACTATTCGGCTTGCCACCCGGTTTCGAAGAACCGATGTGGCCTCGTTTTTAGGCCCACCAAGGGCCTCAATTTGTGCAGGTAATCAGGAGTCGCCGAATGGCGCGTTATCTCGGTCCGAAACTCAAGCTCTCTCGCAGGGTCGGTGTCCCCATCGCGGACATCCCAAAGCACACTGCGCGTCGTCAGCTCAATGCCCCCGGCATGCACGGCTATCGCGGCCGTCGCCCTAAGGACTATGGCATTCGACTTACCGAGAAGCAGAAGCTCCGCTACCACTACAACATTCTCGAGAAGCAATTCCGCCGTTACGTCAGCGAAGCCAGTCGAAGGAAAGGCAACACAGGCGAAGTTCTGCTGCAGTTGCTCGAGTCACGACTGGACAACATCGTCCGACGTGCTGGATTCGGTCGCACGATCTGGGCAGCTCGCCAGATCGTTACTCACGGCCATGTCCTGGTAAACGGCAAGAAGGCTGATCGCCCCTCCATCGCAATCAAGATCGGAGATGTGATCACCCTCAAGGAAAGTATTCACAAGGTTGTACGTGAGAACATGGAATCTCTGGCCGGTCATATCGTTGCTGACTGGATTGACATGTCGCCTGCAGAATTGAAGGCGATCGTTATCAGCACGCCAACTGCTGACCAGATTCCCTTTGATGTCAATACCAACCTGATCGTCGAGTTCTATCGCTGATTCATCCGGTGCAAACCACACCCTTCAGCAGGGACAAGTGGCAATAAGGCCGGAAGGTGGACCATGAACAGGCTCCTGCGGAAGTACAGCAAACTGCTCTTGGCCGTCTTCGGGACCGGCCTCATGATCGTGTTCCTGATGCCCCAGATCCCGGACCTGGTTTCCCGGTTCGGTGCGGGCACCACCCTGGTCGCGACCCTTGGCCGAAATGGCACCAAGATCACCACACAGGACTGGAATGAGGTCAGAAACGAGCTTCAATTCCTGGACAAGTTCCAGGCAGGCTTGCCACCGCTGCCAATCATCGGTCGCATTGAAACTGCACACCAGTACTACCTGCTGGTCCATGAGGCCAACGAGGCTGGCATGATCGGCGGTGCGGTGACTGCAGGCATCTCGGATCAGGATCTACTGAACATCTCACGGAACTCGGGCTTCCCGCCTGCCACCGTAAGAGAGGCGCTGACGAACCGTGCAGGCATCTATCGATACCTGGCTCACATGGTCAGTGCCGGACAGCACTCTGACAGGCGACTGAAAGGTGAGGGCCGGCGTCTCTTCGATGCTGCAGATGCCCAGATCGTTTCGGTCAAGGCCAATCGCCCCGCAAGCGGGAAGATGCCTGATGAGCAAGCCATCCAGACCCAGTTTGAAACATATCGCGATGTCAAGCCTGGCGAAGGCGCACACGGCTTCGGCTATCAACTCCCGGATCGCCTGAGCGTTGAATGGCTGACTATCCCGACTGATTCCATTGATGATTCCATTCGCAACTCCGATGCCATGAGTGATCGCGAACTGATGAAGTTCTGGCGACGCAATGAAACACGCTTCCCTGGTTTCGAGAGTTCTGACGAGATCCCGGAAACAGTTCAATCGGCCATGCTGAAAGAACTTCGAACCGGCCAGATTGATTCCATCAAAAGATCAATCAACGACCGTCTTCGACTGCCACGCCGTGGCTTCGATGAAATGGGCGGATACCTGTTGCTCCCAGATGACTGGTCTGACAAGCAAATCGCATTTGAAGACATTCGCGAAATGCTCCGTACAGAACATGGTCTTCAGGTCGAACCGGTATCCACCACCGGCGATGACATGATCGAGATCGAGGAGATCTCCGAACTGGATGGCATCGGCAGAGCTCGGTCTGACAAGTTCAGCCGCCTCCCCGTTGGCCTGTACCAGTTGGTGGAACAAGCCAAGGAATTGAATGGCGAAGGCCTGTACCCGATCCAAGCATCCGTTGCGGGCCCCATCCTGAGTGACACTTCGGGGAACCTCTACCTGTTCCGCATCACAGAAGCAGATGCAGCAAGACCTCCCAAGGATCTTGCTGAAACCCGTGAGCGGGTGGTCTCTGATCTACAGAGGCTGGCCCACTACGAGGAACTTCTTGCAGAGATTGATGCCATCAAGCAGGCGACTGAGACTGATGGCCTGGCCACATTGGCCGAGCAGTGGCAGGTAGATCCACCTGCCAGCAGAAGCTTCCAGAAGTATCAGCCAGGCACCGTGGCGTTCTACGTACAGCAGGGACTGAGCCCACAGCCATCACCTGCTCGTCTTCCTGGACTCGCTAACGAAGACCCCGAGGTTATCGACGCCATCCTCACTCAGGCCTCCGGCATTGATCTGGACACTTCCATAAATGATCTGGAAGAGTCTGATCGAGTGATGATCCTGCCTTCTGATCAGAACCTGGCCCTCGTTGCTGTGCGACTGATTGATCGACGCTCCCTGGATCGCGACGCGTTCCAGCAGCTGGCCGTACAGCAGGTGATTCCCATGCTGCTCCTCAACGAGGAGTTTGGCGGAGACATGTCCCCGCTGAGGGATTCCTTCTCATCGGAAACCCTCCTGGAACGCCATGACTTCCGCTATGCCGGCACTGATGAAGCAGACAATGCCAATGGCACTGCTGTTCCTGATGATGCCCAGGCAAACGTTTCAAACTGAATTGGCCGTTCCCCGGATCGAGACTAACAATGAGCGATACAGCTGCGACTCCTGAAAAACAGGCAACGATTCCTTTCGACGTCTTCAGTCAGGTGGATCTTCGAGTTGCCACCATCACCGCCGCTGAAGCCCACCCGGATGCCGATCGCCTGCTGAGAATTCAACTGGATGATGGCACCCCTGATGGACGCCAGGTCTGTGCAGGCATCAAGGCGCATTACGAGCCTGAATCCCTGGTCGGCACGCAGGTCGTCATCGTGGCCAATCTTGAGCCACGAGTCATCCGAGGCGAGAAGAGCGAAGGCATGATCCTGGCATGCAGCAGCGGCGATGCCGTCAACGTCCTGCGAGTTGATAATCCCTGTGAGCCGGGCAGCAAAGTCAGCTGATCGCCTCCCTACGCCCCTAATCAACTGATATTGAGTGACTTGCAGGCAGTTATCACTTGCCTGTCTGTCTCAAGTTTCCGCGCCTGTCAGATGAGATCAGGTCTTTCTTCAAAAAACCAGCTCACTACTGTGACATTGCCTTCTGGTGATCGCAGTTCATATGTAGCCCGGGCATCTCCAAAGGCTCCCAACGAGCAGCTCGGCACGGACAAGACGTGGTTTGCTTCGGTCATCTCCCGCCAGAGGGCTCCGGCGGGAGGTGGCCGCAGCTTTTTGGGAGTCAATCATCCATCGCTGAGCGATTGTTGAACAGCGTCCCAGTCCCGGTCACTCAGCATCGCCCCGTTCTCACGAGCTTGAACAGTCTGATCGCGTCTCCAGGAACGCTCACATGCCGGCTCCGCTCGCAAGTCCTCGATCTTGATCTCTGAATAGTCCTTTGAACAGGTCAGCCGGGAGACCTCGCACATCGCCTCCAGGGCCTCGGCAAATGGGGCGAGTTGATCTTCTGGATCGGGCATCAGAATGCCAGCATCAAGAGACTTCTCAATCCCATCCTTCCCCGCTTCCCTTGCCTCTTCCAAGGCCTTGAGGACCATCTCCCTGGCCTCCATCACAAGAGGCCAGTCCTTGTCCACAGTGACCTGCAGAGGCTGGATCACCTCAAGATGAACACAGGCATCATCACCGTGAAGTGCACGCCATGCCTCATCAGCAGTATGAACCAGGATTGGAGTGGTTAATCGACAAAGGACTTCGGCCAGGCGATGGAGCGTGGCCTGGGTACGACGACGCCGTTCACTGTTGGCCTGATCGCAGTAGAGCCGGTCCTTGACCGCCACGCAGTAGATCGCTGACAGTGTTTCATTGCAGAAGTCGAAGATTGCCAGATGGGCCTTTCTGAACTCAAGTTGTTCATAGGCTTCCATGACCTCCGTCTGAAGTCTGCCAGCCTCGCCAAGCACCCATGCTTCAAGCGAACGAGGTGAAACGGTAGACCACAACTCATGGATTTCAGCAGACGAGCACTCCAGGTCATCCAGATTGCTCAAGAGGAACCGGATGGTATTGCGAACCTTGCGATAGGACTCTCCTGCCAAGTGGAAGAGTTCAAGGTCAACACGAATATCGTTCTCGAATGCCAGCCCGCTGACCCACCAGCGACAGACATCTGCACCGACATCCTTGAGCAGATCGTCAACACTCAATGCGTTGCCACCAGACTTGCTCATTTTTCTGCCATGCCGATCAACCATGAAACCATGGGTCAAGAGGCAGCGAAATGGGGATTGGCCCGTGACACCCAACGCCGGCAGCAGAGACAACTGGAACCAGCCTCGATGCTGATCTGAACCTTCCGAGTACAAATCGACCGGACAACCAAGCTCACGAGCTCGCATGACAGCATTCCATGAACTGCCCGATTCGAACCAGACATCAAAGATGTCGTGCATCTTTTCCAACGCAGCCAGATTCAGACCATCCGGGGCATCCGGGTCCGACCCGGGGTCATAGGTGGATAGAAGTTGTGACGGTTCTTCGTTGAACCAGGCGTCACTACCCCGCTCACCAAATGCATGAGCCACAGCACGCACGCTGGCCGCCGTCATGAATACGCCACCATCTGGCATAGAGAAAGCTGGTATTGGCAAACCCCAGGCACGCTGCCGGGAAATACACCAGTCCGGCCTTGATTCCAACATGCCCCGCATCCGATTCCGGCCCCATTCTGGAACAAAGTCAACCGATTCCCTGGTGGCATCCATCGCCATGTCGCGAAGCGTCTGACCACCATCACGCAGTGGACGATCAACCCCGATGAACCACTGCTCGGTTGCTCTGAAGATCACCGGCGTCTTGGAACGACCGTCATGTGGATAGGAGTGAACAATGTCCTTGGAAGCATGCAGGTGCCCAGATGCCTTGAGATGCTCGACCACCTTTGGATTGGCTTCCCAGACCGAACATCCATGGAGCCAATCTGGAACCGTTTCGTCATAGGTTCCATCTCCCTTGACCGGGCAGTAGATATCCATTCCTTCACGCAGCCCCGTGCCATAATCCTCGACACCATGTCCAGGGGCCGTGTGCACAAGACCGGTTCCATCCTCAAGCGTGACATACTCGGCTGACACAACAGGGCTGGTTCGATCACAGAAAGGATGACGGTAAGTCAGGCCAACAAGATCGCTACCCTTGCAGGTTGCCAGTTTCTCAACTGATTCTGTTTCACCCACAGCCGCAACCGCATCGATTCGATCTTCAGCAACAACTGTCAAGGCGCCATCAAGCCGCATGAGGGCATACGTCAGCCGGTCGTGTACGGCAATCGCCAGATTGGCCGGCAGGGTCCAGGGCGTTGTCGTCCAGATCATGAAGGATGGGGTCTGATCCACCTCCACATCAAATGCTGCTGCCACAGCGGCGGCATCACACGCCTCAAAATCAACAAATACAGAGGGATCGGTCCGGTCCTCGTAATCAAGTTCTGCCTCAGCAAGAGCTGTTTCGTTGGCAATGGACCAGTGAACCGGCTTCAACTGACGGAAGACGATTCCCTGCATCACAAGGTCAGCGAATGTCTCGACGACACGCTGCTCATACCGGGGGTTCATGGTGAGATATGGGTTGTCATAATCGGCCAGAGTCAGAAGCCGCTGCATCTGTCCACGCTGAAGCTTGATGTATTTCTCGGCATCCTGGCGACAAGCCCGACGAATTGCCATGCGACGGGTGCTCTCATCCAAAGAATTTAGTTTCTCAATCTTTCCGGAATCCGCCAGTTCGGTCATGACCTTGTGTTCGATTGGAAGACCATGGCAATCCCAGCCAGGCACGAACTTGCACTGCTTACCAGCCACCAGACGAGATCGGACAATGATGTCCTTGAGAACCTTGTTCAACAAATGACCGACATGAATTGATCCGTTGGCATAGGGAGGCCCGTCATGAAAGATGAACTCTTCGCAGCCTTCACGAGCCTCCGTCACCTTGTCATACAAGGATTCCTTCAGCCATCGCTTCACGCTGGCAGGTTCGTTCTGCGCCAGATTGGCCCGCATCGGGAACGATGTCCTGGGCAGGTTCAGCGTCTTCTTCCAGTTCGTCTTTGTTTCGGACATTCTTTCACCTGAAGAGCGGGTCATCCCGCCTTGAAAAACAGCCCCACGTTCAGCGGGGCCGAGTAGCCAACTGCTTGAGCCGGGAGGCACCTCAGCAATCGATTGCGACCCGCCCGCCATCGGGCGGGCAGATAATCATGATCCCAGCAATCGATGGCATACGCCGTGTCATGATGTGCATGGTAGACGATCCTGGCCTGCTGAAGCCAGGAAGTTCAATGGACATGGCCGTGGTGATCCATGCCTCCCAATGATTCCGGGTGGATCAAGCGGGCCCCTTCCTCTGTCATGCCACCCCCATCATGAGCGTGTTCATGATCATGAAACAGGCCAGCAAACCAGGCAACCCCAAGGCCCAGAATCAGCGCTATCGTCAGCAGGATCCGATCATGGCGGTGGAACTGCAACTCTGGAAGCAGATCGCTCAGCGATACACAGAGGAACATGCCTACTGCGAAACCGAGCGCTGGCCCAAGCCACACTGGGACAGCTTCTCCCGGAGACGCTACCAACCACCAGCCCAGTATGACCCCCACTGGGGTAACCAGCGCAAAGAGAATATTGGCAATGTGCCGCGCGGCAATGGAATGCCCCGACATGGTCATGATCGTGATGAGACTCATTGAATCAAATGGCTTGTGAAAGATGATCGCCAGGAACAGGGCCAGCCCGGGAATGCTGACTTCTTGCGAATATCCGAATCGGACTGCAGCTGCTAACGCGACACCGGCCATGAGGCCATGCAGAGACAAACCGATGCCAGTAGCAATCCAGGACACTGCGTGTTCATGGTGACCACAGGCATCCGACGCGCCTGGTGTCTCATGATGGTGAAAGCAGATGAAACGTTCCAGGATGAAAATGGAAAGAAACCCGAAGATCACCCACATCATCACGTTGCCAATTGCTTCGCCATCACCAGTTGCCATTTGTGCATGGATTGCTTCAGGCAGGAGATCAAGAACCGCCAAGCCAAACATGATGCCAGCTACGAAGGAGATGGCTATCTGCATGGCACGATGTGAAGGCCCCAGTTTCATCGGGAACCAACCACCAAGCAGAGAAACAGCGAAGATAGAAAGGCAGAAAATGAGAATGGTCGTAGCCAAGGGATTCTTTCCTCGTATTAGGAGGATCTAATGTAGCAGCCATTGCCACTTTGTTCCGCCCTCAAGCCCTCTCCCTCAACACCATAATCCCGGTTTCCCTGAGAGCAGCAGTTCAACTGGGAGCACTCTACTGTCGCATCAAGGAAGCTGTGAGTTCGAGCACTCGCGTGCTTCGCTCAACCTGATTATGACCATGAACGATTATTGAAGGCGATGGCCTGGCCCGTCTCTACTAAGCCGTTCCTGCTTCCAGAGGGATGACCAGTTCACAACACAACCCCTCAGTCTTGCTGCTGAATTCCACTGAACCCCTCAACTGATAATCCACGAACCCTCTGATCAAACGGGTTCCCATGCCCGGCGACAGAGGCAACTCCACCGGTGGTCCACCCCGTTCGCTCCATGACAAGTGCAGATCACTACCGACAAGCGACCAGTGGATGTCGACATGACCAGATTTAACGGAAAGACTCCCATGCTTGCGGGCGTTGGTCGCCAACTCGTTCAGGATCAGGCTGGTCGGCGTCGCGATTTCGGCGTGGAGCACGACGGGGGGACCATTCACTAACAGACGATCGGTGCCTCCACTGGCTGCGAGAACGATCTGAACCGCTTGTACGAGATCAACACCCGACCATTTGGAGGCAGCTAGCAACTCGTGTGCACGGGCCATCGAGTTGATTCGACCCATGAACGACTCCTGGAAATCAGCAATACAGTCCGTCTCCCGGGCAGTCTGATCTGCCATCGACAGAATCGTTGCCAGGTTGTTCTTGACTCGATGATCCAGTTCACTGAGCAGGTTCTGTTGCTGGCGACCAAACTCGACTGCCTGCTGCTCGGAGCGAATTCGTTCAACTGAACGACTGACGCTTCGAAGGATACTCATGATTGCGAGAATCTCATCTTCGTGCCATTGACGCACCTCCACATCATCCACCGTCAACGATCCGACCAGGCGTTCCTCGATGATGATCGGGAGAATCAGGATTGAACGAACTCCGTGTTCACAAAGCCTCTGGACAGCCGGTGTGGAATCCGCTTGCAATACAGCCTCATCCAGGAGGACGGCCTCTCCTTTTTCAAGGACTTGCTGCCTGCTTGTCCGCATCATTGAAAGCTCACGGATGAGGGGGATGCGATCCAGCACATCAGATGACTTTCGCCATTGTCGACGACCTTGCATGATGCCCTCGATGAGTTCATCCTTGATGCCGAGTGTGATAGCCGAAGGTGAGATGCATGAACCGATGCCTTTGAGGCATTGCTCTATGACTTCACTGACTTCACGTCGTTCGAGAACACCGGCCATGGAATCCATTTCAATCGTGCGCAATTCATGAAGCCTTTGGGCTCGGCGTCCTGCCTCGACACGAAAAGTGATGTCAACCAGAACGTTGACGATTCCGGCGCCCTCATCAATACCCCCCGCCATCGTCTCCATGAACAACACGGTCCTCTCGACTCCCTCAGCATCCAGAAGAACACACTCACGGGTTCCGGAAAGAGAATCGGAATTGGATGTGGACATGAGGAGTTTCTGGATTGACTTGGGCAACTCATCTGTTCGAAGGCCGGCGAGTTCGCCCTGCTCAATACCGAAGAAGATCTCGAAGGCACTGTTGCATTCCAGGAACCGGTCCCTGATATCCCGATGCAGTACGGGAAAAGGGACGGCATCGAACAACGCGTCCCGCAACCCGATGAGGCCTCGTACATCACGTGTTCTGGCCGCCACGATATCCTCGAGATTTCCCGCAAATGCCTGCAGACTTGCGGAAAGCTCCTGCGCTTCAAGAGGGCCACCCACACGTGTCTGAAACGGACCGCCCTCCTGCAAGGCGGCTTCTGCATCCATTGCCAATCGAAGCAACGGACGGCTTGTCGTCAACACCATCCATCTCCAGGCAATGGCCACAACGATCACGTACGCCAGCACAGAGAAAAGGCTGATGTACAACAATCGCTCTCGCCTGTCCTGTGCATAGCTGAGTTGCTGGGCAATGTCATCTTCCAGTGACAGACGATCCGCGAGCAACAGAGTGAATACGGACTGTGATTGCTGGTCCCATTCAAGCAGAAGCTCATGCAGTATCGAGGCTCTCTGTTCCGGCTCGATCTGCATCACGGATCCCAGACGATTCACATTGGAATCCACGAGAGCCTCAACTTTGTCCAGAGTCTCAAAATAGGGAGAAGCCATGGAATCCCCATGAATCCTCAAAATCGTCTGCAGGATCGCATCTCCACGCCTCAGTGCACCATCAATCAGGTAGGTGTCGCCACTTCCGTAGACAAGATCGCTTGTGACAGTCCATTGCCCGAGATCTTCTTCCAATCGTGACAGGTCCCGAAGCAATGCGGACTGTGCTCCATATGCCTCTACGTCACGGTCCAGGTCTGCATATGCCCAACTCAACCCGAGCGCGAGGGCGAGACCGCCGATGCAGCAGACGAGGACGACAATTGCCATGTAGGCGCCGACTCTCAAGGCAATTCCTGCTTCACGAGTACCGCTTCAGCAGCGAGTTCTGCCGCTGTAGCACAGTCCTTGAAATGCCTGATATCCCGACCGATCAACTCCTCGAATGCCAGCCTGGTCATTTCGTCAGGCCATCCATGCTGGCTGGAGATCTTTATCAAAACGCCATCGGAATCCACCGCCCACCAGAGATCATCCGAGAAACCGGGAAGTTCGACGCTGGTCAGAATCAATTGTCCACGCACCTCTCCTTTCTGGTTCTTGATAATCCAGTCACCCCATATGTTCATGATGAAACCGATATTGCCTGCAGTTGTGACGTCTTGAGACTGTTGTTCAAGGGTGACTTCGTCACCGAATGTAGAGCGGGCCTGAATTGGCGCACGCAACTCGATCAGTTCTTCACGCCAGACAGCACTGGTCAATGCAATGGTCTTGAGCCCGCTGCGAAGCACTGTTTCTGCAAGTGCTCGCTGTGATTCCGGCAATAACTCGACGATCGTCTCGGATCGAAGTCCCTCCTTGAGAGAATCAAATTTCGAACCACTGACATGCTTCAGGAAGATCCCCTCGGAAATGGCATCACAATGTGGTCCGCGACAACGCTGGAATTCGAAACCAATCACATTCAGATCCAGGTCCAGAGCCCAGCAGATCTCCACAAGACCCCATCGGCCCTTCTCAGAACGTACATGTACCAAACCAAGAGGCCTGCCATCCTGAAGTGCGACATAGAGAGAGTGACGTCCGAATTCGTTGAAGTGATGCGGAAACGGGAGATTCTTGGCAAGAAACTGCCGGTGCTGGGGCCCGACGGTTCCAATGACCGTTCGATATGACGTGGCTTCTGGAAAGAGTTCATAGACACGACTTACTGGATCGCGAAGTGCACAGAATGCCTGAGCTGAGACTGCCTCGGTCACTGCACCAAGAAGGATGCAGATAAGCAGAAGGTATCGCCTGATATGTAGTGAATTGTGTCCCATGGCTTCTAGCCCTCCTAAGTCAAGCAACTGAACATTAAAACCGATAACGAGCCTGAAGACGTATTGTCGCATCTGCAGGCTGATCTTCGAAATTCACAAGGTTCTGAACCCACTCGGCACTCAGTACCCAGTGACGGTCCGGCGCCCATTCGAACCCGAGGCGAGTCTGAACCTGAGTACTCCAATCCTGTTCGAATTGCCGACTGTCCTGCCTCAACTGCAGGTAGACCATCAGCCCTTCTGAAAACGGTTTCCAGCCCAGTTCCACGAGGCTGTTGATCACCGTGTCATCATTATCCAGACCAAAGGACATCTGCGACATCACATCGACTGGACCTCCGAACCAGGAGGCATCCAGCCCGATACGGCGGCGCTGAATCGTGTTGCCGGGCACGTTTGGCCTGTACAAGTCCCCATAGAAACCCGACAAGCCGAAGACCCAGGGCTCCTCACGGGCAGTCCCGATACGTCCAACGAACTCATAGGGAGAGCCTGCTGCACGCCACTCGTTCCCACTTCCGCGACCAAGACCAACCTCATATTCAAGATGGCCGATTACACCGTTGAGTGTCACGCCCCAGTCAGCCTTGATACCCAGATTCCGAGCCGTATCCACATTTCGCAGTGTTCCGTTTGTGTCGAGAAGCATCTCAAGGCCGAAGGGCATCTCGAAATGCCCCACCTTCACATTGAATCGGCCACCAGCAAGACCCGTATAGTTGAAGTTGAAGATGCGATAGACGAATTCCCAGTCAGTGGATCCATTGAAGAACCAGGGATGCGGCTGAACATTGTTGATCCTCGTGGCGAATCCCTGCAACAGCAGGATGCCCCAGTCACCTTCCTTGCCTGAAAACACCTTGTACAGATCGAATCCATAGAACTGCGTGATGCCCCACTCTCGACGGCGGGAGTTCCATTCAAAGCGTCCACTCAGATCGATCGTGAAGCGAAGGTTGTCAGCAATCGGACCAAGCCATTCCAGAGGCAGCCCGGATGGGAAAGGGTCATAAATGGTGTATGCCTCTTCAGGTAATCCAGAACCTGGGGGGGCACCTGCCAGAGACTCCTGAAGAACTGCCTCGGCAGATTCCCCACTCTCCTGCAGAGACGGCAGGAGTGAGGCGTTTATCGCCGGCTGAAGTCGGAAACTGACATCCGGCGGGGCCCCTGCACAAAGTGGGCAGAGGAGTAGAGCTGCCTGAAGGGGGGCAATCATGGCCGCTTACACCATACACACTTCTGAGAGTCTTCCCCACATAGAAGGGATCGACACCTGCACATAACCCCTCTTTGTGAGTCAATTTCAGCCGATTCGGCCTTGTACTCCTTCATTTAACTGGCATGGCCCAAACGCCCCTCACAATCGGCAAACCACTCGTGAACCGATGGATGGTGGAGAGACCGTGCAGCCAAGAGAGGGCTCCCCCCCTGCTACACTTCCGTCGATGTCCACTCCATCGCCTTCAAAGGACTCCGGCACCCGACGTTCCAACGCTCGCCGTGATCCACGGGATACCCCGGCGATGCGGCAGTACGCTCGTTTCAAGAAAGATAATCCTGGCTGCGTCCTGTTCTTCAGAATGGGCGACTTCTATGAGATGTTCGATGAGGATGCCAAGCTCACCCACGAAGTGCTCGGCCTCACTCTGACAGAGCGAACTTCAGGAATACCGATGGCTGGCGTCCCCTACCACGCCGCCGAGGGTTATATCCGCCGATTGATCGAGCAGGGCTATCGTGTTGCCGTTTGCGAACAGATCCAGGATCCCTCCGAAGCCAAGGGAGTCGTTGATCGAGCAGTCACTCGTGTTCTCACTCCGGGAACCCTCGTCGACGAAACACTCCTGGATGACGGCGTTGCCAACATTGCTGCTGCCGTCGTTCCCGATGGTGATGACGTGATGGTTGCCTGGGCGGAACTATCGACCGGAATGATTCACGTCCGCTTGATGTCTGCAAGTGGCGCTCCGGATGAACTGGTTCGAATCGGCCCCTCCGAAATCATCCACCCGGAATCAATGGACGAAACACATCCCCTGCTCGCCCGACTGGGCGAACTGCTGGAGGCAACTCGATCCCCGAGACCGGATTGGACATTTGCGCCAGCGGAGGCCGCTGACACCCTCAAACGTCAATACCAGGTCGGAACTCTGGAAGCCTGGGCCTTGGACGACACAGGTTGTGGACCCGCCCGGGCTGCGGGCGCACTTGTCCGTTTCCTACTTGATACCCAGGCCGCTGATGGCTCCGCTCTGGCCCACCTGCGTGCTCCAGTCCTTGTTCAGGACGACTCCATCATGCGGATTGATGCCGCAACGATGAGAAGCCTCGAAATCGAAAGAACCATCCGAGGCGGCAGCGTGGATGGTTCACTGCTATCCATTCTGCAACGTTGCCACACCCCAATGGGCAGACGAACCCTTCGACATTGGCTGTGCTACCCGCTTCAGCGCATCGAGGCAATCACAGCCAGGCAGGATGCCGTTGCCACTCTGCTTGCAGACGAAGCCCTTCGGGAAGATCTGGTAGAGGCTCTGGATCCCATCCAGGATGTTGCCCGCATCATTGGCCGCGCAGCAACCCGTCGATTCACTCCACGTGACGCCGTTGCGCTTGGATGTTCAATATCAAGCCTCCCCCGGCTGCTGGAACTCCTGGAAGGCAATGATCGACTCCGACCGATCTGCAATGCCATGGCAGAAGTGGCCCAGACGATCATTCCACTGTCACGCCATATTCGAGAAAACTGTGTCGACAACCCGCCACCACATCTCAGAGAAGGCGGCTTGTTCAGTGACGGGATCGACGAGGAACTCGATGAGTGCCGAGCCCTGCAACGTGACGGCGCTACCTGGCTATCGAAATACCAGGTCGAACTCAGCGAAGAAACAGGTATCTCATCGCTGAAGATTGGCTTCAACAAGGTCTTTGGTTATTACATCGAGGTCACCCATGCACATACCGAGCGTGTGCCCTCAAGATTTGTCAGGAAACAGACGCTCAAGAATGCTGAGCGATACATCACGCCGGATCTCAAGGACTACGAAGACCGCGTCCTCACGGCAGAGTCCAGGGCCATAGCCCGTGAAAAGCAGCTCTTTGATGTACTCGTGACCGAAATCAACTCGCACGGAACAGAACTTGCGAGGTTTGCTGAAACCGTCGCGGAACTTGATGTCCTGACCTGCTTCGCAGATGTCGCAACCCGGTACCGATACGTCCGACCTGCGATCACGGAAGACCGCTGCCTCGAGATCATCAATGGCAGACATCCCGTCCTGGATGTCAGCCTGGGCAGCAACTTCGTCCCCAATGACTGTGAACTGAATGTCACCAGCGAGAACACGAAATCGCTTCTGCTGATAACCGGCCCGAACATGGCCGGCAAAAGCACCTACATCAGACAGGTCGCGCTCATCACGCTCCTGGCACATGTAGGCTGCTTCGTTCCAGCTGACAGCGCCACCATCGGACTCTCCGACCGGATCTTTGCACGCATCGGCGCATCGGATGAATTACATGCCGGTCGTTCCACATTCATGGTCGAGATGACTGAGACGGCTGTGATCCTCAATCAGGCCACTGAACGAAGCCTTGTCATCCTCGATGAGGTTGGCCGTGGAACCAGTACTCTCGATGGGCTTTCCCTTGCCTGGGCGATCACTGAAGCGCTTGCGAGAAGAGGGACACGAACGCTCTTCGCCACCCACTATCACGAACTGACTGATCTGGCTGACCGCAATGACGCCATAGGCAACAGGCATGTGGAAGTCCGCGAATTCAACGATGAAATCGTGTTCCTCCACCAGATCCGGCCAGGTGGAACTGATCGAAGCTACGGAATCCATGTCGGCCGACTGGCCGGTATTCCGGAAGTCGTCCTGCACCGAGCACGTGAAATCCTTGAATCACTGGAAGTGCATCATGACATTGGCGACGTACCTGCGGCCCAAACGGACAAGGGAAGCAGTGCCCAGATGAATCTGTTTACCGAGTACCTGGATCATCCGATGCTCCAGAAGTTGCGGGACATCAGGCTGGAGTCCATCACTCCGCTGGAAGCCTTTGATCTGCTTCGAATGCTCAGAGATGAAGCCCGGGATTCCTGATGCGAGGATTAAGAGCCGACAATTTCATTCAGGCCTTCGAGTCAGCTCTGGACTGGGAAGCATATCTCTCCACCGATGAGCAGAAAGCTGCAGCATGGAGATCACTTCGCCAGGAAATCGAGCTGACAGCAGAACAGAATGCACTGTTGAAGGGATTCACCCGGACGATTCCGGTGCTCATGATCTCCGGGATCTGGTGTGGCGACTGCGTACGACAAGGTCCGATTCTGCAAGCAATCGCTGATGCAAGTCCCGCGATCCACTTGCGATTCATTGATCGTGATGAGGTGCCGAACCTGATGGATGCCCTGAGCATCAATGGAGGCCGTCGTGTCCCCATGGTCGTCTTCACTGCCGAGGATCTCGAGCCGGTTTCCGTTGCAGGCGATCGAACTCTGAACTACTACAGACACATGGCAGCTGCGAAACTCGGAGCCCACTGCCCGGTACCAGGCGCCGCTACTGATGCAGGCATGATCAAACTGGTCACACAAGACTGGCTTGATGAGTTTGAACGGGTTCACTTGTTGCTTCGACTCAGCGGTCGCCTTCGGCAACACCATGGAGACTGATCATGTTGCACGAAGCTGCCTTTCTCAAATCACATTTCCAACAAGCGCTCCCACTTGAGCCGTTCATCAACAGCCTCGATCCTGATCAGCAGGCCACGTGGCACCAGCGATGCCAACAACTCCAAATTTCAGAGGCTCAGCAGGCAATACTTGATTCCTTCACTCGCGATATGAAGATCCTCTGCCTCACAGGTCCCTGGTGTGGAGACTGTGCCCTTCAAGGTGCCGCGATTGCCCGACTTGAACAGGCCTGCCCGGATCGCATTACGCTCCGATTCCTTCCTCGTGACGAATCCTGGGCCGAGTTGATCGTCTCAAGCATGATCAATGCCGGAACCAGAGTTCCAGTGACCTGGCTGATGGCTGAGGATTTCGAACCCTGCTCGAGAGTCGGTGATCGGACACTGAGCCGATATCGCTCGATGGCCCGGAAGGCACTGGGGCCCGCCTCCAACGTCCTGGCACCTCCACCGGAGGATCCTGTGCAGGAAGTTCTGCAGGAAATGCTGGATGAAGTCGAGCGTGTCCAATGGATGCTGCGATTGAGTCCTCGCCTCAGAGAACAATACGGCGATTGAACCAAGACAACGCCGAGCCCATTCAGGACTCGGCGTCATCACCTGATTGTAATTGCCAGAGGCGTGCCTCCTCTGAACAATCACCTTCTCAACAGGTTCTTGCTTGTCACAATTCAGTCAGCTTCCTGAATGGATTTGAGTCTTGCCATCGTGAGTAAAAACTGATCGTTGAGCTGCGATTGAAAGGCATCATTGCCACGAGCGTCTTTCCGAAGCTGGGATATTTTTACAAGGCGATCCTGCAACTCGGCCCGTGACATCTCCGCCAACTGCAATTCCGTCAGAAGCTTCAAAGCCACTTTGGAATTCGCTTCTGCCGGTTGCGACTGGGCTTCCAGGACGGCCTTGCGGTAATACGTGCTGTCATCCATGGCTGACAGAAGCTCCCAGATCCTGTGGATCTGATCGGATGTGCCCTTGACCATGATGATGCCGCTGTCTTCCTCGATGATGGCCTTGGCAGGCGTGCCTTGTTCACTCTCGAGTGACTGCAATGTTCCGATTCCATTCAGGATCATGTCCTTGGTAAAGCCTGACGACAGCAACTCGCCAACGGACATGGTGTCAATATGGATCGTGCTGGAGGGTTCTCCTGTACTCGCACGCTGCGTACGTCCACGACCATTGCTTCCAACTCGTTTTTGTGTTGGGCGTGCAGGACGTGATTCCATACTGCTCAAGACATACAGGTGGGATTGACCTGGGATGTAGTAGGAATCGGCTGAGATATCTCGGAAAACACCAGCTTCGTTCGTGGTCGTGAGTAGATCAAGCATCCACACGCAGGCAGAAACACTGACTTTACGCATGGACAACGCAGGCACCGGAAAATCAGCCGCGCCATGCTGAACGAAGATGTTGCTGCTTGAATCCTTGCTCTGCAACAACGATGCGAATTCTGAAAGCGATCCGCCGGGGAAGTTGACATCGAAGATCACTTCGCCATTAGTTGTGACCGCTGGAAGAGGCGATGCCTCTTCTGCATGAACGACTGCAGGAGTCGTGCAAAGTGCCGCGCCCAGTAACAGTGGGGCAAGTCCACGACCAATCATTTGAATACTGAAATGCATTTTGAAGTTCCAAGTTGCCCTTGCTTTGAGAAGACAGAGAAGCCCGTTCGTATGGAATCGATGTGTTTTCCAAGCACAGAAAGGACAACGTGAAGAAACATCTGCGCGAAAAAAAGGAAAACCAGCAAGTAACAGCCTCGACAAGAGGTTGTTACTTGATAAATGCGCAGAGCAGACGCCTCATTGCAAGCCTGATGTCATTTCCTCAAAAGTCGCCTCAGGCACCCCAGGAGGCAGGTGGCTTCTCGTGGATTGCCTTCCAAAGACTTTCCAGGAGTGCTGGGACACCTTCTCCGGTAGCCCCACTGGCAATGAGTCTTACTGACTGATCCTCTTGAAAACCGCCCTCAACCTGCTCAAGAAGTTCCGGCCTGAGATCTTCAGGCACCAGGTCGATCTTATTGATCAGAATCAACTCGGGTTTAGAGCCGAGATCCGCTTCGTACGCTTCCAGTTCACTGCGGATCACCCGGTAATTCTCGGCTGGATCAGATCCATCCGTTGGATCGACATCAAGGACGTGCAGCAGGACACGCGTTCGTTCAATGTGCCTCAGGAAATCGTGACCTAGACCAGCACCATCAGCAGCACCCTCAATAAGACCCGGAATATCTGCAACGACAAGACGCCGATGGCCCGAAAGTTCAACGGTTCCAAGATTGGGTGACAACGTCGTGAATGGATAGGCCGCGACACGAGGCTGAGCCCGGCTCATCGCTCTCAAAAGGGTGGACTTGCCTGCATTTGGAAGACCGATGAGGCCGACATCCGCGATGAGCTTGAGTTCAAGAAAGAGCGTGCGATCTTCACATGGTTCGCCCGGAGTCGATTCACGTGGGGCCTGGTTGGTGGAAGACTTGAAATACTCATTTCCCAGCCCCCCCGCACCGCCGCAGGCAACCATCAACTTCTGGCCGTTCTCATCAATATCACCAATGGTGTCACCGCTGTCCGCATCAAGCACGATCGTTCCCAGTGGAACAGGCACGATGCAGTCAACACCATTTCGCCCATGGCAACTGGAGCCTTCCCCTGGCCGTCCATTTTCCGCACGATAGTGTGGCTTTGGTGTCAGTGAGAAGAGGGTATTGAGCGAGTCATCCCCAATGAGGATCACGTCTCCACCCTTGCCTCCATCACCACCATCGGGACCGCCACGAGGACGGTACTTTTCCCGTCTCATGCTGACGCACCCGTGACCGCCCTTTCCTGAGCGGACGAATATCTTGGCATTGTCGATAAGCACGGCTTTTCCCCGGATCAGGAGCGCACCCGGGCAGCGTCACCGTCAACCTGCGGAACGAACTGGCCGTTCAATGGCGTCATATCGCGGCACGGCAGGATCCGCAGGAATGATGTCCACGGAGCGTCCACGGAAACGAACCGTTCCAGCAACCAACGCAAAGAGTGTGTCG
This sequence comes from Phycisphaerales bacterium, assembly GCA_029242715.1. GTDB lineage: Bacteria > Planctomycetota > Phycisphaerae > Phycisphaerales > SM1A02 > UBA1668. Next base: position 258,011 of record JAQWTL010000020.1, read on the forward strand.
TCCTTGCCACGTCCGACCTTGTAGCCGGCTTTGAAGTGGGTGCCGCACTGACGAATGATGATGGATCCAGCCTTGGCAGCCTGGCCACCATAAAGCTTCACACCGCGAAATTGCGGGTTTGAATCGCGACCGTTCTTGGAGGACCCTTGTCCCTTCTTATGTGCCATAGCTCACACTCCTCGCAGACACCTGCCGGGGTTATCGCCCCGGACAGCGAATCGGCCATGATACAGGGGCTTCAACGGAAGATCCAGACCTCTCGTCGAGGACTGTCCGGATGTAACCCTACAGGGCGGTCTCCACGGGCTGTAGCCCTGCCAGGGATCAGATAATCCCGCTGGAGGGTCTTCCTGAGGACCACTTCTTCCTTCGTCAGGGGGTGCTCTACTACCAGGGTCTCACCGCTGATTCCGGCAATGAACAGAGCCATCTCATTGACTTCAGTCTGCTTTGCCGGCCATACGCTGAGGCCCTCCTTGGCATTGCCACGACCCTGCTTGAGGTCACCAATAATCGTGTTCTGGGGCTCAAGGAGGGGATCACCGACGTACTCGACGATTTCATCTGACACGGTGCTTGAAACATCCCTGCCAGCCTTGAGTATCTCGCCTTGATCCGTATACAGCACCATCTCGGGTATCCAGATCTGGTCAACGCCCGTGTGGTTCTCGATGACATAAGTCATGTACCAGTACCACTGCCCATCCTCATTGCTTTGGTAGATCCTCAAGGGCCCTGGTTCAAAGCTCAATTCAGGACGCGAAGAAACGGCCCTGGGCGATGGCACCGCAAGGACAGATGTCGCCAGCACGAGGCTAGCTGTGACAATGAGCAGGCTGATCAATCGAAACATGGCGTATGACTTCCTGTTGGGCTTATCCCTGGTGAGCAGTTTATTCTAACAGGACCCCCCCGGCCCCTGAGGGCCCCAGCAACCCCTGCCCCAATGATGAGCCAGAAACCCCACCCAAAGCCTGACAAAGTGGCCTCCCCAGAGCTGGTCTCCCAGAAAGACCGGACAGGCGCGATCATGCGGCTCCTGCCCAGTGGTGCCCATCAGGTTGATGCTGATCGATTTGAAGCCTTTGCCAAGGACAACCAGATTCCTCTGGATTGGCTTTGGACCTTGAAGGATGGGACCGGGCAGTTTGGTGCCTGTGTTCTGGCAGTGCCATCGCCGGGCCGGACAGCCATGCTGTTTACATCCCAGATCAACAACAATGATCAGGAATCACAATTGGCAGGTCTCCTGGATCACTGCATCGATTTTCTTCAGGATCAACCGGTGGATCTTGCCCAGGCTTTGCTGCTCACATCCGACAACTCAAGTTGGAAAGCATATGAAACCAGCGGCTTCCAGGAACTGGCCGTGCTCCAGTACATGGAGATGCTGGTGCCAAAAAGGCTTGCGCCTCCGACACTGCCCGAAGGGCTGGAACTTGTTCCGTACGAGGAATCGCTGAGAAGTGAGTTGGCAAGCGCACTCGAATCCTCCTACGAAAGCACGCTGGATTGCCCTGCGCTTCGTGGACTTCGAAAAACAGATGATGTCATCACTGGACACCAGTCAACCGGTAAATACAACGCTGATCTCTGGTCGCTGGCAATGCATGATGGTGATCCTGTTGGCGCCGTCCTGATCAACCAGTCCACTCGAGGCAACCAGGCAGAACTTGTCTATATCGGTCTCGCTGCAAACGCACGAGGACGAGGTTGGGGGCGCACCCTGCTTTCACAAGGACTCTCACTGGCCTCCTCCGCACACTTGCAGCAAGTAGCCCTGGCGGTAGACATCCAGAACACACCTGCACTTGATCTCTACACCTCCACGGGATTCATTGCTACCGGACGTCGGCAGGCTGTTATCCGATCCACGGGTTGAATGCAAGAAGACACATCACATGATGGTTGTCCACCCCATTTACTCAGCCAGGTGGACAACAGGTGTGGATAGAAAAGTTTTAGGGCTCAGATCCACTGTGATTCCAGATTGAATTGCGTCAATCAACACTGTGGGGACGGAATTTGAAGCCCTCAACCCTGTTCAACCCAGTTACATTCCAAACCGCTTGTCCAAGGAAGGACGAGCACATCTCGGGTTTTCCCGGGCTGTCGATGGGACGGTAGTCAGGCTGAGCATACCCACCATGTTTAGCCCGACGCCTCCCACGACACCTGCTGCCCGACCTGATTCCCTGTTGGCAGCTGATCGCCAAGCAGGGTGCGGAAGGATCCGAACCTCCAGGAGGTCGACGGAGCTTTGGCATCGTCGCTTTTCCTGGATCCCCTTTGACGCCCCCCCCGATCCGACCGGGATGGGAACCGCCAAGGGGTGTCCTGTCCTCAATGCCCTCGGGCCCTTCCAAGCCTGCCTTCCGAGCCCCTCGTGTCCACGCAAGCCCCAACAACCACCGACTCGATCACCGACCTCCTCAGCCAACGGCTGGGTCTTCGCCGACACGCTATGTGGTTTGGGCAAGCTCGATTACAACTCAAACAGGACAACCTGGCAGTGGAGGCCGGCTCACAGTTTGCAGCTGACTGGATTCATGCTCATTTCGAAGGTGATATTCGTGAAGTCGCAGAACGAGTCGTAGGGAGCCCCGTCAAGGTCTCCGTCTCCGTCCGGGGCGATGAGCCAACGACCAAACTACCCCCGACTCCACCACCACCACCTGAAAGACGCCCCCAGCGACCTCGAAAACGGCAGGGAGGCCAACAGCATCGCCTCGATGAGTTCGTAGTGGGCTCCAGCAACGAGTTGGCCTGGTCCGCTGCCAGCCGGGTAGCTGCGGAGGCTGGTGATTGCCCCGTCTCCCCGCTCTTCATTCATGGCGGATGCGGATTGGGCAAGACCCATCTTCTTCAGGGCATCTGCAACCAGTACCGAGCTTCCTTCGGCCGCCATGATCCCATCCGCTATCTCACCGGCGAACAGTTCACCAACGAGTACATCGCCTCCGTTCGGGAGAGCAGGATCGACGAATTCCGCCGCTCCATGAGGCGGCTGGCCCTCCTCGTGATTGATGACATCCACTTCCTGAGTGATAAAGCCAAGACCCAGGCCGAGTTCCTGCACACACTCGATGCGATACACCTCACCGGATCACGGATTGTCCTGGCCTCTGATGCTCACCCTCATCAGATCCGTAGTTTCACCAAGGGGCTTGTCAGCCGATTTCTCAGTGGCATGGTTGTCGAGATCGAACGCCCCAGCCGGGAAACAAGACGGTCTCTGATCAAACGGCTTGCGGACGCCCGAGGCATCTATCTTGAAGAACCCGCCACCGAGCTGATCGCTTCCCGCTGTATCGGATCCGTACGGGAAATACAGGGTGCATTGACTCGATTGACTGCATTGGTCCAGGTTCGGGGAGGGGCCAGCAAGGCGGTGAGCGTGGATACCGTTACACAGGTCTTCGAGCACGCCTGGGACACCACCCAGCCCATTTCCCTTGATCGGATCAAGGAAGTGGTCTGTAAACAGCTGCATCTGGCCATGGGCGACCTGACCAGCCGGGACCGAGGGCCCCGAGTTTCGCTGGGCCGAGGCCTGGTCGCTTGCCTGGCTCGTCGCATGACCGACTACAGCTATCCGGAAATCGCCCGGACACTCGGTCGACAGAACCACTCATCTGCCCATGCGGCAGCAAGGCGTATCGAGGCCATGGTCGAAGAGGACCGCACTGTTCGGCTCCCCGGAAAGGGTGGGCATGATGACGGGCGTGTCCTGGTCCGGGAGCTTCTGGATCGACTTCAACACGCCGTTTCCCACCCTTGATGGGGACAAGTACTGTCCCCATGAATCCACGTGCTCCGGTTCAAGGTCACCTCCGGTACACTGGCTGGCATGCCAGCTCAAGCTGCCGGATTACTACTGAAGCCCTCTTTGCTCCCACTGCTGATCCTGTCAGGACTGCTTGGTCTTGGATGGCAGTCAACAGTTCAGGGTGATGAGTCGACAAATACAACCAACGCCATCAGACACCTGAAGCGCACAATCACGCCTCAACGTGATGAAAGTCATCTGACCAGACTCACTGCGCTCAGAGGACTTGGTGACCCAGCACTCGAACAACTGTTCCTTCGTCTCCTCCAACATGATTCCTGGCAGGTTCAGGTCTATGCCGTACTTGGACTTGCCGAGTTGTCCGAGAACGGAAATGTAATGCCATGGCTCGTTACACAGATCCACTCCGAAGCACGGGATCAGGTACTCGCGATTGCCATGGATGAACAGAGACTGGGGCCAGAAGAAATCGCCGAGTTGACTGAATGGAAAGGTCTGCAGCCAGCCAACCTTGTTGCCATGCTGGCTTACAGCAACTCCATTGGTGACACGGTAGACATCGAGATGCTCAAGCCACTGACCACCTCCAACAACGAAAAGGTGGCAGCTGCTGCCTGGCTCGTCATGGCTTGGCTTGGAGATGAAACGGCGCTCGAAAACATTGATGAAATCATCAAGGACCTGCCAGAAACACGGCAGTTCGACATCCTGCTGACGATGATCATGCTCATCAATCGCTACGAGATCAAGGAAGCAGCGCAGTGGCTGGATTCGCTTCTGAGCGAGTCACGATCACAGGCTCGATTCCAGGAAATGCTTCTTGCCGGTACCTCCACCCTCCTCATGCTTGACAAGGAACGTGGACTGAAGCATTGGAGGATTGAATTCGGGGAGAACCCCAAGAGGCGGCAGCAGATCACGGCCGCACTCATGCTGCTTCAGGTCGGCGTGGCACTGGAAGCTGAAGACAGCTCCAGACTGGATGTCGATGATGAACTCATTGGGACCATCGTCGAGGCTGGAAATGCCGTGGCAAATGATCGTAGTGACACTCCACAACGACTGATCGAGCTCGTAGACCTCAATCACGTCCGATCAACCACCTTGATCCCCGGTGTTCTTGAGAACCTGCCACCTGAACAGGCCACGGTCATCCTCAACAGTTTCCTGGACCGCATGGATAACGAGAACTTCACCAGTGTCGACCAGATGCTGGCCATCGACGCCACGGAACGGCTGCTTGAACTGGATCCTGATTTAGTGATTGAACGTCTGAAGATTGTCGCTGATGAAAGTCCTCTCCAAGAAGCCATGCTGTATGGCCTGCTGAGACAACGTGGCCCTGACGTGCTTGAAGCAGTGGAATCAATCCAACAGATCGGTCTGTCGCGTACGGATTCACTGGCACTCCTGGTGATTGCACGTGATAGCGAAACTCTCGATGAAACACAGCTTGGACGACTGGGCCTCATTGCATCCGGCGGTGGCCTGGTAGAACCCCTGCAGGTTCAGGCAGCATGGCTTTACCTGAAACATACTGGCTCGGTGGATGACGCCATCAACCAGTTGGTCCCTGAAGGTTCCTGAAGGTAATCAAGTGGAATCCAACGCTTCCGTGAGTCGAATACCACTGAGCCAGCATGATCTACTCGAGCGAGATCTGAAAGGGCTGGCACAAGAACTCCGCAACGGGAACATGGTCGGTGGTCCTCGCATCGAGGAACTGTCAGAACATCTGACTTCAATCACCCAGCAGCTTGAAGCCGTTCCGACAGCAACCTACTCGGATGCCGCACGTGTTCTCCTGCTCGCAATGGACATCCACGAAGGTGATGAGGTCATCCTCCCCGCCTTTGCTTCAACAGCCATGACTCAGGCCGTTGTTTCGGTAGGCGCAACACCTGTCTATGCTGACTGCCACCCCAGAACACTCAATATCGCACCCACTGAAGTCGAAGCATGCGTCACACCCGCGACCCGCGCCGTCATCGCCACCAGCATCTTTGGGAATCCTGCAGGCCTCCCTCAACTGGCAGCCCTCTGCGGACTGCTGGAAATCCCCTTGCTGGAAGATCTCTCAGGAGGTCTTGGAGGAACAATCGATGGACGACCTGCTGGCTCATTTGGCTGGGCAACCATCATTGACCTTGGCCCGTATTCAGTTGTCGGCTGCGGCGAAGGTGGCGCGATCATCACTTCTGATCAGCCTCTGGCCAAACGTTGTGAAGCCCTCCGAAATGGAGACGATCTGGAACCCTCCCGACAACCGGGCGACTATCCCGGGTCACTTGGCTTGCGATGCAACCTGACAGGCATCCAGGCGGCCATTGCCATCTCCCAACTTCGAAGGCTGGACGACATCATCGAGGCACGCGCTTCTGTTGCTGCCAGCTACACCCAACGGCTTGCTGGCACCAGCGACATCGTGGTGCCCACGGTTGATCCAGGGACAACTCTTGGATGGCCCGCATTCGTAGTCAGACTTGACGAAGCGTATGGCGGCGAAGATCGCAATGAGATCGTCAACGGCATGGAACGTCATGACATTGGGGTAGCAACACCCTGGATTCCGCCACCACTGCGACCACAAGTTGCCGCAAGATTGAAGCTGCCGGCGGAAAAACAACAGTGGCTGGTTACCGAATATGTCTCCCAACGAACGATCGCGTTGCCGATGTATGGCGGATTAACGGATCGAGACGTCGGACTGGTAACTCAGACGCTTGAACTGATGATGCAGCGATCGACTTTTCGTCGAGGCTAGCGTGCCATCAGCATGAGCTGATCCAGCATTTCATTTGATGCGTTGATGACTCGGCTGGATGCCTGATATCCAGTTGATGCCAAGATCATGTTGATGAATTCCTGGGACAGATCAACGTTGGACATTTCAAGATGGCCACTATGGACTTTGCCAGAACCCAGCTTGCCCGAAGTGGTGATGACCGCTTCGCCCGAGTTGGGGCCAACCCGGTAGAAATTGTTTCCGGCATCCTCCAGACCACCTGGGTTCGCGAAGATCGCCAGTGAAACATGACCAAGCTTTCTGGTTGCACCATTGGTGAAGGCACCGATGATCGTTCCATCATCATCCAGACCAAAGGACACGAGTTCCCCGCCAGGGAATCCATTCTGTGAGATTGCCGCAATATTGCTGCTGGCATCTGCAGGTGCCGTGAGGCCATCAGCGCCCTGATTGAAATCGAGATCCAGTACCAGAGGAGAATCCGAGCCGTTATCCAGCGGAATACTGACCGTTGTATTGGATGCCGAAACCAGTGCACCTGAAGCATCAAACATCAACGTGCCACTTCCAACGATTCTCGCCAACCCCGCTGCATCAGGTGACTCTGCAAGAAATGTCCATGCGCTTCCGCCGCTCTCCAGCGTTTCCTGAAGAACAAGTGAAACATGAACGGTGACCGAATTACCCAGGGAGTCATAGGCTGCGAAGGTCGTTCGCACGGATTCACCATCACCCTCCTGCTCGGAGCTCAGCCTGAATGGTTGTGTGATTGGATCGCCGGCCTCTGGATGCCCTGTTGTTTCAGCACCATAGGAAACAGTGATGTCACTGCTGGAAAGATCCAGACTCTGCACGGTTCCCTCATTGCCGATGACTACCAGCGCTCCGGTCGGATCAATCTCCACTCTTCCACCCAGGCTCTGTCCACCAATCTCATCATGATGAAGCCCCAGGACGGTCTCCATCCAATCCGTGAAATCCTGCATGTTCGAACCGAAACCTTCGACGTCGAGTTCCGCGGCGTCAGCTTCACTGCCAAAGACGAATGAATGTGTTCCCATCGACTGCCCGTTCTTCTCAATGCCGCTGACGGTGATTGTCGCCAGTGCGCCACCTTCCAAAGCCAACTGAGATCCCTCGTCACCATCATCGATGTAGAGGTTGTTGCCAGCGACCGTAAGGTCTGGCTGTGCGCCTCCGGTTGAGTCTGGATTGTCCGGATCCCATGTCCATCCCAAAGCCGAGGTCATTCCGGCGTCGAGCCACATGGCACCTGATCTATGGACCGAGCCGCTTGTTGCAATATCTCCCGCTGCATCCAGTTGCCCATCGAGATACACCATGCTGGTAGCTTCCGCGGCGGACATGGCCCCAAGCGGTATTTCCAGAGGCTGCAGTTCGCCACCGACGATCTCCCATTGATCATCGACACCCCAGCCCATGACGTACGCCCCCTGCGCGGTCACAAGCCTTCGATTTTCATCCAGCTGAAAGGCTCCATCCCGGGTATACAACTGCTCGCCTTCCTGCTGAACCACAAAGAAGCCTTCACCCTTGATTGCCATGTCGGTGGTAATGCCCGTATGGGTGATCGAACCCTCTGCAAAGTTGCGCTGTGTCCCGGCCACCATCGTGCCATGCCCGATCTGGCTTGGATTGGTACCGCCATTGACACCGGGAGCGGACCCCAACGACATCGTCTGTGAATAGAGCGTGGAGAAGATCATACGACTGGACTTGAACGCTGTCGTATTCACATTCGCGATGTTGTTACCGATCACATCCAACCGCTGCTGGTTGCTCAACAAGCCGGACAAACCGGTAAACAGTGCATTCGTTGATCCCATGGTCGTCTCCTCAATACCTTTCCAATAAAATCCGGTCAGTTGATCAGCTTTTCAAATCAACCTTGATCGCCATCCCCATCTGAATCCCCATCTGAATCATCATCTGAACCATCATCTGAACCATCATCAGTGTCGTCATCAGTATCGTCATCAGTATCACCACCGCTGTCGTCATCGGTATCGTCACTCGTGTCGTCACCAGCGTCATCCGTTCCATCAGACCCCTCTATTGCATCCAGGACTTCCTGCGTGATGATGGTTTCCACGCCGGAAATTGGAAGGAAGGCCCCGCTGTCGAGTTCCAATGCGATCTCATCGCCCTGCCGTATGACGGCTTTCACGATTCCACCAAGACGCACGCCACTCCAATCCAATCCCCCGACAAATCGGCCGATCAGGCCACTTGCAGAAGCCAACTGGTTCTCGAAAACCAGAGTCTGCATGTTGTCCACCATCTTCATGTCCGATTCAATTGATCGAATCGAGTTCATCTGATCTAGAAGCGCAGCAGAATCCGTTGGAGCCAATGGATCCTGATTGGTCAGTTCCGTAAACATGATCTTGATGAAATCCTCTGAACTCATGGAAGAGAAGCCGTTGGTCGTCGTCCTGTCCACGGCTCCGAAGAGATCTGGTGCATTGATCTGGCTCATGCTTGAGGCTCCTGCTCGACAATGTCTGCAAAGGAAACATCTTCATCTGTCCTGCTCGATTCACTCGCGGATTGCCAATGACGAGCAGAACGTCCATCCTCATTTGTTCGATCTGAATCTTCCCTGTGACTATCGTCACCAGTCGATTCGCCATCTTTCGCCTCGGTCGATGACTCCGATTGTGCACGGATATCAAGGCGATCCAATGTGTAGCCCTGTGCTTCGAGCGCTGCCTTCAGCCGCGAAGTGGATGCTTCCAGAATCTTCCCCGCACTTCTCGTAGCAGTTTCAATCACTGCACGAACCCGGTCACCATCAACCTCGACTTCAATCTGAATTGGCCCAAGCTGTACGGGCTGTAGTTGAATACGCATCCGTCCACCACGTTGGGCCAAGAGACTGGTCATGCCCTGCAATGTGCGAAGTTCCGCATCAGCAAGGGATCTGGCCGCCATTGCCTTTGCAGATCCGCTCCCCATAGAGAGGCGAGGCGAATGGTTCCCTTTCATTCCCGCTTCCAGAGAGGCCTCGACTTCAATGGCTCGAAGGACAGCCGCTGGAACATTGCGAACTACGGTATTTGCTGTCACGGTTTCAACAGATTGTGAAGGGGCTGCCTTCAGCGTGTCTGGAGATGTTGATTGAACCGAATCTGGCTTGATGGAGGCTTGTGCTCTTTGAGCCTGGACCGGGAGGCGACTGCCTGGAAGAATTCGGGAGCTTGCCAACAACGGGTGTTCAGACTGTTGAGATCCAACTTCCCTCGAACTGATAGGTTGAACTGAAACTGGACCTGCATCCGGTGACAAGCGCGAATCATGCGCCTCTTCTGCACTGGTTTCAGGCTGATCCTGCGCATCCGCATCGGATTCCCCGTTGTGCTGGGCTTCTTCCTGCTCTGCTATCTGTTCTGAGAGCGGCTTGCGACCACCCGCAGTCTCCTGACGCATGGATTCTCGGACCGCCTCCATTGAAAACCCCGTTTCCAGGACATCCAGGGCTGGTGGCGTTGGTTCCGCCCAGCGTGCATCAAGGGTTGTCGGTGGTGTCGATGCCGTAGGAAACACGTTGGGAAGCCTCCAAGGGAGGCGGTTCTTCGGGAATCGTCCCGTACCGCCCAAGAGCTTCCAGCAACTGGCCTGCCAATTCCAATTCTCCGGCTGATTTGAATTCCCGAAGAATGCGACTGGCGGATCGCTCTCGCATGGAATCCAGCGTGGCTACTGCATCATCGAATCTGCCATCTTCCACCATGGTAAGCAACCAGACCTTGGCCTGGATTGGCTGGGCAGACTCCATCAACTGAATTGAGCGACGAAACTGGCTCTTCGGATCACGACCTTGAACCTCCTGGGACGCCGCTTCCTGTGCAGATCTGAAGGCCGCCCGTTCCAATGCAAGGTCTTCTTTGGCCTGGGCAAGTTGATCAAGCGCCAATTCAATCTGTCTTTGACGAATGGTGGCTTCCTGCTGGAGTCCTTGCCGGCTTACGGTCAGTGAACGGGCCATTCCTCCACGTGATTCCAACAGACGCGAACTGCTACCAGGTGGACCCGACTGAGCCTCTCCTCCGGGTGCATCAACTGTGTCACTGATTTCGACCGTCCTGTTCAGCAGGACATCTCGCAGTTCACCGAGGCGATCCGCATCCATTCTGCCGGAAAACCACATCCAACTGAAAGCAACAACGGAGAACAACAGCATGATCACCGCAAAACTGGACGTAATGGACCAGGCTGTTTTCATGCCACCTCTCCTCTTGCATGAACAAGTTCGCTCTCCTCGCGACGCTCAACCCTCTGGCAATGGCGAAGCCACTCTCGATGAGCACGATCCCTCATGAACTCCATGCCACGTCTTTCAGATGTAGCCTTGGCCAGTGATTTCTGCGCCTCTTCAAACTGAGGATGAATGGCAGCCAGTTCAATCACGAGTTGCCTGGCACGCCGTGCATGCTGTTGACCAATGGATGCATGAACCCGCAACATCTCAATGCTGAGAACCCCCACCATTCCTGAACGCAGATCAGTAGAGGCCTGCAGACGATTTGTCTCGGCTTGCCGGATTTGTTCTTCGAGTCTCATCTTCACCCGATTGATTGAAGCCAGCGATCGCCGAGCTTTCTGTTCACGGGATACGCGAAGATCAAGAACGCGCTGGAGACGAAACTGGAATGCCTTCATGTTGATGTTCCATTCGATGGGTTCTTGGCACTTGCAGGTTTAACGGAAGCCATTCGTTTTCTCAATCTGATGGCATCAGTTGCCAATTGGACGAGTTCACGACATGTATCTGGATAACTGCTTGACACATTGGCGTCCTGCACGAAAAACGCCTCGAGACGATCTCGGAGTTCCAGAGCGGTATCTGTAACCGGGTCGGAACCTTTGGCATAGGCTCCGATTGCAACAAGTTCTTCAACTTCACCCAGGGCAGACAACAGGCTTCGGAGCTCGATACGGCCCGCACGATGGTTTTCGTCACTGACACGCTCCGCGACACGTGAAATACTCTGGAGGCAATCCACTGCAGGGTATTGGCCACGAGCGGCACGATCCGGACACAGAACGATATGACCATCAAGCACACTCTGTGAAGCATCTGAGATGGGTTCCGCCATGTCATCTGATTCAACAAGTACCGTGTAAAGACCGGTGATCGATCCACCTTTTTCAACAGCACCTGCACGTTCAACCAGAATCGGGAGCATTGCAAAGACGGATGGTGGATAACCTCGCATCGCGGGCTGCTCACCACTTGCCAATCCTACCTGTCTCTGAGCTTGCGCAAACCGCGTAAGGGAATCCATCGCAAGCAGAACATCCTGTCCACCATTGAGATCCCGAAAGTACTCGGCAATTGCTGTCGCCAACAGAGAGGCGCGTACTCTCAACAAAGGTGATTCATCACTTGTCGATACGACCACGACAGATTTTGCCAGGCCTTCGGGACCCAAGGTTCCCTCGATGAACTCCTGGACTTCACGTCCACGCTCACCAATCAACGCAATCACATTGACATCACTTGCCGCATGTCTTGCCATGGCTGCAAGCAAAGTTGATTTGCCGACCCCTGGTCGCGAAAAGATGCCCATGCGTTGACCACGACCAATCGTTGTCATTGCATCGATGACGCGTATGCCGGTTGGCATTGGCTGATTCAAAGGCGAACGAGCCAATGGCTCAACTCCATCCCCGATCAGTGGCCGCTTTGTCTCTGTTCGTATCGGACCTCGGCCATCAATCGGTCGCCCGAGTCCATCCACAACCCGGCCGAGCAGACCTCTGCCAAGTGCCGCATACCGGCCAGAAACATTTGAACCCTGCACACGTGCACCTGGTTGTATCCCATCAAGAGCGTCATAGAGCATGATGATGTGCTCATCACCTTGAAACCCAACCACTTCCCCATGACGCATCGAATGCGTTCCATTGCTGGAACCTGCCTCCAAAGTAATCGTGGAACCGACGGATAACGGCAAGTGTTTGACCTGGATGGTCAAGCCTCGAATGGTTACGACCGAACCGCTCACTTGAGCGGGCTGCAGATTGGGCACCATTTCTATGGCTTCCTGCAGAAGCCTCATGCTGCTTCACCTTCAGCCATGTCATCCAGGTGGGACGAGTGCTCTCCGGGAAGAATGGCTTCTGTCAACCGCTGAAGCTGGACTTCCAATGATGCATCTACTTCACCACCACGCATTTGAACCAGGCATCCTCCCGGAGCCATGTCCTCAGAAGCGCGTATCGACACATAACCGGTGTTCTCAAATCGTTCCAGAAGACCAGGCAAGGCCTTATGGACCCGATGTTGATCCGAATCTGCAACGACAATTTCCAGATCAGCTGGAGATTGAGCCAGTTCTAGCGCTCGGCGAATCTGCTCAATGACGATGCTGGGATCTTGCTTGACCTGACGGTGGACAATTCTTTCGCTCAGGCACAAGGACATCCTGAGCGACAACCTTGCCACTTCCTCCAGTCGCTTGGACTCGGTCAACTGCAGATTTTCGAGGAGTGATGACCAGGAAGCGTGCAACGTTTCCAGCTGCTCCCGCATTTCATCATGTGCCTGAGCCTGGCCCTCCACCTGACCCTTTTCATGACCTTCCTGGTATCCCGCCGCGTACCCCTCCTGCCGCGCAGCTTCCTTGATGCCTTGAGCAGTTACACGAGCCTCTTCCAGGCCCGCCGCGATGATCTGAGAAGCATCATGTCGCGCACGCTCGATAATGGCCGTTGCGTTTGACTCCACGCGATCCTGTGAAGGCATCTGCGATGCAAGAACCTCCGTGTCTCTTGCCTTGATCAATGGCATGAATGCACCTTCCTACACGACGACTTCTGAATCGCCGCCCCGACCACTGATGATCAATTCTCCGGCGTCTTCCAGCCTGCGAACAATGTCGACGATTCTCTGCTGCGCGCCCTCGACATCACTGAGACGAACCGGCCCCATGTACTCCATGTCCTCTCGCACAACCTCTGCTGCACGTTCTGACATGTTGGAGAAGATTTTTTCCTTGAGATCCTCGCTGGCCGTCTTGAGTGACAATGCCAGTTGATCGTTGTCGATTTCCTTGAGGACTGCCTGGATACCACGATCATTCACGAAGCGAACGTCTTCGAAGACAAACATCAAGCGACGTATGTTTTCAACCAGATCGGGATTGTCTACTTCCATCCCATCCATGATGTAACGCTCAGTGTTTCGATCACAGAGATTCAAGACCTCTGCAACAGCCTTGACGCCTCCAACACGCTCGGATGAACTCGAAAGCATGTTGGCCAGTCGATCCTCCAGGCCAGCCTCGACCTCGTGAACAAGATCAGGATTTGTCTGCTCCATATTGGCAACACGGCGGACGACTTCTATCTGCTTGTGCGAAGGAAGTCCCACCAGAATTTCGGATGCCCGGTCCTGATCAAGATGGCTTGCGATCAGAGCAATTGTCTGCGGATGTTCTTCCTGAATGAATGCCAGGAGCGTGTCCGATTCGACACGACGAAGAAAACTGAATGGTGTCCGCTGAACCTGCATCTCAACCTGGTTCATTACCTGACTAGCCCGATCCGAATCAAGCGAATCATTGAGCAGCCTGCGAGCATGATCCAATCCGCCTTCACGCACGTAACGACTGGCCAGTTGAAGACTGTAATACTCCTCAACGACTTCCTCTGCCAGACTTGGCGGCACTTCCTCAATGGCAGCTACGATTGCCGTCACCATTTGAACCACTTCTGTCGGTAGCTCTTTAAGCATCGCTGATGCCGAATGTTCGTCCAGGCTCAACAACAGAACCGCAGCTTTCACAGGACCTTCAAGGTCAATGGCGCGATCGGGCAGCTTCTGTCCAGGTCGAAATGGCATCAGGTCTCCGTTCGTGTCCATCGGCGAAGAACCGATGCCGATTCTTCTGGGCGTGCCTGCACGGCATCACGTATCTGATCAAGCATGACGCGACGTCGAACTTCCTCGTTATCAATCTCAATGCCGTCCAGAACAATGTCGGTATCGTCAACCTCTCCAAGGACATCAACATCTTCTGCCAGCAGTGGATGTTCCACTTCATCCACTGAATCCTGTACTGCTATAGCACCTTCTCCAACGCGTCGAAGCATCAACAACATTGCACCAACGGCAAGCAGGGCCAGGACTATCAAGCCCGCTGTTGGCAGCCATGCCGTGAAATCTGATGGATCTGTCCAGGCTGTTACCGGGGCCGCTGATTGAATTCCCGATGTCATGGAAACATCATCAAAGACACTGACCGTCACCTCGCCTCGACGGGACCCTTCGGCTGAACCCGTTGCTATGAGCGGCAGAACTTGGAGTTCGATGGATTCAAGTGTTCCATCGACGAACTTGTCGAGGGCCCCATTGGCACTCGGCTCATTTGAGCTGGAACGCTGTTGATGCAGGGCATCAAAGTAGGAACGGGGAATTCCGATGCTTGCATTGATTTCAAGCGCATACCCACCGGGATCAATGACTCGCTGATCACTGCGACCGAATGCCGGCAAGGTCTGGACACGCTCCGTCGAATCCGCGCTGGTCGGTCCTGAATGCGTTGCCATTGGCAAAGGTGTGGTGATGCGAAGACCTGTATTGGCACGGATGCCCGGCTCTCTGGATCGGTTCGGGTCCGTCCTAGATGACTCGGACATCATCTCCTGTGTCACCCCGAGCTTGGGATCCTCGTAGCTCGTCGTTTCACGCACGATCTCACGCGTTTCAACAACGGCATTGACACTGATACGAATGCCATTGATATAGCCCAATGCATCTCGGAGGCGCTCGGAAGCCATCTTCTCTGCGGCCAGTTTGATCTCCATGTTCCGAGTCGATGCCATCGCATCATCTGATCGAGCTGCCATGGCTCGCCCAGTCCGTGCATCAATGACAGAAACGGATTCTGCCTTCAACCCGGAAATGGACCCTGCCACCATGCGAGCTATTGCATCGACTGCGGCAGGCGCCAGCGGCCCCGATTCGGTCACGACCGTCACCGAGGCCGTTCTGGGAACAAACGCACGCCCGATACCGACATGATCGTCCTCGCCACTGATGACCACGGTGGCGCCTTGAATCGAACCCATCTGGGAGATCATTCGACCAAGAACATTCTGAGTAGCTACGCGTGTTCGCGTTCGCTGCTGTCCTTTGGTCAGGAACATGCGTTCGTCCTGGATAAGACGGTCGAAGTCAATTTGATCTGGCGTGATGACTGACGCCTCGCTCAATTGCGTCACGATCTGATCACGATCATCACGCTTTACAAGCAAGACTGAACCAGTGTCTTCGTATTCCATGCCATGGCTTCCGAGATAGGCCACGGTTCGGGCTCGAGCGTCACCTGTCAGTGTCACTGGAAGCGGCACCATCACCGATCGTCCCGCGTAAAGCGAAACGAGGAAGAAGCTCATCAATAAGATGACGACCAACGCACCGGCAAGCATGCGGGTCGATATCGAAACGCCTCGAAGGCGCTCCACGTAGGTTCTCGTCATATCACCTGCTATTCCCATCGATCGTCGGCATCCTGCCTGACCGTTTGAGCGGATCTTGCCGTTCCGAATTCAGTCCCTCCATGGACTTTGCTCGGTGGCAATTCACGATCCGTCCACTCAGATACGCAGCTGCTTGACCTCCTCGTAGGCTTCGAGCACCTTGTTGCGAACCTGCAGCAGCATCTTGAAAGCTGTATCAGCCTTACGTGCTGCGAAAAGAACACTTTCGATATCGTCACGGCGGCCAGCTGCGAAATCCTCAGCTGCAACCTGAGCAGCTTCCTGGAGTTCATTTACACGTGCCATTTCAGCCTTGAGCACAGCGCCGAAATCCGCGTTTTCCGAACCAGTTTCACCACCTGGCCTGGTAACAGGTAACCCGGTAGCTCCGGCTCCATTGATGAGTCCCAGGGGATCGGTCATGAGATGTTGTCCTCGTTTGACTGAATCACGTGAGAATCTCCAGGGCAATGCTGTACATCGACTTCGTAGCCTCGGCAACGGTAATGTTGGCCTCGTAAGCCCGGGATGCCTCCATGGCATTCATCTGCTCAATGACGAGCGATATGTCGGGGTACCCCACATATCCCTGCTCATTAGCCCAGGGGCTATCCGGCTCGTATCGCATCTGCAGGGGACTCTCATCCAGCATGATGTCTGAAAGATGGACTCCCTGGCCAGAACCAGTTGCAGGATCACCAGTTGCGAAGACCGGAATACGGCGTTGGTACGGGGCATACTCCCCCTCGGCATTGACCAGCGTCTCGATATTGGCAATGTTTCCCGCGATGGCAGTCAATCGCTGTCGCTGGGCAACCAGGCCGGAACTCGAGATGTCAAGGGCACCAAACAGCACGTTGATCTACTCCAAATGGTTCAAATTCTCTCGCGAATCGCAACATCCAACATGTCAAACTGGTTGTTCATCAATTCCACGGCAGTCCTGTAGGTCAGGAAGTTCTCGACAAGATCCTGCATGAGCCGTTCCAGACTCCGGTCATTTCCGTCCTGGAAGAGGATGTTTTCTCCAATCGGCTCTGGTTGGAGCCGAATTCCCCCTTCATCAAACTGGACCGTTGGGGTCGATTCAACTTCCAAAGCACCGAATCGCCCCTGTCCACTGGCTCGCCTTGACTGAACGGCCTCGCCCAGTGCGGCCTCAAAATCCTCAAGAGAGACGTCTACCGGCCGAAAACCGGGGGTCGAGATGTTTGCAACATTGTCGGCAATCACTGAATGACGACGAGCCGCAAATTGCACCACCCGCTGCATCACGGGAAGGCTGCCCGAATTGTCCAGTCCATTGATCATGACGTGAAGAGTGCGATTGTCGTACCGTGACCCTGGGGCCATGTACCAGTCGATTCCTGCCTGCAGGCGCAAGATCTGCGCCTTGGAGCGGGATCACAAACTGGCAGATACGAGCTGCGCCTCCTTCCATTTCTTGAGCTTGAGTCCCAGTGTCCTGACACCGATGCCAAGGGCCGTAGCTGACCGCTGACGATGTCCATTGAATTTTCTCAGGGTGGCCACAATGGCGTCCCGTTCAACCTCTTCCAATCTGCGGCAGTTATCTGCCACTTCCTCAGTGCGGTTGGGCCTGGCCATTCCGGAAGTCACATTTTGAATCCAGGGGGCAACCAGTGATTCCGTAATGACTTCCTGATCCGAGAGCACCGCAGCCCGCTCGCAGATGTTTTCCAGCTCACGAACATTGCCCGGCCATTCATAGGCCTGAAGGCAGGACAGGGCCTCGGTTGACAGTAGTCGGGGCTCCCGCCCTTCCCGCATGGCAACCTGTCTCAGGAAGTGATCTGCCAGATCTGGGATGTCATCCACGTGATACTTCAGAGACATCATGTTCAACGGCAGTACATTCAACCGGAAGAACAGGTCCTGCCTGAAACGACCTGCTTCGATTTCCTTCTCGAGATTCCGATTCGAGGTTGCGATGATTCGGACATCGACAGGACGCGCCTCGCTGGAACCGACTCGTTCAAATGTACGCTCCTGAAGTACTCGCAGGAGCTTGGCCTGAGTGTCAGGAGACACCTCACTGATTTCATCGAGGAGCAATGTGCCTCCATCAGCCAGTTCGAATCGGCCCTTACGCAGACGGTCCGCACCAGTAAAGGCGCCCTTCTCATGACCGAACAATTCGGATTCAAGCAGGCTCGTGGACAAGGCCGCACAGTTGATCGCCAGAAATGGTTCAGCTGACCTTGGGCTGTTGGCATGAATCCAACGTGCCGCAACTTCCTTGCCTGTTCCGGATTCACCACAGATCAAGACTGTGCTGTGGCTGTCAGAAACCTGTCGGAGGTGGGAACGCAACTGATTCATGGCGTCGCTTCCACCAACCAGATCATGGGTGACCTGGGCCGAATTCGCATTTGATGACACCTGTGCCTTGAGCACATGGTTCTCCTGGACGACCTTGGCATGCTCGGCAGCCCGCTCGACTGTGGCAAGCAAATCATCTCCGCCAAATGGCTTGGTGATGTAGTCCCAGGCACCACTCTTCATGGCACCCACGGCAGTCTCGACTGTTGCAAATGCAGTCATCAGGATGACTGGTATGGAATCATCGCGTTCACGCACTGCTTTCATCAGTTCCAGACCATCCATTCCGGGCATCTGAAGATCCGTAACAACCACATCGACAGGACGCTTGGCGATACGTTCCAGTGCTGCTTCGCCGTTTCCTGCGGCAACCACCGTATGGCCACGACGTGAAAGCATCGTGCCGACACTGTCACGCATGAGTTCCTTGTCATCAACTACGAGGATTCGAGCCATCACCGCGCCTCCGCTTCTTGGTTTTCCAAGGCGTCCCTGTTGGGAACCTTGACAGGTACATGTACTTCGAAGACTGTTCCGCCACCTGCACGGGCATTCACGACAATGTCACCGCCATGCGCGTCCACGACACGATGTGCAATGGCCAATCCCAGACCAGTTCCAGTTGGCCGTGTCGTAAAGAATGGGTTGAACAGTCTGTGGATGAGTTCCTCGGGAACTCCACATCCACGATCTGCAATCGATACGGCAACGATTTCGTGACGTTCACCATCTGGCCTGAGTCGCCGAAGTATCCGAGTATCAATAGTGACCACGCGATCTTCCGACGGACTGTCTGTCATCGATTCGACAGCATTACGAAGGATGTTCCCAATCGCCTGGGTCATGAGTGTCAGATCAGCATGGACACCCATCAGATCGGCTTTGGAATCTCGTCGAATCGTCGTTGATTCCGTTGCCATGAGTCCTTCGGAATCGAACAGGACACGATCAATGATCTCACCCATCGTCACATGTTCCTGCTGCAACGAAGTGTCCCGGGCAAACTGGAGAACATCTCGAACGATGGATTCCATTCCGCGAACAGCCGTTCCGATCTTTCTGCAGAGATCCATCGAATCAGGTCTGTCATCCAGATCCTCAACCAGAACCTGTGCATACAACTGGATACTTCCAAGTGGGTTTCTGATCTCATGAGCAATGCCTGCTGCCATCTCGCCAAGGGCTGCCAACTGCTGTGATCGACGCAACTGCTCGTTGGCTTCAGCCAGTTCGGATTCCAGTGTTCGGACCTGCTGATGAAGTGCCTCATGAGTTTCATGAAGGCGTTCGGCAGTCTCATTGAAAGACAGCATCAGATCCTGCAACTGGTCCATGCCCATGCCCTCCAGAGGCGGGGCCTGACTGACTCGACTTTCAACTGCATGATTTGTTGATGATCTGGACATGCTCATCCCTTGGCATCCGCAAATCTGGCATTTGTTGGTTTGACTGAGCGATAACCATTGCGTGCCGTTGCCGCGGCAGTCATATCCTCAAGTTGCGACCGACATTTGAGTTGATGTTCTGATAATCGACGAGCATCCTCCGTGTCGATGGCCGCAATCTTCTTCACGAGTTCCTGCACCTGCGATACAAGATTTCGAAGGCCGCCTCGGATTTCCGTGCAGAGAGAATCTATGCCGCCTCGAACACGTTCCATGTCATTACTCATCCCTGCCCGAGTCTGGTCCAGCCCCTCTACCAGAGTTTGCCGACGACGAACGAGTTCCAGGAGTGAATCATGTTCAGCACCTGCAATCAGTGGCTTCTGTGAGACTGCAAGCTGATGCAACTCCTCAAGCAATACCCGTTGATGCTCAAGCCCCTCTGCCACTTTCCTGGCACTGGCCTCAAGTCCAGAAGTTTTTTGAGTCTGTTCACTCATTGATCCGCAGAAGCCCCGGCATAGAGTTCAGATCCAACAGGAATCGTGTTCAACCACCGTTCCCAGACCGCTCGGCTCATGAAGGCATCTTCCTGGTCCAGCACATCGTCAGAAATCGAATCCAGCCGATCAAGCGCACGACGATGAGCGGCATCAGCACGCTTCAACTCACCAAGCGTCGTCCAGGCAGAGGCCACCTGAACAAGGGCGTGCATCGCCGCTGGATGATCAGGCCATGTTCTTGCAATGGATTCGTAGCAGGAAACTGCTTCTCGAAGACGCCCGGTCTCCAGCAGACAATCGGCACGTGCGATGGCTGCAGCACGTTGTCGGCGATGACTGTTTGGAGTCGGAGGGTCAATCTCTACCAGCATCTTGATGACCTGGTCGAAGGTGATCTCCGCTTCCCAGAGGTTGGCGAGGCGATCTGACTCGAGAGACTGACGCTGGGATGGCGTCATTTCATCCTGCAGTAGTTTCTGGTCAATTGACAATGCCAGCGAACGCCGGGCAGAAGCAATGTCAAACAAGACACCAACCGTTCCGACATGATTCGGCCAGCGGTCTGCGGCCTCCTGCAATCGAATGATTGCTTCTGGATAATCGCCTTCGTCTGCATACAAGCGGCCCAACATGACGAGGGTGTCACGATAGTCCGCAGCACCGGGCGTAAGCGATGTTTCACCATCAATGACTGACTCCAGTCGGCACCGAGCTTCTTCAGACTGACCAATCGCCAAAAGACACCTGGCTGATGGCACATAGCACCGTGTCGCCTGAAGGCTCCTGGGATGATCTGTCAATAGACGGTCATACCATTGTGACGCGTCCTCCCAGGCCAGATCCGCTTCAAGTGTTTGAGCCAATCGGAACATGGCATCTACACGAACCGGATCACGCTCACCGCGACCATTGACGTAGTCGAGGAAAACACCTGCAGCCTCTCGTTGACGGCCTGCTGCATCAAGATGGATTCCGGCATGAAAGATCGCATGAGCCCATGCATCCTCATCATCAGCGGCAGCTTGGGCGGCCTGCAGATGAGCCATACCAGCCTCTGCATGCAGTTCCAGAATGTCTGCCCATTCCGTATCGTCCCATTCATTTCGGGCTTCCATTGCATTTGTCTTGTCTGCAGCAACCTGCCCCGCAGCAACAGCCAATGCCGTTGAAACCCTTATTGAACGCTGCCCTGAGGGACGAAGTGAAGCCGCAAGCCTGGCAATCGCCAAGGCGTGAGGCGTCTGGTGACGAGTCAATGCAGATTCGAATCGATCTTGAAGAATGGCCTCCAGAGTTGCCGTAGTGACATCAACATGTTCATCACCACGGGAGACACGCCTGACCGCTTCTGTGAAATCCAGGAGCGACTGATCTGGCGAATTCAGCAAGTCCGTTACTCGAGCTCGCCCAACTAATGCCGCCAGAACACTCTGGGATGCGGGGTACTCGTTGATCGAACGGTTGTACCAGGCAAGAGCAGCTTCAAGATCACCTTTTCTCGAATGGATGTCCGCCAGAAGCACCATGGCCTCTCCACGAATTGGATCGTGACTTTTCGAAAGCTCCAATCCGGACTTCAATGGCTTGAAGGCCGCATCATTTCGGCCAAGATCTCTGTTTGCACGGCCCAGGAGCACCAGAAGATCAGGAGACGGTCGGCCTCCATGACCCTCCAATCGCCTGATATCCCGATGCAGTCCAATGGCTGCCTCCGCCGGATTGCCCCCATCGAGTTGGATACGTGCAATCCCGCTTGCCGCCCAGGTCATGTCCTCGACTGTTGCCCGAGGATCATCTCTCAGTGCCCTGAGAACCTCTATGCGTTCCGCTGTGGATGCCATGTCGTCCTGATGAAGCTGCGATGCAAGAACTCGACGTAGCTGCAGGATGCGATCATCAACCAACTCACCGGTGTCTTCTGGCCAGTTCTCCAGGCTTTGCAAGCCTTGCCGTGCTGCAGCTACTTGCCCCATGTAGGCATGAGCCAGCCCAAGAGATTCCCAATCAGCAGGAGTCATGCTCCAGCCAGCTTCCTGCGCAGAACGCAGGTGATCGATGATCTGCTCTGCATTGGGCGTTGACCATGCTTTGATGGGATCCAACTTGGCCCTGAGCATCGCTGCGGCCGTGGCGTGATAGCCAGCTTGGCCGATTTCGCCGTCAAGAGCCAGAGCTTCTCTGGCGATCCTCATGTGAGTTGTCGCATCATCCAAGCGACCTTCACGCAATGCATCCCGAGCATCCGCCAGGGATTTCTCGACGGTTACACCTGGGCTGGCAAGACTGAAGAGAACCACTAGTACCAGCAGTAAAGTGGACCCCGTTACCAGCCAGGCGGGCCACCAACGTCGATAGACCGATCGCTTCTGTGCCACTAACTGGCAAGGCGCTGAACCCAGAAGGGTGTTTCGTTCACGATCGCCCGGGACATCCATGTCCCAAGCCGTCTCGTCGGCCATTTTGCCGTCCCCTTTCGATCACCTACTGGTGATCTGCTCATCCTGAGCTGTACTGGGGTGCTCTCTCGTTGCGGTGATTCCATTCACCGCCGAGAAGATGTATCGGCGGTGTCAGAGTGTTTGCATGAGCAATGCGGCCCCTGAAGGCCCTTCAATGCCATATTCCTGCAATCAGTCGCCCTCGTTGTCTGTACTGGACAGTCTCGCCCGCCTGGCCACAACAACTCCCGTGGCCTGATCTGCCGCACTTTGCAAGGCTGGAGGGCGAAGGGCGGTGATCATCAGTACCGGCAACAGCAGAAGAATTCCCTTGATCAGCGTTCGAAGAATCAACTGGGTTCGCCGCGGCCTGGCTCCATCGAGCGTGCACAAGTGCCCACCCATCAAGGCCTTGCCGATACTGGTCAGGAAGATGAGCTCCCAGAAAAGACTCCAGCCGCAGATCATCACGACCAGAATCGCGTAAAGCCCCCAACCCCTCGCATCAAGTGAAAGCAGAAAGGCATCCATCAGTAGCCCTGGTCGGGCACCCCATATGCCCATGACCACGATCAGGCCCGGAATGGCATCTATCCACAAGGCCATCAATCGTGGGAGTGCGGCAAGTGGAGCAAGTCCTTGAGCCAATTGCCCCAGGGAACGACCACGGAGCAATATGAGTAAAACTACGATCGACGCCCCAAATGCCAATATCAGGGGCCATGGGCTCATACCCATTGGTGAGCCTGCGATGAAGGATTCCCAGGGCCCCTGCTCACCTGTCATCACATTGATGGAACTGACTTCCAACTCCCCGACATCCCGCACCAGGGCAACCTGACCACGTGTTCCCACTACCCGCCATGAAGCACTTGGCTCATCCCACGTTCCCAGTTGAGCCAGGCCAGTTGGTTGGACAAGCGCAAGGGCCACTTTTCCTGATCCCGGTGTGGTTGCAACGATCAGGCCATCACCCGCGATGGACAGGCCTGCCAGAGATCCGACTCCGGTATCTTCAAAGGCCGGAGACCAGCCCTCGTCTGATTCCCAACGTATCTGGAGCGCCTTTCCATTGTTCCCCAGGAGCACCAGCCGCCCCCCAGCAACTCCCAGCCGAAGTGACTCCTCCGAGATTCCCTTTGGCAGATCAACGTCTTTCCATTGACCTTTCTGCAATCGTTGCATCGAGTAACCGGAGTCATGCGAGAGAAGTACAGCTGGACCGTCGGGAGTTACCACGAGATCAACGGGTGAACCCGGATTGGCCCGATCTGTCTGGATATCCGGCAGAAGGCCCATTCCTTTTCGAGGATCTGCCAGATACCGCTCCAGGCCACTGTGCCATTGGATCTTGAGAACCCTTACAGGAATGGTCTCCGGCCTGTCAGGCCGGGGCGGCATGGTCAGCCAGATCGTGTCGTCATGCGCAGCCTGCGAAGTAGGTTTCTGACCGAATCTACGAACCGGGCGATACGTCATCGCCTCTTCATGCAAACCATGATGTGCAAGCGACCATGGATAGGAATCGGCACTTGTTTCTGGAGAAGGCAACAGAAACCAAGTGTGTTGATCCGAACCAACTACCTCGAACTGGGCAGCATGGATCTGAGAAGACAGCAAAAATGCCAGCAGAACGATTAGCCAAACACCTGAGTTAATGTGTCTTCGAATCATCTTCCGGGTTTTCCAATTCCAGCAGCGGCCCCTCGACTTCAGGCCTCAGGCTTTTCCGCAGAATGTCCATGTCGAAGATGCGATTCAATGGCTGATCTGAAAGATCCGTGGTCATACCCTCGAAAGCGAAACGGGCCAGAGTATCCACCGCGGCCTCATCACGTACCTCCAGCACAGCAGAAATGATCGGGCTGGCAAGAGACGAACGCCCTGGAATGACAACACGCTTGGTGCGAGAAGACCTCGTGCCTGCGGTTATCAAGGATGTTCCATTGGAATTGAGTAGTGACAACTGGGTCGGACGCCATGTATTGGGGCTCAATTCCATGCGTACACGGCGATTCGAATCCGTGTTATCTCGAAAGAGCAGCAATAAGGCCCCATCCTCTCCTGGCCCAAGAGAAAGGACATCCTCTCTAGCCGGCGGAGGCAGTGCACCAAGTCCCGCTCGCATCATGCGAATCATGTCCAGGATCGAGAGCCAGCTTCCTTCATGAACCGCGGACTCCTGAATCGCTTGCATCGAACCACTCAACAAACGACGTGGTCGATCCGACAGATCGAAGACCCAGGCCTCGACGCCATCGGTTCCGATCCAGAAATACGTGTCGCCAAGCTTTGAAATTCGAACGGCAAGCCGTTCATTCCCATCAATCCAGAACTCCAGATCACCTTGTTCGAAATGCGATCCCTGGTCATCGGCCCACTGAAGTTCAATGACTCCCCACCCATGAATGTGTTCAAGAAGCTTGGCCCGCTCAGAAAGTCCGGACAGAACCTGCTCAATTCGCGCCGCCTCAGCTTCAGCATCGACTGGTGACGATTGGTCAACCGGTGTAGCAGCCTGACAACCCTGCAACACCATCGCCGCGATCAGCAGGAAGAAACGCATGGCTACAGGTCAGATTCCAGAACCTCAGCCAACTGTTCACTCAACGCAAGGACATCGTCATCACCCAACCCCGGATCGACAACATCCACGAGTGGCGCATCAGGAGTCGAACCACGTGGTCGCATCCGCCAGGTAATGACGCCA
Organism: Phycisphaerales bacterium; assembly: GCA_029242715.1. Classification (GTDB taxonomy): domain Bacteria; phylum Planctomycetota; class Phycisphaerae; order Phycisphaerales; family SM1A02; genus UBA1668. The sequence goes on from JAQWTL010000020.1 coordinate 283,436, forward strand.
TCCTCTTCCACTCGGCCCATGAAACGGAGGAGTCGCTTTCTCATGAGTATCAGGGCCAGGACGAATCGCAAGGAAACACGCTTTGGCTGGTCATCATCCGCCAACTGCTCGAAGATGGTCAGCAGCACCGCCTCATCAATGATCTGCTTCTTCCGATCCCCCTCCTCTGGAACGACGGTTCTCCAGAAGCTGAATAGGCCCTCTGGGCGGGTTTTTTCCTGCCAGGCCTCCAGCGAATAATCCAACCGCTTGAGGCCCTCTTCACCGGCATCGCACAGGGTGGCCATACAGGCCGAACCGGGTGCCAGTTCGATGTCCCGTGCCGCACATCGACCCGTGGAGCGGGTAACTGGATAGCGTCCTTCGATCATCAACGGAATCCTACGCCTTCCGGAGCAACGCTGCACGATCCCGGGGCGTTCTGGCTGCGCGGGGTATACTTGAAGTGGATCAGCCGTGGAGGCCTGTTCGTCCATGCTCGATTTCTCATTCTCAGCTTTCCAGAGCTACTCTTGGTGGGAACTCCTCATCGAGTTGGGGCTGATCTGGCTGCTCGTATTCCTGGTCTTCCGTTTCCTCAGGGGAACCCGTGGCCTGGGCGTGGTAAAGGGTCTGTTCATTGGCAGCCTCTTCCTGATGCTGCTCTATGCCATTAATTTCAGTACTGAATCCTTTGGACGACTCCAGGTCATTTTCAACTGGGGCTTCCAGATTGCTGCGATCCTGCTGATTGTGATTTTTCAACCAGAACTCCGACAAGCAGCCATCCGAATTGGACAGACTCGATTCCTGCGATTTGGGCGAGAGCAAGGCAAGGATTTCGCTGAATCAATCAGTGAAGCCGTTGATTTCCTGGCCCGAAACCAGTTCGGAGCCCTGATTGCCATTGAACGAAGCATTCGATTGGGTGGGCTGGTCGAGGGCGGCCAGATGCTTGACGCCAAACTCAGTGCTCGACTGCTGCAGTCGATCTTCTGGCCCAACAGTCCATTGCACGATCTGGGTGTTGTGATCCGTGAAGATCGCATCCTTGCTGCAGGTGTTCAATTTCCCCTGGCCGAGGAAGGAAGCCTCCCTGTCCGTTATGGCTCACGCCATCGGGCCGCCGTCGGGCTGGCCGCCGAAAGTGACTGCGTGGTCGTCATCGTCAGTGAAGAAACTGGAATCACTTCGATCGCCGTTGATGGCCGCCTTGAAAGCCCCATACCACGCGAACAATTCACGGCCGTATTGAGGCAAGCATTGGAAATGCCTCTGGGCAAACAGTCGACCAACTCCCAGTCTGCCCCACCAGCATCCAACCAAACCGGACAGGCCGACTCCCAACCGGTTGCGGAGTCCTGATCTGATGAAATGGAGAGGCATAGACATCCTGACGATCATCATCGTGACAGTGGTCACGATCCTGATCTGGCTGATTGCAGAGGTCAATACCCGCGAAACCGCAACGATGACGGCAACAATCGAGTTCACCCCTCCTGGAAAAGGTGAATTCCTGGTTATGCCAAAGAAGATCAACGTGGAACTCAATGCGGAGGGGCCTCCAAAGGTCATCCAGAAACTCAACCGACGGCTTCGTGATGTCATCGAATTTCCGATCTCCGGCCAGGGAGGTCTCCAGAAGATTGATGATCTGCCTACAGCTCTGATGGAGCTGGAGAGCATCCGGACCACAGGAGCTTCAATCCTCTCAGCTGATCCGAACAACACGGAAGTACAGGTCGAGGAACTGGTCACTCGCACCGCCACGGTCAGAGCGCTGCTCCCTGCCGGCTCAACCGTTGAAAACGTACAGGTCAATCAGGATATTGAAGTCACTCTGCCAGCAACCGACGCCGCCAGACTTCCACAGCCCTTGATCGTTGACGCCGAGATCGACCAGTCGGTGGTTGAGCAACTCGTTCCGGGACTCCACACCATTGAGGAAACCGTTCGATTGCCACGGGATCTCGGAATATTCGATTCGGCAACTTTCTCACCACCCAAGGTGGAAGTCACCTTCCGATTGGTGTCGCGAGTCAAAACCATTGCTGTTGAACGGGTTCGTGTACAGATCAACAGCGCTCCAGAGGATTTCGGAGAGTACCTGGTCAAACTCCCTGAACAATTCCTGCACGATGTCCAGGTCGAGGCAAACGAAGATATCGTCGCCAAACTGGAAAAAGCTGAATGCCAGGTGTTTGCTGTCGTATACCTGAGCACGAGTGACAAGGAACGTGGACTGGAGCGCAAGCCCGTTGCTTACTTCACCGTTCTCTGTCGCGATGGAACCGGTGAAGTCGTCAACGCAACCGTGGATGGTGAAGCCCATCCTGAGATTTCACTGGAGATCACCTCGAGGGAAGTTCCCGTCGAGTAAGTCTGCTTCAAGCCAGACCTGCATTCGAATTTGTCATTTCCATCGAGTAGCGTGCCAGGCCTTCTTGCCACGCTTCAGAAGAATCGTATGGCCATGCAGGAGATCCCCACTCATCAGCCTGCGATCAAGTGCCCCCTCGCCATCAAGCTTCTCGCCATTGATTGCGATTGAACCGTTCTTCAGGAACTCACGAGCCTCTCGCTTGGAACCGGCCAGGCTCGTCTCCGGCAGGAGATCCACCAGGAGAACGCCTTCACCGAGCTGATCGATCACATGGGATGAATGGGGAACATCCGCAAAGACATCCGCCAGCTGGAGATCATCCAGGGTACGGATGTCACCACCAAACAAGGCTGCCGCTGCTGCTTCAGCCCGATCAACCTCTTCCTGACCGTGCATCATCCGGGTGACCTCATTGGCAAGGGCCCGCTGGGCCAGGCGCTCGTGCGGCTTCTCCGCATGACGTCTCTCGAGATCCTCAATCGTTTCCTTGTCCAGGAAGGTGAAGAAGCGAAGGTACTTGCCCGTGTCCTCATCAGAGGCGTTGAGCCAGAACTGGTGAAAAGCCCACGGGCTTGTACGTTCTGCAGTCAGCCAGATGGCTCCGGATTCGGATTTTCCAAACTTTGTCCCATCAGCCTTGGTCACGAGTGGACCAGTAATGCCATAACCACGCGGTGATGACTCTGGCTGTTCAATCATGTCCCGTCGAATCAAGTCGATTCCACAAACAATATTTCCGTATTGATCTGATCCTGCTATCTGGAGCGTGCAGTCCATTGTTCGACGCAGGTGGAGAAAGTCATAGGCCTGCAGAAGCATGTAGGAGAATTCCGTATACGAAATCCCCTGCTCTCGATTCTCAAGGCGATCACGGACCGAATCCTTCTGAATCATCGCGTTGACCGAGAAGTGCTTTCCCACATCCCTGAGAACCTCAAGGAACCCGAGTTCTCCCAGCCAGTCCACGTTGTTTACCAATACCGCCGCATTGGGAGAAGTCTGCTCGAAATCCAGCACCCGCTCGAAGACACGACTGCAGGCAGCCACGTTGGAGGCCACCTTCTCACGGGTCAGAAGGCTTCGTTCCGCATCCTTGCCGGATGGATCACCGATGAGACCGGTCCCCCCACCCATCAGAACGATGGGACGATGGCCATGCCTTTGCAGGTGTCCAAGCAACATGATCGGCATGAGGTTGCCGATCGTGAGACTGTCGTTGGTCGGGTCGAATCCGCAATAGCCCACACGAGCGGCACTATTCAGAAAACCTGGAAGTTCGTCATCGGCCGTGGTCTGATGAATCAGGCCTCGCCACTTGAGTTCTTCAAGCAAGCCTCCGCTCATTGCCCACCACCCCAATCAGATGATGGCAGTCGGTCATTCGCCCAGCCAGCCACTTCCTCACGGATACTCCGGCGACCCAGAAAGATCAGCAGGAAGACAGGCCAGATGATCATGATCAATCCAATGACACCGATCGTGATCGTTCCCGATATCTGGATGACATCAACAGTCACAGGTATTTCTTCACCCTGCTTGTCTGCCTCAGCCTGCATCTGATTCATGATTTCATCAAGGATGGGGCCACTGATGAGCCAACTCATGAATAGACACCAGCCAATCGCAGTCAGGATCCGCAACCACGACCACACCTTCAGAGATGACACGGACCATGGTGAGCGTCGCAATACACCGATTCCAGCACAAAGCAACCAGATGGACATTCCTGTTGAAACGATGTTGATCGCGATATCCGTAGCTGCCGAGCCAGAGGACAGATCAAAGTTCGTATTCGACTCGAAGGAATAGGAAAACGATTCGCCATCTGCTTGCTCAGAGCTTTCAACAGGCAGACCCTCTTCGCCATGGCTTTCTTCAGAAATGCCTTGATCAATTGGCGACTGTGTGAAGGAGTCTGGCGCTACAAGCTGAAGGATTGAGGATCCCGAACTACAACCCCAGCACATGATTCCCAACGAAGCCAGGATGATTGATATTGTGCCGATGACCCCTGGCCATGAACTTCGAGTTAATGGCGACTGGGCTGCTGTCGATACAGGAGCCATTCCGCCAGGGCCCTCACCTTCCAAAGAACGACGAAGAGAATTCATTTGTTGGGATCCTATTGACTGTACTGCTCAGAATTGTCGCAGGAAGCGAGCATCATTTTCAAAGAGCCAGCGAATATCTGGAATGCCATATTTACGCATGGCGATACGTTCTATTCCTAATCCAAATGCAAACCCTGTCCATTCCTCCGGGTCATATCCAACGGCCTTGAATACATTCGGATCCACCATGCCACAGCCTCCAAGTTCAACCCATTGCATCTTGCCACGTACTGGCATGCGCATGTCCACTTCTGCCGAAGGCTCAGTGAAGGGGAAGAAACTCGGACGCATGCGAAGATCGGCCTTGGGACCAAAGAACGTTCTGGCGAAATGGAACAACGTTGCCTTCAGATCAACCAGTGTCACACCGCGGTCAACACACAGGCCTTCTACCTGGTGGAACATGCTGTAATGCGTCGCATCGTGGGTATCAGGTCGATACACCCTGCCTGGAGAAATGATGCGAAGAGGCGGTGGAGAGTTTTCCATCACCCGGATCTGGACCGTGGACGTCTGGGTGCGAAGCATCCCGCCGCCTTCCAGGAAGAAGTTGTCACTCGGCTCACGAGCAGGGTGTGCTTCGGGCATGTTGAGCGCTTCGAAGTTGTACCACTCATTCTCTACCTCTGGACCCTCTGCCACTGTGAAGCCCATTCGACTGAAGACGTCGATGATTTCCTCGATGGTTCGGGACAGGATGTGCTGGCGACCGAGGCCTGCGGGCAGACCAGGTTCAGTCACATCAAGTGGTGGACCAGCCGGTGCCACATCATCTGCTCGGTGAGCCTTGAAAGCAGCTTCCAATGACTTCTTCAGCGCGTTCATCCGCTGCCCATAAGCTGGGCGATCTTCCGGAGGACAGGTCTTCATGTCGGCCATCAGCGACTTCAGCCGACCCTTGCTTCCCAGCCAGGCAATACGCCACTGCTCCAGAGCAGCCTTGTCAGTCATCTGGCCAAGCCCCTGGAGGGCCTCTTCTTCAATCTTGTCGATGGATGAAATCATGGGCGGGACACAGTGTATCTCCAGGCGGGCGGACATGATCGGCCCCTGAATGCCGATGTTCCTGCCTAAGAAATCACCCCCCCCGCATGCGGGAGGGGTGATGGTGTACCAATCAGATGAGAGGAAGGCTCAGTCCTTCTTCTCTTGCTCAGCAGCGGCATCATCGCCACCGGCTTCATCTGTTGCCTCCACCTGATCGGTGGATTCCTCAGATACGACCTCTTCGACTGGGGTCTCTTCAACCACCTCTGCCTCGGGCTCGGCAACTGCAGTCGCAGTGCCACCACGGTCATCGCCAAGCTTCTTGGCATAGGCCGTACGCTTGTCAGCCTGACGGCGGCGACCAGAAGTTCCGCCACCAATCTCAGGGCCGCCTTCCTCACCAACGAGTTGAAGGATGACCAGATCAGCAGCATCACCAAGACGATGGCGACCGGTACTCACGATGCGGGTATATCCCCCATCACGATCTGAGTAACGAGGCGCGACCTTGGTCAGAACATGCTGGACAAGGCGAGGGGCCTTCTTGACATCGCCATAACGAGTGAACTTGATGTCCTCCTCGCTGGGCAGATCGAAGTACGCATTTTCCTTGGCCGAGTCACGAACGTTCGGGTCTGCCACCCAACTGTGGATCTTGCGATCCGTGAGTGTCGACTCGATCTGGCGACGGGCATGGAAAGTGCCTCGCTTGGCAAGCGTGATGATCTTCTCTATGAAGGGTTGAACAGCCTTGGCCTTGGGACGTGTTGTCTCGATCTGACCGTGCTCAAACAGCCCGGCAGCGAGATTGCGGAGCATCGCACGCCTATGGGCGCTTGTTCTGCTCAACTGTTTTCCATTGATTCGATTACGCATGGTCCTGCTCCCGATTCAAGGCGTCACCGCCCGGAATCCTGTCGCCGTCATAACGGCAAGTTCTTCTGCTCAGGTGCCTGATAACCCTCTGGCAATTGCATGCCGAGAGACAGACTGAGTTCTTCAAGCTTCTTCTTTACTTCACGCAAGGACGTCTTGCCGAAGCTGCGAACTGCCAGGAGTGACGGTTCATCCTTGATGACCAACTCGGAAACCGTTTCAATCTGAGCAGTTTCCAGACAATTGTTCGCTCGAACAGTCAGGTCAAGATCCATCACCGACATGTTCAGTTTGTTGATTAGTTCCTCGTCAACAGCTGCCACTGCCGCTGCTTCCTCGGAAACGACCGATGCCCCCATGTCACTCACCTGGACAAAGGGATTCAGGTGCTTGCGAAGGATCTTGGCAGCCTCGACCAAGGCCATGTCAGGTGACACGGTGCCGTCCGTCCAGACATCCAGGACAAGACGATCGTAGTTGGTCTTCTGGCCGACGCGAGTATCTTCGACGCGGTACCGGACACGCTGAACAGGGCTGAAGACGGAATCCAATGGAATTTCGCCGATCACCTGATCTTCACTGCCACGGGTGTATTTGTCTGAAGCGGGCTCGTAACCACGCCCACGCATTACGGTCAACTCGATATCGAGTGACACATTGTCCGTAAGCGTTGCGATCACGTGCTTGGGATTATGGATCGTGATGCTGGGATCAGCCTCGAGCAGATCTGCAGTGACCTCGCCAGGGCCATTGGCCGAAAGCTTCATGGTCCGTGCATCATTGACCTCGCCATCAAGACTGACAACGACACCCTTGAGGTTCAGAATCAGATCCGTGACATCTTCCATGACGCCAGGCATTGTCGTGAACTCATGCTCAACACCCTTGATGGTGATGTCAGTGATCGCAGCACCTTCGATGCTGCTGAGCAGAATTCGACGAAGGCTGTTTCCGATCGTGGTACCAAAGCCACGCTCAAAAGGTTCGACGACGAAACGACCGAACGTCTCCGTACTTGAACCGAGGTCCAGGTCGACACGTGCGGGTAACTCCAATCCTCTCCAGCGAATATGCATGTCATTTGATCCAATCCGGTGGTCTTCATTTTCTGGCAACCTTCCCGGTATCCCGGCTGAGCCCTGCCACCGCAGTAGGCTCGCCATCCGTATCCGGTCAGGCGACTGGCAACACGCCAGTCGATATTCGTTATCAATCAGACGCGGCGCTGTTTCCTTGAACGGCATCCGTTGTGTGGAATTGGCGTGTGGTCCTCGACAGCAGTGATGCTCAGACCAGCGTGATCAAGGCCGGTGACAGCCGCTTCACGACCGGAACCAGGACCCTTGATGCGTACCTCGACTTCACGGACACCCATTCGCTTGGCTTTGGATGCCGATCGCTCTGCAGCTCGAGTTGCCGCAAATGGCGTTGCCTTACGGGCACCCTTGAAGCCAACCGTTCCAGCGGAATCCCAGCACAATGTTTCACCACTCACGTCCGTGAAGGTCACGATGGTGTTGTTGAAGCTGGCGTGCACGTGCACGATTGCCTTGATGATGTTGCGTCGTAGTTTCTTCTTACTCATAGCTCGTTCGTTTCCTCGCTTGAACGGTTCCTTCTCCCTTTCAGGCAGGAACCTCGCGTTATCAGGCACATACTCATGCGCCTTTGTTATTCATACGATCAGGATCAAGCGCCCTTGACGCCCTTCTTGCCGGCGACGGTCTTCTTACGACCCTTTCTGGTGCGAGCATTGCATTTGGTCCGCTGCCCTCGAGTCGGAAGACCACGACGATGGCGGTCACCACGATAGGAACGGATATCACGCAGCCTCTGGATGTTCTGAGCCATCTGACGCTTCAGCGCACCTTCGACGATATAACCCTCGTCGATCACGCTGGAGATCTGACTGACATCAGGCTCGCTCAGCTCACCGGCCTTCTTGTCCGGATCCACACCTGCCGCAGCAAGAATGTCATCCGCAAACTTCGGACCGATACCATGGATATAACGAAGGGCGTATCGCACCTTCTTGCGTTCCGGAATATCGACACCTGCAATACGTGGCATCTCGTTCGCTCCTTGCGGGGCGGTGACACTCGCCTAGCGAGCATCAACCCTAACCCTGTCGCTGCTTAAGCCTCGGGTTCTTCTTGTTGATGATGTAACGCTTGCCCTTGCGGATTACGATCTGGCAATCCGTGGTTCGACGTCGAATACTGCTTTTAACCTTCATGCGTTCACCCGTTCTTCCTATTTACCGTCACTGTCGATAGACAATGCGGCCTTTCGTCATGTCATATGGGCTCAACTCGACCTTGACCTTGTCCCCTGGAAGGATTCGGATGTAGAACTTCCTCATCCGACCGCTGATGTAGGCGAGAATCTGCTGACCATTTTCCAACTCGACTTTGAATCGAGTATCTGGCAGCGCCTCGGTCACAACGGCATCAAGGGTGATCTTTTCTTCTTTGGCCATGCTGTACCCAGTTCCTCCGCCTCTATCCTCTTCCCGTTCGAGCCGAGTCACCTGTACTCAGGAACCCGGAGTAATTACGCATCAGCAGATTGGCTTCGACTCGCTGAATGAAGTCGAGCCCGACACTGACCACGATCAACAGGCCCGTGCCTCCAAGGAAGCTGGCCACGAAGAACGGGATATCCATGTATCGAGCGACCATCGATGGGATGACCGCGATGATTGCCAGGAAGCCGGCGCCGACATAGGTCACACGCTCGACAACAGTTTCAAGATACTCAGCCGTCCGTGGTCCCGGCCGCAAGCCAGGAATGAAACTCCCGTTCTCCCTCAACTGCTGGGACATGTCATCAGGACTGAAGACAACCGTCGTCCAGAAGTAACTGAAGAAGTAGATCAGGACGATCTCACAGACGATGTAGGGATACTCACCAAACTGGAAGTTCGTGTTCATGAAGAGCACGAATGTCTGATACCAAGCTGGTGATTCCGGCGAAGCAGATGCACTCAGATATCCCAGGAAAGTCGCAGGGAAGATCAGAAGTGAACTCGCAAAGATGATGGGCATCACGCCGGCGTGATTGACACGCAGTGGCAGGTAATGCCGCTGACCGCCATAGGTGCGACGACCACGTGTGTGACGAGCCTGCTGGATTGGAATCCTTCGCTGAGCAACTGTAATGAGGATGGCACCTGCCACCACGATCACGAATGCTGCAATCAGGAAGAGGATGCCGACGATTCCGATACTGCCCTCGCTTGCCTGAAGCGAAAGGTCCGTCTCAGCCACGAGGTAGGCAACCGCGTTGGGCATCTGAGAAATGATGCCTGCAGTCAGAATGAGTGATACGCCATTGCCGATTCCGAACTTGTCGATCTGCTCACCAAGCCACATCAGGAAGATGCTGCCTGCAGTCAGTGTCGCAATGCCGGAGAAGTAGAACGCCAGGACGGTTCCCGATGACAGGAACTCAGGCAGAACCAGCCCCTGAGCCTGGAGGAACTTCAACCACATGAAGCCCTGCACGAGGCACATGGCCACTGTCGCATAACGCGTCCACTCCGTGATCTTCTGTTGGCCGCTGGCACCTTCCTTCTTGAGCTGCTGAAGCTTTGGGACAGCCGATTGGAGCAGCTGGAAGATGATCGATGCCGTGATATAAGGCATGATGCCCAGGCCGAAGATCGTGGATTGCTGCAGGGAGCCACCAGAGAAGATGGAGACATAGTCAAGCAGTTGTCCCCAGCCAGTACTTCCCTCAGAAGCCTTGGACGCAGCATCCTTCAGCGCCTGCTGATCAACACCAACCAGCGGGATCCAGAACCCGATTCGGTAGATGGCAATCATCCCCAGAGTGAAGAGGATTCGGTTCCTCAGCTCGGGAATCAAGAACACGTTGGCAAGCGCTTTGAGCATCAATGGTTTCCAGTTCGTGTCTTAGAGAGACGAATCAGGCCTTCTTCTTTCGCATCCATTTCTTCAGGGGAACTTCAGTCACTGTTCCGCCCGCTGCCTCGATCTTGGCGGCAGCTGACTTGGACAGCTTGGCAGCTGTGACATTGAATTTCTTGGTGATCTCACCTTCACCCAGAATCTTCAACGGGAAATTGGCGTCCCGGACGATTCCCAGATGTGCAAGCACCTCAATAGTGACGTCAGCACCATCCTCAACACGTTCCTCGAGAACCTTCAGGTTGACGACGTGGTAATGCTTTCGGAATGCACTGTTTGTAAAGCCACGCTTCGGAATCCGGCGAGTCCAGGTCATCTGACCACCTTCGAAGGAAGGCCGACGAGAATAACCCGAACGAGAACCGGCACCCTTGTGCCCACGTCCGGATGTCTTTCCAAGACCGCTGCCGTGGCCACGGCCAACACGTTTCCGTGATGAGTGCCGTCCGACCTTGCTTGTGATGTCATGGATCATCATGATGACGCATCCTCCTTCGAGGCATCTGCGGAACCGGCATCTGAAGCTTCGCCAGCCTCGGATTCGGAACCATCAGACTCGCTCGCGGGACTGCCATGGAAAGCCTGGCCACGACGGATGGACTCTTCGACCATCGTCTCGCCCAACTCCACACCGCGAAGCCTGATGGTGTCCTCCTTGGAGCGGAGGTCATCGAGGCCATTGAATACAGCTTTGCAAAGGTTCTTGGGGTTGTTGGAACCAAATGACTTGGTCAAGCAGTCCTGGATTCCCAGCATCTCAAGAACAGCACGAACAGCTGCTCCAGCGATGACGCCTGTACCCGGTGACGCGGGAAGAAGACGCACTCGGCATGCACCGAAACAGCCTTCGACCTCATGGGGAATTGTCCTGCCCTGGAGAGGGTATGGACGCATGTCCCGCTTGGCCTGCTTCTGCGCCTTCTCGATAGCCGGAGGCACTTGATTGGCCTTGCCGTATCCGAGTCCAACGCGACCATGTCGATCGCCAACAATGACCAACGACGAGAAGCTGAACCGACGTCCACCCTTTACTGTCGCAGCCGTGCGATACACGCCTACCGTTGTTGATTCGATTCCACCTGATTCTTCAAGCATCTCAGCCATGGTGTGATTCACCACGATCCCGATCATTGATCAGAACCGCAGACCTCCTTCTCGTGCCGCATCGGCCAACGCTTTGACGCGACCGTGATAGAGATAGCCATTTCGATCGAATACGACGTTTGATATGCCCGCTGTTGAAGCCCGTTCGGCCAATCGTTTGCCGACCTCAGCTGCTGCACCGGAATTTCCACCGTTGTCCAACTTGCCGTCCTTTTCCATGGTCGAAGCCTGGCAAAGTGTCACCCCACGCAGATCGTCGACGATCTGGGCGTACATGTGACGAGCGCTTCGAAACACGGTCAGTCGAGGCCGATCGGGCGCACCAAGGATGCGCTTTCTCGTTCCACGACGTCTTCGGAGGCGTCTTGATATTTTCAGTTCGATTCGCTTCATCGTTCTGGCTCTCCAGCCGTTCCTTTAATGCGCCGAATCAGGCGCCGAATATCTTGCCCTGCTTACGTGTAATGACTTCGCCGTCGTACAGGATGCCCTTACCGTTGTAAGGCTCTGGACGACGCTGATCACGGATCTGGGCCGCAAACTGGCCCACGGCATGCTTGTCAGCACCCTTGATGGTGATCCTGTTGTTGTTCTCGATATCTATCTCGATGCCCGCAGGAGGAGTCAGGTCAACCGGATGGCAGTAGCCAACATTCAACTGAATGCCCTTGCCCTGCACCTTTGCATTCCATCCGACTCCTACGATGTTCAGCTTCCGGACATATCCCTCGCTGACACCGGTCACCATGTTCTGGATACGAGCACGAGTGGTTCCCCAGAATGCTTTCTGCTGCCGCTGGGACCTGTTGGCCTCGGGAATCGTGCATGTGATCGTCTTGCCCGCTTCGTCATAGGCGACAGACACACCGTCAACCCATTCAAAGGACAGATCACCCTTGGGGCCCGAGACGCCAATCGAACGTCCACGCTCATCGAGCTTGATATTGACCCCAGAGGGCACACTGATTGGTTTCTTACCGATCCTCGACATAACTCATTCCTCGGGACTGTTCCCTGCTAGCTGACGATGGCGACAAGTTCGCCACCCACCTTTTCTTCACGGCACCGACGATCGCTGAGCACTCCCTTGCTCGTCGAGACGACGGCAATGCCCAGACCCTGCAATGGCCTCGGAAGTTCACCCACCTTTTTGTAGACCCGGCAACCAGGCTTGGACACCCGGTCAATGGTCCGGATCACATCTTCTCCACGTGGGCCGTACTTGAGGTCCACACGAAGCACACCCTCCCGACCGTTATCCACGATCTCGAAGGCATTGACGTAACCCTCATCGGTGAGAACCTCGGCAACACCGCGATTCAATCGATTGTTCAGGCAACGCACGCTGGGCTCACGATTCCGGATTGCGTTCCGAATTCGAGTCAGCATGTCGGCTGTTAGATCCTGCTGTGACATCGTTCACTCCTGATAGAGACCTTACGGCCCCACCTTCCTCCGAATCACCAACTCGCCTTACGCATTCCAGGGATCTTTCCCTGTAACGCAAGTTCTCTCAACACAATCCGGCTCACGCCGAACTTGCGATAGACCCCTCGGCTCCGGCCGGTGATCTGGCACCGGTTACGCTTCCGCGTGGAAAACTTCGGTGTCTTGTTCATTCGTGCAAAGACTCGTTTGCTCGCCATGAAACTGGATCCCTTCTCTCTCTTACTCAGTCCTCGTCCTTGCGCTCGAACGGCATGCCCAGTTCCTCAAGGAAGAAACGGCTCATGTCCGGATTCGAACGCTCGAAACAAACGTTGATATTCATGCCATGTACGAAAGTGACCTGAGCCATGTTGATCTCGGGCCACACAGCTTGCTCGGTCAATCCGAAGGAGTAGTTGCCGTCCTTGTCAAAGGAGGCTGCCTTCACACCCCGGAAGTCGCGAATACGCGGCATGGCGAGGTTCATGAGCCGATCAATGAAGTGCCACATGTGATCACGGCGAAGCGTGACCATGTAACCAGACGGTGCACCCTCACGAACCTTGAAGTTCGCAACGGATTTCTTAGCCATTCTGAGAACAGGACGCTGACCGGAGATCTGTGTCAAAGTTGAGACCACAGTGTCGGCAATATCCTGTTTGAGCTTCTGATTTTCCAGGTGACGACCGATGCCCACGTTGATCACGATCTTGCTCAAACGAGGAAGTTGAAGCTTGTTGGTCAAGCCGAACTTCTCCATGAGCTTTGGAGCGATCTCTTCGTGATACTTGGTATCCAGTCGTGTTTTATTTTTCTGGGCAACCATCAATAAACTCCTCGGCCTGCGGGCCTCAACGACGCGGTCCTCGCAGGGTGTGCAATTCCTTACCGCCTCGAACAGCGATCCTCTTCTTCGTTCCATCAGTCTGGGTCTCGAATCGAACCCTGGAACCCTTGCCGTCGACGGCCGGGCTCACGTTGCTGATATGGATTGGCATTTCCTTGCGAAGCAGCCCGCCCTGCGGGTTCTGCTGCGTTGGCTTCATATGCCGTGTCCGGATGTTCACACCCTGGACAACCACACGGTTATCACTGGTGATCACCTTGAGAATTTCTCCGACCTTTCCGGAATCATTGCCGGCGGTCACGATTACGGAATCGCCTTTTTTGACGTGCCGAGCCATGTCACACCACCTCCGATGCGAGGGAAACAATCTTCATGTGGTTCCGCTCTCGCAATTCGCGAGCAACGGCACCGAAGATGCGAGTTCCCGTTGGATTACCTTCTTTGACGATTACACACGCATTGGATTCGAAGCGGACATATGAACCGTCCTTGCGCCGCGTGGGATACTTCGTTCGAACTATGACAGCCCGCACGATCTCACCTGGACGCACTGCCGAGTTCGGAAGCGACTTCTTGACCGAGCCGACGACCATGTCGCCAACACCTGCGGTCCGACGCGTGTACTTGCCTCGAGCAGTCGAACCACCCAGCACGCCGATCACACTAATGATCTTGGCGCCGCTGTTGTCGGCTACTTCGATTCTCGATTCCTTCTGGATCATGACATCAATCCTGCAACTGGTTCCATGCCGCCTGGAGGCGACGTTCAGTCTTCGTTAGCGGCCTTGTCTACCACGCGGACGAGGGTCCACGACTTTGTCTTGGAAATCGGCCGACACTCGGCGATTTCAACGCGGTCCCCGGATCTGGCTGCATTGCCCTCATCATGGACATGTAGCTTTGTCCGCTTCCGGATGTACTTTCCGTACTTGTCATGCTTCACGAGATAGTTGATCGAGACGGTGCAGGACTTGTCCCGCTTGTCGGAATCCACGATTCCGACACGCCTTGAAGCCGTATCCGCAATGTTGATTTCTTTGAGGTGACTCATGACTTAGCCCCTTCCCGGGTCCGCTTCTCTGTAAGCAGGCGGGCAATATCCTTCTTGATATGGCCGAATTGCGACGTGTCCTGGATCCGCTCGGTCACCCTCTGGCTTTCCAGCTCAAAGAGTTTGCGGCGCAACTGCAGAACCTCGATATCGAGTTCGTCAGTCCCCAGCTTGTTTACGTCTCTTGGTTTCATAACTCATACCATTCCCGGGCTCATGCCCGTTGTGGGATCACACAGAAAGTCGCTTCCCAACGAACCGGCAACGAACCGGCATCTTGCGGGCAATTCGAGACAACGCACGCTTGGCAATCTCTTCAGGAACACCGGAGATCTCATACAGAATCGTCCCCGGCTTCACGCGTGCTGCCCAGTAATCGACATCAGCCTTGCCCTTGCCCATTCGTGTTTCCAAAGGCTTCTTGGAAATCGGCTTGTCAGGAAAAATGCGGATGACAACCTTTCCTTCACGACGCAGGAAGTGCTGTGCCGCGATACGGCCAGCCTCGATCTGCCTGGCACTGACCCAGTGTGGCTCCAGCGCCTGGAGGCCATAGTCACCAAAGGCGACATAGTTCCCGCGGTTGGCGCGCGTCTTCATATTGCCGCGCATC
This sequence comes from Phycisphaerales bacterium, assembly GCA_029242715.1. Taxonomy (GTDB): domain Bacteria; phylum Planctomycetota; class Phycisphaerae; order Phycisphaerales; family SM1A02; genus UBA1668. Next base: position 298,747 of record JAQWTL010000020.1, read on the forward strand.
TGCTTGCGGAACTTGACTCGTTTGGGCATTCGGGGCATCGTTCGTACTCCTCAACACGTCAGTGATCATCACCAGCGTGCTTCCACTCCTGATTCAGTGTCGGCCTCGGGCACGGGCTCGACCGCCTGCAGCCTTGGATTCCAGTTCATCCACATCCTGACCGGTGTACATTCCTTTGTAGATCCACACCCGCACGCCGATCGTGCCGTAGGTGGTGTGGCTTGGCACACTGGCGTAGTCCACATTCGCCTGAAGGGTGGAAAGTGGAATGGACCCCAGTCGTTGCACAAAGGTCCTGGACATCTCGGCACCGCCGAGTCGGCCAGCTACGGAAATCCGGACACCCTTTGCACCAGCCTGCATCGCCGCTTCAGAACGCTGCTTGAGCAGACGACGGAAGTTTGAACGCTTCTTCATCTGCTCTGCAATCGCCTCAGCAATCAGATGAGCATTGGTATCGGGGCTTCGAATCTCGATGATCTGAGTCTGCACCTTTCTTCCGGTCAGTGCCTGCAGATCCTGCGTGAGCTTCTCAATCTCAGCACCCTTGGGACCGATGACCAGACCAGGCCGTGCAGTCTTCAGGATGATTTTCAGCTCTTCACGTGTTCGTTCGATATGAATATCCGAGACCGCTGCAAATGGCGGCGTCCTGTTCAGACGCTTGTCCACGTACTGGCGAATGCGATAGTCCTCGACCAGCAGCTCTGCAAAGAGCGCCTTGGGCGCGTACCACCGTGACTTGTGCGCCTCAGTGACGCCGACTCGGAATCCGAAGGGATGTACTTTCTGCCCCATGGATCAGTTCCCTTCCTCAAGAACGATATGCAGGTGACTTGTCCTCTTGCGAATCGGGTGAGCCCGACCGCGGTCCTTTGGACGGAATCGCTTGATTGTGCGACCCTCATCCACCCAGCTTTTCTGAATAAAGAGCCTCTCAAGATCAGCTTCTCGTTCCTCGGCATTGGCAATTGCCGATTTCAGGACTGCCTTGAGATACCAGGCCCCCCGCTTCTTGCTGAACTCCAGCGAGTTGAGGGCATCATCAATCCGCATGCCGCGAATCATGTCGGCAACCAGCCGAGCTTTCCTCGGAGCGATGCGGGCGAATTTATGACTTGCTTGATAGGCCATGACCTGGCTCCAAAAGAGTCGGGTGGTCAACCACCCGACTTGATGCCTTCCTTCTTGTTGGTGTGACCACGGAAGGTCCGTGTCAGCGAAAACTCGCCGAGCTTGTGACCAACCATGTCCTCGGTCACGAAGACGTCGTTAAACGTCCGACCGTTATGAACCTGGAAGGTATGACCGACGAATTCGGGCACGATCGTGCAAGCACGAGCCCAAGTACGAATAGGTTTCTTGGCACCGCTCTCGCCTTGCGCCATGACCTTGCCGTACAGCTTCTCGTCGACGTGCGGCCCTTTTTTCAGTGATCGTCCCATAGTGTCTTCCGTTTCCTGATGTCCTGACTCCGAAACCGGAGCATGTACCTGGACACTCCAATCAGAGTTTCAGCTGCCCGTAACGCTTGCTCTTACGACGGCGAAGGATCCGAGAATCGGATGCCTTGCCACGACGACGGGTGCGGCCACCCTTTGACTTCACGCCCGAAGCACTGGCTGGCTCGCGGCCACCCTTCGAACGACCTTCACCACCACCCAGTGGGTGATCATCATGACTCTTGGCCATACCGCGAACCTTGGGCTTTCGACCAAGCCAACGGTTTCGGCCGGCCTTGCCCAGTTTCACGAGCTGGTGATCTGTATTTCCGACCTGACCAATCGTGGCGCGACACCTGATCGACACCTGGCGGATTTCGCCGGAGGGCAGAACCAGTGTCGCCCAACGGCCTTCCTTGTTGGTCAACTGGGCAAAGCTGCCTGCTGATCGGCACATGCTGGCACCCTTGCCGGGTTCAAGCTCCACGGCATGTACCTGAATACCTGTTGGAATGAATTCCAGTGGCATGGTGCAACCTGGATTGGGCTCAACGGCACCGTCATCACTCATGACCTGGTCATCAACGGCCAAGCCGACCGGATGAAGGATGTAGCGACGCTGGCCATCTGCATACTCAAGCAACGCGATATGGCAGGTGCGGTTTGGGTCGTACTCGACACCAATGACCTTCGCGGCCATGCCATCCTTACGTCGCTTGAAATCAATGATTCGATAGCGACGCTTATGCCCGCCACCGCGACCACGAACTGTAATCTTGCCCTGGTGGTTGCGGCCACCGGTCCTGTTGAGGGGCCGAAGAAGCGACTTCTCAGGAGTCGTCTTCGTTACCTCAACGTGCATGTTGACCGACGAATTTCTTCGTCCGTTGGTCGTTGGCTTGTGCACTCGAATCGCCATGGTTCTCTCCGGTACGGGGCTCGCCCGCTACCGTCTCCTGCTGCTCAATCAGAACAGTTCGATCCTGTCGTCGGGATGAATCTTCACGATGGCCCGCTTCGTTGCGGGAGTCTTCCAGTAACCGAACCGGCTACGACGCTGCTGCCCCTTGCGATTCTGAATCGCAACGGACTGAACACGAACGCTGTACAGCTCCTCGATGGCAGCCTTTACATCAGCCTTACGAGCGTCAGATGCGACCTCGAAGGTATGACGATTGAAGGTGCCGGACGCAAATGCGGCCTTCTCGGTAACGATTGGTCGTCGAATGACCCTTGTTGCAAGCATCAGGCAGCCTCCTGGTTGTCATCATTGAAACAGGAGCCGTCCAGGAAAGCTTCAAGGGAAGCCCTGTCGACGACCAGATACCGGTGATTGAGCAGTTCAAATGCATTGAGCTGATCAATTCGAATCGTGTCAACGTTCTCTAGGTTTCGGGCGGACAAGGCCGTATTACGGTTGTCCGGAGCCAGTGCGACCAGGCACGTACGATCAATACCGACGGCCTCAAGGGTGCCCTTGAGATCACGGGTCTTAGGCTCATTCATTTCCAGTGAGTCGAAGCACTTGACTTCGCTGTCGACCAGCTTGGCAAGTAATGCATTTCGATTGGCAAGACGACGCATGCGCTTGGGCATTCGCTGTCGCCACTTGCCGGTCTCTGCAGTCTTGGCAAACGCGACACCACCACCGGTTCGGACAACGGTTCTTGCGTTGCCAACCCGGGCGTTACCGGTTCCCTTCTGCCTGTAGAGTTTGCGAGTCGACCCCTCGACCATGCCGCGACTCTTAGTCCGTGCGGCACCTATGCGACGGTTCGCATGGAACATTACATATGCTTGCTTGAGCAGGGTCGGCCGAACCTCGTTACCGAGGCTAGCCTCGTCGATTTGGATCGTATCGACTTTCTTGCCCGTCTTATCTATTACGGGTAATTCGATCATCATTCACACCTTGGCAGCGACTGCTGCCCCTTTGCGCCTAGCCCTCCTGGGTCCCGATTGGTCGTCACTTTGACAACCTGCATTGCTGCGAGCCCGGGTAGGACTGCGACTCGGCGTCCTCTTTCTTGTCTTCGTCTTCCGGTTCCCAACCCGCCTTATCAGCGGAAGGCCCTGAAGACCACTAGCGGAAATGACCGCTAATGCGATTGGTCTACTTCTTCTTTCGTGCTGCCGTTGTCTTTACCCTGTTAAGTCGAACAGACGGGCGAACGAATACGCTTGCGTTATTCGGCCCAGGGACTGTTCCCTTCACAAGAATTAAATCTCTATCAGTATCAATTGCGATAATCTCGAGGCTGCGTGCGGTGACATTCTCATCACCCATGTGTCCGGGCATCCGCTTGCCCTTCTTGAGCTTCGGACCAGTACCAAGGTTGGCAGAGTGGCCGCCGATTGAACCTACAGAACGGTGACGCCTCTTGACACCGTGAGAAGCCTCGAGGCCGGCGAAGTTGTGACGCTTCATGCCGCCTTGAAAGCCCTTGCCCTTGCTTCGACCGCAGATGTCGACGAAGGGAACATCCTCAAAACACTCGACGGTGATCGTGTCACCAAGTTCAACATCCACCTCTTCCGTACGAAGTTCACGATGGAATCGTTTGGGAGAAGCCCCTGCCTTGTGATCATGCCCGATGACTGGCATCGTGCTGCGACGAGCATTTATATCCTCGTAGCCGATCTGGATAGCGGAATAGCCATCCGTCTCTTCAGTCTTCACCTGCGTGACAACACACGGGCCAGCCTGAATGACTGTCACGGGGATATTGACACCTTCTTCAGTGAAGTAGCGGGTCATTCCGAGTTTTCTGCCAAGCAGTGCAGAAGCCATGTTCCCGAACCTTGCGTTGTTGACGTCGCCTAGCAGGCCTGCGTTGCACGAGTCGGGCCCGCCTACTTTGGCCCGTTCGCGTTTACTCTTAAAAACCTGATCGTCAGGCCTTGATCTTCACAAAGACGCCGGCCGGAACAACCAGTCGGTTGAGGGCCTCGACAGTACGTGGATTTGGATCTTCAATGTTGATGATCCGCTTGTGCGTACGTATCTCGAATTGCTCACGTGATTTCTTGTTAACAAACGTCGACCTATTGACGGTATAGATCTCACGCCGAGTAGGGAGTGGAATGGGACCGGCAACACGTGCACCAGTACGCTTTGCATGCTCGACGATTTCCTTCGCCGAAACATCCAACGCTTGGTGGTCGTATGCCTCCATCCGGATCTTGATCTTCACCGATGACATCGATTCGTTATTCCATTAACAATCCGGTTTTCGAACAACCGGTACACGTTTTCAACTCGTCCATATCAAGACAACGCCCACGGCCACACGACCGAAGGCGAAACGACGATGATAGGCCTCCGGCCGCCTTTGTCAAGGTTCAAGGGGGCCTGGGCCCACTTCTCAGACCAAATCCGATCCCCCCCAAGCACCTCAGCGAGGGTACAGTTCCGGGATGCTCAACTTTGTCATGACGCTCATTATTGGCCTGGTACTCCAGGCACCGGAATCCCCTGGTATGGCCCCTGGTGGGTCTGCCACAGCCCAGGCCTCTGGCGGCAAACAGACCCAATCAGCCCTCTTGGACAGAGATACCTTCATAAGCAACGAGGTGGGCATCAGCATGGCCCTCCCGAAGGGGTCAATAATCACATCCCGGAAGGCTGGCCAAACCCCCTTTTTCATCATCCGCGATGGATCTGAGACCCCTGCCTGGAGCCTCAGACTGGAATCTGTTCCCAGCAATGACCCCACAGCAGAAGCCATGATCCAACGCCTGATGCTGTCCCAGGAAAATGAGGACAAGAGCCTCCAGATTCTGCAAGATGAGGCCTGCACAGTTGACGGAGTGCCTGGGCACCTGGCCTGGGTCCGTGAAACCCTGCCCGATGGCAAGGCGGTCATTTTTGGCTGGCTGATCTTGCCACAGGGCCGTTTGAGCGGCCAATTGCACTACATGGTCGGCACGGTCATCACGATGCCGCATATGTACGAGGTGGTCCAGCCGGAAATGAATCGGGCTTTTCGATCAATCCTGCTTCGGAGCCCCGGGGTCGCAAGTGGACTTGCCCAGATTGAAGCCGATCAAACCACCGATTTCCTGGCCAGTCTCACCAAGGACAAACTCCAATCCATGACGGATCACCGCACCTGCCGGCGGATTTACCGCCCAGGCCAGGGCGGCGAACCTGATCAGGAAGTGGCTTATTCAATCTTCACGCTGGAAGCCGCACCAATGGGAGCCCTCCAACCCGGAAACATGTCGGAGATGTTCAGCCCCGATGAAAAGGAGGAGGGGCTGCTTGTAAAAGTCCACTCCCGAATCGTCGTGGATGCCGATCGAGAAATCTACATGGACATGCTCGGTCTTTACTGGGTGGCATGGGATCTGTCCCATGAAGCCTGGAGCGCCTTTGTAACCCGACGCCAACGAGCGGCAACACGTACCGAAAAGGAATTCGGTTTTCGAACCCGGCAATCACTGGGGCAGCCACGACAGAGACTCGTGGTCATCAAGCAGGATGATGAAATCAACCTTCGTCAGCCCTATGAATGGCAGATACCTTCACCATGGATGCCAAGAGCGCTGACTTGGACACTTGGCATGTTTCTTCCTCGGGACAAGTCTTTGGCCATGAGCTACGCCTTCTTTGACCACAGACAATCAAGTCCTCAAATCGGGACTCGCAGAGATGAATGGACTCCGCTTGACGACCAGGGAACCCGGTGGCTTCTTCAGACCTGGATTGACGACGCCGGATTGCCAACCAGAAGTGAGTACGGCGTCAAAGGACTCATCAGGCAAACCAATCCTGATGGCGTTGTCATGGAAACCACCACACCTGAGAATATTGAGCAGATCTGGAGTCGGGCAGGCCTGAAAACTCCCTGATCGACGCCGGTCCCCAGCAGCCTCATCGAACTGAATCGAGTGAGGCTTCCTCAACATCCTCGGCCAGTTGGTCAAGCGTATCCTCTGGATGGAAGAAGAAATCCCAATCACGGCGGGCTGTTGTCCTACGCGCATCACGGACACGTCCGGCGATGGCTGGCGAGGATTCCCGCTTGTCATCACGCATCGTTGCCAGCGTCTGATGCATAGAAGCAAATGCTTCACGTCGTTGGTCGCTGCCTCTGGGTGCTGATTCAATGGATGCCAAAGCTTCACGTTTCTTCGGTCCTGGACCTTCCGCGGCCTCCTCGATGGATTCGGGATCGTGATAGGCCCGACGTCCACGTGAAACCAGCGACTGTCCCAGCCTTGAAATCGCTTCAAGACCCGGCATGGGAAGACGCACATCTGCGGTCACAACCATGAAGGGCATGACCTCCAGACCCAGCCACTGCCTGATCCAGCCTTCCATGAGCGCGTCGTATCTCGCGCCCCCAGTTCCATGTACAAAGAGATCGCAACCTGCCAATCGCATGATCGCCGTGATCACAAGGGCCTTGGGAAGCAAGTTGGCTTCATCCAGGTCCTGACGGCGAGCGGTCCGACGTTCGTTGCTCCGGATGTCCCAAAGCGGCAACTCACCTGCAGCCATGTCCAATGGACGAATGCCTGCATCAGGATCCACGCTTACCGCATTGTTGTAGGCCTGAACGCAACGAACCGCATCCCGCTGCATCCTCTCCAGAAGCCATCGACCACAAGACGTCTTCAGAAGTCTTGATGCCCCAAGCACAGTAGGCCTTCCTGCCCACCGACGAGCCAGATGCAACTGGGCACGCATCAACTGAGACGCCAGCGAAAGATCGCTGCTGCCGGAACGGATTGCCTCTGACAATTTCTCAAATGGTTCCAGGTTGAAATCAGCCAACCCTGCAAGCCATTCAAGGCCTGCTGGCTCGGTTGCAGGCTGCATGCCCAGCGCCAGTTCGGGGTTGGAATCAAAGAGCCGAATGGTACTGCTGCAAGGCAGACCATCTGCATCAAGGAACGGAACCTCGATCAGTCCGGGATCGCCCGCGACCGTATCGATGTTCAGAACCAGTGGCGTGGCCTGCTGCTCCTGTGCCAGGACGCGCATGGCCATGAATTTCGCCAGTATGCCCGGATGCCAATGCATGGGCGCGTGGCCGGTCGCCACGATGGGCCTTGAATCGGGCAACTTCAGGGCACGCCGGGTTTCCGAAATGATCGCTGCTGGAAGCCCCGGACCCGACCCACGTGGGGACGGTGGCACAATCCTGATCCTTGAAATCGAATCAACCATGGCACGTGGTCTCGCCAATGGCCAACCCGTCATCTGCGCCTGCTGGAAGGCTCGAAGACATCCTGATGATTTCCTCATACAGCGTCGACTGATAGAAACGCAGTCGGCGAGCATGGTCATCAAGGGGGCCGCCAAACGAACGAGAAGGATCGTTGTAGATCAGACGAACAGGTAACTCATCGATGGCAAGTCCTGCGGCAACCGCCTGCACCCAGAACATCATCGGAAAATCGTATCCATCCACGTCCATGACGAGATCCACACAGGCGTCGACGCGATAGGCCTTGAAACCACAGAAAGCATCGGTCAGGGACAGGCCCAGCCGGCTGTTGATTTCATGGGTCATGAGCCGGTTGATCTGGCGGCGATCTGCAGGAGGCATGTCGCCATCCTGACACTCCAGCAAGTACCGGCTTCCGGAGATGACATCCACGCCACCTTCCTTGATGCGTTCCTCGAAGAGTGGAATAGCCGCCGGTTCGTGCTGAAGATCACAATCCATGGTGATCAGCCATTCATAGCCGTCTTCCCGAGCCCATTGGAACATGTCCCGGGTCGAGCGACCGTAGCCACGATTGGTGGCATGACGAACAATCTTGACCGGCTGCTCAGACAACAAGCGGGCCGTGTCATCGGTCGAACCATCATCAATGACGAGAACATCTTCCGTGTACTGGAGGACCTCCTGGAGAACCTCGGTCACGAAAGCCGCCTCGTTGTAGACGGGTATTCCAACAAGTATTCGATCGTTCTTCGACATGAGTGGCTGAGGATTGTATCCAACTCGCCGATCACATGCCTTCAATTAATCGCTGAGAAGTTCACGCCGATACATTCGCGTGCCGGTTCCGGCCGCACGTTCCGTGAACATCCCACCTTCCACTGACCGACCTGATCCTTCTGGATCAACTGCCGCCAGTGACATGGCCACTCGTGCATCCGTATTGTCCAATTGCGCCACAAGTACGGCCTCTGGTGTCATGGGTGGACGCAAGGCACCGTATTCAGGCTCACCATGGTGGCTCAGGAGGATGTTGTGCAGGACTGCCAGGTCATCGACTGGCATGGGTGGGTCCAGATCTCTGGCGCAATCCTCCAGCCAGATGGATGCCCGGGCAATATGCCCTACGAGGTTCCCATCCGCCGTGTACTCAAAGCCCTTGTGCCAGGAAAGTTCGGTCGTCTTGGCAAGATCATGCAGGAACAGACCCATCATCACCAGATCCCTGTTCAACCTCGGCTGCCCTGATTCATCGACGTAGGTTCCAAGGACCGCATCGGCCATCCGCATCAACTGCCATGTGTGCTCAAGCAGTCCGCCGATCCAGGCATGGTGCATCACCATGGCTGCCGGACTCCGACGGAATGCCTTCATCAGCACATCGTCTTCGGTGTAACGCCTGGACAAGGCTCGCATCGAGGGATGCTCCAGAGAATCCAGGAGGCCTGTCACCGATTTGTACATCATGTCGATGTCGAAACGGGTATGAGGCAGAAGATGCGTGAGTTCCGACTCGGTCACCTGAGCCGGCTCGATGTCATGGATGTTCACCTGCGGCAGACCATTGAATTCCACGATCTCCCCATCGAGACGTACGAAACCCGTGCTGGTGCAGTCATCCAGGTCGAAGTCATCCAGTTTCCATTTACGTCCAGCGACTTCACCAGAAGCATCCCGAAGCAGACACTTGAGGTATTGGCCACCATTCCGGTTCGTGCCTATCTGGGGATTGACGAGTGAATACAACCCCTCGCGAAGATACATCCCCGCCTGGAGTTCACGAACGGTCGGACTTTGTGCAACATGATGATCGGCCATGCATCGAGGATACCAATGACAACTAGGCCCGTGGCACCTGACTCATCACAGCCGGTACTTCCTCGGCAAGATCTGCGGCCAACATCCCTGCAGAGCCATTCCGAGATGCCCACTGCTCACCCGCCACTGCATGAATCCATGTCCCCCAGGCGGCAAGATCCCATGGGTCCGACATGTCCGCATGCACCCCCTGAGCCAACAGACCGCCGATGATCCCGGCAAGGACATCACCGGTTCCCCCAGTGGCCAACACAACGGAGCCTCGCTCGCAGGTCCAGGATTTGTCATTGCTTGCCACGACCGTGCCCTGCCCCTTCAGCACACAGACTGCATTCAAACAGCCACTCAACTTTCTGGCAGCCTCGACACGCTCACCAGCAGATCTCGGTTTCAGTGGAAGATTCAACGCTTCAGCCAGCCGATCGTATTCACCAGGATGTGGCGTCAGCACCACCGGATTCCGGAAGGTCATGCCATGACCGGCTTCACTGGCGAACACGTTGAGCCCGTCGGCATCCAGCACGATCGGCGGACTGTCGTCTGACTGGAGTACTGATGTCACCAAGGCACGTGAACGCTCTGAAGCACCAAGGCCAGGTCCGATGATCACCGCCTGGACCTGCGGCAACATTTCCATAACGCTCGCAACAGCCTGGCTGGGTTCTTCTGACAACGGCAGACCCGTTGCAGACGGAGCCACTTCCAGACATGAAGACAGGATGGTGCGCGGAGTCGCCAGGATTGCGCGGCCCGCACCAGCTCGCAGAGCACCAATGGCTGCGAACGAGGGACCGCCCACCATGCAGGCCTTCTCATCATCACACCCACCAATGACCAAGACAGTCCCGAAGATGCCCTTGTGGCCATCCTCTGGTCGTGATGGCAAGGGCGCCGCTGGGGGCATCAGGTCATCACGTGTCATTCGTGATCCACACGCACCACATCGATTTCGATCTTGCCAAGCAATCCGACCAGGCCCGACATGTCGGCTGATCCTGTTCCCTGTGAAAGCGCCGAGGTGTTCGTGGCAATATGACCACCGCTGAACTCGACTGGAAGCGTCGCATCAAGATCTACCCAGTGCCCATCGATGAGCGCCTGTGTCCACATGTGCCAGCCAAAGGCTCCTTCGCCCTTTTCGCCGATACCGGGCACGTACACCAGGCCAGTGACAACACGTGCCGGAATGCCATCCGCCCTGAGCAAGGCTGCCAACAGCACACCATGTTCACTGCAATCACCTGTTTGGCTGCGGGCAACCTCCGAGGCACTGGCAAATGCAGTCGCCAGGTTCTTGTTGGTGATGTATTCCAGCACAAAGGAACGCAGGGCCTGAGCACGCAACATCGGGTCGTCATCCCGCACCTCTGACAAGGCCTCGTCACGAAGCGTGATCACTTTTTCATCCTGAGGATCGATCATGACAGACTGACCCAGATAGTCCTCGTCAGTAATCTCTTCTGACGTCGCGGGCTGCGGAGCATCCATGTCCACGACTACAGTGACACTGTCATCAGTTCGACCTGCAATGCTCTGATACCCCTTGGACGGCAATTCAAGAGCCGTGTCATCCTTTGTACGAACACGCATGACTACCCGGCGTGCCTTCCAGGGATCCGAGATCGGCTGATCTGGTTCAACCATCAGTTTGAAAAATACCTCAGGAGCTGAATCCGGCTCCTGCATGGCCTCTTTCCTGGGCTCGAGCTTCATACGGAGAATCCCGAAGCCAAGATCCGTCTCATTGGCAACCATGACCCCGTCCGTGGAAACCCAGTTCTTGGAAGGAACCTGGGGCGTTGCACTGTTCACCATTATCCAGATGGTTGTTGGAATCATGCGACCCTGGATCTCAAGGTCCTCCTCACCGATTCTCGTGTAGGTCACGGTGATGATCTGTGGACCGATTTCCGGCGTCATCATCTTGATCATGATTTCCTCGGCACCTGCCTTGGCACGCTCAGTGAAATACTGCTGCGCGTCATAGGGCAACAACCACCGTTCCTCTGGAAGAGGTACTTGGCTGGTGACCGGTGGCCCCCCGCTTGTCTCGAGGATGTGGATGCCATCAGGCTTGAATGTCCACTTTGAGATGGTCTTGGCCATGCTCATGTCCTGGACCATCTTGGCCGAGATGGGCTTGCCGGAAGTCGTGGATTTCCAAGTCGATTGAATGGCAACCTCGATTTTCATCTGGCCGCGTTTGAAGACCATTTCCATGTCGGTCTTGCTCGTCCTCTGATCGCCTTCGACCGTGAAGGTGGAATGCTGCCACCCAACACGTCCCCCAGCGATCTCGATGCCATACCAGAGATCCTCAAGGACCTCTTCGGCCTGGACGGCCGTGCCACCAAACAAGGACAAAAGGAGAAAAAACGAAGCAAAGAAAGTGTGCATGTATCTAGTTTGCGTCATCACTTTCGCCTCCTTCAGGCTTCAAGAGCGGGAACAGAATGACATCCCGGATGCTTGTGCAACCAGTCATCAACATGACAACTCTGTCAATGCCGACACCAAGACCACCTGCCGGCGGCATGCCGACTCGGAGGGCATTGATGAAATCCTCATCAAGCGACCGGAACGTGCTGGCCTCATCATCGGAACCATCCAATTGCTCAGTAAATCGTGCGAGCTGGATATCCGGATCATTGAGTTCCGTGTAGCCGTTGCTCAACTCCATTCCGCCGATGAACAGTTCCCCACGCAACGCAAGTTCAGGATCTTCAGGATCGGGTCGAGTCAATGGAGAAAGCTCAGCAGGAAAATGGGTGACGAACGTGGGTCGTGCAGGATCAATCGCTGGCTCGCCATGAGCCTCGAACAGGGCATCAACCAGCAACCAGTGATCCTGCTTCTCCACATCCTGAATTCCCGCAGCCACCGCCGCTGCTTTCACGCCTTCACGATCCGTCATTTCAAGGCCGGTTCCCTGCCGGAAAAGATCTCCGTAACGAACCCGTTCAAAGGGACGGCCATAGTCAATCTCGAGATCACCCCAGGCAACAACGGTGCCACCTGAAGGCGTCACCTCTTGTGCGAGTGTCTTGAAGAGATCCTCCTGGAGTTCCATTACACCCTCGAGATCACTGAAGGCCTCGTAGAGTTCCATCATCGTGAACTCGGGATTGTGCTGACGATCGATTCCCTCGTTTCGGAAATTGCGATTGATCTCATAGACGCGTCGCATGCCGCCGACGAGAAGCCGCTTGAGATACAGCTCTGGAGCGATACGCATGTACAGATCGATGTCCAGAGCGTTGTGATGCGTCATGAACGGACGAGCCGCCGCTCCTCCCGCCAGTGGTTGCATCATGGGCGTCTCGACCTCGATGAAACCCCGGCCATCCATGAACTGTCGAATAACAGACAACACCTTTGAACGCCTGCAGAAGATCTCCATCACTTCCGGGTTCATGTACATGTCCACGTATCGCTGCCGATACCTGGTCTCGACATCAGTCAGGCCGTGATACTTTTCCGGTGGCGGAACCAGCGATTTGCAATGAAGTTCAAAGCGATCCGCCCAAATGCAGATCTCGCCACGCTTCGTTCGGCCGATGGGGCCTTCAGCCACCACGATGTCTCCGTAGTCAAGCTTGGAAGCAACCTTGAACTCGGTTGCGTCAACAGCCTTCTTGGAAACACTGACCTGAAGATCACCCGAATCATCCCGGAGTACGGCAAACACAAGTTTGCCCATTGCCCGGTGCTGGACACAGCGACCAGCAACACGTGCACGTGGTCTGGGGTCCTCCGGTACAGAATCTTCCTCAGCAGCTTCACTGCGTTCCTGCCACAGATCATCCGCTGACTCGTCAAACCGCGCTCGGGCCTTGGCGAGGGACTCCACGTCATCAACACGGTGCCCGAAGGGCTGAAGGTCAAACTCTTCCCGCCATCGCCGGAGCTTCTCCCTCCTTGCCTTGACTAGCACTGAAGGATCGGTCGTCTCCGCGGTCATATCGCTCTTCGTCTTTGACTCGGCCATCCGGGTACGATACCCGCCGGCAAGCGGGGAAAGGGTGGATTGACCATGGACCCAGCATCCATGTCGAATGATTGTGACAACAAGAGCGAACAAGGCGTCGCCCTGATCACGGGTGCCAGCGCGGGTATCGGGTCTGCAACGGCTCACCGGCTGGCTCGGGCCGGCTATTCAGTAGTCCTGACCGGAAGGCGTGCTGACAGGCTGGAATCCATTGCGGAGGACATCCAGAATGCCGGTGGCACCGCCAGGGCCCTGGCCGGAGATGTCACCAGCGATGAGGACATGATTCGTGCCGTGGGGGCCGCCGGCGAACTGGGTGAGATCACCGCCCTGGTTGCCAATGCCGGGATCATTCCCATCGAACCGCTTGAAGACTCCGATCTCGCTCGATGGCACCGGACCGTTGACACCAACCTCTCGGGCATTCTGAGATGCGTGCACGCCGTACTACCCACCATGTTCCAGCAGAAGCGGGGCGACATCGTGCTGCTGTCCTCCGTGGCCGGTCGCCAGACCTTCCCGGAAGCTTCCGTCTATTGCGCGACCAAGGCTGCCATCAATCACTTCGCAGACTGCCTCCGTGGCGATCTGGCAAAGCGATGTGCCAAGGATGGTGGACATCTTCGAGTCTGTGTCGTCCAACCTGGAATCGTTCAAACGGAATTATTCGAATCCATTGACCATGAGCCGACCCGCGAGGCTACGAAGGCCTACATCAATGCACTTGATGAACCCCTCCTCCCGGAGGACATCGCGGAGATCATCGCCTGGGTCCTCCAGTCACCCCGACATGTTTCCATCAACGACATCGTCGTGCGCCCAACGGCCATGACCCGTTGACCATCCGGAGAGATGATCATGCAACGCTGCATCTTCCTGGATCGCGACAATACGATCATTCATAATGATGGCGATCTCGGCGATCCATCAGCAGTCCGCCTGATGGATGGTGCAGCGGATTCCATGGTGAGACTCAGGAATGCCGGCTTCATCCTGGTGATCGTGACCAATCAGAGCGGTGTGGCACGAGGCGTCTTCACCGAACAGGATGTTGCGGATGTCCATGACGCCATCGAGCAGTCCCTGGCATCAACTACTGGCCGAAAGGATCTCGTCCAGGCGTGGTATTACAGCCCTTGGCACCCCGAAGGTGTCATTGAGGCCTTTCGAGGCAACCACCCGACACGCAAGCCCAGGCCCGGGATGCTTCTGCAAGCGGCTGAAGACCACGACATCGAACTGGAACGATCCTGGATGATTGGTGACCAGGAGCGTGATATCGAAGCTGGCAACGCCGCAGGCTGTCAGTCCATTCGACTTGCCGTTCCTGGAACAGAAACATGCGCTGGTCATCTCTGTGAAACGATCTCGCAAGCAGTCGACTGGATCATGAATACGGAGAAGATCACATGATCCTCCCTCATGATCCCGCTCGTCTCATGGTCATCATGCCTTCATGGGTAGGTGACATCGTCATGGCGACACCGGCTCTGCGGCTGCTTCACAAGAAGTTTCCGGACTGCGAGATCACAACGGCACTCCGTCCAGGACTCGCCCCGCTCCTGAGCGGGCTCAATGAAATCCATGCATGCCTGGACATTCAACCCAAGGGACTGCTTGGCCCCTGGCGTGCTGGCCGATCTATTGCCAGTCTGCGACCAGACGCGATCATCCTGCTCCCGAATTCAATGCGTTCTGCGTTGACTGCCCGGCTGGGTGGCGCCTCCAATCGCATCGGATTCAGTCGACAGGGGCGTTCCAGACTCCTGACCCATTCCGTTACACCCCCCTCTTCATCCAGCATTCACACGACGCTTGATGATTACATCGAACTGGCATCTGAGATCACAGGCATAACAAATGTCACGGATCGCCAACCACGTCTCGAACTGACAGATGCTGATAGAGAGGCTGCAGAAAAAGCCATGCCTTTGGATGAGGGACCCTTCATCGTCCTGGTTCCAGGGGCCAATCGTCTGGACAAACGGTGGCCGGCTTCCCACTTCACTCGCATCGCAGAGCAACTGGCTCACGATCACGGCCTGCGCATCGCGGTTGCCGGTGCACCCACTGAGAAACCGCTGGTAGAGAGCATCATTGAGAACGCCAGTTGCAGCATGATCGATCTTGCCGCAGCCAACCCCGGCCTTGGTGGACTGAAAGCCATCTTGAAAGCAGCTTCCCTGGTGATCACCAATGACACCGGTCCAAGGCATATCGCCGCAGCCCTCGGGACTCCGATCGTGAGCCTCTTTGGACCCACCGATCATCGTTGGACGGTATTGCCAGACATTATTGAAAGCCGGCTTCTTGCTGAGCCGTTTCTTCCAGAGTCAATGGTTGCCAACAAGTGCGGCGGAGTCTGTCGAATCGATCGCATCACGATCGAGGATGTCTACGCAGCCTCTGTAAAACTGCTCGACGCAGCATCTGAGGGGACCGACTCAACGCTGACCTCAGCATGATCCTGCGAAGCCTCGCTGCATCCGGCACAGTTCCAGCATGTCCTTCTCGCACCTCGACATCAAGGCGATCAAGCATCATGGCCAAGGCAGCCACTCGGTCACGATCCCGTACCACACCGACTGGATCAATCAGCCAGGGATGATCCGATCCCTGTTCAACTACCACGTTGCTGAGTTTGAAGTCGCGATGGCGAAAACCGGCATTCGCCAAAGTGGCCACGATGAGGCCCAGTTGTTCCGCCAGCAAACTGGCTTGAGAATCATCATTGGCCTGTAACTGCGACAAAGCCGTATGGCCTTCTATGTAAGGCATGACCAGGAGCAGAACCGGTCGATTTCGATGCCATCCAGGTCGAATGGTCCGGACCTTGGGCGTCTTGATTCCGGCTCGGCTGAGCCTGCCTGCACCTCTGGCATGTCGCCAGGGCTGCGCAATTCCCATGAGGCATTTGCAGGCAAACCAGGGCGTCAGTGTCCAGGACTTGTACGTCAAGGGTGGTTGCCCCTGAGCGCGCAAGAGCCAGACGGCCCGCCCGCCATCCTCCTTGAGCATGTGCTTGGTCAGCTCTTGATGCCGCATCACTGGACACCATAGCTCCGGGCGAGGTTCTCGGCATGTCTGCGATCACATCGGGCCTGAGGCGTATACTTGCAGCCCGGGAGACCCCCCCATCACCACTGATATTGAAAGCGTACCTGCATCCCCGGCTCCACCCGTCACGGCACGGGAATCGGCTGCTTTCGCACATGCAGTTGATCCGCTTGGACACCGAATCCATGTGGCCATCGCCGGCGGCTTTGCTTTCGTCCTGCCTCTTGGCATGGTGCCCGGCGCCAAGGACGTGCTGCTCATCGCACTTCTGGTGTACACCGTGCTGCGACTGCCAAAGATCCACGCATGCTTTGGCCCATTTGTGCGAGATCCTCTTATGTGGTGGATCCTGGCCTGGCCTGTCTGGCTGGCAATCAGCCTGGCCTGGAGCCCTTCACCAATCTTCGGTGGTGAAGAACTTCGTGCCTGGCGAATGCTTCTGGTCCCCATTCTGCTCTGGCCCGTGATGCATCGTTATCGCCTGCTGGTGATGGCCTTCCTGCTGGGTTGCCTCGTCGTGGTTCTTGTCCAGCTTGGACAGATCATTGGTGTCCCCGGATTCGAACTCGATATCCAGGGACGTGCGGACGCCTGGATGCATCCGATTCTGGCTGGGGCCATGTTGGCAACAGCAGCCATGTGGATGCTGACCGGTGTTCTCCAATGGCAAGGAAACCGTGCTGTCGCCATGGCGGCCGGCTTGATCATTGTCGTCATCGGATTGGTGCTGACTGGAAGTCGTGGGCCCTGGGTGAGCATGGCCATTGCCGGAAGCATGCTCGTGATCGGAACACTGGCACTCTGCCCCGCCGCTCGGAAACGTACATGCACCATGGGCGCCCTTGGGATTGTGGCCATCTGCGGCCTGGTACTTCTGGACGTCTACGTCCTTTCAGGCAAACTGACCGGACCGGTCAGGAATCGCCTTGAAACAGCTCTCCTCGAAACGGATTCTTCATCCGGTGATGATCATTATGAAATCGCCCTTGGTGGCTGGCACCGAACCCCGATTGGATACCGACTTCTTGTCTGGCAAGGCGCTCGAGATGTTTTCCTGGACCATCCCCTGATTGGTGTCGGCGCTGGTGGCCTTTCCGCCAACCTTGAAGATGCCTGGTGGCTCAGTGATCCCGCTGCTCAGGCAGAGGGCATTCCACTTCGTTCACAACATCTCAACCCACACTCGATGTACCTGCAGGTCCTGGCAAGTACCGGAATCATCGGCTGCCTCTTGCTGATAATCCCCATGATCCTTGCCGCCAGTCGGCTCGTGGGACGGGCCAGTGACCCGATCTTCTTCGGTTCAGCCTTCGTACTTGTCGCGTGGGCAGCCGGCGCCGCATTTGATGGTTACCAGATGATGACGGCCCAGATCGGCATGCTCATGTTTGTATATGCAGCGGCATTGTTGTCCAGGAACACCAACCGGGAGTCCGCAACATGATTTGGACCTGGATTGGATGCATCATTGGCGCCTACGTGTTGGGCTCGATCCCCTTCGGTGTCTTCATTGGCAAGGCACATGGAATCAACATCCGTGAGCAGGGATCCAAGAACATTGGCGCAACCAATGTGGGCCGAGTACTTGGTCGACGCTGGGGACTACTGTGCTTTTTTCTGGACATGGCAAAGGGTGCTGTCCCGGTAGTCATTGCCGGCATTCTGACCGGACTCTATACCCGCGACATCTTTGTCGTTCCGGGCCAATGGTGGCTTTGGCTGGCCGTGGGATTGGCCGCTTTGCTGGGGCACATGTATTCGATCTTTCTACGTGGCGGCGGCGGCAAGGGAGTCGCCACAACCTTTGGTGCCCTGCTGGCGATGTGGCCCGTGATGACCATCGCAGTCGGCACCGCTTTCATCATCTGGGGCATTCTCCTGGCGTTGTTCCGAATGATCTCCCTGGCCAGCATGATCGCCGCCATCTGCATTCCCATCGTGGTGGTCGTTGTGCTGCAGTACATGCATTTTCAACGTGAAAAAGCAACATTGGGATTGATCGATGACACCGGTCTGCCATTGGGGCCAATCATCATTGCAATTCTGCTTGCGGCACTGGTGCTCTGGAAACATCGCAGCAACATCGCGAGAATCCGTGCTGGAACCGAGCCACGCATTGGCCAGTCACGGCGAGAGCCCGGCATCGGCAACTGAAATCAGAAGCCAGGCAAGAGCCGCCGCCAAAGGTAGTTTCAAGTCGACCAGGTCCTTGATCCGTGCGACACGAACGGACCGAAGTGCCACCGTCATGAACAAGAACACCGTGCCCAGCAGCAATGCAGGCAACCATGCGATTTGCCCCATGGCTGCAGAAATGACCAGGATCATGAAGCCCATGCACTGAAGCACAATGGCCAGCTTCCATGTTTCGGAAATGCCCAGGGTGTTGGCAATGGTCCGAGTGCCGAATCTGGCATCGGCATGACGATCATCAATGTCACAGAGCATCGCATCCGCAAAGACGTTGAGCATCAGAAAGATGCCCACGGCAAGCAATGTCATGGTTTGAGATCCCGAGCCTTCCAGCAAGAGGACCAGGGCCGTGATGCTGATGGCCACGAAGAGGTTCTTCAATGTCATCCTGTCCTTGGGCCGCGGCAGACGTCCACGATGGCTGTAGACCCAGACTCCAATCGGTGCACCGATGACCGCTACCGTCGCAGCAGGTATCAGCAGCCATGATGCCAATGCCGCCAACACTATGAGCGTAATGGCCACCAGGCGTACAGGAACATCAAGCCTCAGTAAAACCGCTGCCCGTTCCGGATGGGCCATCTTGTCGGCAGGATCGGAGAGGCCCGGCCAGGGCTTCACCCGGTCAATCAGATATGTGCCAACAGTCGTCGGGATCGCAATGCACAAGGCTGCCAGAGACACCTCGCCATGGAGCAACAAGCCCGCGATGACAACACAACCACCCACGTAAAGCCCCACCCAGGCGGCCAGATGACCAAACAAGTCACTTGTCGCATG
Source organism: Phycisphaerales bacterium (assembly GCA_029242715.1). Classification (GTDB taxonomy): domain Bacteria; phylum Planctomycetota; class Phycisphaerae; order Phycisphaerales; family SM1A02; genus UBA1668. Next base: position 318,204 of record JAQWTL010000020.1, read on the forward strand.
CAAACCGGACCGACTGGCAACCAGTGATACCGAGGGGGATGAGAATCTTGCGGCCATGGGGCCATCCTAAGTCCATCACGGGCAATTCACCGGGCCCGATCCACGGCGCGGTAACATGCCCTCCTGTCGGCCCTGCTTTCTGCCAACTGGGTCACGCTCATCACACCACGGCAAATGGAGTTTTCTCTTTCCCGTGTCAGGCGAATTCGACCGCTACCGTTCACCTCTTGAAACGCGCTACGCGTCAGAGGCGATGCAGCGCCTATGGTCAGATGGGCATCGCTTCAGAACATGGCGTCGACTTTGGCTCGCGCTTGCTGAATCAGAGAAGGCCCTCGGGCTCGACATCACTGACAGCCAGATCCAGGCGATGCGTGAACACCTGGATGACATCGACTACGAATCTGCTGCCAAGCATGAGCAGCGACTTCGTCATGACGTGATGGCCCATGTTCATACCTTCGGTGAAGCTGCTCCGGAAGCCCGCGGCATCATTCACCTTGGCGCCACGAGTCAATTCGTAAACTGCAATGCCGAGTTGTTGATCCTTCGTGACGCCATGCAACTGCTCGCCACGAAAGCGGCGTCAGTGATTGCAGCCCTTGGTCAATTCGCTACACAGTGGAAGGATCTGCCAACGCTGGGATTTACCCATTACCAGCCGGCCCAACCTGTCACTGTGGGGCGGAGGGCCATTACCTGGGCACAGGACTTCTGGCTGGGCCTTGAAGACCTGGAATTTCGAATCGAATCTCTTCGGTTCCGTGGCGTCCGGGGTGCCACCGGGACACAAGCCTCGTTCCTGGCACTCTTTGACGGAGATGAGTCAAAGGTCGACGAACTTGACCGCCTGGTCACAAGGCAAATGGGCTGGTCAGAAGATCGCCGTCTGCCCGTCACTGGCCAGACCTACCCCAGGATTGTGGATGCCCAAATCACCTCATGCCTGGCAGCCATGTCAGCGGCTGTACACAAGTGTGCAACGGATATTCGTCTGTTGGCAAACCGCAAAGAGATCGAGGAGCCCTTTGGGAAGAAACAGATCGGCTCCTCCGCGATGCCCTACAAACGAAACCCGATGAGATGCGAACGAGCTTGTGGCATGGCCCGATTCGTCATGACCCTGGCCTCCAGCCCTCTGCAGACAGCATCCACCCAATGGTTTGAACGAACCCTCGATGATTCAGCCAACCGACGACTGGTTCTACCAGAGGCCTTTCTGGCCCTGGATGGCTGCCTGGACATCATGCGTGATGTTCTGGCTGGCTTGGTGGTCTACCCGGAAACGATCCGCCGCAATCTCGAGGCAGAATTGCCATTCATGGCCAGTGAGGAACTCCTCATGGAAGCTGTTCGGCGAGGCGGTGACCGCCAGGAGGTCCATGAGGCCATCAGGCAGCATGCCCAGGATGCTGCCAATCGGGTGAAGAGTGAAGGGGCAGACAATGACCTCATTGAACGGCTGCGAAAAGAGCCTCTCATGGATGGGATTGACCTGGAGGCCCTGCTTGATCCAGCCCGCTACATCGGCCGCAGCAGCAGCCAGGTAGATCAGTTCAATGACAAGATCGTCGGCCCGATCAGCCAGCGATATGCTCCTGAAGCCCTGGATGAAGCAGCTCTGAAGGTCTGAATAGGCATAAAATGGTGCTGAAAGGCGCCTTTTTTCGAAGCTACTGACTAAACCGCATTTACAGCACACCCAGGCTGGCGAGCATGCGTTTATTGCCCTTTAAAGGGCTATTGAATCTAACAAATCAGGCACCTGATCATGCGATTTTCGTACTGAAATCGCAGTATTAGCCCCTGCTGGCCGATAAGGAGAGGCAAGAGCCGTAAGGTAGCGGCTGTTGTACCCCTCGTAAGGGTGCACAACATGTACCCGATGCTGGCATGGGCCGGAGAGGCACAGATGGAATCCTACGAAAAGATGAAGCGAGTCCTGGCAGAGATTCAAGACGATGTGGACAAGTGCCGCGGTGGCAATAAAGCCGCTGGTACTCGCGTCCGCAAAGCGATGCAAGAGATCAAAAGCATCGCTCAGGATGTCCGCAAGGAGGTCCTGGACGTACGAGACAGCCCAACGCCCTGATGGGCTGAGGAGCTAGCGGTTTCGCCAAAGATCCTGACCCTGCTTACAGCATGGTTGAGGATGTATTGATGGCAGGCCATAATCCTGCTCTGATTTGGCGAAACTGCAACTCTCGCCAGTACGTATCCAACGCACCCATACGACATGGGCGTTGTTATGCTTCGCACCTACGCCATCGGCATCTCACCTGATGTGACCGATGGCTGGTTCACCATTCCAGACAACTCTGGAACACAATGTCTACCGATCAACTATTCGACATTTCTTCAATTGACCTAGATGATGTCTTCCTGACTCCTGACAAGGTTGCCGAATGTAATCCTCAGCGAGGTGATATGCGGCATCTTGACCATGTGATCTACATGGATGATGGCGCATCCAAGGCCCTTGGGGTCAAGATGGTCAAGGACGATGAATTCTGGGTGCCCGGCCATATCCCTGGTCGGCCCCTGTTGCCAGCTGTTCTGATGATTGAAGCGGCCGCCCAGCTTTCGAGCATTCTTTATCAGTACAGGACCAAGGAAGCCGCCTTCCTCGGTTTCACCCGCTGTGACAAGGCCGTCTTCCGAGGCCAAGTGGTTCCTGGAGACAAACTGCTCCTGCTGGCCAAGGAACACAAGTTCCAACGTCGACGTTTCTCCTGCGATGCTCAGGGAGTCGTTGAAGGCAAGGTGGTCTTCCAGGTGAAGATCACTGGGATGCAGATGTAAAGCCGGGGTTTCCCCTGGCCGGACCGCCAGATTGAACCGACTGTTCAGTAGACGGCCAAGCCGACAAATGAAGTTCGATACGTATTGAGAGGAACTCCTCCGTGCCTGCCATGGGCGGTCGGACAGTAATTGTTGACGATGATCGGCGGTCCCCACCAGCCCCAGTTGCCCCCGCCACCCCAGCCCCAAGGCTGGTAGCCGTAGTTGTTGGCATAGCCATACATCGGCAATGCGATGCCACTTTGGAACTGGGAAGCTGAAACGGATCTGCCATGAAGATGGTGATCACGAGTCCGTCCCTCACGAGCGGAATATCTTTCCAGGGAATCAACGCCTTCCAAGAACAATGAGGATTCCATGCTTGCCATCGCTGCCGGTGCCTGGGGGGCCTTCCCTGAGATACTGGCTGTCATGCTTGTCGCCAACTCCGATATCTCATCGGAACTGAGCTGAGGCGTTCCAAACCCAGGGGGCAATGGCATTGAGATCACATCCGAGGCTGCCGCTGGAATCGCCATGGCAAGCCCAAGAACGGTCATCAATACTGCCTGAATCAATCGATGCATGGTTCTCTCCAGTCGCCTGAAACCGATGTCTTTATGCTATCACCTAGAAGAGGTGTGCCAAACACACTTTTCCCTTCTCCATCAAGCACCTGGACCTAACCATGCCCCTGGCCCCACTTCGATTCAAGCCCATCCTCAAACCCAAGGTCTGGGGCGGCCACCTCCTGGCTGAAATGGGCAAGCCCGCCCCGCCAGATGAAAGCATTGGTGAGTCCTGGGAACTTGCCGATCTGCCTGATTCGATCAGTGAAGGGCGATCCCGTATCGATGGTGGGCCATGCGATGGGCAATTGCTTCAGACAGTACTGGCTGAGAATGGCAAGGCCCTGCTCGGGCGAGCCAATCTCTCACCGGAAGGTGGTTTTCCTCTTCTCCTGAAGTTCCTTGATGCCAACGAGAATCTTTCTGTCCAGGTTCATCCTGATGAAGCCTATGTCGCCAAGCACCCGGAAGCACACTTGAAATCCGAAGCCTGGTACATCCTGGAAGCCAAGCCTGGAAGCGTGATCTACGCAGGCGTGCAACCCGGTGTCGATGCCGCGCAATTCAAGACTGCTATCGAGAAAGGTGATCTTGTTGATCTACTGGTGTCCATCCCCGCTGTTCCAGGAGACTGTCATTACCTGCCCAGTGGAACCTGCCATGCACTTGGAGAAGGCGTACTCGTTGCCGAAGTCCAGACACCAAGCGACACCACCTTTCGCGTATGGGACTGGGGCCGAACAGATCGGGAGATCCATGTGGAAGCCGCCATGGCCTGCATTGACTTCTCGGGCCGCAAAGTGACTGCCCCTCCACCTCCGGCCATGACATCCGCCGACCGAATCACGACGAGATTTGTCGAAGTCCCGTTCTTCACCATTGATCGATTGCAATCCAACGGCACCACCTCGATGGACATGCCGACGAAGGATCTCCCAGAGGCCATCATGGTTCTCGATGGCAACGGTCATTTGAACTTTGACAATGACAACATGTCGCTGGAACGAGGGGACACCGTCCTGCTTCCAGCTGATCGACCGACTTGCACGATCGTGCCCCAGCAATCACTGGATCTGCTGCACGTGACGCTTGGTACTGGTTGACTCAACCCTTCAAGTCGATGATGCGACCACGTTCTACACCCGTTGCCGCCTCAAGTCGATCGGCATCACGTGTATACAACTGGAAGGCACCTGGCTGCCGAACCGGCGAGTTGGATGCCAGTTCGAAATCCATGCCGCCAGCAACACGACCGGCAACCAGTCGATCAATCGCGTTTGGTGCACTGACTTGAGCAGGCGCACTTGTCCGTACCGGTGCAACGACAGATGGCGCCTGCACCGGACTCGTCCTGGTGAGGTTCGGCTGCCGAGCCGATTGCATACTCTGGTATGCAACCGCCGCCCGGAACGGGTATGGACCGCCAATCTCCATGATTTCAGACTAGCTCCTCAACGACACATTGCTAGCCATTCACGTCGATTTCCCAGCCGACGTCATGGCCCCTTCGAGAGATCACTATCGGAGGGACCATACATGCTTCTTGAAGGAAGCCTGAGGTCCCATAATGAGAGACTGGACTAGTAGGACTTGGCCCATACGAGTCTTTGCTCGCTTGGTTGGCCGGTAAATGGACATGTGCCCGGCTCGCCACCCTCCAGGGGTATGCAGCGAACCGTGACGCCAAGTTCATCCTTGATCTTCTTCTCGAGTTCGGAATCCCCACAGAAATGCGTCAGGGCAAAGCCGCCGTGAATCGGCGTAGGCTCTCCTGCGGGTGATGTGAAGAAATCACGGAAGTCTGTTTCGCTGTCAATGGTGTGCGTGTTCTCTTCACGGAAACTGAGGGCGCGATCATGCAGACCCTGCTGAATTTCTTCCAGCATGCTGGTCAAGTTGGCAATGAACTCCGATCGTGGAATCCCCTGCTTTTCCTTGGGCGAGAGATCTCGTCTGGCAACGAAAACGGAATCGGCCGCCATGTCACGAGGTCCGACTTCTACTCGAACCGGAACACCTTTCTTGACCCAGGACCAGCTCTTTTCGCCACCACGCATATCCCGGTCATCGATTTCAACCTCGATGTGCCGTCCATGGAATGCCTGGACTCGCAGATCATCAGCCAACTTGTGGCAGTAATTGATGATCTTGTCAGGCTCATCCGACTTGAAGGTGATGGGCATGATCACGACATGTACAGGTGCCAGACGTGGCGGCAGAACCAATCCGTCATCATCGGCATGTGTCATGATCAAGCCGCCAATGAGTCGGGTTGAAACGCCCCATGATGTCGTCCAGGCATGCAGGCGATCGCCATTCTCATCGATGTAAACGATGTCCTGGGCCTTGGAAAAATTCTGGCCGAGAAAATGGGAGGTCCCTGCTTGAAGCGCCTTGCGATCCTGCATCATGCCTTCGATGCAGTAGGTCTTGACCGCCCCGGGGAATCGTTCCGCTGCTGTTTTCTCGCCAGTGAGCACCGGCATTGCCATGGTGTCGCGTGCAAAGTCTGCATAGACGTTGAGCATGCGAATCGTGTGTTCACGCGCTTCTTCTTCAGTGGCATGAGCCGTATGGCCTTCTTGCCAGAGAAACTCGGAGGTCCGAAGGAACAATCGTGTACGCATTTCCCATCGCACGACATTGGCCCATTGATTGATCAACAGTGGCAGATCACGGTAGGACTCGATCCAGCGGGAAAAGGCATCCCCGATGATCATTTCGGATGTCGGTCTGACAATCAATGGCTCTTCAAGTTCACCGGCAGGCACCAACCCGCCATCAGGGCCCGCCTCAAGGCGATGGTGGGTGACAACCGCACATTCCTTCGCGAAGCCCTCAACGTGCTCCGCTTCCTTCTCAAGGAAACGCTTGGGAATGAACAACGGGAAGTATGCATTCTTGTGCCCGGTGGCCTTGAACATGCCATCCAGGACATGCTGCATGTTTTCCCAGAGTGCGCATCCCCAGGGCTTGATGACCATGCAGCCACGAACCGGGGAATTCTCCGCCAGGTCGGCTGCCCGGACCACCTGCTGGTACCACTCCGGGTAGTTCTCTGTCCGCGTGGGTGTGATTGCCGTCTTTGCTGCCTTTGCCATGGGATGGGCAGGGTACCCGCTGGTTAGGATGCACGCGTGACCACGACCCCAGCCACAGCTCAGAGAGGCCTTCTAGGCACGACGGCCGTCCTGGCCAGAGACATCAAACTGGCCCACAGTGTCTTTGCCCTGCCCTTCGCGTTGCTTGGTCTTTTCCTGGCAGCGTGGCCCGCCGATCCAACTCTCCGGATCGGGGGACAGCAGTTGTTCATCAATATTCTTCTGGTGATAGCAGCCATGGTGACGGCACGGACAGCCGCGATGCTGGCCAATCGATGGTTGGACCGCGACATCGATGCTCGAAATCCGAGGACCGCCGGAAGAGCCTTGCCTGCCGGTGCGACGTCCAGCCAGGCTGTTCTGCTTGGACTTGTGTTCTCCAGCATGATCTTCATGCTGATCTGCCTTCTGTTTCTTCTCCTGGACGGCAACTGGTGGCCTCTGGTTCTGGGCCTGCCCGTTCTTGCCTGGCTCTGCCTGTATCCGGTGATGAAACGAGTCACCTGGGGCTGCCATCTCTGGCTGGGAGCATCCCTTGCATGGAGCCCATTAGCTGCTGCCATCGCCGTTCGTCCCGATGCGCTGGTTGAACAAGGCGCACTGTGGTTGCTGGCTGCCATGGTCCTGTTCTGGGTATCAGGGTTCGACATCATCTATGCACTGCAGGACATTGATGTCGACCGTCGAGAAAGACTCCACAGCATTCCGGCCCGATTCGGGATCAATGGTGCTCTCTGGATCAGCCGCCTGCTTCATATGCTTGCTGGCAGTGCCTTGATCCTGGCCTGGGTTGTCGATCAAAGACTTGGCGCCGTCTTCCTGGGCGCATCCATTGCGGCCTGCCTGCTGCTCTTGATCGAGCAGGCGACTGTTCGCCGCTGGGGAACGACCAGAATGGCGCTGACATTCTTCACCCTCAATGGCATCGTTTCATGCGTGATCGGGCTGGCTGGAATCCTGGACCTTGCATACTGAGCATGATGTGCTCAGGAAGAAGGAATACCCCAGTCCCCACGGTCCGCACGTGACACCTTGGCGTTGGCGGCCTTTGCATTGGCCCCTGTGAACTGCTCGGCCTTGGGATCCCAGGCAAGTGGTTCACCCACCTCATAACCGATCACAGCCAGTTGATTGACTGAAGCAGTCCGGTGTCCGACCTCTTCATGGCATATCGGTTTTTCACGCGAACGCATGCACTCGACCCAGTTCTTCATATGGCCGCCTGTCTCAGGCAACTTGAGATCCCCATCTGAAGCAGGATCCTTCAGGATCGCTTCACTGGACGCTTCAAGCACACCGCGATCCACGTAGATCATGCCATCACTGCCGTGGAACGTGCATCCATTGCGACCACCATGGATCACCTTGACGCCATTGTCGTACTCAAGGACAAGGCCACGTTGAGGCATCTCACCCTCAACAAGATCAGGCGGAATGATTCGAACAGGCCCAGTGTGATCTGCATCCATGGCCCACTGGGCGATGTCGTAATGATGTGCGCCCATGTCAGCAAAGAAACCATTGCCATACTCGCGATACTGCCGCCAGCGTGGATAGTGCCCATGCACACCGATTGGGCACAACTCGGCGCTGAAACCACGCTGAGGTGCTGCACCAAGCCAACGCTCCCAGTCATAGCCTGCGGGCGTCTCTTCATCAGGCAATTCACAGGGCGTGGGCGGATCCCCAACGCCGATCTCGATCGTCTCGATCTTTCCGATCCGGCCATTACGAATATGTTCGCAGGCGACTCTGAAACGACCGCCATACTCGCTTCGTTGCTGTGAACCGGTCTGGAAGACAGCTTTGCCTTGACGAACTGCATCGCGGATCGCCTGCCCTTCGGCAATGGTCAAGGTCAATGGCTTCTCGCAATAGACATCTATGCCATTGCGTGCCGCAAGCACGGCCGGCCTGGCGTGGCCATGGTCCTGTGTCGCGATCACGACGGCATCGATATCGGGACGTGCCAGCAATGCTTCATAGTCGACGTAGCTTGCACAAGGCTGCCCTTGCTTGACCTTGACGGCTTCAACCGCAGCCAGGGATCTTGGTTCAGCAATTTCACTGACTCCGACGATGCGAACATCATCGCGTTGCATCAACTGATCCATGAGACGTCGGCCGCGAATCCCCATGCCGATGACGCCGATTCCAATCGTTTCATTGACGCTCGTAGAGGGCCCGGCCAGACCTGAACGGGTCATCAACCAGGGTGATGTGACAGCAGCAACCGCTCCAGCTGCGAGCACACTACGACGGTCAAGCGATTGATCAGGCATGGATGAACTCCTCGCCCGAGTGTACGCCGAATTCAATCAACCGGGGAACTCAGCAATCACCCCAGGAGGCAATGACAATCAGGATGTCAGCGACATCAACAAACCCGCTTCCATCCAGGTCGAAGTCCGCATTGGCATTGCCGAACTCTGCCAGGATGGCGAGGACATCTGCAACATCTACGACTCCATTGGGAACAACGTCTGCGACGCAATCATTGTCCTCAACACAATCGCTCCTTGAGAGATTGACGCCATCAACGGCGGCTTCCACGACTGAACCACTGAGAACATCCTCGACGATGAACCGAACGCGGAAGTTGCTGCTGGGTTCAAGGCCAGCCACTGAATCAAGATCATGCTCAATGCCGTTCCAGCCACCATTGGTACCTGTACCGGTTGGGCCGACAATTTCCAGCACGACCCAGTTGAGGCCGCCATTGTCTGAAGCCTCGACGACCATGGTGTCCTCACCAGGGGCCGCACCACTCGAATTCGAGAACCATCGCGAGTATGAAAGGATGTTGCCGTCACCGGTAGCGTCCATCGTGGGCGACGTCAGGATGACCTCGCCGTTATCCACATCCGAGTTTCCATCCACATTGTCGGTCTGCCAGCAGGATCCACTGCCATCGGCATCATTCGGGGCATCACCTCGGTCACCACCACCGACTGGAATACCGATGTCCCAGAAACCATCTGTCGCGCTTCCGGCGATCTCCCAACCCAGATCGGTTTCGCAATCATCATCGAAGCTCACGACGAGATCCGAGACGGGGGAAGCAGAGAAGGTATCTGTTGGCGCCGTTCCAGGAAGACTGACTTCAGAACCACTGAGTCCTTCAGCGACCAGGAAGAATTCCGGTTCGGAATCACAACTGAATGCCGGAAGCGTTGCCGAATACTCTTCACCACCAAGGTAGTTCAGGCTGGTATCGGTATAGGAACCACCATCACCTCGCCATGCGATCCTGGCAGTTCCGGGAACGGGATCTTCACTACGGGCGGTAATCCGCACCGGAAACGTGGTGGTGTCATTCGACCAGACGAGACTTGGTGGACCGCTTGGAAGCTCGATCGTGAATGGCGAGCCAACCCACTCCATCATGGTCAGAACAGCCTGGTAGTTCTCTTCTGCACAAGGCTGAATTTCACTTGGAGGAGGTGCGAATCCACCAGGGTCACCGGAACCTGGTCGCAGCTCAATGCAGTACGCCCTGGATCCATAGGTGTCATAAGGCCAGTCAATCAGCGTGCCACTGGCGCAGTACAGAATGTTGCATGGGTTGTCGTGTACATATGACTTGCCATGAACTGCTGCGATCGCATCTGACATGTCGCCACCAAGCTCATGCAGTTCATCGAAATCCGACGGAGGCACCGTGGTGTAACCACGAGGCTCCAGGATCAACTGTGAATAGGCATGGAAGTCGACTTGAGCCTTGATGTTGCCATGGGCCAACATGTAATTGGCCAAGGCATCAACCTCAGGCTCTGACATCGATGATGGACCGACGTAGATGTCGCTGCAAGGATCGTTGCTGGTGCTCTGGCCGCCATTCCAGTCTGAACCCCAGTTGCGGTTGAGATCTACACCAGCACACGAGCTGCCGTTCACCCGACGATTCTTTCGCCAGTAACGATCACCACCAGGTGCATACGTGTAGTAGTACCCATCGGGATTACTCACAGGAATGACGACGACTTCCATTTTCTGAAGCATCGAGGTCACAGCGGGATCATTTCCATACGCGTCCAGCAACGTATCCGCGAGATAGATGGTGGTCATGGGCGAGATCCACTCGCGTGCATGCTGACACCCGTTGAAGAAGACTGCGGGACGGCCGTCATCCGCACCGGAACGAATTACAAGACCCCGGATAGGACGATTTTCGTGACTGGTACCGATAGTGATTTCGGTCACGAGATCAGGGTGATCTGCAGCCATTTGATCCAGCCGGTCATTGAGTTCGGCGAGCGTACGGAAATCGGCATAGAAATCGCCACCACGTTCTGCACGAGCTGCGCGGCGTTCCGCGTTCTGGCGTGAGATGAAAGCCGGGAGGTCGGCGACGATGTCCTCATGATCCAAACCGAGTGATTCGAGAAGCAATTCACCATCAGCATCAAGCAACCATGGACCTTCTCCAGGCGTCGGCGTACAAGCCAGACCCCTCATGCCCTCATTCTGAAGCAGCTTGAGAACAGCTTCATCCGGAACATCGATTTCCACGACGCGAAGCCCCTCGTAGTCAGAGGGCGTGGGCATGGGAACCTCTGCAGAAGCAAAGGCTCCGATGGCAAACATGGTGGTTGCTACACAGAGGCCAGGAAGACTCCTGGCATGGTGAATACTGCTTGATTTCACGATTCTCTCCTCGTTCAATCCCGATGCAGGAACATCCGAACATTTGGGGCTTCCGGATCCACCCAATCTCTCCAGTATGGGGGATTCACTGGCTATCGCAAGCCCTAGCAGGCCATTCTGAGCGTATTCGCAGCTCAGGCAAGTGATCCCATGGGATCCCAGGCCGGCAGGACGATGGGATCCTCCGCCGCAGCTGATTTGAGATCAGCTGAGAGCCGATCCTGATGAGCTGCGATTTCGAGAACGTATTCATCAAACCAGTTGTCATTCATGACCTGGAAGCCCTTGCGCCCAACTCGATCTTCACCCCAGGAATTCTCGACACGCCATCGCTGAACACACTTGTCACGAATGTCTACCCCGGTAAAGAGCATCGCATGTGTCATCAGTGATTGGTGATAGAGCAATCGATCAGATTTGGACAGAGCCAAAGGTGAACCGAACAGGCCTTCATAGTCATAGAGATCGGTATCCCAGATACCGATGTCACGCTTGAACATCTTGCCTACATCACAACCAAACCAGACAGGCTCACCATCCTGCAGGACGGATGCCGAGGTGGATTTGATGACATCCATGTCGACATTGAGATACTTGACGGGGTCCCCACCGACGATATTTCCAAGGTACTCGACCGTAAAGGTTCTACCGGTCGGGCTCGTTGGACGAGGATCATTTACAAGGCAGACATACTTGTCCAGATCAATGGTCACGTACTTCTTGGCAAATGCCTGCGGGGTCATCATTCCGTCACGATGAAATTCACGGTCTTTGTCATTCCATTGCCAGTTGAATTCCGTCGGCGGCGTCCCCAGATGCATGCAGAGAATTCGCCAGATTACGGCCAGTTGCTCATCCTTCATCGAGCGAGCCGATTCGATTGAAGCACCATCGGAGAGCTTCTCCCGCAACTGCCGGGCAAACCCCCGCAGGTACCAGACGAGAACACTGTTCATGCGAGCCGTTCCGGACGATGATTTGCTCTCGGGCATGACGGCCTTGGGAACCAGACCATGCTTCTGAACAATGTTCACGAACATGTTCCACTGGCCACCATCATCAACCGGACGGTCCAGCAAGAAGCCGACTGTCCGGTCGTCGATATCCCGTTCAGCAGTCTCGATGATCGCTTCGAGGAACCAGTTGGATCGCTCGAACTTGTCCCAGAAAAGGGTGTAGTTCTGACTGAACTCGAAGTTCTTCAAGTTCATCATCTTCATCGCGCCAGCCCGGAACAGGTTCAGTGCGGCAAACATCCAACAACGACCGGATTGCTTCTGATTCGTCACCTTCCAGTCATCAAGGAGTGTCGAGAAGGTGAAATCTGTAGATGTCACGATTTCACGGTTGATCGCAACATCATCAAGCCCGACCTGCGTGATCGCGTTCTGGCTCAATCTCCAACTGGGATTGGACTGGAAATTCTGCCGGAGATTTTGAATCTGATCCGGACAGATCGCTGCTTCCGTCGGAAAACTTGAGATGGGTCGACTTGGGGCCGTAGTCATGGTGAGCTCCTGTTCATACTGGGAAGATTGGATTGTAGACAGCAAACAGCCCTTGGGAAACAAAGACCTCATGAAACACCACGCCCCACAACAAATGTCGTGGGGCGTGGCATTAGGAGAGAGTGGCCACCCCTATGGGGTGGCGGGAGAGTTTCAGTTGGTGTCGTCCTTGACCTCGTACTCGGCATCGATCACATCGTCGTTGCCATCCTCAACAGTTGGCTCATCGCCCTTTGCACCATCAGGCGCCTCTGCTGCTGCAGCTTCGTAGACGGCTTTGCCAAGTTCTGTCGCACTGTCGTTGAGCTGCTTCACTGCAGCCTCGATGGCATCCTTGTCATCACCCTTGAGCTTGTCCTCGAGGTTGGCGACATTGGATTCGATGGTTGAGCGAATCTCTGCATCCACCTTGCCGCCATGCTCTTCAAGCTGCTTGCGGGTGGCATAGACGATCTGCTCAGCCTGGTTCTTGATCTCGATGAGTTCACGTCGGGTCTTGTCTTCGCCAGCATGCGATTCGGCATCCTGCTTCATCTGCTCGATTTCATCCTTGGACAGGCCACTTGAACCTGTGATCTGGATGTTCTGAGTCTTGCCGGTTGCCTTGTCCGTTGCCGAAACATTGATGATGCCGTTGGCATCAATTGCGAATTCGACTTCGATCTGTGGCATTCCGCGTGGAGCTGATGGAATATCGGTCAGATCGAACTGTCCGAGTGTCCGGTTGTCCTTGGCGAACTCGCGTTCACCCTGCAGAACGTGGATTGTCACAGAAGTCTGATTGTCAGCAGCTGTCGAGAAGGTTTCCTTCTTGGAAGTCGGTATGGTCGTGTTCTTCTCGATGAGCCTGGTCAGCAAGCCACCGAGTGTCTCAACGCCGAGGCTCAATGGAGTCACGTCCAGCAGCAGCACATCCTTGACATCACCCTGCAGGACGCCACCCTGGATCGCTGCACCGATGGCCACGACTTCATCAGGGTTGATGGACTTGTCCAGTTCCGCAGTCCCGAAGGTCTCTTTCGCGATCTCCTGAACCTTGGGGATACGAGTGGAACCACCCACCATGACCACGTCGGAGACGCCTGAGGTGGAAAGTTTCGCATCCGTAAGCGCTGTCTTGCAGGGCTCCATGAGCCGCTGGAAGAGTGGTGCCGCCAGTTCTTCGAAGCGAGCCCGGGTCACCTTGACCTGAAGGTGCTTTGGCCCGGTGGCATCGGCGGTAATGAAGGGCAGGTTGACGTTTGTCTCCAGTTGCTGGGACAACTCGCACTTGGCTTTTTCTGCAGCTTCCTTCAGACGCTGCAGGGCCATCTGATCCTGACGAACATCGATGCCGTCGGTCTTGCGGAACTCATCAGCAATGTAGTCAATGAGGACTTGGTCGAAATCGTCACCACCGAGGTGGCCGTCACCATTGGTGGCGAGTACCTCAAAGACACCGTCACCGATGTCCAGGATGGAAATATCAAACGTACCACCACCAAGGTCGAATACGGCGATCTTGGAATTGGTCTTCTTCTCAAGGCCATAGGCCAGAGCAGCCGCCGTCGGCTCATTGATGATGCGCTCGACGGTCAACCCGGCGATTTCACCGGCATCCTTTGTGGCCTGTCGCTGGGCGTCATTGAAGTAGGCGGGAACCGTGATGACGGCCTTGTCTACCTGCTCGCCCAGATACTCCTCCGCGATCTGCTTGAGGTCACGGAGAATCACCGCGGAAATCTCCGGCGGTGTTGATTCATTCTCGCCGGCCTTGACCTTGACGAGATCATCGCCACTGCCAAGAACGGTGTAGGGAACCTGCGTCTCCTCGGACTGCACCTCGTTGTGGCGACGTCCAATGAAACGCTTGATGGAATAGATGGTGTTGGTCGGGTTGGTGACCTGCTGATGGCGGGCCGGCTGGCCTACAAGGCGATCACCCTTATCGGTAAAGGCCACGACCGATGGCGTGGTCCGGTTTCCGGACGAATTGATCAGGACCTTGGGCTGGTCGCCTTCCATGACGGCAACTACGGAGTTGGTGGTACCCAAGTCGATTCCAATGATCTTTGACATAAACGGTCTCCTTACTCCGGCCAGGGACCTCGTGGGCTCATCCAGGCCGGCTTGATTCATTCAAAGTGGCCCAGTTGGCCACGACTACTTAATAAGGAGCAAGCGTAATGCCAGGGTGCCAGACTCAAAACCCTCTTTCAGAGTGCTTTAAACGGCCTTCGGCCTGAATCAATCAGCCTTGAAGGCCACTGGAAAGCACTCATTCTGCCAGTTTGGCGGGCCATGACCTCGCCTCGCTAGACTTTGAGGATGCTTCGGATCGGCAACGTTCATCTCGACTCCCCTGTTCTCCTGGCCCCCATGGCGGGTCATACGGATCTTCCCTTCCGGCTCCTTTGCCGAGAACTGGGCGGCGTTGGTCTGGCAAGTACGGATCTGCTGAACTGCCGCTCGATCCTGCGGGAATGTCCCAAGGCCATGCAGTTGGCTGCGACCTGTGAAACCGATTCGCCATTGTGTATGCAGCTTTATGGCAACTCACAAGATCCTCTACCGGAAGCAGCGTTATGGGCCGTTGATCATGGCGCCGTGATCGTCGATATCAACATGGGTTGTCCCGTGGACAAGATTGCCAAGAAGAATGGCGGAAGTTTGCTTCTGTGTGATCCGGATTCAACCATTCGCCTGGCTGAAAAGATTGTTGAAACAATCACACCTCGAACGGGTGTACCTGTCACAGCCAAGATCCGTCTCGGTTGGGATGATGACTGCATTGTTGGCCCGGAACTCGCTCGCGGTCTTGAACAAGTTGGCATCGCTGCCATCACGGTCCATGGTCGCACAACCAAGATGTTCTTCAAGGGCGAAGTCCGACACGAAGGCATCGCTGATGTCGTAGATGCGGTTGATTCCATTCCCGTGATCGGCAATGGCGATATCAAGACTGCTCAGGATGCGCAGGACATGGTGGACCTGACTGGATGTGATGGTGTCATGATTGCCCGCGCTGCGCTACGAACACCCTGGATGTTCCGGGCGATCAAGGCCAGGCTCGTGGATGACATGGATCTGCCCGAACCCACCATGCTGCAGAAGCTTCAGATCATTGAGCGGCACCTGGACCTCGTGCTGGAACACCAGAACGAGCGAATGGCACTCCATCGTCTGCGCAGCGGCATCGCCCGGTATGCCAAGACCATGGGCCATGTGAAGCCTCTGAAGGAAGCCGTTCGACTCTCGGAATCCTCGGATCAGATCCGTATCGCGCTACGCAAATGGATGGACTTCCATAATTCAAGAAAGTCTCAATCATCGCTTCAATACGTCGCCTGACTCTTTTTCAGAATGGCTCTTGTCCTGCTCGTCGCTGCTGATCATAATCATTCTGGAGTTGCAGCATGAAACAGCCAGCAATCATCCTTGCGATTCATGTGTTGTCCAGTGTCGTCATGGCCGATTACATCGGCATGAGTGCTGAACTTGTCGGCACGAACCTGCTGCAGGATTCGAGCATTCCCAACTACACGATCCGGGTCTACGCAGAGGTTGATGAAGGCGATCGAATTGATGGCATCTATGGGATTTCCGACCAACCCATGTTCCTGACGCCTGGAAGTGGCACCAATTTTTATCAGAGCCTCTACGGAGGACCGACCTCCAAATCGATCAACCCAAAATTCTTCTCGCTTATTCCTGATCTGCAATGGGACAGCTACGTGACTATCGGCGCACTTGATCAGACCGGCAACCCATTTGAAAACAACGCCTTGATCGACGCCGGGATTGACTGGGATGAATTCGAAAATGGCGGCGGTGGCATCGATGTGAATGATGGCATCTGGTTTGTCACGCCGGATGATCCTCAGGGCGAATCCATGAATGGCCGTGTGTTGATTGCACAGTTGACCATCATGAGCCTGGATGGCCAGTTCGAACTGCCAAGTTTCGGCGCCAACTTCATCGGACATGATGCGGACTTCAATACCTGGCAGGCCTGGGGTGAACTCAACTGGATCCCTGCACCGGCCACCCTGGCCCTGGTGCCCGCACTGCTATTGGTTGGAACCAGGCGACGGTCCTGAACGAACCACCCCCGCGTCCAGATGAACGCGGGGGCGGGAATCAATCCTTTATCTATCTATACGCATGCCAGACTCATCCGGCAACGACTCCGCTCATCTTGAAGATCGGCAGCAGTAGTGCCAATGCAACGGCACCGACCAGCAGGCCCATGCCGATGATCATGATCGGTTCGATCATCGTCGTGGCTTTCTTGACGGAGGCTTCCAGTCGGTCCTGCGAGAATGTCGCCACCTTCTCCATGACTTCCGGCAATCGACCACTGCGTTCTCCCGCGGTCACCATGGAAGACACATTCGGTGGCATTTCTGCGGACTCGGTGAAGGCAGTGCTCAAAGGCAGGCCATCACGAACGCGCGTTTCCATGTCCAACCACACTTGGTTGAAGACCTGGTTGCCAGTAATGCTTCGACAGATCGCGATTACATCCAGGAGGTTTACACCCGCCGCCAGCAAGGTCGACATCGTTCGCGAAGCACGCGTCAGGTAGAGATTCTTGAATACATCACGAAGCCCTGGAACATGCAACTTGAGCCAGTCCCGTACCCAGGTACCGTGTGAACCTCGCTGCCAAAGCAACAGAATGATGGTGCTGAGCAGAATCGCTGGCAAGTAGTACATCCACTGAGTGCTGACGAATTCACCAAGACCCATCAGGATGCGAGTCGGGCCAGGCAGACTGGCGGACCGCATCTCGTAGATCTTTGCAAACCGAGGCAGGATGAAAATCATCATGAACAGCACGACGACAGCTCCCGTCCCGAACATGAACGCCGGATAGATCAGGGCGCCACGGACCTGGCGAGCTGTCTTTTCCTCATCGCCGAGATACTCGGCGATCCGAAGCAGCATCTCTGCCATCGTGCCTGAAGCTTCAGAGGCCCGCACAAGGCTCACCATGACCGGTGGAAAGATTCTGCCGCGACGGGCAAGTGCCTCGGAAAACGGCATGCCACCACAGACTTCATCCGTGACACTTGCCATGACAGATTTGAATTCAGGACGCTTGGCCTGCGCAGTCACTGCCAACAAGGCCTCCGAGAGCGTCACACCCGATTCGATCATCACACCCAGTTCCTGGCACATGGATACGACATCCCCTCGACGCACACGTCGAGCACGCTGTCGTGCCTGCACCAATAACACATCTGCCTGCACCTGTGCACTTGCAGAAGCGTCGCGCAGACCGGTCAGAACCAGACCATCAACACGGAGCTGGGAGGCCACCTTCTCAGGTGATTCAGCGCTCAGTGTTCCAGTCACGGGCTGGCCGTGCTGGTCGCGAGCGCGATAGGCATAAGTACTAGCTGCGTTCATCACATACTCGTCGCTGAGAGGACTTCCTCGGGGGTTGTCAGACCATTACAGACTTTCTCAAGACCATCCTGTCGCAGGTTCCGGAACCCTCGTCCCTCCACGAGGGTTCGGAGATCCTGCAAAGTCGCGCCCGTCGCAATGGCGTCAAGCACAATGGGATCGGGAACCAGAAGTTCAAAGATGCCGATTCGACCCGCGAAACCGGTCTGTCGACAACGACCGCAACCTGTGCCTCGATACAGCGTGTCCCATTGACAGCCGGATCGCGTCAAGGCTTCGGCAATACGTTCATCAGGTGTCCATGTGTCCTTGCAATGCGGACAGATCTTCCGGACAAGGCGCTGGGCCAGCACACCACGAATCGTAGCTGCGATGAGATAGGGCTCCAGGCCAAGGTTACCCAACCGGGTAACAGCACTGACTGAATCATTCGTATGCAGCGTCGAGAAGACCAGGTGGCCTGTCAAAGCTGCCTGCGTCACGATGCCTGCCGTTTCACCATCACGAACCTCACCCACCATCAGGACATCAGGATCCTGACGAAGCATGGATCGAAGTGCACGTGCAAATGTGAAACCGGCACGATCATTGATCTGTGCCTGATTGATTCCAGGAATCTTGGCCTCAATGGGATCCTCGATCGTGGAGATGTTCATCTCCTGGGAATTGATCATCGAGAGTACCGAGTAGAGCGTTGTCGATTTACCCGAACCGGTTGGACCGGTCACGAGCACCACACCATTGGGCTGGGCAACAACCTGCTGCCAGTCGTCGAGAATCTCGCCACTGAAACCAAGCTGGTCCATCGAGAGACGATTGTTGTGACTGTCGATGATTCGGATGACGATCGTCTCGCCATACTTGCCGGGCATCGTGGAGACACGAAGATCGATCGGCCGACCCTCGAGCATCACGTTGAAATCGCCATCCTGGGGAACCCGACGTTCCGAGATGTCGAGGTTGCTCATGATCTTGACGCGGCTGGCGATTGCAGCATGCATCTTGTACGGCGGAGAAAGTTTCTCATAGAGCCTGCCATCAACGCGGTATCGAACACGCAGTCTCTGGTGATCCGGCTCGATATGAATATCGGAAGCACGCTCCTGAACCGCATTGAAGATGATGTAATTGACGAGCTTCACGACCGGGCCATGGCCCGCAACTTCCTCGAGGTCGGCGATCTCCGTGACCTGCCGCTCGATGATGCTGAAATCCTGTTCGTCGATGTCCTCGTAGATGTCATCAATCACGAACACATTGGCCGCCGGCAGATAGGACTGCAGAGCGGACTCGATATCCGTGCGTGTTGCAGCAGCAATCTTGATGTCGTATCCGGAGATACGTGCAATCTCCTCGACCAGATAGAGATTGGCTGGTTCGGAAACGGCAACGGTCAACGTGTCACGAACGAGAAACAGGGGTAACACCCTGTGCTCCTCGATGAAATCTCGTGGCAAAGCATCCAGAGCGCGAGGATCGGCGACCCGAGCCACCTGAGCGACGAATGGAACACCATAGCCTTCGGCGATGACCTCAAGAACAGATGCCTCGGATACGAATCCCAACTGCTCCAGAATCTCGCCAAGCAGTTTCTTGTGACCACTCTGAGCCTGGTGCTCAAGCGCCTGCTCAAGATCTTCCTTGCTGATGAGATCACGTTGCAGCAACATCTCACCTAAAGGAAGTCGGGGCATGGCTTCAACGGCACTGAATCGTGTACTGGTCATGCTGCCTGCCCTCCCCATCGAGCCCCGCCCATCTGACGGGCAGCCAACTCGACGGTCTCGTTCATCTGGAACCGGCGATCCAGACGGGTCACCGACATCGCGATGTCTGGTTGTCCGCCCAGGGCGACGATACGCATCGCCAACCCACGCCGATCCAGTTCCTCCTGGAGCCAGAGCAAGGCATCAAGCCCGGCCGAATCGAGTCGGTCAAGGGTGCCGCAGTCGACGATCAAGCCGGTGTTCGCTTCATCGAGCCATTGTCGGCAACGACGGCGCATCGACTCGGTGTCATCAATAGTGAATTCACCGGCCAGATGCAGGACGGCACCGCGTTTGTGCTGTTCCCATTCCATTTTCATGCCATTGGCTCCTCGGGCAAACTGGGCGTTTCCATGCCTTGACTTGCTGCGACCTGGTGTCCGTCCACCATGCGTTGGTAGGCGGTGAAATCAAGCTCCAGAAAGAGTGGTACGAGCGTTGGATCAAACTGGCCACCTGCACTCGAGGACAACTCGGCCAGCACCTGGTCACAGTTCATTGCCGAGCGATACGTGCGCGTAGAGCACATCGCGTCAAAGGCGTCCGCAAGGGCGATCAATCTTGCAACCAGTGGAATATCCTCGCCAGCAATGCCATCCGGATAGCCCGCCCCATCCCACCGCTCATGGTGATACAGAACGCCATCGAGAATGTCTTCGAATCGCGGGATGTCCCTGAGGATTCGATAGCCGATGCGAGGATGTTCACGGATCGCTGCGTATTCGATCTCGGTCAGCTCGCCTGGTTTGCAGAGCAGCTGCTCGGGAACACCTATCTTGCCGACATCATGGACCAGGCCTGCAATGTGCATTCTGGCAACGGTTGCCTCATCCAGTCCAGCAGCATGAGCCAACTGTCGAGTCAGCAAAGCGACACGGCGTGAATGACCACAGGTGTAACGGTCCTTGGCATCGATGGATGCCGTCAGGGCTTCCAGCGTTCCAAGGAACATTGCGTTGAGATCCTCATAGAGGCCTGCATTCTCAAGGAAGATGGCCATGTGACTTGCTGCTGCACCAAGCAGTTTCATATCGACCGATGAGGCCGCTGAATCGGTGCCTTCCTTGTCCCCTGCCAGGAGCATGCCATGGATTCGTCCATCACGACAGATCGGATGAGCCATTGCGGCTGTACCCAGATCTGACATGATCGATCCAGCAACCGGATGCCCCGCAACGACACAGGTCGTGTTGTCGTCCATCATGCTTGCCAGCATTTCAGCCGCGGACTCGATGTTCGACTTTGATCGACCCGGAGCTCCAGCAACAATCAGTTCAGGCGAACCGTTTGATCCCCTGGGATGGACCCAGGCGGCAATCCAGCGATACGGCAGAGTGTGAAGCAGTTCCTCGCAAGCAAAGGCGATGAAGCGGTCTGGGCGTTCCACGACCGTCATTCCCTGAATGACCGTGTACAGGAGATTGATTTCCTCGTAGGACTCACCTAGTTCACGACCGACTTCTTCCAAGGTGCCGGTGTGGGAATCAATGACCTGCTGATCATGCCAGCTGAAACGGAACATGGCAGCAAGCCTGGGCACCTCGCTGCATGCAGGTGGCTCAATGCCTTCCAGCATGCGGACTGCCATACGCGTATCCAGTCGAGCAGACTGGCACATGGCGACGAACTGTTCGGATTGCATCAACTCACAGGTCGGAATGGCTGCAATCACGTAACCGGTTCGTTCTCGTCGTTCCTGTACAGGAACAGCAGCCAGCCAGAGACCTGGCACGGCCTCGAATGGCAACGGCTGCTCTTCGTTGTTCCATTGGGCAGCAGCTTCCGGGAGCATGCGTGTCACGATGGGCGATCGATTGATCAGATCTCTGAGCCAGTCACGGCGAGCGGAACGACGAGGTCCACACTGACCATTTCGATCACATTGCATCAGCACCAGGCCAATCTCCCGAAGCCTTTGCTCCAGAGTCGACACCTGTGTACGCGTTCGAATGGTTGAAAGAATGCTCATGCTGCGTTCGCCCTTCCAGCCATGACTTTCGAGCTCAACAGCGACTGGACCATCTGGATCAGCAACCGGGGGCTGAAGGGCTTGCTCACGACTTCCTTGATGTTGCCGATTGCGAGGTCTTCATCCGAAAGGGCATACCCTCGCGCAGTGAGGATGATCACCGGGATATCCTTGGTCATCTGACGATCCCCTAACGCTCTGCACAAGTCGACACCCGTCATGTAGGGCATCTGCAGATCCGTGATCACCAGATCAGGCGACTCGGCACTGGCAACGTGCAGACCTTCTTCGCCATCAGCTGCAGTGATGACGTCATAGCCGGCATTCCTCAGCTTGAGGGATAGCACGTGGAGAATGTGGGCCTCATCGTCTACGACGAGAATGCGTGCGGACATGGGGGACTCCTAGGCGGCAACCGCCCTGTGTTCTCTCTCGTGCTCGGATTCAAGACTCATGGGAACGGTGAACCAGAACCGTGAACCGAGTCCCAATCTGGACTCCAATCCAATCTGGCCACCATGCAGTGTTTCAATAATCTGGCGGCAGAGATTCAGGCCCAGGCCCGTACCCTTTGCCACTCGCTTGTAATTCTCAACGCGGTAGAACTTCTCAAATACCCTCTCGATGTCCCCGGGAGGAACACCAAGGCCCGTGTCGGCAACGGATACATGAATGCATCGTTCCAGGTGATCAGAATCCGCTGAGATCGTGATGCGTCCACCTTCGGGCGTGTACTTGATCGCATTGGATACCAGATTGACAACGACCTGATAGAGCATGTCGCCATCACCCAGTGCGTGCAGATCAACTGGCGCCAGTTCACGATGAACAGTGATTCGCTTGCCGCGAGCCTGTGGCTCCAGTGTCTGCAGGGCTCGATCTATGAGGCTCTCGAAGTTCACCGAGTCGCGTTCGACGCGGACAATGCCTGCCTCGATACGACTGATGTTGAGCATGTTGTCGACCAGTCGACTGAGACGATCTGTCTCTGACTGGATGATGCCATAGAACTCCTGACGGGATGCCTCATCGGCGGCTTCACCATCAACGAGCATTTCGACGTATGCCTGGACGGACGACAAAGGCGTACGGAGTTCATGACTGGCCTTGGAGACGAATTCACTCTTGAGCTGTGCGACTTCACGCTCACGCGTCATATCGTGAAGAACCGTGACAACCGAGGAAACCTCGGCATTGGCATCCTGCAAGGTGGACAGCATGGCCACGCAACTGACCGGCTCGTCACCATTCTCGATGACATGATCAATCTGGCGAGGATTGCCGGATGATTCCCGCATCTCCCTGATGACCTTGCACAAGGCTGCATCCTTGACGACTTCATGAAGTGGACGACGTACTGACGTTTCGATATCGAAACCAAGCAACTGCCCTGCTGCCCAGTTCGCGTAAAGAATCTCATCAAAGGCATTGGTGACGATGACGGACTCACGCATGACCCCGAGAACGGATTCAGCACGAGCTCGATCTGCATCAGCAATTCGCTCACGAATTTCCAGGTCTTGAACACGAGTGGCCCAGAAGGACTCTCTCTGCATGACGGACTGCTGCACCCCTGCCAGGGAACGCATCAGTGGCCGCATCCAGATTGGTGTACGAGGAATCGTGCAGGGCTCTGCATCTCCAAGTCGGTCGGAGAATGAAACGACTGCATCACAGACTCGAGCCGTGAACAAACAGGCAACCAGCAGCAGAGCCCAGATGGATGCACCGAGCCCTAAGGCGAGCATCGTCCAGTCTGCTCGGTCGATCGGGAGACTACCCCACCCAGAGACCATCAATGTCGCCATGGTGGCAACAAGGGCCGCGAGGAGGAGGCTCCCGAGTGCCATGGTGAGGAGGGTCTTCATGGGTCGCTCGGAAACGGAATGACGAGGAGGGTTTTATGGGCCGTTGCCCAGGATTCCCGTCACTCGCGTCTCATCGGCGCCCATGGGGGCCGACTTAACCGCGACTTGCATTGCTTTTTGTGCTTCTGCAGTATTGCCCTGGCGCAGGCAGACCCCTGCCAGCAGGGCATTGGTCATGGCATGCTCTGGAGCGTCCTTGAGGACCCCTCTGAGGATTTTCTGGGACTCATCAAGATCGCCCTCTTCTCGGGCCATTACGGCCAGGAAGAGCCTTGCCTGGACACTGCTGTCACCTGCCTTCTGCAGACGATTGCCACAACGTTCCAAAGAACGCCAATCCTCGGCATCCCAGGCGAATAATCCGAACTCGTGCCAGATGGACAGGCGATCGGGATATGTCTTGGTGAGCTCCAGATAGAGACCACGAGCATCGGCATGGCGGCCCATCGTCGCCAGGGACCGTGCTTCTGCCATTTGAAGATCAAGAGGAGGATTGACTTTGTGCAGTTTGCGAAGCTCATCCAGGTTCACGAGAACACCCACATGATCCCCCTGTCGATGTCGAAGCCTGGTCCATTCACTGAGGATGTCCGTGTCTTCAGGCGACAGCAGGCTTGCCATCTCATAGGACGAAGAAGCCTCATCACCCCTGTCCTGCATGATCATCAGTTGAGCATGCAGATGGTGCAATGCAGCGTTGTGCTCGAAAGCAGAGAATCGCTCGGTCAGCAAGGCGTCTGCTTCATCAAGACGATCCTGAGCCATCAGGGATTCAACAGAAGCCATCAGGAACTGGAGCTTTTTCGGCTCCATGTCACAGGCTTTTATGAAATGGCTGTGCGCCAAATCATCTCTTGAAAGACGTTCGTAGACGATGCCAAGGAAATACATGGCATCGGCCTCTTCTTCATTGAGTTCAACCGCTTTTTTGAGAGTCTTTTCGGCTTCCGCCAAGCGATCCATTTCCATCAGAATCCGACCACGCAGGACATAGTGGGTTGAACCCTTGGGAAAACGCCCCACTGCCTGATCCGCAAGACTGATTGCCTTGTTGAGTTGACCTGTTTCAAATGCGGTCGTGGCTTGCTCATTGAGCATTCCAGCATTGACTTCGTCCATGCGCGAGTATGCCTGCTCTCGCATCTCCTTGCCCCGTTGTGATGAACAGGAGGCCGAGACGAGAATGATTAACACGAGGCATGTCCTGGAAATCAACTTGCTATGCATGTGCCTACCCTTCATTCCTCTCCAGCGCCTGTTTCAACTGCAGCGACCGTTTCATCAGATTTCGATGTCTGGACAACTGGTTCTTTCGAAGATCCAAAGGATGCTCCTGCCAGGCTGGCGTTCAAACCGAGCACGATGTCATCATGCCCTTGTTGTACTGGCGCCGCAGTTTGCTTCTCGGGACCTGGATCTTCAGGCAACTCGTGAGAGGGCGCCTCTTCCGTATCAAAGTCCGGTGTTGGTTCTGGATTGAGCGTGTTGGGTGGAATAAATTCCATCTCTCGCATCAGGATGCGTTGATGAAGTGAATGCTCCCACACCTTATCCGTCGCCTCAGATGCAAACGTCGAACGCAGGCGATGCATTTCAGGCTGAGCCGCATCGATTCGCAGAGAATTGTTGGCATAAAACAAGGCCAGATCCAACTCGCCATTGCGATAGGCCTCCAGCGCATCGCGGTTGTAATTGGAGGTCATGCGAGTCTGACTGAAAGGCAGCAGACCCGATCTCGCGCCTACTCGTACCGCATCCATAATCTCAAGGCCATCTTTGCCTGCTTCCCAGAGTCGTTCATCACGAACGATCGAAGGAGTCAGCATGAAGATGATTTCTTCACGTACAACCGTGTCATCCTGGCCAGTGAACGCTGCACCAGCAATGGGAATATCACCAAGTATTGGAACCTGTTCTCGTTTGATCGATGTGCTTTCTTTGAATAGCCCACCAAGCACCAGGGTTTCTCCATCACGAACACGGACATTCGCGAAGATCTCAGAGGTCCTCTCATCAGGCACATCCACGACATTGCCATTGATATCGGAAATGGGTCGTGGCAAGGCTTCAGAGAGTCGGGGATACAGTTCCATGCGGATCATGTTGTCAGGTGCAATGAACGGACGGAATACGAGGTGAACACCTGTATCCAGGTACTCGACTGTCTGCGTAGTCGTTGTCTCGGTCTGTGTAGTGGACAGATAGGCAACGCGAGTACCAACAAGAATCTCCGCCTTCTGCCTGTTCAGGCACATGACCTTTGGCCGTGCAATCACCGTGACATCTGTCACTTCATCCAGTGCACGAAGGAAGAGTGCGAAGTGATCCTTGATCACACCAAACTTGAAGCCACCTTCTGAAGCCGTCTTGCCGACATTGCTCACACCACCAAGTGCATTGGTAGTCGGTGGCGTCATGGCGCCGCCAATCAGGTTGTTGACCGTCTGAAGCGGACCGCCAATGATGTCCGAGAAGTTGATGCTGCTGATGATGCTCCAATCAACGCCCCAGGCATTGCTCTCGTCGACCTTGGTCGTGAGAATGGTGCCTTCCACCAGGACTTGCGTCGGAGGAATATCAAGCGACTCGATGATGCCGGCAATTTTTTCGAGGATCTCCGGGTAGTCCGTCACGATAAGCCGCGCCGAGTATGCCCACGAATCCGAACCGTTGTTGGCAGAGTCGGGGTCAAAGGTATTGTCGACGACCCCCATGGGCACTGTCTGACCAACACCACTGAGAACCGGAGCTACAACGGCATCAGCGTCCGTTGCAGAGATGTAGTAGAGATCAAAGATTCTCGTTTCCACACGCTTTGCAGCCGCCTTGATCCGATCAATTTCATCGATGGGATGCACATAGATGAAGTTGCCTTCCTCTATGTATCCGTAGCCATTCACTCGAAGAATGGAATCGAGGGCTTCGTGGAAAGAGACGTCATACAAGTTGGCCGAGACAGTGGCAGCCACGTCTCTGCCGGCAATGATGTTCTTGCGGGATTGAATGGCAAGCATCTCGAGGATCTTTGAGAGATCCCCATCCTGGACAGCGAGATCCACTGTTCCGAAACGTGACATGCTCACATCGGCTTGATCAGCATCAACAGGGCTGGACTGCTCATCTCTTGCAGCCTCCGCATCGCCAACCATGTCGATCTCATCTGCAGGCGGCACGAGCGTGGCATCCGGAGGCTGAAGCTGGTCAGCTGGACGATTCGGATCGTCCTGGATTTCCTGCGCACGGGCAAACATGGTGACAAGCACCATTCCTGCAACTGCAAATAATACGATTTTAGACATCAGGGGCAACGCTCGAACATCCGCGGTCATAGACCGTCTCCCGCCTCCCATCCTGGGGCCAGTCGGGGCTTAATCGAGGCGCAGTACGCACTGCACATCCCCGCACCGGATCACCACCGAACGATCCCGCACTTCTGCGAGTTCGATCCGATGTCCCCCCCCAGTCACATCCCGTACATTCGCACCCGCTCGGCAAGTCTGGCCGCTTATGACGACGACCGTTCCCATGACTGCCTCAAGCCTGTGCGAATGAAGGGCACTCCGTACGATGTCGGTCGGCAGGACCTCTGACTTTGAGTCTTCGTCAAGACTTTCTTCGATGTCTTCCAGAAGTGGGTAATAGTTCGGATTGACCTGAAAGGGATTGCGTATCGGACCTTCAGGCAGCAGAACAACGCGCTTCGCAATCGTGGTATTTGAAACCGGATTGTTCTCGGACGTTTCTGCTGAATTTTCCGATGGATCCGCCATCGCGACCCTCGGCATGTCCTGAATCACGATCAAACGTGTCCAGAAAAGCATTCCAAGAGCGAGCAGCCCGCAGAAGATGGCGAAACGACGGCGGTCAGCCGTCAGCTGAAGCGACAGGCGGCGTATCGATAACCATGCACGTGACATCATTCCGAACCTCCCTCACCAGACTGATAGATCGCATCAATGGAGACACTGGCCTGGAGGCGATTGGAGACTTCCTTGCCTCGTGTGATGCCGATATCCAGTCCTGTGACGCGGACCAGGTCCGCATAACTTGCACATCGATCAATAACTGAACAGATGTGGTCAAAGTCAGCTTCCAGATCTACGACCATGGACAGGCCCTCGTATCGGCCTTCGCCATCCACGTTCTCGCGCCGTCCGCTGACCGTAAAAGTCTGATCAGAAACATGAACGCCATCCACTTCAAGTGACAGGGCCCTGACCAGTTCCGCAACCTGGGCATTCCTGGGCACCTCGCGACAACGAGCGACGCGGATGGCATCCAGTTCGCGGATGGCTCTTGTTTGGTTTTCGAGCATTGCGCGAGCGTCCTCAAGCCGCCCAATCTTGCTTTCGAGTGATTCAATCTGCCCCGCCACCTCTGCCGATCGACTGTAATTCGGCCAGATGAAACCTGCGATTGCAACAATGACAACCAACGCAACCAACGCCAAGTAGCCATGTTCAAGCTTGCGTCTGGTCATGGTGAAATCCCCTCTGCTATTGCCAGGTCAGGTTCCTTGATTTCCCAAGAGCCCTCGAGATTGACGGTGAAAGTCATCTGGAATTCTCGAGCATTCGTGCCCCGAACGTCACGGGATCGAGTGAACTCAAGACGGACATCCTCAAACGGCTCATGCTGATCAAGTCGTTGAACAAGCCGGGCGACATCATCATCAGAGGCAGCAAAGCCACTGATGCCGCCGACGATCCGTCGTTCGACTTCGTCGCCATCCTGTTCCCTGCGATTTCGGTTGCGATCGTCTTCGTATTCCAGCAGCAGGTGCTCCAGAGTGGCACTGGGTGGAAGGGACGCCACGATATGACCCATCATCCTGTCCATTCTGATTGGCAGGGCAACACGATCATAGGCGTTCATGGCTGCTTCAATTTCAGTACGGACGACACTCAGATCTTCAGCCTGTCGCTCCAGTTGAAGCGCCTGTGCTGCACGTGATTCAGAAACGATGAGTGCTTCCTCGAGTCGATCCCGACGCAATTGGGAGTGCGTCGAGAAAGTCACCAGAAGCCCCAACGTGATTACACCGATGGCAATCAGGCGACGGAGCCGCTGCCCTGCCTGAGCTTTGTGGCGAATGGCCAGAGGCATGAGATCGAGCATTACTCCACTCATGCTGCCCGCTCCAGTTTGGAAGGTGTACGACGAGAACGCCTGGCAGCAAGACTGCGAAGGCTCAGCCCTGAAGCCACGGACCATGCAGAAGCCGGGCCGCAGTTCACCGCACGATTTCCAGTAAGACTGGAATCAAGCCGCTGCAGTGTGCCTTGCTCATCATCCATGTCTACATTCATGGAACATCGCTGAGCTATTGCAGCAGCAAGGCCAGGCTCACATGCTTCTGCCCCCGTCAGCATGAGTCTACTTGGACGTTGTCCCTTGAAGGTGACTCCGTAGTAACGAAGACACATCAGAACATCACGTGCAAGTTCCTCAAGCAATGGGCGAAGTGATTCATGTACTGCCCGGTCTGTTGATGGATCAATACCGGACAAACCGGTTTTCATTCCAGATTGAAGCCGAACACTGCGAAGATCCGCTGCCGCATCAAGTTCCAGCCCCAGATGTTCTGATACCCGTGCATCCATGTGGTATCCGCCGATATCGAGATTTCGACAAAGGGCGATGCGATCACCATGAAGGACCATGAGCGTGGTTGATGTATCACCAACTTCGATGACTGCTCGAATACTGGACTGATCTGCCTCACGACGATGATGACGGCTGAAAAGCCTGGCCACCGCACCAAAGTGCGTATCAACCGCCATGGGGCGAAGACCCGCTGACATCACGGCATCGAGACGTCGTTCGATGACTTCTGTCGGCGTGGCCACGATCAATACTTCATTCCGACCGCCTTCAGCTACGGCACCAGTGCGAATGCAATCAGCCTCTACGGATTGACGATCCAATCCAAGGCGATCAGCCGCCTCCCACCGAACCGCTTCAGCAAGCTCTTCATCAGGCATGTCAGGCAAACGTGTGACGTACAACTGGACATCGCTTCGAGGAAGCGAAACTGCACAACGTCTGCCGACGAAGCCACCGGCGACAACAGCAGATCGAAGGCGTGCTGAGAGGACATCCAGCTCCGAGCCCTGCTCAGTTGATCGAGGGATCTGCTGGATGGAAACGCCCGTAACGTCCAGTTGCTCACGCCAGGAACGAACCTGAAGCAATCGAACGATACGGTCCGTGAACTCAACGCCCACGCACCCGGCACCATCTCTGAATCGATCTAACAACATCCGCATCTTGCTCGGTTTCCTTGAGTGTTCTATCCATCGACCCTGAGCACCGAAACCTTGCCGGTAACAGGCGCAATTGTGATCTCGTATTCCGCATCTTCACCCGTCAGCACAATGCGACCTTCGCCAGCTGGTGTTCCTGGAGATTCGATCGTTCCGCCAAGTGAATCAAAGGTCACTGAACGACCTCCGTCATTCATTTCAAGATCCGATACCGTGACCGTGTTGAAACGCTGATCAGTCACGAAGTTGACGATGTAGTGACCCAGGCCTCGTACGGTTCCCGCAGGGTCTGCCACGTAATCAGCAGTTGCCGGGTTGTACGGATCATTGAAATCCGCGTCCGTGATATTCAAGAGGCAATAACCAGAACCATCATCGAAGAAATGGATTCGACGGTATGACTGACCTGCAAGCGCCTCAGATTGCGCAAAGGTGATATCTGCAATCAGTCGACGGACGGCCGAAGAGGTTTCCAGCCGGCCCATGTTCGTAAGCGGTGGCCCAAGCAGCGCCGCGGCGATGCCAAGCAGCGCAACGACCATCAGCAACTCGATGAGCGTGTAGGCGTGCCGGATTGTTCTGATTGAACGCAACATGTGCATCACCGTCGAATGGTTGCCTTTCCTCGTCCATCAGCAGCCTTGTCGGATACCTGGACCTTGATACCGCCACTCTCCAACAACCCACGAAGACCCCCGACCTGCTCACGAATTCCGGCCAACAACTCAATCATTTGGGTCCGCTGATCAATTGCCTCGGTTCCAATGGCTGAAACGCCTTTTTGGACGATGGTCTTCCGAGGTGCCATGCGATTGGGTTGGCTTCGACTCTGCGCCAGGGCGATTTCACCAGGCAAAGGCTGTTCAGCTACCCGGGTCCAGACGTCCACGGTCAAGAGCACTGCGATCACTGTCAAAACGATGTTGAGGTAGGTGTCCTTGCTCATGGCTTGGCTCCGTGGGGTCAGGGATTCCAGTGCTGCGGATGATTCCGCACGAGAGACCATCGGCCTGATCCACCCGTCTCCTCAGACAGATCCTGATGTTGACCAGGATCTTCCTTGGAAGGTCCGAGAACTCGATGAAATCGATATTGCTGGTACCGATAATGAGCAAGGCGACGGTGATTCCTTCACCGCCGCCCGCTTGATTCAGCCGATTCGGGAGCTGTTCAATCCATTGCGCCTTACCCGAAGCCGGTCACATTGTCTGTCAAGGCGTGTCATAGTCGTGATACGTGGTGCCGTCAGGACTGTTGGCGATAAGCACGTTGTTCGTGCCGCCTGCAGCCCACTGGTCGTTGCCATCGACCTGGAAAGCACCAAAGCGCCATCCATCACCAGCAGCAGCGCCAAAGTTGTTTGTTCCTGTGAGAGGATTCTTTGGAGGGCCAGGAAGGTATCCACCACTGATCATGTCGGTCCAGCCGGTATTGGCAAGGTCTGGATCACTGCCGTTCTCGGCACGGTAGAGCTCAATCTGGCTGCGAAGTGTCTGCAACTGTGTTCGGACACTTGCACTGTTGGCATCATCTGCGGCATTGGTGAACTGAGGAATCACGACCGCAGCGAGGATTCCAAGAATCACTACGACGATCAGGATTTCTATCAGCGTGAATGCCTTACGAGTTCTGTTTCGAATGTTCATTTCAATGTGACTCCATTACGGGATGACTTGAGGCTTGTCCAAGGGGAAAAGAAGTGCCGCTTCACGGCCGGTGGAAATTCTTCCCGCCTGGCTATCGTCAACAACCCCTGGGACCCTCAGCCTCTCTCATGAAAGGGACGGAAGACGTAAGAAAGTGCAGTCCGCATGACTCCAATCCCCCGCATAACCCCTACAGCCTGCCCTGGTTCCAACTGCCGGAGGAATAGGCCTGAGGCACTTCTCCCCCCTCTGTCCTGCTAGAATCCCCGCTTTGGCCCTCCATGCCTGGCCAGGGCCTCGGGAGAGTTACCCAATGTTGAAAATCAAGGCTTTCGAGGCTGTACACCCTCCTTTCAACAGAGCTGCCTCCGTCTCATCCCCTCCGTATGACGTCATGAATACGGATGAAGCAAAAGAGATGGTCAGCGACAACACCAACAGCTTTCTGCATGTGATCAGGCCGGAAATCGATCTGCCTGATGGAACAGATCCCCATGCAGACGCCGTCTATGAAATGGCCTCCAGGAACTTCAAACGACTCCTTGAAGATGGCACGCTCATTCGTGACAACGAACCTCGTCTGTTCCTGTACCGACAATCGATGGGCGGAAGCAGCCAGATCGGACTCGTCTGCTGCTGCCGTGTGCAGGATTATCTTGATGACATCATCCGAAAGCACGAACGGACACGCCCGGACAAGGAAGATGATCGAACAAGGCATGTCCGCGCGGTCGATGCCAATACCGGGCCAGTTTTCCTGACCTATCGTGACCACAAATCCCTTGAACACCTGACTGCTGTTGACTCATCAACACGCCCACTGTTCCATTTCCGATCCCCTGACGGAGTCACCCACACCGGCTGGGGCATTACGGACCCCGCTCCCTATATCAAGGCCTTTGAAGAAGTTCCCCATGTATACGTAGCGGACGGACATCACCGCAGCGCCTCAGCATCACGGGCTGCCAGGGATATTGCCAACGAACAAGCACGGGATTCCATTGATGGCGAAGCGGAATCTGACTGGTTTCTCAGTGTGTTGTTTCCGGCCAGCCAACTCACCATCCTGCCATACAACCGGGTTGTGAAAACCCGTGGATCGCTGACAGGCGATGATGCGATCGACAAGCTTCGGGCCCTTGGAACGCTCCATATGGACGCTGATCCGGAGATGGATCGACCAGGCAGCTTTGGCATCTATCTTGATGGAAGATGGATGAGGCTTGATCTTGATCACGATTCCATCGATTGGTCCGATCCAATCACTTCTCTGGATGTCTCACTGCTGCATGACCGAATCCTGGAACCACTTCTTGGGATCGAGGATGAACGAACTGATCCGAACATCGAGTTTGTCGGCGGCATCCGCGGCACCGACGAACTGGCGCAACGGGCGGATACTCATGGCAATGCCATCGCCTTCTCCTTGAAAGCAACTACCATTGAGCAATTGCTGGATGTCGCCGATGCGGGCCTTTGCATGCCTCCAAAATCAACCTGGTTCGAACCCAAACTGAGAAGTGGACTGTTTGTTCACGCACTGGATTCCACCAAGACAATCGGAAAAGTCCTGTCCCAGTGAACATGAGACAAGGGAAGAAAACACAATGAGTTCACCCTCCATGACTACCAGAATTGATTCCGAGCCCAATGCAAGCAATGCTTCCAGTGGCCCATCATTACTGATTGCAGATGCCTTTGAACCCTCAGGCATTGCCGCCCTTGAGCAGCTTGGCTGCCATGTTCAAGTGGATCCGACTCTGCAGGGCGATGCACTTGTGACGGCAATTCGCGATCAAGACCCTCAAGTTCTGGTCGTGCGATCAACCAAGGTCCAGGAAGCCGCTATTGCAGCAGGCCAGCGATTGAGCCTCATCGTCAGAGCAGGCGCAGGCTATGACAACATCGATATCAAGACGGCCTCGTCACAGGGCATCTCCGTAGCCAACTGCCCTGGAATGAATGCTCTGGCCGTGGCCGAACTGGTCTGGGGCCTGATTCTTTCCTGCGATCGACGCATCCCTGATCAAACTCGTGATCTGCGAGACGGCACCTGGAACAAGAAGGAATATGCGAAGGCAGCAGGACTGTATGGAAGAACACTCGGAATCGTCGGACTGGGGCGAATTGGCCTGGCCGTTGCCAAACGAGGGCAGGCATTCGGCATGAAGGTTGTTGCCTGGTCAAGAAGCCTCACAGAGGAAACCGCTGATCAACTTGGCATTGGATGCTGCAAGGAACTGGTCAATCTGGCTCGCATGTCCGACGTGATTTCGGTCAACATCGCAGCCAACGCTCACACCCAGAAACTCATAGATTCATCCTTCTGCGAAGCCCTTCGTCCGGGCGCCATCGTTGTCAATACCAGCAGAGGCAGTGTCATCGATCAGGAAGCCTTGGCGGCCGCGATCAAGAAGAAACATGTCAGAGCAGGACTTGATGTGTTTGCCACCGAACCAGGATCCGGGGATCCAACATTCACCGACGATATTGTCCAGGCACCAGGCGTGTATGGCACACACCATATTGGAGCCAGCACATCTCAAGCTCAGGAAGCAATCGCCTCTGAAGTCGTTCGGATCATCCGAACGTGGCAGGAAAGCGGAGAGGTCACCAACTGCGTGAACCTGGCGACCAGAACCTCTGCCTCTGAACTGCTGGCTGTGCGGCATCTCAACAAGCCAGGCGTGCTCGCTCACGTCTTCGAAGTTCTTGGCCGAGGCGGCACCAATGTCGAGGAAATGGAAAACGTGATCTACGCTGAAGCCGTTGCTGCATGTGCAAGGATTCAGGTTGATCGGTCTGTTGACGACGCCTCTCTGGCATCTATTCGAGATCATGAACACGTGATCAGTGTGACCCGAACATCAATACAGGACTCCACCTCGAGCGGAGAAGCCCAATGAATTCAACGACAACCACACGAAAACTGAATTTCTCTGCCGGGCCTGCAGTCCTTCCAGAGTCCGTGGTCCGACAGGCCCAGGAAGATCTCTGGGATCTTGATGGGACCGGGATTGGCCTGCTTGAACACAGCCACCGAGGCAAAGCCATCAGCGACGTCTTTGACAAGGCTGATGCACTTTGTCGCAAGGTCGGCAACATTCCAGAGGACTTCGAGATTCTCTACCTCCAGGGGGGCGCCTCTCTGCAGTTCTCAATGATCCCAATGGCATTGCTCACCAAAGATCGCCAGGCGGATTACATCAATACCGGATCATGGACCAAGAAGGCCATTGAAGAAGCCCAGCGATTCGGCCAGATCAATGTGATCTGGGATGGAAAGGAAGGCAGCTATCGAGACCTTCCTGATATCAACGAACTCAAATGGAATAGTGATGCCACTTATGGGTACTACTGTTCAAACAACACGATCTACGGCACACGCTGGGCCCAGACTCCGAAGGCCCCGACACCACTGATCTCCGACATGAGCAGTGAGATGTACTCACGTCCAATTGACTGGGATGCCCATGACATGATCTATGCGGGCGCCCAGAAGAATCTTGGACCAGCAGGCGTGACCCTGGTGGCGATTCGCCGCGGTCTGCTGGAGCAAGCCTCAAAGGATCTGCCTGCGATGCTTCGCTACGACATACATGCATCAAAGGGATCCCGTTACAACACCCCGCCTGTTTTCGCGGTGTACTTCCTTGCCCAGGTCTTCGAGTGGATCCAGTCCAACGGTGGCCTCAAAGGCATTGAAGAACTCAATGAGCGGAAAGCGGCCTACATCTATGACGTCATCGATGGATCCGGCGGATTCTATACCGGCCATGCTGCTCCCCGTGACCGTTCCCGAATGAACATCACCTTCCGTTGTCCCAGCGAAGAGCTCGAAAGCGCCTTCATCGAAGAAGCCTCGAATCATGACATGGCGAATCTGAAAGGTCATCGCAGTGTCGGTGGCTTGCGAGCTTCGATCTACAACGCCTTCCCGGAGGCAGGTTGCCGGCAGTTCGCCGAGTTCATGTCAGAGTTTGCAAGAACTCATGGATGATGCTCATGGCTTCGTCACGGCTTCGAACAGTCGCATGACCTGAGCAAGATACGACTGACCAAACAGGTTCAGGTGATTGAGGACGTGGTACAGCTGGTAGACCGCCAACCTCTCTGGCGGAATAGCTGAATCACCTGTCCTGGCATCGGCATAAGCCTTGATGCACGTGTCCGGCACTCCGCCAAACAACTGCATCATTGCAATGTCAGCCCAGCCATCCCCGATGGAACACGCAGGATCAATGATCGCCATTCCCCCATCTTCCAAAGACATGATGTTTCCTGACCACAGATCGCCGTGAAGCAGAGCAGGCTCGGGGCGAACAGGAAGGTACTCCCCAAGTCGGTCAAGCAAGCCATCGAGGGAGGACGTCTGGTCGCCGGACAGATGCCCCGCATCACGGGCCATGCGAATCTGTGGTCCGAATCGGCATGACCGGTTGAATTCAACCCAGTCATCCTGCCATGTATTGATCTGTGGAGTTCCACCGATGAAGTTGTCGTGCTCGAACCCATATTGAGCGCCGATGTTGCTTTCATGCATTTGAGCAAGAGCTCGACCAAGAGTCTTCCAGCCCTCATGGGATGCCGCGCCCGGAGCCAGCCATTCCATCAGGAGAACATTCCCATGATCAGACTCATACAAGCCGATCACTTCAGGTATCTGCAGGTCATCACCTGCCTTCGCTGACAGCGCGTTCAGCCCAACCGCCTCGGTTCGAAGCTGAACCAGACCCACTTGCCCAGCGGACGATTTTGCAACCAGCGGTTTGTGGTTCTCGAATTCAATACGTTGCACATCATGAATGCATCCACCTGCAAGAGCCCGGCACGTCTTGGCGGCATCCGTCATGCCCATGGCGGACAGGGCATCTTGTATCTGAGCTGGAACTGTCACGATTGACGGCCGGAGGCAATACTCTCGACGAGCGAACGACATGCCTCATCGAGCATGTGGAACACGTCCTTGAATCCATCCGCTCCACCGTAATAAGGATCTGGAACATCCTGTCCTTCCAGTTCCGGGTGGTAGTCAAGCATGAGCTTCGTACGATCCTCATCCCCTCCCAAGGCAAGAACCTGCTCCAGGATGTCGACATCCGAGCAGAGAATCAGATCAAAGTGGAGCAGATCTTTCTTTCGTATCTTTCTGGCCTCACCTTCGACCACGACACCAAACTGCTGTGCCGTTTGTCGCATGCGGTGATCTGGCGATTCCCCCGCATGCCAGGCCCCAACTCCTGCAGAATCAACATCCACATCATCAAGGCCTTGCAGAATTGAATGGTGCCGGAACAAAGCTTCGCCCATGGGGCTTCTGCAGATATTGCCCATGCACACGAACAGAACACGTTGAATTGGTGGCATCAGGAAATCTTCCCTGAGATTGCCCTGGCCCGTTTCTGTATCAAACCCATACGAATGCCAATCAGGCACACCGCCCCATACACCACGATGAATACCACATATGCCCACAGGACTCTGAGATCCCCACGCAGAACCAATGAACCAAGAACAACGCCAATGGTCGCAATGCAGAATTCAAGTCCATAGATGGCAAGCACAGCTTGCTTGACTCCACCCAGCTTGTTTTTCAAGACATGGTGCAGATGGCTTGCATCTGGAGCGGACATCTGAAGGCCCTGCACCTTCCTCCTGCATATGGCCAGGATGGTGTCCACGATGGGAATGCCGAAAATCAATAACCCGGCAAGAACCAGATGCGTCTGTCCTTGTTCTCCAAGCATCAGGATGATGACGACACAGCAATAACCCAACAACAATGAACCACAGTCCCCAAGGAAAATGGTCGCAGGATTGAAGTTGTGCGGCAGGAAGCCCAGAACCGAACCCAGCAGGGCCATGCACAGGATGATCCTGGCACCTGACAATGTCACGCCTTCAGCTGTCGCGATGCTCTCGGGAATGCCCTTGGCTATGATCTCGACGTCTGTGGACGTCAGGGAAGCAGCCATGATCAACGAAAGGGCAAGAAGGCCCATCGCAATGATGGCCATCGTCCCGCTGAGCAAACCATCCAGGCCATCAATCAAGTTGGATGCATTGCAGCCACCCAGTACGAAAATCGCAATGATGGCTGTTCCAACCCACTCCGTGACGTTGACTGGAATGACGCCGAAAGGCAATGGGACACTGAACTCGATCATTGATGTCCCGAAGAAGTAACCCAGAAAACCACCTGCCACCTGGGTACCAATGTCATTCAATGCCAGAAGAGCTGCTGCAACCAGTTGCCCCGCGACCTTCAGCCGCGGATCCCAGCCCCAGACGTCATCGGCCAGTCCCGTGAAGACGATTGCAATCATCCCACCCACGATGGACAGTGGAAGTGGACGATATTCCGAAGGCTCCCCTGCCACCAGGACATAACTCACGGCAATACCAATCAGGATTCCAGTAAAGACAGCGAGGCCTCCGAGATAAGGCGTCGCTTTCTTATGCACCTTGCGATCTGAATCAGGCTTGTCGACAACATCCGCAGTAATCGCCAGATATCGAAACAACGGCGTTACGAACAGGACGGCCAAAAAGGAGAACACGAATACTGGAAGATAATCAACAACAAGAACCCATGGCGTGACATCGCCAACGATGGCTTCCACTGCCTCTCCAGAAATGCCGGGAGTCACGCCGCGCCCTCCCCGCCTTGAGTTGATGATCCTGACTGTCGTTCAGAGGCAAGATCCGCAATGGTCTGCTCAAGTGAAATGGCGGGATTGAAGTCGAAGAGCGACTGGATCCGTGACACATCCGGACGCCGATGAACCATGTCCTCGATTGGCCGACCGTAGGCCTTCTCGTAGGAAATCTGTTCTATTGACGACTTGCTGCCAAGAACATCCACAACCAACTGGGCCAATTCTCCAATTGAAATGGACACATCCCGACCGATGTTCAGAACGCTTCCGATCGCAACGGGTTCCTGAAGTAGCCGCGGAAGAAGTCCGACAACATCTCTTACATCACAGAAGCAGCGAGTCTGCTCACCGGTGCCGTACACCTTCAACGGCTCACCAGCCAGAGCAGCTTCGACAAACCGTGGAAGAACCATGCCCCAGATACCCACCTGCCGCGGCCCTACCGTGTTGAAGAATCTCGCAATCACAACGGGTAGATCTGTATCACGGTGCCAGGCGAGACCCAGAAATTCATCGATTGCCTTTGAACATGCATAGGCCCATCGCGGCTCGGTTGTCGGGCCAAGAACAAGGTCGTCATTTTCGCCAAAGGGAACACGATCCGATTTGCCGTATACCTCGGATGTCGATGCGAGCAATGTAGGGACATTTGCCGCCGAAGCGAATCGGAGAAGGGCCAGCGTTTCCAGTACGTTGGTTTCAATCACTCGAACGGGCTGATCGACCACCAGCCTTACCCCGACTGCGGCAGCAAGGTGATAGATTTCATTGAACTGTTCGGCATCAAGATCCGGCAGCACCGCAGAAAGTTCACCTTCGATGAAACTGAGATTCGCAGGCTCTACTGCGTCGAGGTTGCACATTCGCCCCGTAGATAAATCATCCACAACGGTGACATGTGAACCCGCTGAAACAAATTGTTCCACCAGGTGCGAACCGATGAACCCCGCTCCACCAGTCACAAGAATATGGCGAGAGTGGTCCGATCTGGCCATGGGGTCCTGTTCCGGGTCTGCTTACCCTCAGTCCCTGATTTCGGTGTACTTCGCCATCAGGCGGTAATTCTTCTTGAAATAACCACCAGCAGTCTGTCGTGGACGGTTGAGTATGACACCAAGCATATCGGCACTCGTGTCACCAAGTTGGCCGACCAATCGAGCGATAAGACCTCGCTGTTCCTGGCCAGCACGCACGACAAGAGCGACTGCATCCACTCGGTTGGACAGAATCATCGCGTCACCGGCAGCTACTACAGGCGCCGTATCAACCATGACACAGTCATACCTGTTACGGAGATCCGCCATCAATGAATAGAGAGATGGATCATTGAATCTCTCATAGATCCTGCTGGCTGGAACACCCGCTGGGATGATGTCGATGCCGTCAATTGACTGGGCCACCGCTTCTGGAGTTGTGGATCCACCAAGGATGTCTCCAAGACCCGCAGACGTGTCCTCATCAATATCAAAGATCGATCCGAGCCTCGGACGCCGGAAGTTGGCATCCACTAGAAGCACTCGCAGCCCACTGGCCGAAGCAGAAAGCGCAAGATTGGAGAGGATCGTTGAGGTTCCCGATCCAGGCATGCCACTGGCAAGCATCAGGCTGGTATGCCCCTGGCGTGACATGTTGCGCCAAATCGCATTCCATGTCTGGCGATACGTCTCGGCAAGAACGCTGTCCGGGTGTTGTTTCTGAATGAGTTCTGCTGACTCGGGAGTCGTCGGATCTTCATCTGTATCCGGAATGACTCCCAGCAGCCTCGTACCAGGAACGACGAGAAGATCGCTTGGCGTATGGATTCTCTGATCCGTAAAGGCCCTGAGGAAGATGTACATGAGGTACAAGCCCGTGAACAAGACCACGCACAAGGGGACAACAATTTCAGGCTTAGGGAATGAAACGGCGCGAGGCAGTTCCGAAACACTGACCTGACGGACGCGTGAGGCGTCTGCACGCAGCTTCATCAAGCTGACGCTGTTCATCAACTGGAGGTTCTCATCACGCTGACGTTCGAGAAGTTCTCTCTGCGAAACATAGGAAGAGAACAGTGAGGCGTCCGATGCGAGGGCTCGCATTCGTTCGTCCTTCTCCACCAGATCGCTTTCAA
Source organism: Phycisphaerales bacterium (assembly GCA_029242715.1). Taxonomy (GTDB): domain Bacteria; phylum Planctomycetota; class Phycisphaerae; order Phycisphaerales; family SM1A02; genus UBA1668. The sequence continues at coordinate 358,488 of JAQWTL010000020.1, forward strand.
TACGGTCGATCAGGCTCTTGAGCCGAGTGACCTCTGAAGACCACTGGCGAAGTCTTGCGTTCAGGTTCCGCTTGAGCAGTTCCTTTGTCTTGGCCTCGATCTGCTGTTCCGTACCGCTGATGCTCGCCTCAATCTGGCGTATTGGATTTGCAGTGGCATGAAAACGTTCACGCAGAGCACGCTCTTCAGCACGCAATGATTCCAGTATTGAGATCTGAGCCTGAATCGATGAATCATTCTCAGCTTCCACGATGTCTTCGGAAGTCGGCTCAATGGTTCCTTCAAGCTTTGCAGCCGTCTGCATGTACTGAGATTCCGCACTTGTCAGATCATTGAGCCCGGTGGTCAGGGAATTGGTCAGGTTGTCAACTTCGCTGGCCGTCTGGGAGAAACGGGGATCGTCAAGTGTCGTAATACCCTTCTGAACAATGAAGCCCTGGATTTCATCTCTAAGATCCTGAAGTGCATGCCTAGTGCGACGCAACTGGTCTTCGAAGAGAGATTCATTATCCGTGAACTGACGATCATCCAATCGCTTCAGTTTCGAGTTGTATGCTCGTGCAATTGCATCCAGAACCTTGGGTACATCCGATGGAACATGCGCAGCCCAGTTCAGGCTGAACAGATTCGTGTCACCATAGATCGGGGTTTTCAAGGTCTCGAGAAGCTTGTCTGCCGCCAACTGGACCATTGGCTGGCCTGATTCCGGATCGATGAAATTGGACTGCATCCAAACAGTTGTTCGAACAGCCGGATCCAGCATTGCTGATTCAAGAACATCACGCTCAATGATGAACTTGGTCTGAGTCTTGACCTGCCGTTCAACATCATCGCCACCCATTTGTTCACGGGTACCAATCTGAGTCGCATCATCCAGACCAGGCCGAACTTCAAAGAGGATTTCTGATGAATAGAGCGGGTAATAGAACAGCAGGCCAAAGTAGGCCCCGACCCCAACCACTCCGCCAAGAACAAACGAAACCAGAATGCCCAAGACGTGCTGACGAAGGACCCGAATTGGGTCAATCGTCACTTTCGCAGCCTGAGAAGGAGACGTCCGCGGACGTGTGGCTGACTGAGGGGGCTTTCCGCCGGTATTGGTCGCAGGCCTGGACATTGTCTATTCGTAGCCTCCTGAGTCCTCGGAATGGGGCCTAAACCCTTTCATTCCATTCATTTACTGGCAGAAATTCGGTCCTGTATCTGTTCTACCTGGGTCTTGATGGCATCATCATCGGCAATATCGAGCGCCAGACGCAGTTGCTCCCTTGCCTTTTCTACGCGGTTCTGAGTCAAATAGATCTCTGCAAGGTGCAAATGGGCTATTGCGGTGGGCTGACGGCGTATTGACTGGAGAACCAGATCCTCACCCTTGGCAACCCGGCCGCTCTTGAAGGCAGCCCAACCCTCGACATCCAGGAGGATGGGGTCACGTGGCCTCAATTTAGACGCCTGCTCCGCAAATCCAAGCGCTTTTTCAGGGGTTGGGGAATGATCCAGGTAAAGCATGGCAATCTGGCCCATGAGTTCAGGATTCTTGGGCTGGTACTCCAACTGCTTCAAGCGCCCCGTCAAGGCAGCGTCATAGTTGCCAAGCATGGACTGGATTGTTGCCATCGTATCGATGATGGCAGGATTTTCTGGTGACAGCCGAATGGCCTTCTTGGCATAGGGCAGTGCCTCTGCAGGCTGGCCTCTCAAAGTGGACAAGAGGTATGCGTAGTTGTTCAAGGCCATGGTGTCATCCGGCCTCAATTCCACAATACGCCCGAATGTTTTTTCCGCTTCGTCATCTCTGCCGGCAGACAACTCGATTGATCCCAGTCGAGACAACATCTCGACCAATCGATCAGAGTTTGTCATCTCCGCCAGTTTCACCCCTTCCTTCTGACGAGCAATGGACTTTTCCCATGTTTCGGGTGAATTCCAACGTGCCCAATACATCGCCATTCCTGAATAATCATCAAGCGTAGGTTCACCTTCGATGAGGTCGAGCGCAAAGGCCTCGCCGGCCATTGGATCTTCCTCGGCGAAGACAACTTGAAGATCTTCGTACCAGACCGGCAAAACAGCAGGAGGCAGCGACTCCTGCCTGACTGCAATGAGGTAGTTCTGGCGTGACTCTCTGATCCTGTTGCGTGCCTGGGAGTTTGCACGAATTCTCGCCAGCGCCTTGGCATGAATCGTCTGAAGCAGTGGACTTACCTCCAGCATGCGCTGGTGCTTCTGAATCATGGCAAGAACTGCCTCGTGATCCCATTTCTCAGCTGAGCGTGTCACGTCATTGAGCCGACCAAGAAGTCGCCTGGTTGGTTCAAGATTGAAGGCCGCGATATAGGCACTCGTTGCACCATCGACATCGCCTTCATTTTCAAGAAACTCGCCCAGCAGAGTGTGCCATTGGGAATCCTCCGGATACAGGACGATGGCCGTCTTGATCGTATCCATCGCCTTGTCCGAGTTCCCCATGTCATTATGCACGACGATTAATCGTTCACGAATGGATCTTGCTGCGGGATTGGCGCGAAGAAATTCTTCCATGGCCAGCACGGCTTGGCGAGACTTGTTCTCCGCCTGATTCAACTCCACCTGGGCAAGCATGAGCAGCTCGCTCTTCTTGACGATTGGACTTGCCGTGTCGATGACACGATTAGCCTCCTCCAGAAGAGCCGCCTGTCCGGACTTGAGGTACTCGGACAACAGACTGTTTACCAGTAGTTCGTAAGGCCGGGCGATATCCGGATTGATTCCTATCGCTGCCTTGAGATGATCACGGTACTGCTGTGTCGCCGCCTGCTCCATAGAGGCGTCGCCCTCTGCTCCTGCCAGTATGGATTCTCGATTCGATAGAAATGCATCAAGCATGGCCACTTCGTATGGCGACCCTCCCATTTCTCTCAGCAATTGGAGTTGACGCCGGCCTTCTTCGAATTGCTGTGTACGCAGATAGGATTCAATCAGTCGGTAACGTGTGGACAGTCGTGGCTCAGGTGAGTCCAGTGCCTGGGTCAGATGTTTGATGGCCTCGATATAGAGCCCGCGTGCGTAGTACATTGAACCCAACGCTTCATCGATCTCCTTTGATTTCGACTGCGTATCGATTGCTTCACTCAGCAACTGGGCGGCCTCGATGTGACGTTCCGAATCGATCAAGAACTGAGCTGCTGCGATCGCCTGATAGGCCTGATTGTCCTGGTCTGATTGAGTCCGCAAGAAACGTCTGAGAGTGGCAACAGCCTTGTCAACTTGTTGACGATCAACATAGACACGGGCATGGAGAACTGCCTGTGAGAAATCTGCGTCCTCCTGATTCTCAATCTGGACCAAAATCTGATCCATGATTTTGTCCCACCTGGCCTGAAGCTTTCCAAGCAGTTCTGACTGACCTGATGCCGTCAAACCAAGCCACTGTCGTGAATTGATTGTGCGACGCCCGTCATCTGTGAGGATCAAATCAACAGATGGTTCCACCGTTGCAAGAAACGCCGCAAGGCGCAGAGCATTGTTTCGATCCTCGGGATTTTCGTCCCAGATCTGCTTCCGCTTAACGTAGGCAATAGCAGGTTCGCCGTAGCGGGCCTCAACCTCAAGCCAAAGATCCTGTATCAGATTGTCATCCTCGAAACTCGGTGCATGTTCACGCAGAGCACCCAACGCTCTTCCTGAATCACCCTCAGGCCGAAGCATGAGCATGACATATTTTTGGAAGGTCGCTGCATTCTTGGGATTGCGTCTGAAGGATTCGCCATAGGCGCGTTCCGACTCGGCCATGTTGCCCTTTAACTCATTACCCCATCCAAGCGTACGCCAAGCAAGATCGGACCAAGGCGCCAACTCGGCTGCGCGTTGCGATGCCGCGATGCCCCGATTGACCTGCTCCATGTTGTCCTTGCCCTCGTCGGCAAGTAATTTTGCAATGGACATTTCCAACCGCGCCTCGGCAAGGTTGCCTTCAGCACCGTCAAAATTATTCTCTCTGGCCATGGGAAGCATTGCCCGGGCTTCGTCGTATTTGCCCGCAATAAGCAGTTCCTCAAAGCGGCCGATATAGGCCCCCGCTACGGTATCAACTGCCTCATCAGCAGATGTCCGGTAGTCCACCATGACCTTCTCTGCAGCTTCGATGACTGCCAAGTGCGTCTCCGCTGCTTCCAGATCCTCTTCTGCGTTGGCTTCTATTACCAATCTATTGCGCAAACGAACCAACGATCGCAGGTTCTCATAGATCATGGCATCGCGTTCGAGAGGATCAGCGTATCGGTCTTCGCAATAAAGCTTGATCCCTTCAATAGGATCGCCATAACGAACCCTGAGCAACTTGAGCCTGGAGTTCGTCGGCTGCCGATCAATGGCTTGCTCTATCAATTCGACCGACTTTTTCTCATCGCCAGCAAGCGAAGAAACATGGGCTAACGCGACAAGGATTCTCACATCATTCTCGCCTGTCTCTACATTCTGCAAGGCGGCATACGCGGCCTCAGTATCTTCATTCTTCAAGGCCGCATCTGCCTTTGAGAGCGCAATGAGAATCGGGTCATTGACGTTCGCCGGCAATTCGCCTCCATCTGCAGCCAGGACCCTCAGCGACTGAAATGCACTACTCAGGATCGGATTGCGTTCAATGACTTTTGACGGAAGTCGCTCAAACAATTCAACACCCTTTTCGGGCTGACGATTCCTGCCGTACATCTCGGCAAGCGCGAGGTAGTTCCGAAGGTCGTTTGGATACTCCGCGATGGCCGATTTGAGTCTTTCCTCGGCAAGCCCCTGCTGGCCGTTTTCTTCAAGCGCAAGAGCACCTAGACGAATGATCATCGCATCCGGTGTCTTTGCAGCCATGACCCGTTCAAATAGCGGCGCTGCTTCAGACCATCTGCGATCTGCAACAGCTATTTTTCCTTTGCTCTCAAGGATGAAGGGATGCGTTTCATCAGCAAGGATGTCTTCAAGCAGCACCTTGGCTTCAATCATCTTCTCATAGGCTGCTTCGCGATCCTCATAATCAGCCGTGTTATAAAGTTGATAGAGGTTGTCGAATGCAAGCTTTGCCGCCAGGATCCGGTAACTCCACTGCGTTCGTGCCTCCAGCGAAACTGGCTTGGAAGACGCGTTAAGAAGATCCATTGCTGCAGCAAGAGATTCCTCGTACCCACCTTCCATGTGACGACTTCGAGCCAGGCCGTACATAAGCCTGTCATTGTCAGGATTACGTTCGAGCGCTGCTTCCAGCAAGGTCGCCGCACGGGCGTCGCCCTCAAACGCATCAACCAGCCTGAGATACCGAACCAGATCCATGACAACATGAATGTCATCTAGAGAATTCTCATTGATGATTGTTTCAGCATCCGCAAGTGCTTCGATGACAGCATCACGCAAACGATCCAGTTCCTCTTTGGAAACAGCCCCGGGGTCCCTGAGGTTCTTGCCCAGATGCCAGAGCTGATCGACATACGTATCCCGAAGCACCTCAAGAACCGTCCAGACTCCCTGTGGATTGGTCTCAATCGCCTTGGCAAAGGTTTCCTTGGCAAGCTTGAGATTCTTTTCTTCTTGTGCGTATCTGCTCTCGAGCCCAAGACGCCTTGCGACAGCCATACGACCAAAGGCCAGTTTGGCCCACCCGACATCACTGTCAGGCACAAGCTCGACATGTTTCTCAAGATCATCCTCGCCAGGGAACCGGATATTGCCCAGTCCGTCGATGTTGTCGGTCAATTGCTCGTCCTGAAGCCGAAGCGTGCTGATACCTCTCAGGAAATAGGCACGGGCAACCAACTCATTCTCGACGGTTGATTGCTGGATCAGAATGTCCGAAAGTTCACCAAGCAATCTCCAGAACATGACTTCATTCGTCAGAGTTGCCGCGAGGTAATGCTCCTCGAGAACCTGACTTGCCCGAGCCTCCTCCTCGCCAACAGGCGCATGCAGGGCAGCCTGCTTCATCAAAGCCAACTGTCGCTGGTACATGATGCGAGCCTGTTCAGGTGTTTCCGGAACTCGCTTGCTCCAGACTTCAAGAAGCCTGGTGATCGCCTCATTGTTACCCGGCTGCTTTGTCAATACTCGACCGTAGTAACCAGCCGCCTTCTTCCAGTCCTGTGCAGCGTAATACTCGTTCGCCGTTCGAAGATTGCGTTCTACGCTTCCTCGCAGACGAAGGAATAGAAGCCCTCCAACAATCACGCAGGCAATGAGTGCCAGGAGACCGATGATTGACAGGAGACGGAAGTTAACCTTTGTTTTCGATTTCGCCTTGCCGTATGCCATGTTCTTCTCTCTTGAAACGTCAGGCTGAATCTTTCTCAGACTCGGCCGACACTTCGACCCAGTCCGGAAGGACTCTTGCAATCTCGGGAATCATAGGTTCCAGGAAGGATGTCGCCACTTCAATGAACTCCTCCAGAGAGAGGGGTTCATTTGTGACTGCCAGAATCTGCACCTTACAGAAATAGGCCTTCTTGTCCTCGGGCTTAAAAGCGAGCAATTTGACCCCCCAGGGGTCCGGGGTCACACGCCCATTGGCAATGAAAAAATACCCGGCAAATACGGACAAGTTCGGATTAGTTGGATCACCAAACTCAGTTGTTCGAAGCTTGAAATCACCGACGGGGAGTCTGGCCTGCTCTGCCTTGCCCTGGGGCCTCTTAACGGTCGCCATACGATAGGGCTCACCATCAAGCATGTTTTCTTCGTCCAGGAACCATTCTTCCTCATTGATTTCCAGCAGACAGTTGAGAGGCTCAGGTTGTTCTTGAGTCAATCCACCCGCCACAAGGCATCTGTCAGGAACATGCGGAATGGTGTCTATGTGACCTGTGTAATAAGCGATATGTAATTGCAATGAAGGAAGCGTGGAATCATCGACATTGTCATAACGTCGAGTGAGATAGAGTTCTGTTCCAAGTTCCTCAACACCTGATTCGTCCATTCGTTGTTCGCTTAACCGCGATGCACTCCAGGATCCCACCGTATAAGGAATGGAATCCAGTGAATATCTGGGCGCCACTGGCTCCTTCTCAAGGTGGACGCCCAGAGCCTGGGCAGCCAACTGAAAAGCGGCTCCTCCCACAACCAATACGATTACTGAGACTACAAATGCCAGTCGTGTACGGGATCCGAACCGGATCTCGCACCTTTCCTCGACAACGGCAACTTCACCATCTTCCTCATCTGTGATGATGCTGTTGAGAACCCACATGATTCCGAGATACACGAAAAAAGCAGGAATCAACCAAAGCAGACCGACCATGGTGTGGAAATCGCCTGCTGCAAAATCCGTATCCCTTGTCGAGAGAACTCCCAGCGTCATGACGCGAAGAATATTGACGAAGACCGCTGTCGGAATCGCCAACAAGACAAGCAATGACCGCTGGATCATCACCCAGATCACAAGCATTGCTCGTCGCCTAGTACTGGCGCCGATCGATTGACGCCTGCCAACAACTCTGGCAAACATGCGACGGAAGAAGACTCGCAGTGTCAGAAAAGGGTATTGCGTCCGGTAGGAGAAGCCGGCATAGGCCATTGCGACACCCAGAGCCAGGAAGGCCACGAGCATTCGCATCCCGGAACAGGCCTCGGCAATGTTCACGGGGATCATCTCTCCCTGATGGAAGATCTGCAGGGTGTTCCCCGATCGCTCTACATCAAAACCAATCAATGAAAGTCCGTAGTAGGAGCCAACAGCTGCAATGTCCTGCAGGCGATACGTGATGACTTCCAGAAAAACATCTGAGACTGTCTGCCCGAAGACGATGAGATACAGCGTGGGAAACCACAGCCATCGCATGGCGCGCCAGCCACAGAAGAAGAGAACCAACCCGAACAAAGTCACGCCCACACCAAATCCCATGATGTTGTGGTGACGAAGCATCATTGGCCCAAGGCCACTGATGCTATAGATTCCCATGCCTGCAATGATGAGCAGCAAGCCGGTCCAGGCGGTTCGGAATGGTTCAGCAAAGATCTTCTGACGATTCAGGTAAACAAACCAGCCCGCAATAAACGGGATGACAAGCGTATGTCCCCAGTCTGCCTGCTCCTGAAGCGCCCACCTGAACTGCCTGTTCAGAAAAGACCAGAAGAGCCAGATGAAAATCGCCAACACTGCCAGGAACGCACCAGCCATAACCGGATTGAATCCCGGCCGTTCCTGGGTCGTATTGGATGATCCGGGCATTGGTGCTGTCGAAGTACTCATGTGCTTATCATGTGCAAGTGGCGACGGGAACATGTAGATTCCGTCGGTAAGCCGAACGATCGCATGTGTTCCAGCCTAGAAATCACCGGTTGCCGACGTTCGAAGGTGGTGCCCCGAATACATCGTTTCCGAAATTCCGATCCAACAGGAATGCGAAGCCGTAGTTGGCACGCAGTCCATTACGAAGGATGGCCAGTGGGTAGGCCAGGAAATTGGTTCCGATGATGATGTGGTCATTGGGTTTCAGGTAGATGTCCGGCTCTGTACGACGCCGGATGGCTGCCAGGTTCAGTCGAATTGTTGCTTCGCGGTGTTCGCCGACCTCCCTGACGAGGTCAACCCGCTCAGGAATAGCCAGGGCACTCAAACCACCGGCTGCTGCAATCAGACGACTGAGGGTCAACTCATCTGTAGCAGGCAGGTTGTAGACACCCGGCCGGAGAATTTCACCATCGATGTAAACAATGCCAACTGGTGGACCATCAACGTAAATCTGGTCACCAGGTCGAATCACGATGTTGTAGCTGTTGTCCCCATGGCTCAGACGCTTGTAGGGGATCTCGATCACGCGTTCCAGGACCAGGTCCAGGGGCTGCTTGGCGGCATTGGCAACTGCCTGCTTGCCTTGCTTGGTAGCAGTGCTGCGAACACGAACCCATTCCTTGCGTTCTGGAATGTAGATGTAGGCATTATCTGAATCAGGGATCTCCACCTGTTCATCATTGACGTCATCAACGTCAACGGCCTGGGGCTTCTGCACCGAAGGCGAAAGTACATCATCAATGTCGACAATCGGCTCATCCTGAGGCATCCATGCCGCTGGGCTTGATGACCTGTTGTTGTTCAGCTGATTGATCAAGGTCTCGATATCAACTGCAGGCTGAGCACTGCTGGATGTGGACTGCGTGGTACTCCTACCCGAATCTGGAGCAGCAATCATCTCACGTTCGTAATGAGGCTTGTATTCATCCGCCAGGTGAACCTGTCGGATGACATAGATCTTGTCGGTGCTCAAAGGAGGGCCACCAGCCATGGCCAAAGCATCAAGCAACCTGAGGCCGGGATCCTGCAATGTAAAACGGCCGGGCTGACCAATGTGCCCATACATCGTGTAGGTCAATGATCCCGCCTCGACAATGTCGACCGAGGCAGTGGGATTGGGCATGTGGTTTTTCGCCAGACCCGCAAGCAGACTATCTTGGAACTGCTTCACGGTCATGCCTGCAGCCCGAAGCGTGCCTACCTCAGGAATACTGACATCACCCGAGGGATCCACTCGCCTTGAGAACGGGAAGAATGCGCCTCGTTGGTAGAGCTCGTAGATTTCGATCTGAAGCGTATCTCCTGGCACGATCGTGTAGGAGAGATTGCCAGGCATGAGATCTTCCGGCGTCACACCAGTGGTCTGTCCCCAAAGATCACCACCTGGCTCGATGGCATCAATCCGTGTCAGGATTGGCATCGTGGTGGGAGCCGTCGTGAATCGGCCAGTCCTTGATGGGTCAAACCAGGAGTTGATCTCGCATCCTGTTGAAAGAATGACAAACGCAAGAATTGCGCTCAGGGGCAGGCCCCTGGCGATGATCTTGGCACTTGTTCTGCCGTCTCTCCGACGCAGCACTCGCGAACTCCTCCTAGGCCAACTATCTGGCCCATTGACACCTACTCAGTTTCCACTTCTCCAGAGCCGGAGAGTGGACCCGGATGCCAAATGTACTCTACGCAGCCCATTCAGGCCGGTTCAAGGGTTTCCATCATCGACCTGATCTAATAAGGATGTTGATAATCAAACCCGCCAATCATTCAGAAAAGGCGGGTTCTCTCCAGCTTCCCACCCAGATAAACTCTGTCAGATGACTACCGCCTCCTCCAACCCGGCCGAAGCCCGTCATCCACGCCCTCTGGGCGGGGATACCGCCAGGCAACATGCGAGAGACCAGGTGGTCAGCCTGAGTGGAATGGTCCTTAATAATGAGCCGGATACCCCCCACCAGCTCTCGATTGGCAAAAAACCAGCCTGGATTCGAGCCAAAGCCCCGGGAGGAGAAGCCTTCCGTGAAACAAAGGCCTTGATCGAGGCCCATGGGCTTCACACCGTCTGCCAGGAAGCTTCATGCCCCAATATCGGGGAATGCTGGAGCCGCGGAACGGCCACAATCATGATTCTGGGTGATACATGCACCAGATCCTGTGGCTTCTGCAACATCAAGACGGGGCGGCCTGCAGAAACTGATCTTGATGAGCCCAGGCGAGTAGCCGAGTTGCTCTCCCGCATTCCTCTTAAGCATGTAGTGATCACATCAGTTGACCGTGATGATCTCCCGGATGGAGGTGCGGCCATCTGGGCCGAGACGATCCACCGGGTTCATGAAGCCTGCCCCAACATGTCGGTAGAGGTCCTTGTCGGAGATTTCAAGGGATCCAAGCAGGACCTGGAGCTTGTCATCGAGGCTCGCCCTGAAATCCTTGCCCACAACATGGAAACCGTCCGACGAATGCACCCCGCCGTGAGGCCTCAGGCAGATTACGATCGTTCACTGCAGGTGCTGGGTTGGATCAGGGACTCGGGCCTTGTATCCAAGACAAGCATCATGGTCGGGATCGGGGAAACGGATGAAGAAGTGGATGGCATCCTGTCTGATATTCGGGCCGTTGCTGGAACCGACATCCTGACGATCGGCCAGTACCTCCAACCGACTCGCAACCACCTCCCGATTGATCGGTGGGTACACCCGGATCAGTTCAATGCCTATCGACAACAAGGGCTGTCCCTGGGCTTCAAGGTCGTTGAGTCCGGGCCGTTGGTCCGCAGTTCCTACCATGCCGAAGAACAGGCCAGGCAACTTTCACCGGATGCTCGAGAAACAGCAACGGCCATGGAAGCCATCTTGTCCCATGCACGGGGCGGCCGCATCGCTTCGAACTGATCACCTCTTACAAACCGCATGAACCCTCCTGAAAGACCTCTGAATGAGGGCTGAGGGCGTATGGCCGCTTGACCCGACAGCAGTTGGAATCGACGTTGCGGCATGATCCATGACCAATCGATGTCCAGGGTGCCAAGAAGCGCCCCGGTAGAAGAACGCCGTGAATGCACTCGACAAGCAACGGAACGAGAATTATTGATTACCTGGCACCATGATCCGAGCCAGGGCGTCCGCTACGGGCTTGTCAACGAGAGCCTGGGAGGCTGCCTGATCGTCAGCAGCGTACCCCTGATAGACGGAATGACTGGAACCGTGCTCGCACGAATACCCTCCAAGGGGCATCGCTCATCATCTGTTGTTGTTGCCTGGTCCAGGCAAGTGAACGGGCGGTGGCATGTCGGCTTGCGATTCCTCACCTGAGGAAATGGTCATATCCACGGTAGATGTGAAATCAGCTGGCCTGCTTCCGTTGATCCTTGAGCGACTGGCTAACCACCTGCATCGCCGCACGGTCCCTGAATGCCTCTCGAAGTCTTTCGAGTGCAGCCTGCTCTATCTGCCGGACTCGTTCTCGTGTGAGGCCAACCTCGAGACCTGCTTCCTTGAGGGTTAATGGCGTGCGGCCATCCAATCCGAATCGCATCCTGATGACTCGCGCCGCCATGGGATCGAATGCCGAAATGAGTTTCCTCATCTTCTGCATGTCTTCACATCGCTCTGCGATCGTTGGACCCGACTCGAAGAGATCATCAGCCTGCATATCGATTTCACGGACGCTGCCAACCTCCTCGGAAGCTGATCCTGTCGGGATGGACTTGGTCATCGCCATGGTTCTCTGGATGATGCGAAGCTTGCTCCTTGGAACATTCATGGCATCAGCCAGTTCCTCTGCTGTTGGAGATCGATCCAGTTGAATCTCCAGCTCCCGGACCGTCCGATCCCAGGCTGCCATGCGTTGTCGCATGTAACTGGGGACATGAAGGTGCTGGCCGAATTCAATCACCGCCTGCTTGATCGTCTTGCGGATCCACCAGGTCGCATAGGTCGAGAAACGGTTGCCCAGTGCTGGGTCAAATCGTTCTACCGCCCTGATCAGGCCGATATTGCCTTCATTGATGAGATCCTGAAGGGCCATTCCCGTCCGAAGATTCTGCTTGGCAATACTGACCACCAAACGAAGATTGGCCTGAATCATGTTGCGTTTGCACTCGTGGCACTCATCATTGAGCACCCCCCAGGCAAGCACCTTTTCTTCCTCGGCAGTCAGAAGAGGAATTCGGCTGATCTCATCGAGATACAGTTCAAGATCGCTGCGAACGTGAGTATGTCCCATATGGCAGGTATCCATGCACGTGACGTGCAGGGTGGCGGTGGTTCGTTTGTGAACGAGTGTTTAGAGGCGTGTTGAGAAGTCGCGGATTGGTCGCTCCGCAGCCTTCTTACGCCGGGGGACATCTCGGGTTCGAATGTATCCAACGGATTAACGAGTGATGGCCAGAACCCTAGGTTGCGGGCTCTGCCACAATCCCCTTGTCCTTGGCCCGTTTCTCGATTCCGCCAAGGAATATGTCCGCCAAGGCCTCGTAAATGGCCTTGCGACAGACAAGGTGGGAGCATTCGTAGGCCAGGATCGCTGAAACCATCAAGGGCAGGGTCACAAACCTGGCATCTGTCATTTCAATCATGATGACAAAGACCGTAATAGGGCTTTGTACGACCCCTGCAAAGTACGCCACCATGAAGAGCATGATGCAGAACTGGGGGTCGAGTCCACCGAAGATCTTCTCGAAGAAGTCCGCCGTCATGTTGCCCAGCCCTGCACCCACAGAAAGGCTTGGATCAAAAAGACCACCTGGAATCCCGCTGACAAGACTGAAATAACTGCCGCCAGCCTTCATGAATGGATACCACCACGGGTAGCCTTCCGGCCGATGCCACTCGTCATAGAAATCCCGCTCAGCGGTATCGCCCAGAACATGCCACGCGTTCTCGATTGCCAACTGATCTTCGTTGAGCATGTCCGATTGAGCGATCAGCGGCGACTTGCCTTGCTTGGTTCGATAGGCCTTGTAGATTTCCTCGCGAGAGGCGTCCTTGGGAACGTCCAGTACACCGTAGTAATCCGTACCGCGGTACATGAGGATGGCCTTGGCCTGCGGATATCCGCTGCCATAACTTGCACCGCCACTTGCCAGTCCCAGGCCGGCCAGGGACAGTCCCAGAATGCCTGCTGTCAGATATGGATGCTTTTTGACATTCCTCGTAACGACAGGCGTACCCCAGACCACGGATCTGGCGAAGAGGCCGCCAAGGAAACCTCCAATGCAACCGATGACTGGAACCGCAAGCCAGTGCATCGGCTCGAAGCCGAAGTGACGGTTGATACTGCCATAGAAGAGGTAATCCCAGCCCAGCATGGCAACGACAACGACCGAAGCAAGCAACACGACACGGACGACCGTACTTGCACAGTTCTTGTCGAAGGAACGCCCGATCTCCTCAAACGCAAAGATCATGCCCGCGATAGGCGCGTTGAATGCTGCGGCAATACCCGCACCACCGCCACCCAGAATCAACCCTCGCTGCACAAGATGATCCGGGAACCGAGCAATCTTGGTCGTCAGGTACATGAAACATGCGCCTACATGTACTGACGGACCTTCCCGGCCAATGGTCATCCCCGAGAAGAGACCCAGGCAAAGCAGGATGGTTTTTCCGATGAGAATCCGCCCAGAAAGCATGAAGGATCTGATTGGGCCATCCTTGACGTGCAGTGACGCGATGGCTTGTGGAATGCCCGTTCCTTCCGTCCCCGGAAAGAACACATCGCGAATACGCATGATGGCAATCATGGACACCGTGATCAGGACCATGCCAAGAACGACACCGAGTGTGCCGTCCACTACAAATCCCATCCATTCCTTCTCGCCTGTCAACGCTCGGAAGAACTGCAGCCCCCAGATATCCATCTCACGGAAGAAGAGGGCAAAGAGACCGGTGAGGCAGGCCGCCAGGATGACAAGACCATGTCGGCCCCAGGCAGACCAGGAGAAAACCGTAGTCCGCCACAAATGAGCGTCTTCCATGTCTGCCTGTGGCTGATTGTCCTTTTCAGAACTGTTCATGCTTGCCTGCTACCCACGGGGTCAACCTTCAGAAACTCAGCCCAGAGGGGGCTCATGCGGCTTTTTATACCGCGCAGAAGGCTGTCGGGGGGCTGCTGGAAGATGCCAACGGGTTTTTCGTGATTCAACGAAAGGCCAGGATGCCCGTGGGATTATCCGTCATGGAACACAAGCATCACGTCACCAGAAATGGAAGGCGTGTTAAAAGACTCTCTCCTCTCTCCTCCTGGAGTTCCGTGTGGCAACGCGGCACTCCTTTTTTTTGCTCTCTACGTGTCAGAAAACAGTTCAACAGCAAAGGGTGCCCGGCCGAAGCCGGGCACCCTTGTTGCTCGATAGAGCATTCATGATTAAAAAAGCCGGGGCCGCCCCACCGCGGCGACCCCGGTGAGCCGAGGGTCACGCACTCACTCGGCCCTGACCTCTATGGTCCTGGCCTGTACCGACTCCGTCTTAGGAAGTCGAACGGTCAGGATTCCGTCCTTGCAGGTCGCTGTGATCTGACTGGCATCGATGCCGTCGCCGATCCGGAACCGGCGATGGAAATCGCCAATGCCATACTCCTGATGGAGAATGCGACCGAGGTCCTGGTATCTGTTGTACACCTTGCCCCTCACCTCAAGGGTGTTGTCTTCGACGGAGATCTCAATTCCTTCCGCCGTTGATCCGGGCATGTCCGCAACGATTGTGAACAGTTCATCGTTCTCGTGGACGTCAACAGGTGCTCTGTAGTACTGCGGGCGTTTCGTGGCATGGTCGTGATTCATTGAAGCCACTTCCTGGCCTGCTCCGCAACAATCTGTGTAAGTCGTCATGTTGGTATTCATGGTAAATCTCCTACTTCAGTGCTTTCGTAAGGTTCGGTTCTTATCAGCCTTCTGTCACAGGAACCTGTCGAGCCCTGGCATTCACTGACTTGGGAAGCTCCAGGGTGAGGATTCCATTCCGAAGCACTGCATTGGTGCCTTCCATTTCTACGTTGGTTGGCAATGCGATTGATCGCTCGAATTCAAGAACACCGCGTTCACGACGCAGAGTGCTTGCACCTTCTGGAGTTGCCACATCGCGGCGGCCACTGAGGGTGAGCATTCCGTCCTGGACGGTCACGTCCAGATCATTCATGCTGACGCCTGGCAACTCTGCCTCGACGTAGATGGTGTTTTCACCCTCGATCATGTTGAGGGATGGGAAAGTACGCGTGCTGTTTCCATAGGAAAAGACGTTGTCAAACATACGCTCAACCTCGTTCCTGACGAGGGTCATGGCATTTGTTGCCGGGGTGAAGAGTGCACGTGTGTTCATGGCACACCTCCGTTTGCGTGTCCGGAATGCATTGTGCTTTCCGGTGTTGTTTTGTTTCGGCTTCGTTCGAGACCATCTCGATGTCAGCCGGATAAAGACATGCAAGCGCTGTGCCAGAACCAAATCAAGCAGCAATGCTTTTAAAACGGATGCGTTGTGCCGCTTAGGCAGTCTGGCTGCCGAAGCGGCATGCCCCGCAAATACCTGGCTCAGCATTCAAAAGGCATCCCCCGAGTTCTTGACCCGGGGGATGCCCATTCCGAAACAACAGTCATGTCGATGGTGTCATCGTGGTGATTCAGTCTCACGCACAGGCAGCCACCGTGTTGCGGATGCGGGAAGGAGTTCCCGTAACCATGTTCACCTTGGGCAGGCTGATTGTCAGAACGCCGTTGGTGATGCTTGCTGTAATGTTCTCGACGGTAACGTCGCGGCCGATGGCGAATGATCGCTGGTAAACCTTGACCGGTGCCTTTTCCCGAGCGATGGTTGCGACGGGAGCTGTGACATCGATGCCGGGGATGAAGGTCGTGGACTGAGCCACTGCCTTGATAGCCAGCAGACCGTTCTCAACGGTGAGCTCGAGATCGTCGATCTTCACGCCGGGGAGGTCAGCGACCAGGAGGTACTGGGTGCCGTCATCCAGGACGTCGACTGGCAGATGAGCAACTGCAGTCTGGCTGTTGATGGTGCCGTTGACGCCATTGACAGTGTTGATGCCGAGGCCGTTGACGCCGAGGGTGTTCATCATCATTGGGCTCATGTTCTGCTGACCGGCGTAGGTGCCGAGCAGTGAGCTGTTGATGCCGTTCATGGCTGCCATTGTTGGCATTTGGCCGTTGAAGCTGTTGGCCCATGGAGTGGAGCCGAGGAAGGAAGCAGCGACTGGGCTCATGTTCTGCTGACCGGCGTAGGTGCCGAGCAGTGAGCTGTTGATGCCATTCATGGCTGCCATTGTTGGCATTTGACCGTTGAAGCTGCTGGCCCATGGAGTGGAGCCGAGGAAGGAAGCAGCGACTGGGCTCATGAATTCACCCTGCCACATGCCCGGAAGCTGACCGAAGAAGGCGTTCTGCCGGGCGTAAGGCAGTGTCGTGGTCGAGAAGCTAGCTGGGGTGTTGGCGTTCATGCTTGCGACTGGCATGTTCCATGCGTTGTATGTGGGGAGGTTCCAGGCGCCGAATGCGCCACCGATTGTGGGCTGCACACCGACGAAGTCGGATGCGTTCATTCCCATGGTTGCACCATTGTTGAAGAGGTTTGGTTGAACTTTGCTTGTGCCCGTTTCTTTAACTTGAACTTTGATAGCCATCTCGAAACTCCTTATGAAGAGATGCTTTTTCGTATCTGTTCCGGGGTGTTTTTCGCGTAACGCACGCGTTAGCCCCGGGTCACGAGAGTGTTGTCATGATTTCAATACATCACTTGTCTTGACGGCTTTCTCCCTTTGCACAGGGAGAACGAGCCTGAGTACCCCGTCCAGCATGTTGGCTCTGATGGCCTCACTTCGCTGAAGATCAATTGGCTGGGGCAATTCAATGATCCGTTCCATGGGTGGTTGCATCCTGTCCCGTGCAATCTGTACAGGTGAAGAAGGAGCATCAACCCGTGGCAGTGACTTGATTGTCACCATTCGTCCATCGACGATCACATCCAGGTCCCGGGCTACGACACCGGGCAATTCAAGATCGATGATCAACCAGCCAGCTGCCTCGACGACGGATGTGTGAGGAACCGCCTGGGGTTTGATCTGTCCGTTCCCCTTGCAGCGGGGGCAACTCATGCGGCCGACAAGGCCTTGTTCCAGGACGCTTTCATCGACCTGGCCGATTCCGCTGCACCATGGGCATGTGGTTGGCTGGGTGTTCCGCCCTGCCGTGAATGTCATGGACTCAGCAGAGTCAAGATTTGGAGAAGTCATCAGCGTTGTCATGTTCAATCTCCTTTGCTTTTCCCGTTCCGACCTATGCCGGTGGGAGGCGATGACCGGAGACACAAGCAGCGTGCCGAAACACCCTGATCCGATCGCAAGAAGATCACAATTGCCCCTGAAAACCCTTTAAATGGGGTTTGGAAGCGATGAAAACGTATCTTCAAATCTCCAAGGGCAGAGTCACTTCGTTCCTGATTTCACGAAGTGCCCCTGAACGATGCCACCTCGGCAGCCCTTTTCAGGGATTGGCAGTCGAGTCCTCGCGCTCTTCTATAAAGAGGATCTCCTGGGCCGGATCAACCATGCCCCTTGCCGCCTCCACGCCTACGACCGCTGCCACGGATGCCCAGGCATCCGCCTGGGTAGCCGTTGGAGCCACAACGGTGAATGAGCCTCGATCGGGTACCGCCTGTCCTGTCTTGGGATGCAGTAGATGTGACAACCTGTGCCCATCGACCAGCATGAACTGCTCTGTAGAACCAGAAGTGGCGACTCCACATTGAGAGACAACGAGGGTTCTCTCCTGATTCAAGGCTTCGATTCGCCACCCCGACTTCCCAGGCGGTGGTGAGCCGATCGCCATGTCCCCCCCAAGATCGACAAGCGATCGATCCAGGCCTCGGTTCTGGAGAATGTCCAGGGCCTCATCCGCTGCCATTCCCTTTCCAATGCCGCCAAAATCAAGCCATGGGCTTCCCGACTGGCTTTGAAGCATTGGACCATCCTGGCCTGCAATTCTTTCCAGCTGTTGCCATCCCCCTCCAGCACGTGCCTCCTCTATGGAATCCCTGGACGGCAGCCTGCCAGCCTGCTTGGCACCCCTCCATAGATGCGTCAAACGACCACATGTCACATCAAATGCCCCACCACTAGCCAGGGAGATCTCAAAGGATGAGGCCAAGGCCTTGTCCAGATCGTGACTGATAACGATGCTGGAGCCAGCAGGCATGGCCCGCAGCCTGACAACCTCAGAATCCAGCTGCCAGTCACTGAGGACATCCTCTATAGCTGCCACACGCTCAAAAACCGCCTCTGCAGCTTCTTCAGCAGCCTCTTGGTCGTGGGCATGGATGACCAGATTGGCCCGCGTACCCATTCTCAATCGAGAAAAACGGTACTTCTGCAGATCTTGAATGCTGGAAGTACAGGACAGGCCGGTCATGGGGAGGACCAGCAGTATCATGAACGGGATGACTTTCCTTGGGACTTTCACCGGATTTAACACCATGACAGCATATGCGGTCATGCTCATTGGCCTGATAGCCAGTTCCCCTGTCCTCAGCGAGGAGCCGGATGAGACGGTTTCGGCATCCAAGTCCGAAGCCGTGACCTGCAAGATCCCAGGCACCGCCCTGGACCTGAAGATGGTCCCCGTTCCCGGACCCGATGGAACAACTGCCTTCTGGATGTCAGATGCAGAGATCAGTTGGGATCACTATGACGTCTTCGTCTACGAACTGGACCAACCTGTCAATGAAGACGTCGACGCCGTTACACGTCCAACACGACCCTATATTTCCGCTGATCGCGGATGGGGTCATGCCGGCTACCCTGCTCTGAGCGTTTCTCATAATGGAGCCGTGGCATTCTGCCAATGGCTCTCAGCAAGCACGGGCCAGCAATGGCGGCTTCCTACCGTCACAGAATGGCAGCACGCTTGCACCCTGAGCAAGGTCACATCTGAAACTGCCGATTCACATGCATGGCATGCTGGCAACAGCAAGCGGCGTGCACACAAACTGCGGTCCAAGAAAGCTGATTCGCTTGGACTGCATGACCTACATGGAAATGTCGCCGAATGGTGCATTACCGAAGACAACAAGCATGTTCTTGTTGGCTGTTGTTTCTCGGATGCAGGTGAGACACTCGACTGCAGTGTTGCCAAGACTCCTGTTCCGGAATGGAATGACACTGACCCACAAATACCCAAAAGCATCTGGTGGCTTGCTGATGCACCCTTCGCAGGATTCCGCGTCGTGTGCGAATCGCCTCTGCCAACCAACCAGAATCCAAGCAAGCCCGGCGACACACTTCCGGGAGGAGAGACACCATGACTGATCAGAACTCAAAGGACACCAACGGCATCGATGTCACACGGCGAGGATTCGTAAAAGCCTCCTCTGCCACAGTTGGTATCGCGGCCCTGGCTTCACCCGCTTTGGGTTGGGTCGATGGAGATGACACCATCAAGGTCGGATTGATTGGATGCGGTGGACGTGGAACCGGTGCGGCAGGTCAAGCCATGCGAGCGGACAAGGGGGCCGTCCTCTGGGCCATGGGCGACGCCTTTGATGACCGCCTCACCGCCAGCCATGGTCATCTCAAGAATCTTCATGGTGACCAGATTCAGGTTGATCCCGAAAATCAGTTCGTCGGATTCGATGCGTACCAGAAGGTCATTGACTCTGGAGTGGACGTCGTCATCCTGACAACACCCCCACACTTCCGTCCCGAGCACTTCAAGTACGCCGTTGACAAGAAGAAACATGTCTTCATGGAAAAGCCCATGGCTGTTGACGGCTCTGGTGTCCGTTCCGTTATTGCAGACGCACAACGTGCAAAGGAACAGGGCACGAACGTGATGGGTGGTTTCTGCTGGCGATACAACCACCCGAACCGCGAGTGCTATGCCAGAATCCATGATGGCGCCATTGGTGATGTCAAATGTGTTCACTCAACCTATCTCTCCGGACCGCTTGGCAAGAAGCCACGTCAGGCAGGCTGGAGTGACATGGAATGGCAGATGCGCAACTGGCAGCATTTCAACTGGCTCTCTGGCGATCACATTGCCGAGCAGGCATGCCACGCCATCGACAAGATCAACTGGGCCAAGGACAACATGCAACCAGACCGCTGCATCACTGTCGGCGGCCGTCAGATGAGAAGCGGGCCTGAATCCGGCAACATCTATGACCACTTCTCCGTGGTCTACGAATACCCGGACGGCACACGGTCCTTCCATGATTGCCGCCAGATGCCCAATTGCTGGAGTGATAACACCGAGAAGATCTTCGGCACCA
Organism: Phycisphaerales bacterium; assembly: GCA_029242715.1. GTDB lineage: Bacteria > Planctomycetota > Phycisphaerae > Phycisphaerales > SM1A02 > UBA1668. The sequence continues at coordinate 378,995 of JAQWTL010000020.1, forward strand.
AGGGAGATTGCTATGTCAATTCCTGGGGGCCAACTCAGATCATCACAGGTGAAAATCCATGGGAATACGAAGGCCCCAATCCCAACATGTATCAAGTCGAACACAATGAGTTGTTCAAGGCCATTCGGAATGGCGGCCTGATCAATGATGGGCCTGAGATGACCCGAAGCACACTGATGTCCATCATGGGTCGCATGTCCGCATACAACGGCCAACCCGTGACCTACGAAGAGGCCCTGACAAGCGAAGATCGGCTCGGCCCTACTGTCTATGAATGGGGTGACGTGCCAGTGATTGATGTCTCGGTTCCAGGTTCACCCGCTCGCTGGGCTGATATTCAGGTTGCATCTAGGTGAGCACCCCGTCACGACGGGATTTCATTCGACGTTCTGCTGCAACTGCAGCAGCAGGTTCACTTGCAGCAACAGCTGGTGCAGCACAGGAAGAGATTGACAAGGCGGCACCTCGCCGCGATATCCGCTACTCGCTGAAGATCGGAATGATCCAGGAAGGCGACACGCTTCTGGAGAAGTTCCGAATCGCGAGAGATGCCGGTTTCCATGGTGTCGAACTCGATAGCCCGGGGCTCCCTCCTGTTCAGGATATTCGCGATGCATGCTCGGATACCGGGCTCGTCGTGCCTGGCGTCGTTGGCAGCTTTCACTGGCATGACCAATTGGCACATCCGGATCCAGAAACACGCAGCCGTGGTGAAAAATCATTGGCAACAGCACTTCGGGACTGCAGAGCTGTCGGAGGAACAACCGTCCTGCTTGTCCCGGCAGTTGTCGGACCTGATGTGTCCTATGACGAGGCCTGGGAACGTTCAACGGCCGCCATTCAGCGTGCGTTGCCACTGGCTGAAGAGCTCGGGATCTCCATAGCCATTGAGAATGTCTGGAACAATTTCCTGTTGAGCCCGATGGAAGCGGCACGGTACATCGACCAGTTCCAGAGCAAGTACATCGGTTGGTATTTCGATGTTGGCAATATTGTCGCCTATGGATGGCCGCCACAGTGGGTTCGCATCCTTGGTCCACGAATCCTCAAGGTGGATGTCAAGGAATACAGCCGCAGCAAGCTGGATAAGGAAGGTCGCTGGGCTGGCTTTGCTGTACCGATTGGAGAAGGTGATTGCCAATGGAAAGAAACTATGGCGGCACTGGATGAGGTCGGGTATACCGGATGGGCAAGCGCTGAGGTTGGTGGCGGTGATGCCGCCAGGCTCAAGGAGATTTCCACGCGGATGGACCGTGTCGTGCAGTCCTGAGGCAATAAGTGGATGACAATGCCAGGCGATACATGGGAAAGAGATGACATGACTGAACAAATGAATCACACGGACCGGCGCACCATGGTCAAGGCGACTGCTGCCGCTGCCGGACTTGCCGTCATTCCGGCGGCTCTGGGACGCGCTGCAGATGTTGCGGGAACCGAGACCATCAAGGTTGGCCTGGTGGGATGCGGAGGCCGCGGCACCGGAGCCGCCTTCAATGCCCTGGACGCTTCTCCCAATGCACAACTTGTTGCCATGGCTGATGTGTTCCCTGACAGATTGAAGGGATCCCGCAACAACCTGGTCAAGCGAGGCAACCAGTGTCTCGTCACTGATGAGGACTGCTATGTTGGTTTCGATGCCTACAAGCAACTCATGGCCCGGGATGATGTTGATGTCGTGATCCTGGCAACACCCCCCCATTTTCGTCCGCCGCATTTCGCAGAAGCCATCCGTCAAGGCAAACATGTCTTCATGGAAAAACCCGTCGCGGTCGATCCTGCCGGCATCCGGCTGGTCATGTCGGCTGCAGATGAAGCTGACAGCAAATCCCTCTCCGTCGTGGCCGGCACTCAGAGACGACATGAGAAGTGCTATCTGGACGTGATGGAACGGATCCGCAACGGCGAGATCGGTGAACCCGTCGCCGCAAGGTGTTACTGGAACATGGGCGGCCTCTGGAACAGAGAGCCCCAGAACGACTGGTCGGACATGGAGTGGCAACTCCGCAACTGGCTGTACTTCACATGGCTCAGTGGCGATCACATTGTTGAACAACATGTCCATAACCTCGATGCCACCAACTGGGCGATGGGAAACCATCCCATCAAGTGCACCGGCATGGGTGGTCGACAGGCTCGCATCGATCCGAATTACGGTCATATCTATGACCATTTCGCCATCGATTACGAGTACCCGGGCGGACTGCATGCCATGAGCATGTGTCGCCAGGGTGATGGTTGTTCAAGCCGTGTCGAAGAGGTCATACAGGGAACCAAGGGGCGAGCCGTCACCAGTTCCGGCCGGGCAAGATTTGAAGGTGGTCCGGAATGGACATTCAGCGGTGACAATCCCAACCCGTACGTGGTTGAGCACAAGGATCTGCACGCCAGCATCCTCGGACAAACGAACCGACTCAACGAAGGGCACCGTATTGCCGAATCCACACTCACCGCGATCATGGGACGAATGGCCGCCTATTCAGGCAAGGACATCACCTGGGAACAGGCCTTGAATGCGGAGTTGGACATGACACCTCCTCAATACGCCTTTGTAGAAATTGATATCCCGCAAATTCCAAGACCTGGCCGCACGGCACATGATGAAGAACTCTGGACTTGATATTCGGAAGGAAAGACACAGCATGAATCGACGTAAATTCATCAAAGGAACAGGGGCCGGAGCCGCCATCGCAGCAGTCACGCCATTGGCACTTGCCAAGGCACCTGCCAAGCCCAAGGCAAGTTCGTCCTCTTCCAATACGTTTACGCTTGACTACGCCCCTCACTTCGGCATGTTCAAGAACCATGCGGGCGATGGTCACATGGCTGAAATCGAATTCATGTCGGATGCCGGCTTCCGTTCACTCGAAGACAACGGCATGCGTGGCCGATCCATCGAAGATCAACTGCGAATCGCCAAGGCGCTTGAGAAGAACGACATGCGCATGGGTGTGTTTGTAATGAACATGGATGGCGCCTGGTATCCCAGCATCACCACCGGTAAGCCTGAAGAAATCGAGAAGTTCGTGCAGAATGCCCGGGACTCGGTTGAAGTGGCGAAAAGGACGAATGCCAAGTGGATGACCGTCGTACCGGGCAACGTCGCCGAAGGTATTCCGATGGATCAGCAGACCGCCCATGTCATCGAAGCACTCAAGCAGGCTTCCGGTGTGCTGGAGCCGCACGGCATTGTCATGGTCTGCGAACCACTCAACTGGCGTGATCATCGCGGACAGTTCCTGCAGTTCACCCCGCAATCCATCGAAATCATGAAAGCAGTCGACAGCCCCTCCTGCATGATCCTCCAGGATCTCTATCACCAGCAGGCAAGTGAGGGCAATCTGATTGATCACATGAACGCAGCATGGCAATACATCCCCTACTTCCAGGTAGGCGACAACCCAGGCCGGCGCGAACCGGGTACCGGAGAAATCAATTACGCCAACGTGTTCAAGCACATGCACGAACGTGGCTATGACGGCATCGTGGGCATGGAACACGGCAAGAGCCAGGGCGGCAAGGAAGGCGAGGTCGTATTGATCGATGCCTATCGAGCGGTAGACCCAAGTTGATTCTGGCAACACTGGCCTGCATGCTGGCCACCGGTGAGCATGTTGCACATGATCTCACTCTCAACGGCCCCAAGGGCTGGACATTTGATGCGCGCCTTGTCGAACCAGACGGTGATCGCAGCGGGTTGACGGTGCTCCTGATCGGAGGAGGCATCAGCAACGATCTCGACTGGACCGTGCCTGGAACCATCGAGGTAAATGAAACCGTGATGGAGTTGACTCTTGATGGAACAACGCATCGAGATGCCCCACTGATTGCGAGGGCCCTGGCGGACAAAGGGCACGCAGTCATGCATTACTCCACAATTGCGAAAGAGGATCCCAAGCGAGAGCTCTGGCCTCTTGAAATCACACCACACCAGCCAACTGATCTCCTTCTGCTCCAGAAAGCCGCTACTGACGCGATTCAAGCTCATCCCCTGACGTGTGATGATCAGATCGTGCTGCTGGGTCACAGCATGGGCGCCCAACGGGCCTGCGCCCAGGCCGCTGAGGATCCCGCCATCACTGCTCTCGTATTGATGGGGCCTGCTCAGATGAGCCGAACCGGACCAGATGATCCTGGTAGAAACCTCAACCGAGTCGAGGCCAGTGAAAAACTCGCCGGGCTTGATACGGATCGCAATGGTTCGGTAACTGGTGAGGAGATACCGGCCTCGATGGATTTCGATCAGGACGGCACCCTTCAAGCCTGGGAAGTTTCAGCCACGCTCGCAAGAAAAGCTCGCCGTGAAATGAAACCGGGCAAGGGGACCGACAAGCATGGCATTCCCTTTGGAGAAGACACACTCAAGGCTCGTCCGATTCCCACACTGATCCTGTATGGAAATCTTGATGATGCCCAGGGACATCACGCACCGATTCTGCAGGACCTGACCAAGGATGGTTCGTTAACAATGGTGGAGGTCCGCGTGCTTCCAGGCATCGGTCACCAACTGAGCGCCGAACGAGAGAACCGTGTTGGTCCGATTAGTGACATGGCAATCCATCAGATTGTCGATTGGATTCAGTCACAAAAAACTTCAACTCAGCCCTGATCATCAACCAACCGTTGCAGAAGAACTCCGCCCAAGCCCATCTTTCCTGCCCGGATAGAACGCCAGCATCATCAGAAGGCACCCGATGGCCATGTACATTGGAACGGAGAAGAGGCGAGTGTAGTCCGTGACTGCCTCGGTGGCACCAGTCGAGTCTGTAACCATGCTGGTTGCCCAATCGCCGACCAGGATCGTCGTGAACAGGCTGCCGACGACAATCCCGATGCCCACGATGACCAGGTTGAAGAAATTCTGGGCCGTCGCCTTCACGTCGCTGGAGCACTCTTCATCCACGATCATGAAGGCCACGAAGATGAAGCAACCAAAGCAGAGGCCGTGCAGACTGACACCCGCGATGAGTGTCACCATGTCCGGAATTCCAATAGCGGAACTCAACCAGTCGACCTGGGCGAACAGGAACATCCTTGCTGCATAGGCAGCCAGCCCGATCACCAGCAGGGTCTTGCGTGACCACTTCGCGGCGATGAACGGAATCAGGAACAGGACGAGAAGTTCCATGCCCTGGCCGATGGTCATGAGCCCGCCACCACCGACCCCAAAGACGCTGTTGATGGCATCCGTCCAGCCACCATCCCTGTTCTGATACCCCCGGAGGAAAGATCCGGTGTAGATGAAGTAGAACTGGTGGATCATGCTGATCGGAACCGCAATGAGAAACAAGGTCACAAGCGGCGCTGATCGCACTTCCTTGAGCGTCTCGGCAAGGGCGAACTTCTGCTTGCCCCTTTGTGGAGGCGTCCTGGGAAGCGTGAAGCAGTAGAGCCCCATCACAAGGCCCAGACCGGCACTGATCCGGAACGCGTTGACCATGCCCGCGGCCTGGGCCATGTTCTTCTCGTGCTCCGTAGCATCTCCTCCTGGTGTGAAGTAGATGTACAGCAACTGCCCCACGCCGATGCCCACGACGATCCATCCCAGGGTTCCCCAGAGCCGGACACGACCGAAGTCGCGATCGCGATCCGGCATGTGGTGAAAGGCCAGGGAGTTGGTCAACGCAATCGTCGGTGAGTAGATCAACGAGTACAGGATGGACAGCGAGAGGAACAACCAGAATCCAGTTCCGACTTCGCCTTCCACGGAGGAAGGGGTGTTCTGCACTGTCGACATGATCCAGACAACCACGGCCCCAGCAAGGTGGCTCAGCCCGAGATACTTTTCGGTGTTGAACCACCGGTCGGCAATCTGCCCCGCCAGGAAGGGGCCCAGGATCGCTCCAACACCACCGGCGGTAAACATCCAGCCGATCTCAAACTCCTGGAAGTTGCGGTAGTTCTTCAGGAAGTCGTAGAGGAAAGGAAGCCACGCTCCCCAGATCGCGAATTGCAGGAACATCATGAATGACAGGCGACTGCCCAGGCCAAAGCCCATTCGGGGTGCAGGTGCGGGCGTATCGAGGGTCGTCATGATCACTCTCCTGATTGAAACCGACTGGCCGTGACTGTAACAGGCGAATCATCGCGAGGTCCGCTGATACACTCCCGGGCCTATGGCCCATCACCATCGCCACCTCGGGCTGATCGGAATGCTGTTTGCCTCTATTGGTGGCATTCTTGGTTCTGGATGGCTATTTGGACCCCTCTACGCCGTGCAGTTGGCTGGACCGGCTGCATTGATCGCGTGGTTGATCGGCGGCTTTGCCATCCTCATCATTGCGTTGACGTTTGCCGAGTTGAGCGCTTCATTGCCTCTCAACGGAGGGATTACTCGTCACACTCTGGTCGCCTATGGTCGTACCTCGGGCTTCCTGGTCTCGCTGGCTGGATGGCTGACGTTCACCGTCATCGTGGCCGCCGAAGTTCAGGCGGTCATGCAGTACGCCTCGATCCACTGGACGTGGCTGACTGTGCCGGCTGACGATGGTTCACACCCCTTGACCAAGTGGGGCTTCCTGGTTGCTGCGGTGCTGTGGTTGCTCTTCAGCTTCATCACCTGGATCGGTGTCCGGCTGTTTGCTCGTGTCAATGGCGTACTGACCTGGATCAAGGTCGGACTGATTCTTGTTGTAACAGTGAGCCTCTATGTCCTGGCCTTCGAGTGGACACTGTTCGATGATCTGAAGGAAGGCGGCTTCGCCCCCGAAGGATGGGATGGGATCTTTCGAGCATTGGCCTACGGTGGCGTGATCTACGCCTTCACTGGTTTTCAACATGCCGCTGTCGCTGCTGGCGAATCTCGCAATCCACATCGTGACGTTCCTATTGCAGTCATTGGTTCAATACTCGTCTGCACAGTGCTCTATCTCGCGATTCAGATCGCCTTCATCGGTGCCATGCGTGAGTCGGCCATGCCCCACGGATGGGCCCAACTATCCTTCAAGGGACAGGTTGGACCACTTGCCGGCCTGGCCATGACACTGGGTGTCACCTGGCTCTTCATCTTGATCTTTGCAGGGGCCATTGCTTCGCCACTTGGAGCCGGACTGATCAATCTGGGCTCCAGCGCCCGGATTGCACAAGGCATGAGCCACGACAGTTATCTGCCGCGACGCCTTGGCAAGGTTGGTCGTTTTCACACGCCTGGCCTGATCCTGGTGCTGTCATTCCCAGTGGGCCTGTTTCTGTTTCTTCCCTTCCCAGGCTGGCAGGATCTGGTTGCGTTCCTGGCATCAGTCGTTGTCGTGTCCTATGCCGCTGGCCCGATTTCCCTGCTTGCCTTGCGGCGGCAATTGCCTGATCAGGCCCGGCCGTTCCGACTGCCATTTGCTCATGTCATCTGCCCGTTGGCCTTCATCATCTGTGGCCTGCTGATCTACTGGGCTGGATGGCCAATCGTCTGGAAACTGGGCGTCACCTTCGGGGTCTGCGGTGTGCTGTTTGTTCTGGTGAAGCTCCCGCGAAAAGAGCCCATCGATTTCATGGCCTCACTCTGGATCTGGCCCTTCCTGGCTGGATTGGTCGTACTGGCATGGCTCGGAGGCCATGGTGGCGCTGAATTGATTCCCTTTGGTTGGGACATCGTTGCGGTGGCCGGGTGGTCCCTGGCGTGTTACTTGCTGGCCCTGCCTCTGGCGATCCGACCGGAAAATGCCCAGGCTTACCTGGATGGCATTCATGCCGCCAGAGATGAAGCCCACCAGGAAATCGCTGATTTCGGAGGCTGAACAAGTCTTTGCCCCCCCTGAAGCCCTTATCAGAGCTGTTTGTTGTTCTTTTTTGCCTGGATGCTGTGAGATCTGTGGCTGGTGGTCGCAGTTCAGGTGAGGGCACTTCAAGTGCCTTCAAACTCCTTCTCTCTCTACACACATGACTCATCCCCCTTGCGCGAGGTTGACCCCCCGGGACGTTCCCGAGGGGTCAGCCTTTTTTTGCAGTCCATCTATCATGGTCACATGCCAGATAGAACAGTCGATCTCCGAAGCGACACCGTGACACAGCCAACGGAAGCAATGCGGGAAGCCATGATGAACGCCCCCCTGGGCGATGATGTCCTGGGAGATGATCCGACAGTGATCGAATTGCAGTCACGCTGCGCCGACCTCTTCGGCAAGGAAGCAGCCTGCTTCGTCCCGTCAGGATCAATGGCCAACCAGGCAGCAATTCGCGCACATACCGCCCCAGGCGACGAGATTCTGGCCCATGAGTTCAGTCATATCTACCAGTATGAATCCGGCGCACCGGCCGCGATCTCTGGATGCACCTTCGCCTTCTTTCACGGCGAGCATGGCATGTTTACCGCAGATGATGTGCATTCGGCCATTCGACCACATGATCATCATTTCCCTCGATCACGATTGCTCGTTGTAGAGAACACACAGAACCGAGGCGGTGGAGCCGTCTGGCCACTGGATCAAGTTGCCGATGTGACCGCCGCCGCCCGTGAACATGGCCTCCGCTGCCACCTGGATGGCGCACGGCTCTGGAATGCCTGCGCTGCAACCGGTGTTGAGCCTGCAGATTGGGCGGCTCATTTCGATACGGTGTCTTCCTGCTTCTCCAAGGGGCTCGGTGCACCTGTCGGTTCAATCGTGGTGGGCGATCAAGATACGATCCACCATATTGCTCGAATCAGAAAAATGCTGGGTGGTGCCATGCGTCAATCAGGATTACTGGCTGCTGCTGCATTACATGCACTTGATCATCATCGTGAACGACTCTCAGAAGATCATCACCGGGCAAAACGACTTGCTGAAGCAATTTCAAACTGTCCAGGTGTTGTTCTAGACACCAATACCGTTCAGACCAACATCATCATCTTTGATGTTCCTGGGCAAGATGAAAACCAACTGCAGGAAGAGTTCGATTCCCATGGAATCCGGGTCTTCTCCATCGGCCCATCTCGCATCCGTGCTGTCGTCAGTCTTGCCGTAGACGATTCAGACATTGACTACGCAATCGATGTGATGACATCCCGCCTGACAACCCTGACATCATCAACCGCGTGATGTGCTGAATAGGATCTGACCTCATGGCCTTCAATTTCCTCGAGCTTCCCGTGGGCCCCGAACCGCCCACCATCGTCAATGCGATCATCGAGATCCCCAGTGGGAGTTCGAACAAGTACGAGTACGACAAGCAGATGAACGTCTTCAAACTGGACAGGACCCTGTTCAGCCCGGTCCATTACCCAGGGGCCTATGGCTTCATCCCTCGTACCCACGCTGAAGATGATGACCCTCTTGACATCCTGGTGCTGCTTGATGGACCCACCTTCCCGGGAACGCTCATCGAAGTCCGACCAGTAGGCGTGCTTGAAATGAGGGATGAAAAGGGCCTTGACCACAAGATTCTCGGTGTTCCCGTCAGTGATCCACGCAAGGCAGAGATCCAGGGACTCCAGGATGTGCCGCGGCACACCCTGAAGGAAATCGACTACTTCTTTCACATCTACAAGGATCTGGAAGGCAAGTTCGCAGATACCTATGGCTGGCTTGATCGAATGGAGTCCTATCGCATCATCGAGGAATGCATGAAACGCTACGACGAGCTTGTCAGCTGATCCACAGCGTGATCAGTCTCCCTTCCAGTCACTCCCACGCCCCTTCTTTACATCACCACGCCGCCGCTTCTCATCCAGCCGACGTCGTTTGCTTGCGCGAGTAGCCTTGGTGGGAACTCGTTTCTTCTTCGTTGCCAAAGTTGCACGAAGCAGATCACGAAATCGCTCTCTTGCAAGTTCGCGATTTGTCACCTGTGAACGGCTCTCTTCACAGGACACGCGAAGCAGGCCTTCCTTGTTGATGCGAGAAGCAAGGCCTTGCTGAAGCCTCTCCTGCTGCTCAGGTGTCAACGCCCTGGATTGAGCAATATTGAAACACAGCGTCACTCGGGTCTCGACCTTGTTGACGTGCTGACCACCGGGACCAGTCGCCCTGGAAAATTCCAGATGAACCTCATCACCCGGAATACTGAGAGACGAGGTCACCTGGATATCGTCCTGTGATGACATGGATGGGCTCCGACGGGCCAACTGGGACAAGTTTGCTTGTCGAGCAGGCCCCCAGAGCCTAACGTGGAGATCCGGAGCAAGGCCATGGCCAAGCAGAGACAAAGCAAAGAGGCTTTTCCAGCAACCCAGATGACCTGGATCAACGCCCGGCTTGATGAAGGCGTAAAAGGGCGTCGAGATGTAGCCCAGCACCTCATGGAGGTCTACGCCGAACCACTCCGAATCTACCTCCTTGGCTCCAGCTTCAGATCAGCAGGCGAGCCTGAAGAGCTCATCAATGGCTTTTTTGCCAATCGCCTGGCCCGTGAGGACTATCTGGAGGGCTGGAGAGCCAGCGAGAAGAGACTGCGGCGATGGCTGATCAATGGCCTGATTTTTTACATCAAAGAAGAATTCCGGCGCCAGAAGCGTGGAGGCTCGCCTCTCTCTGAAGAAGCTGAGGCCAACCTTGAGGATCCGGAAGACCAGTACCGGGCATTCGACCAAGCCTGGGCAGCTTCCATCGTGAGACGAGCCATGTCAGAAGCGGCTGCTCGCTGCAAGGAAGAAGACCTTGAAGCCCATTGGGACATCTTCGTGAGACACCACGTACAACAGCAACCCTACGCAGTCTGCTGCCAGGACCACGGCGTGGATGCCGCGCGTGCAGCCGTCATGGCTCGTACTGCTGCGACACGTTTCCGGGAAGCTGTTCGAGATCAGGTTTCACTGGATGGTGCAGATGAAACCAAGATTGATGATGAACTTGCCGGCCTGAGGAGTTTGCTGCAATGATGACCCCAGCACCTACTACTTCCTATAAGCCAGATCCTGATTCCAACCTGGATCATTCAACAGTTTCACATTTGCTCGGCATGGCCGCTGGCCCTCCAGTCCGACCAGCTGATGCACTTGCCGTTCGCATGCAGGGCGACGATGGACAGGCCTGGGCAATCAAGACACTTGCCAAGCCGCCTATTGAAGATCTGGACAACAAATCATTACTCAAGCCGCCAGTCGACCTGGAGACTCTCCGACTTCTGCATCGCATGGGCAAACGCCACTTTCACGATGCCAAAGATGGAGACGAGCAGCATGCAGGTCTGCTTTGGTATCTGACCGCCATTGCCATAGCCATGGTGGATCACGATGAACTACTCTCCAGCCAGCCACGGCAGGAAGTCGTGGATGCCATTCTGGTCGTTGCGGATGCCTTGCCCAACCCATGGCGTGCTCGCCTTGAAGCAGTAGATACTTGAATCGAATGTTAAGAAGAGAACATGCAACCTGGCCTGCAACCCTGTGCCTTCTGGCCTGTTTTCTGCTTGTTGCCGCCACCAATCGTTTCTTTCCAGAAGACCAGACAACCCCATCTGACTCGAACCATCCCCTGGATCGAGTAGCGATCATTGGCGCCAGTGCCTCCTCGGGATGGGGAGTGCTGCTTCGGTACATGAATGACAAGAACATGCTCTCTACACAAACCATCTCGATGAGTGACATCATCGAAGAGGTGATCCTTGATGATGATGCCCAGGTGACTGGAGAAGGAAATGGCATGTTCTTCATGTCACCCCTTCGAACTGGCACATATCAGATCGAGACAACCAAGAAAGCACAGCCAACACTGGTGTTCGCACTCGACTATCTCTTCTGGTACGGATACGGAAACAGAGATGTCAAGGGAGAGCTCATTCCAATGGGCGATCTGGGCAAATCCACTCGACTGGCTTTACTTGAAGAAGGCCTGAAGAACCTTGACACTTTCTCATGCCCGTTGGTCGTCGGCGACTTCCCGGATGTTTCCGATGCCGTCGGCTACATGCTCTCCGCAAGCCAGGTTCCGTCACCCGCTACATTGAAGGCATTGAACGCTCGGGTCCAGGAATGGGCCTCAAAGCGACCGAATGTGATCGTTGTCGAGATGTCCAAACTGGTGAAGGACATGCGATCAGATCAGGTCTTCAAGATTGGTCGCCAGCAATGGCCTCGTGGTTCGAAATCACAGTTCATGCAACAGGACAATCTCCATCCAACACTGGACGGGCTCATCGTGCTGATCCAGGAGGCTGGCGATCAACTCGCCGCTCATCATGACGACATTGAGATCGTTGAATTTGATTTCAACCTGAAAGCTGTACGGGACCGTCTCTATGAAGCACGACGCCCGGAGGGAATGACGTCGAAGCCCTATACCGGCAGAAACTGACCTCGACCACGCATTGGTCTATGATTCGTTGATGGGCGAATCATCACCGAATCCCATGAGATCATCCTCGAAGAATGCGCTGGCAAAGGCAGCAGAAGCTTTTCGCGCATCGGGGCCTGCAGGCATGCTGGCCATTGCGTGGACAGCCATGCCCGCCATCCTTGGCTTCGTCCTCCTGGCAAAACTGGGCCCCGTCTCAGAGTGGCTCACCGCTCAGGGATACCTCGGCATTCTGATCTACATGGCCGTGTTCGCAGTAACGGCAGGCTTTGGCCTGCTGCCAACATATGCACAGGCCATCCTTGGCGGATGGGTTTTCGGAACAGCCATCGGGATCCCGGCTGCTCTGGTTGGATTCACGGTTGCTGCGGCGATCGGCTGGAGTCTGGCCCGCATGATCTCCGGAAGCCGAGTCGAACATCTTCTGAGAAAACATCGCAAGGCAGATGCGATTCGCAAGGCACTCATCGGCCGCAGCACTCTGCGTACCTTCGGCATCATTACGCTGATTCGAATCCCACCCAACTCCCCCTTCGCATTGACCAATCTGCTCATTGCCGCCTGTGGCGTACGACTGGGCATGTGCATCCTGGCAACGGCAATCGGCATGCTTCCCAGGACCGCCATAGCAGTCGTATTTGCTGCCGCCGCTCAATCAACTGGAGCCAAGGACATTCAGACCTTTGTGAAAGATGGCCTGGGTATCTGGGTACTCATCTGTGGCGTTGTGGTGATGCTGATCGTACTCATGATCATCACCTCCATCGGCCAGAAGGCCCTGGATCGGATCACCGCAGAAGATAGTGCCCACGACCCAGCATGATGCTCAGCGATGACCTGGCTTCCAGTATTCCAATTGACTGCTCTTGATGTTGAGCGATTCCGCCAATCGGTCATTGGCCTCCCACGGATTGTAGGGGGCACTGTGATTTTGACAGCCGTTCAAGCATGCAGCCACGGCAACCAGAACCACGGTGGGCTTAAGACGACTCCGTGAAACACAACCCGATCGTGACCGACTCTTCATGATCTCAGTATATGGGAACCGATTTTTCTATTTCTTCATGGCCGGAGCTGGACCGTCAAAGCTGACAGGCCCGACACCATTGGCAACCACCATGCAGAGTCCTCCGATCAAGGCGAGGTTCTTCATGAAGTGGATGAATTGGACCTCGTCACCATTCGGCGAATGAAAAATCACGGTCGTCGGAATGAGGAACAGGATCAGCAGCACGGCCCCCCATCGAGCCTTGATTCCAAGGATGATCGCAATGCTGCCCAGGAGCAGGAACACGATCGCCCCCAGCAGGAAGATGCTGGGAATCGGAATACCTTTCTCGCCCATCATTTTGGCTGTTGCTTCAAAGCCCCGGATGTCCTTGATCGCGGACCATAGAAAGATGGCGGCGAGGAGGATGCGTCCAACAAGTGGGAGAAGTGCCTGCATGGTTGAAGGCTCCGGGAGGTTCGAGCGAGGTACTGGCTGCTATCGGCACAACCGGTATCCTCGCTCAAGCACTCCCGCCATCACTGCTGAGTATGGCCCTGGTCTGGATTGCTCCTCTAAGGCGATTCCTCAGCAGGAATGCCATTCACAAGGACATTCGTGGGCGACAGAAGGCCGCCATCGGCCTGGAAACCGCTCTCGAGAATTCCACCATCTGGCACGTCCTGGTTCCATGACTCCGAATTCAAGGATCCAGCCTTCGATATCTTGGCCGATGCTGTTGTCCACTTGAAGGCTGGCATTGAAGGCGACATTCCAACAAATGGCTGCCGCCCATTTCAAGACAGTCCTTCAGAATGAGGGGCGAGTCCAAGAACGCCGCTTTTCAGGCATCCTGCTTCCGTCATGTGACCATTGTCGTTCTAGTGAAACTTTATCCGTTCACGTAACGCCAACAAGGATGGCAGAAGCACCACGACAGCAAGCATGCAGGCTGCGGAACCGAGCGCCATGACAATGCCCAGACTTCGAAGCCCCTTGTGCTCTGCAATTACAAGACAACCGAAACCAATCATGGTCGTCATTGACGTCAGCACGACTGCCCGGCGTGTTCCACCGAATTTGAGTCGGTCAGGCCCACCTTCTTTCCAGCGATGAACCATGTGGATACTTCCGTCGATGCCCAGGCCTACAAGAATCGGGGCTGCAAAGAAATTGGCCATGTTGAAGGAGACCCCCAGAAACGCCATCGCCCCGACCGTCCACCATAAACCGATGCAAAGGGTCACAAGGCACACAACCACATCCATCAGGTTCCAGAAGGTAAGCGTCGTGATCACTGCAATCAAGACAAGTGCCAGAACCATCATTGTGATAAATGCATCACGCATCGCATCCAGCGACTCATAGTGTGTAATCGGAACACCCGTGACATCCGGCGCTATTTCTCGAACTTCCTTGACGAATCGCCCCATCGCGTCGTAATCCCAGATGTTTTCTGTCGGATGAAGCATTACAAGAAACCGACCACGCTCTGACAACAACTGACCACGCATTTCACCGGGCAGCGATTCCCGCAATGCAAGCGCATCACCTTTACGAATGGAACTCAGGAAAATGTCGAGTTCCCTGGCATTGTTCAGAACCACCTCGGAACTGCCATCGCCCCTGCTTATCAATGAGCGAACACTCGCAGCAAGAGCCTTCATCATTCCTGTTGAATCTCCGGCCATGGGAGCCAGAACATCCAATGACGAGAGGATCATGTCCAAGCTCTCATTCACTGCCGGCATGTCCACCGTGGTCTCAATGACCTCGCAGGATTGAAGGTCTGCTCTCAACACATGGCGATCAGGATCGATCTGACCCAACAACGTACTGACACTCTGTATCCGGCCAATCGTGGGACGATTTGCTGCCTGTCGTTCCAGTGATTCGACATCCTCCCTGGTATCTACGACTGCTGCCGCAAACCAGCTGGCAGAATCTGCATCTTCCGTGATTCGGCGTTCCCATCGTGCCGATTCGATGCCGGTTGCCTGAAGTTCAAGCAAGTTCCGTTCGAAGCCGATGGCCAGCGATAATGGAATCAGGGCGACGGAAACCAACAAGGCAATGGAGACGATCAGCACGGGACGGTGGGAAAGCCGATCAGCCCAATCGACATCTGTTCCAGCCAGGCGTTCGAGCCTTGGACGAGGTGTCCGATCCGTCACTGACAGCAGTGCCGGAAGCACGCTTGACATTGAAAGGAAACAGAGAAGCAAACCTACACCGGCAATAACCCCCAGTTCTCGGAGTCCCTGGAAATCAGTGAACCAGGCAACGAAAAAAGTAGCGCTCGATGTCAAGACAGCTGCTGAATTCCCTCGGATGACCGTGGCATAGAGACCTCTGATTGAACCCGCAGGTCCACGCTGACGCCGAAATTCCGCGTATCGACTGATCACGTGAACACCGAAATCCATGCCCACGCCAATGAGAACCAGCATGAATACGATGCTTAACAGATTCAATTGCCCGACCATGAGACCCACTGCGCCATAGGTCCATCCTGCTGCACAGGCAAAGGCCACCATGGCAAGCATGGGCCGCCGTGCTGTTCGAAGAACAAGCATGATCACAAGGCCTACAAGCACGACAGCCAGAAGCGCTGCACGAAACATGTCGCGATCAGATGTCGCCATTTCATCTGCTTGCAGCACAGGCTTTCCTGTCAAACCAAGATCCACTCCAGGAAATCTGAGCCTGGCTGATTCCAGGATTTCACGGACTTCCCTGAGAGGCGTGTTGATTACACCAAGCGTTCCATAATCCTTTGGAGGCATGACCCCGATGAAGAGAAATCTGCCACTCTCCGATATCAGCGGCTGAACCGTCATCACAGGCGGACCCTGGACCAGCCAGGTTACTACTGTCAGGACTGATGCCATTCTCTCGCGGAGGTCACTGGGTTCCGGCATGGCAACTGAAAGTACTGAAGATAACTCAATGGCAAGCATTGACAGGATGTCGCCATCCTGAATCGGAGCCGCCAGTAATGAACAGGCTGAAACGATTATCTTCAATTCATCCGTCACCATCGAACGGGATGCCATTGCAAGTTGCTCTTGCGGAGAAATCCCACCATGTATCCGGCCGAGATTTTCCTGTGATCCAAGCGTGTCCTGAACCCAGGCAGCACATCCCGTGGCATCACCGGTTGATTCCTCGATATCGATCACGACCCACATGCGTTCCATGTCACCAAACTCATCGATGAGTTGGTGATATGCCTGCATGTAAGGCACATCCGGAGCAATCAGATCATCGGTATTCGCATTGAGCGAGATCGTGAAAGAACCAACAATGAACCCAGCAATTGCCAAGACCATTCCACAGGCAATCACAAGCCACGGGTGAGAAAGCACCGTTCTGGCCAGGAACCCATAGGCTCGATCCTCAATCGCCCGCATGTTCATCAATTCGGTTGCTACACAGGGCGTGTGCCGAGCGAAGCCTCCTGCTTACATCGTGTTACCAATCTTGAGCTGATGCTGAGTCTGGCAAACAAGCCAACATGCATCAGTCGGAACCAACGGCCTCTGCTTCGAAGGTTCGCTTTGCCTGTTCATACGCTTCCAGATCGCCGGGATCGGTCTCAACCAGGCCACTTCGCAGTTGATTGTAGGCCTCCGCCAAAGAGGCATCTTCCGAGAGTCGGCCACGGAAGGCAATTGCAGATTCCCAGAGCGGAGACCCCACCCTGTAAAGATGCACATGCACGAGAAAACGGTTTTCACGAGCAAGCGTAAACAGTCGCCTGCCAGGCACACCCTGCTCTCCGTGGCAGCGATATCCAATGGCCTTCAGAGGCTGGATCGTCTCACCGGAGTGCATCATTTCCTGCACGCCGATCAGAAGGTCGAGAACAGGTCGAGCCATCAGTCCTTCGACTGAAGTCGAACCAATATGAGCACATTCAATGATGCGTTCAGGGCACGTCTCCCTGATGCGTTCCAATTCAGCCGAAGCCAATTCCGACCAGCATGGGTCATGGGCGACCAGCGCCACCTGACCTGGTTCCAGTCCTGTCATCGTCTCGACCAGATTTGAATCACCCACGAGGATTGCTCCAGTTCAACAAGAACCAATTCATGAGCCTAGTGCTGCCGCTCTGCTCGGATAGTCTCGCACAATTCCATGTTATGCGAATAATCCACAACCATATCAACGAGAACCGGGCCTGGTGTCTCGAGAGCCTCACGCAAAGCGGAGGCAATATCGCCAGATCGAGTGATACGCATGCCTGAAGCCCCGAATGCCTCGGCAAATTTGACGATATCTGGCTCGCCGAATTGGTCCCCGAATCGACGGCCATACTTCAATTGCTGCTGTATTCCAACCATGTCATAGGTCCCATCTCGCCAGACCACGTGTACAAAATCAGTCTTGAGCCGGACAGCAGTCTCCAGTTCCATGGCAGAAAAGAGAAAACCCCCATCCCCGGACATCGAGATGACCTTCTCTCCAGGCCTGACCAAGGCCGCTGCGATTGCCCAGGGCAGAGCCACTCCGAGCGTCTGCTGGCCATTGCTGAAAAGCAGTCGATTGGGCTCATAGGAGAGGAAATATCGAGCCATCCAGATATAGACCGAGCCCACATCGCATGTGACCGTGGTCTTGTCATCGACTATCTGATGAAGCGCGTGGATGAACTGGAGTGGATGAATGGGCCCCTCTTCAGATGCCTTGCAGGAACAATCGATGAATTGGCCATAACCCTTCACAAGCTCGCTCACGATCGGGGCGTCCATCACCGCATGCCTTGAATCAATCTGCTCAGTCAGACGCTCAATCGTTGCACCAATATCTCCGATGAGCTCGAGCTCGGGGTGGTATCTCTCACGGATCTGGGCCGGCAATGGGTTGATGTGAATGATGTCAGCTGTTGCATCAGTACACCAGATTTCAGGGTCGTATTCGATCTCATCAAAGCCAATCACGATGATGAGATCAGATTTGGCAAGAAGATCGTCACCAGTCTGGTTACGAAAGAGTCCAACCCGACCCAGAAAACAGCCGACAAGATCCCTTGCAATCACACCTGCAGCTTCAAAGGTCCCAACGACAGGCAATGGATACCTTCGAAGGAGAGATCGGACTGCCTCCGTTGTACGTGGATTTGAAACAGCACGCCCGAGCAGAAGCATCGGCAGTTTGGCCTTGGAAATTCTCTCCGCAACTTCACGGATTGCTTCTTCGTCTGCAGGTCCTGACATCGGCAATGACTGTGATGCCAGTGGAGTACCACTGGCTTCTTGCAACATGAGGTCATATGGCAAGCTGACAAACGAGGCGCCTGGCCTGGGTGCCACCGTAGCGCGGAATGCATTGGACATGGTGGATGCCACGCTGTCTGCAGAGCGAATACTGACCGCATGCTTCGTAACTGGCCGCATCAGACCCACGTTGTCCAACGTCTGATGAGTTTCGAGGTTCTCCATTGATGAAGCCACGGAACCAGACAGCGCAACCATCGGATGCCCTTCCGCAGTAGCCGTAACCAGTCCGGTCGCAAGATTTGATACACCTGGGCCAGATGTGGTCAGGCAGACTCCTGGCCGGCCGGTCAGTCGGCCGATTCCACCGGCAATGAATGCAGCATTCTGTTCATGACGACAGACAACGAATTCCGGAGTTCCTTCAGCCAGTGCCTCCATGAGCGGATCAATCTTGGCCCCTGGAATTCCAAAGACATGAGAAACGCCCTCCGCCTCCAGACAACGGACAACCAGTTCCGCTGCATTGATTCCGGCAAAGTCCTTCTTGAACATGCGATACTCCCAGTTAGTCCAAGAGGTATCTTACCTGTCAACCATATCAATCACATGGGACTCCATTCATGGATGAAAACACATTAGCCACACTTAATGATGTTGGAACACTGGTCCTTCGAATCATGTTCGCATGGATCTTCCTCTGGCCGCTTCCAGGGCTCCTTCGAGATTGGCCGACAACCGTCCAGACGACAGGCCTTCTGTTTTCACGAGGAAAAGGATTCTTCACCCTTGTATCCGTCAGCGGCATGGCGATCTGTAGTCTCATGGTTGCCATCGGGATCTATGGCAGACCAGCAGCGATCTTCCTCTTTTTCTTCTGCATCGGTGGAGCCATTGTCCACAACAAACTGGCTGGCATCCCCGAAGCAGCCGCTCGCAAACTTCCTGAAAATCCAAGTGATCAGAAGATGGCCGCCGTTCTACAGAATGCCCTGGTACTCAACCGAGTGGGCAACGTGACAAGCGCGCAGAAGAACCTCGTGATTGCCGGCATTGCCGCCTATTTTGTATTGGCTGGTACGGGATCACTCAGCCTATTGAGTTTCTGGCCCGCCAACTGATACCGCTGCATGGAACCAAATCTCAGCATCGGAGCGTCTACATGAGTACTGATCGATACAAGCAAGGCCTCGAGAACATGCGGCGGCATTTCGGGCCACATGCCGATCAATATCTGAAACCTCTTCGGGACATTTCCCCGGAATTCGAGAAGATCAATGTCGAATGGGGTTTCTGTGATATCTACGGCAACAACATACTGGACGACAAGACGCGTGAGCTGATTGCACTGGCAGCCTTGTCATGCATGGGGTATCCCACCGGACAGATCAAGGTCCACGTTCGTGGAGCACTGAATTGCGGTGCCTCTCAAGAAGAAATCCTTGAGGTGATCCGAATGATGGTTGCCTATGCAGGCTTTCCTCCGACAACCAATGCTCTGATTGCAGCAGGTGAAGTCCTCAAGGAACAAGAGGACTGAACCAGCATCGCTCAACGCAGCAAGAAGCCTGCTTCAAAAAAAAGGCCGGGGCGAAGGGATCCGAAGATCTTCTCCGCCCCGTGCCAATCGGGGTCATATCAGGTCAGGGAGTATAGCGACTTCAACCGCCGCAGGGTCCCCAGCTGGCAATAATGACCAGAAGGTCATCAGTGTTAACTGTGCCGTCATCATTCACATCACCTTCTCCCGTGCCACCAAACTGGGCAATCGCGATAAGGATGTCCTCGACGTTGACAGTACTGTCACCATTGACATCACCATCGCAGGGTGTCTCTGGCTCACATTCAATGTATTCAACACTGAATCCGTCGACACCTGATTCCACGACGGACTGGGTATCTGCTCCAACATCAGAAACGATGAATCGCAGCCGCATTTGAGCGGTACCCTGAATGTAATCGGCAACACGGAAAGTCATGTATGCCCAGCCACCGTTGGTGCCCTCACCGGTGGGACCGACGGTTTCAAGATCCGACCAGGTCAATCCTGCATCGTTGGAGATCTCGACCACCATGGGATCGGTTCCAGGGGCAGCACCATAGTCATTGCTGTGCCAGCGAGCATAGGACACCAGAGTGTCATCCGAACCACTCGCATCAAATGTGGGCGATGTCAGAATGGTTGTTCCGTCATCTACGTCACTGTTGCAACCATCTGCTGATGAGTTGTCAGTCAAGTAGCAGAGTCCGGATCCATCAAAGTCTGTTCCTGGATCGCCACGCCCGCAATTGATCGGATTGCCACGCTCCCATTGCCCATCTGCTGCATCATTTGTGACAGTCCAACCCTTGTCGGTGTTGAAATCGTCAGAGAAGGATATGACTGCCTCCCCGATGAAGAAGCCATAGGGAGCAGAAGAACCAGCGCTTGGATTGGTGGTCAGGCCAGAAGTCTGACCCTCTACCTGGAAGTAGAACTCAGGAGATTCGTCACAATTGGCTCCGGGCAGATTAGCCTTCCAGGCATTCAGGCCGTCCTGGCTCATTGCCACAGTCTGGAAGCTGTCGCTTTCACTCATCCGGTAGCTCATCTTCACCGAGCCAAGAAGCAACGTGTCCTGACGTGGATCAACGCTGATTCGGTAGGTCGTCTCGAGATACGGATCCTGGGATTCAGGAACTTCTGTCAGCAATTCAATCTTGGGACCAAGGAAGGTATTGGCCATTGAAGCTGCAACATCAAGAACGCCGCCTGTCAGGCAGTCACCATTGAGTCCTGAGACCGGGCGGACATGGTCCAGGATGAGTGCCTTGATTTCCGCGGGGGTTGCATCGCCGAGAACCGAGTACACAAGCCCGACAGCGCCTGCGACATGAGGCGTCGCCATGGATGTACCGCTGTAATAAGAATAATTGTTGCCAGGAGTCGAGCTGAGAATCTCTACACCAGGTGCAGCAAGATCAACCTCCGTGGGGTGATACTGGCTGAAGCTTGCAAGGTTGTCGTTGCACTCGGTTGCTGCAACCGAAATGATGTTCGGAAGATCATAAGCCGCTGGATATGAAGCGCCGCTGCTGCCACTGTTTCCTGCTGCAGCACAGAAGATGTGATCCGCCTGAGTGCCTGCATTTGCAATGGCGTCATAGAGCGACTGGGTATAACCACCACCACCCCATGAGTTGTTTGAGACCTTGAAACCCATGACTATGCAGTACTGGACGGCTGCTACGGCATCGGCTGTTGCACCACTACCACCAGAGGAAAGGAACTGGACTCCCGCAAGTGAGCAGCTCCAGTTGACGCCCGCAACACCAATATTATTGTTGCCGACGCCACCAACGGTTCCGCCACAGTGTGTGCCGTGACCGTTACCGTCCATTGGATCGCCTTCATTGCTACTGAAGTCGTAACCGTAGTAATCATCGACGTAGCCATTGCCATCATCATCCTGGCCATTGCCGGCGATTTCACCGGAATTCGTCCACATGTTCGCGGACAGATCCTGGTGGTTGTAATCAATACCTGTGTCGATGATGGCGATCACGAAGTTCTGGTCACCAGTGTGATCGTCCCAGGCCTCCGGTGCATTGATCGCTTCCATTCCGCACAATGCTGCGTAGCTGGGATCATTCGGAATCGCCGAGGCACGGAAAATGAAGTTGGGTTCGACATAGTGAAGCACGTCAGAACGGCTGCCAACCTTACCTAGGGCTTCCCCAACACTCATGTCGATATCGACTTCAACCAGCCCAGGGACGAGTTGATAGGACTGCTTGATCGTGCCAACGATCTCTGTCAGTAAATCCGCACGGTCCTGCACTGAAGCAGATTCCTTGAAGCGAAGCATGAGCGAGCGAGGCTTGTGCTCATGATCAAGTGGGTTCTTTTCAGGAACAATCCACTCAAGAGTTTCACTGGTAGTAGATGAAGCAACTGGCGAATCCTGCTTGGCACCAAGGGCAACAACAGGAATAGCCAAGGCCACGGACATCAGTCCGATGACGCCTGGCGTCTTAATGGTGGTCATGAGACTCTCTCCTCACGGGGTCATTTGGGGTATATGGGCACGAACCAATGTACAAGGGAGAATTCGCACGATCCAAGTGACCTGTTTCTATTTGATATGACTATAGGTCAACAATGCGGAACTTCGCAGCCCTTTTTGCTGGTCTTATGCCCCCAAATCAGAGTTCCCGTGGCCCAGGAGCCCCTCCGCGGCCCCCCTGGCCCCCCCGAAAACGCTCCCTCATGGCATCACGAGCAGCCCTTCGCTCATCCTCATCGAGCTGCCCGTCTCCATTTTTGTCGAACTCCCCGATGAATTGTTCACGGGAAAAGCCCTCTTGGCCGCGATCTCCTCCCCCACCACGACCACGTCGGCGACCGGCGATGGTCTCATACAGTTCTGGTCCCAGGATCGATTCCAAGGAACTCATGTACCGCTGATCGATTTCATTGCGTTTTTCCATGGCCTCACGGACCGGATCAAAGCTGCCTTCATCCCTTTCGGAACGTTCCCCGCGGAACCGGCTCATCCGCTCCTCTGCCCTTCGAAGCTCGCGAGCGGACTCCTCGCTCCGGAGAATCAGAAGCATGTCCTCGTTGAAAGAAGCAATTTCATCGCCATGGCTCTGCATCAAATCAGCAACAGCAACCAGTACGTCTGGATCAAGCTCCTCGATCTCCATGGCTGCCACCATGGCGCGTTCTCCACGCGTTGGCCTGTAGATGTTGGAATAACCACGACGCAATGACTGGAGCCTGAACTCGTCTGACTGAGGCGAAACAAGAACAAGGCTGATCGCCTCGATGTACTGATCATTCACATCACGCGTGGCTTCCTGCAAGACAAGCCGCTTGCGCAACACCGACAAGCCACCATCGAAGTCCCGGTCGCGAAGATGCTCCATCAAGTCGAGCCCTTCTGCATAGTTGAAGTTGTCACGGGACTGCAGAGCCCGGTCAAGCTCAATTGCGTAGTTGCTCTTGAGCATGGCAAGATCCTCTGAATGACTGGCCTCTTCAAGTTCCATTTCACCCAGGATCTGGAGGACATCCGTAGATTCTCCAGACAATCGACCACGAGACATCAGCCTCTTTCGTCGCAGTTTTCTGGAAACATCTTCCCAGAGTTCAGCCTGATTCTCGTTGACAAGAAGGGCAAGGATTCCACTAGCTGTTGAATCTCGAAGCTGCCTCTTGTCACGTGCAAATTCACGGATCAGGGCAACACGCGCGTCCAGAATGGCCTGCATTTCTGTGCTGGCATATCGCTTCTCGCGTACGGATTGCATCTGTCCTCGGAGATCCTCAAACCGCATGCGGAACTCATCTCGAAGGGCATCGCCCCGAGCGCGTCTTTCCTCTTGAGTTTCCTGCTCAACCTGATTCTCGCCCTTTGATTCACCAGCACCAGCATCACCTTCGGCATCACGCTGTTGATCACGATCACGACCTGGTCGACCGTTTTCGCCTCGATTGGATGGGCCAAACTCACGCCTTGCAGCGCGAGCCTCATCTCGCATGGATCGCATGGACTCACGGATCTCATCCATGCTCTCTTCGAGATCTGGATCTGGAACAAACGCCTCATTGAGCGAGTCAGTTTCGCTTTTCAAGGCGTCGACCATTTCCCTGAAGTTCGTGTCGTAGTCCTCAAACAGTTGCGCAACGATTGCACGCTGGGTGTCATCTAGTTGAAGATCCTCAACAACCAATGGGACATCTCGAGTCATGTAGTCAGGAGAAAACAGGCCCTCTGGTGTCCCCATCAGACCAAGGCCTCGATCAGGCCCGCCTGGACCACGATCAGAACCGCCACGTCCCCCTTCAGGACCACCGAATCCTGGTCCGCCCCGGCCCATTCGATCACCACGATCTCCGCGAGTGCCACGGTCTCCACGACCTTCGCGATTTCCACGGTCCCCACGTTGTCCTCGATCACCACGATCCGGACGGTCACCACGAGGCTGATCGCCATCATCCTGGGCTGATTGCCCTGAGCCGGAGCCCTTTTGCTCCTGGGCCAGTGTTGGTGAATCCAAGGTCACCAGGGCCAGCATGGCCAAGATGGACAGCACGGTCGCTGTTGATGTTGTCATCAGGGATCTAGTCAACTTCATCTCGTAGAACCGAATCATTTCACAAGCCTCCTGTGTCAGCATTTCCCTCTAACCCAACATGGCATCCGGGATGCTGTTGGTACTGTACGTCGGAGTACCCCCGACCATCCCCCAGCCAATCCATGAGAGGATGTTTCTCTGAATATCGACCTGGAAGCCTGTTTTCAGGGTGATCCGATGGCCTGGGATGCCTTCATGGCCCAGACAATGGGACTGGTCGTGGCCGCCGTTCGCCGGACCATCGGGGGCGGAAATCGCCCCGCAGAGCTGGAACTGGATGACATTGTCCAAGCCGTGTACCTGAAACTCGTACGCAATGATTGCCGCTTGCTGAGAACCTTTGATCCCCAGCGAGCTTCGATGTCCACCTGGCTGACCTTGGTCGCTCGGAGCACGGCCATTGACACTCTCAGGAGGCAGAAGCCCACCATGGCAATGGTGGATGAAGAGACACCCGCCAGGGAGCATATTGAGCCCGAAGCACCTGAAATAGATATTCCGCTCCATATCCTCACCGCCCGACAGCGGCTGGTCTTGACCCTCCTCTATGACGATGAGAAATCCGTTGCTGAGGTGGCTTCCATCCTTGATGTGAATGAGCAAACCGTACGAAGTACCAAGCACAAGGCCCTGGAGAGGCTCCGAAGCCATTTTCAGTCCCGAAAACAGGGGTCAGCAGGCACAGAACCAGGCCAATCCGATGGGGATGATCTGGCCCCGATCAACGTAGAGAACTAAGTGTGGGAGTGAATTGAATGACATTTCCTGATGACGACAGACTGAAGTCCGCCTGGCAGAACCGCCAGAAAGGAACATCCTCGGTAACCGGGGATGTGACCGAGGTCGCTGCATGGCTGGACCAGGGGTGCCCTGAGAGTGATTCCATTGATCTCATGCTTGCTGAGAACCGCTCCCTGCGAGAAGCCGTAGGGGCCATTCGACTTGAGCAGCCAGATGCCAGCACCCAGTTCGTTTCCAAGGACACCCATGACCGATTGCTGGCCGCCGTGCTTGAAACCTTGCCTTCACATGCTGCTGCCCGAGCCAGGCCTCCAGTCATTGGATCGATAGGCCTGCGAATCACTGCCGCTGCAGCAGCCATCGTTGTTGCGGCACTCGGCTTCAATTTCGGACGTGTTGCCGCTCCAGCAACCAACCAGGCAACCAGCGACTTTGTAACGGTTGTCACCTTCGACATGCTGTCTGATGATGACAACCTCAATTCAATCCTGATGACAAGCTCGGTTGCCATTGATGTAGTCAGTGAAGGAGATGAGCAATGAATCGTTCCGTGACGGTCTTCCTGCTGGGCCTTTCCCTCCTGTTCAATGTTTTCTTCATCGTTGGCGCCATGACATGGCGAGCCAATGTGGCAACTACGGAAGATGGCAACATCCAGGAAGTGACCGAAACGCTGGATCTTGACAACAGGCAGACAAATGTCTTCAAGAGCATGCGGCGCGAATTCCGTACAGAATCCGCCGTACTCGGCCAGCAAGTTCGCCGTCTCAGAGCGATGATCGCAGAGGAACTGGCGAGCGAAAATCCGGACACGAACAAGCTTCGAATGCTGGTGGAAGAGGAAAGCGGCCTGCAGGCTGAACGTCATCAACTCGGCACCAACCAGTTCACAGACTTCATTGGCCTGCTCTCGCCCGATCAGAGAAAACGACTGGGACACCGACTCATGGGGCCTCCTGGACACGGCCATCCACCCGAAGAACTCGAGCGACGAGCGTTGGAACGCTTCGATCTGGACGGTGACGGCCTGCTGAACGAACAGGAACGCTTTGCTGCAAGAGAATTCGCCAGAAAAATGCAGCAAGAACGCAAAGCACAACGCCGAGAAATGGAACGCCTCTTCGACTTCGATGGAGATGGGAAGCTTTCTCCGGAAGAGCAGGAAGCACTTCGTGAACACATGCTGGAGAACCGCCCCCAACGTGGCGGTGATCGAAGAGGTCGTGGCAACAGGCCACACCCACCGGATAGATCAGACCCTCATGCCCCTCTTCATGGCCACCCTCCACAT
Organism: Phycisphaerales bacterium; assembly: GCA_029242715.1. GTDB lineage: Bacteria > Planctomycetota > Phycisphaerae > Phycisphaerales > SM1A02 > UBA1668. The sequence goes on from JAQWTL010000020.1 coordinate 405,557, forward strand.
GGACCGCCGCCAGGCTTCTGATTGGTCCTGACTCAGGCAAGACGCCATGGCTCCAGTCGAATAGACTTCCATATCAAGACAGATCCCATGGGGATCGTCCGGAAGGAAAGCACGACTATGGGCTGGGTTTACTTAGGTATCGCGATCTTTTTCGAAGTCAGCGCTGCGCTATGCCTGAAGCACACCGTCCCTGTGCCACCCGACGAAAAATACAAGATCGGCCCCGGGATCTTGATGATTGTCTTCTACATTCTGTGCTTCCTGGCCATGATTCAGGCAGTCAGAACCTTGCCCCTGGGACTGATGTATGCCATCTGGGGCGGTGTTGGGACAGCGGCCATTGCACTACTGAGTTGGCAGATTTGGGGCGAGCACATGCCGATGATGAAAGTCGCCGGAATTGCGCTGATCGTCATGGGAGTCATGTTGGCAAACCTTGCAAAGGAAGACCCCAAAAAAGGCCCCTCTTTGGAGCATGGAAAACAGATGCAGACTGAGCCCGCCCCTCCCTCCGAGACAGATATTTCACCCTCCTAGAAAGCCCTTCAGTGGGGTTCCCTCGGTAATTTGGCTCGAAAATGCCGGTCATTCCTGCTGCTCTGAATCTTATCGGCGGCAATCACCGAACCCGGCTGGGGCCTGGCTGCGTATAGAACGATAGATGAACTAGAACACGCTGATGCCACTCAATTGTTGCGTCTGCAAATCCTTGTTTACCCGGAGAAGATTAGTCCCGGCGTGATCGCTGTTGTCACGTGCCTCACTCTGGTCTTCTCGGCGCGCGATTATCCGGAGGTCACACCATGCCAGAACCCAAACGCACAACCAGTGAAATTCGCAACGGAACTCAACGCGAAGTGTTTCAACTGGAAGGATTCACCGACACGCAATGGGAAATGGTGTCCGTATTCTGGATCGATGCCGAATCAGATGGCGGTTCGGGATGGCAGGATCCTGAGGACATGATTGAGTATGCGCGCCGCCCTCTACCCATCATGCATACGGTCGGGCTTCTGGTGTACGAAGACGCCGAGCAGATTGCCGTCACCGACACGAAAGGCCCCGAGGAAATGGGATCCATCACCAAGATCCCACGTGTCTGGCTCAAACGATTTGATCGACTTGGGCCTGTGGCATCAAAGCTCGATGACCGGCCCGCCATTCCTGGCAAACTGACGGATATTCGCGCCAGTTGATGTGCTCATTGTTTTTTCCGCATGGCCTTGTGTGCCCAGAGAACTGGATGCACCGCCTGCCTTGAAAACACATCATGCACTTGGTGTCGACAACTGGTTCCTGGCGCAACCAGCACGGCATCAGGGTCCGCATCATTGACCGTCTCAAGGGATTGTCGGGCGATGCGTACCGAAAGTTCGTAGTTGGAACGCTTGTAACCAAATGACCCGGCCATCCCACAGCATCCGCTGTCGAGGACGCGGGCTGTTGGCGCACCGCAACGTTGCAAAAAGACTTCCAACGCATCAGCCTCATGCTTCTGATGACAGTGCTGGTGCCCCAGTACGGTACCTGTACAAGGTTCGAATTCAGGGCGACAAGGATGGTCATCCCAGTTCAGGGCAATGAATCGTTCCACGGTGTCGGCAATGGATGCCATGGACTGAATTTGATCTCGATCTCCAACTTCAAGAAGCTCGCACCACTCCTGCTGAATAGCCGTGACACAACTGGGCTCAAGACCAAGGATCGCAACAGCTCCGGATTGGTCGACAAGATCGGAGAGTCGATCCGCTGATGCGGCAATCGTACGTTGAGCCTCTTCCAACATTCCCATGCTCACCAATGTTCTGCCACAACATCCTGTGTCCTGCAAGACAACGCGATAGCCAAACGCTTCCAGCAGATCCACACCCGCTCGCCCCAGGTCCGTCTCACCAAAGGTTGTGAAACAATCTCCGAGAAGCACAACGGTCGGTGCTCCATGCGAATGACTGGTTTGTTTTCGTGACTGGAACCACTTGTGCAGTGATCGGTTGAATCGTGGCAAGGATCGCCTTGTCGATAAACCAAGCAGACCCTGAATCACCTGGCGTATTCCAGGCATCTGCAATATCCAGTTCGACAAAGGGAACAACCTGGATCCCAGAGACTGCAGCTGTCGTGTTCTGCCCAGCTTTTGAATTCGCCATGGAACATGCCCAGTGGCCTTGAATCGTTGTGCCTCGTACTCCGCCTTCAGCTTGGCCATGTCAACTGAACTAGGACATTCATATCGACATGCCTTGCAGCCAAGACAGAGTTCAAGAGTTTCCAATGTCTCAGAATCATTCCACTCGGGGCCTGGCAACTCGAATTGCCCGGTGATCGCAAGCCTCAAGGCATTTCCACGCCCTCGAGTCGAGTGCCGCTCATCCAGAGTAGCTCGATAAGACGGGCACATTGCCCCGCCCTTCATTCGACGGCACAGGCCATTGCCATTGCATTGCTCGACCGCCCCGGGAAAATCACCATCCCAATCGAAGTAGGTATTGATTTCAGGAAATTCAAGTGGCCTTCCATCCGGTGCCATACGCAGATTTTCAAGCATATCTGGCTGGCCGGTAACGAGCCCGGGATTGAACATGTCTCCAGGATCAAAGATCGACTTGATTCGACGAAACGCTTCTATCAGTCGTGGCCCATAGAAATCGTGGACCATTTCTGAACGCAGACGTCCATCGCCGTGCTCACCACTGACAGTTCCACCATATTTCTGCACAAGTTGCGTCGCCTTCTGTGCAATCTGGCGCATCCATTCCCTGTCGACATCTTCAGCGAGATCAAGACAGGGTCGCATATGCAGAAGTCCGACGCTTGCATGAGCGTAATAGGTCACATCAAGACCATAGCCTGTCAACATGGAAGAGAACTCTTGCTGGAATGCACCTAGCTGTTCCGGTGGAACAGCAAGGTCCTCCACAAAGGCAGTTGGGCGCTTCCCACCTTTGCCACTGGAGATCAGTCCAAGCCCCACTTTTCGAAGCGCCCACAATGAAGACTGCTCTTCAGCTGTATCAAAGGTCGCCATGGAACAAGCACGGACTGCCTGTTTGAGTCGTGAAAAAGATTCCTGGATCGCTGTGCCGTCAGCTCCGAAGTAATCCACGTACAACACGGCACCAGGACAAGCTCCATCAACTCGAGGAAGACAATCCACATACCGGCTGTAATGAACGTGCGATGCCGCCGCATTGATCACGCTGCGATCAAGGAGTTCCACTGCTGAGGGACCTGTCCCAAGGATCGGCACGAGCGATTCCAGTGCAGTACTGACATCCCGAAAACCCAGGATCGCCAAGCCTGTCTGCGCTGGCGACTGAATCAGATTTACAGTTGCCTCAGTCACGAAACCCAGACTGCCTTCTGAACCACAGATCAACCTGGACAGGTTCATGGCATCAGTTGTCCCAGGAGTTGATGCCCTCCACTGAGACAACAAATCATCAAGCTTGTAACCACCAACGTTACGACGGACCTTGGGAAATCCTGACTCGATATCCTTCTCGAATTCACGAAGAACTTCAACGACTGCGCTGGTAAGTTCCGCAACCTCGGAATTCTGCTCTGAAGCACCTGCTTCAAATTGCATGAACCGCCCATCAGGAAGAACAATGTCTACCGATTTGAGATGCTCATCTGTCATTCCATAGATCAGAGAATGCAGGCCTGCGGAGCAATTGGCAATCATTCCTCCCAATGTCGCGTGAGTTGATGTTGAAACCTCTGGGCCAAATGTGAGTCCGTGTGGCGACACCCCTTCACGAAGCGCATCAAGAACCAGACCGGGCTGGACGCGTGCTGTCCTGGATGCCGTGTCCACAGACAACAACTGATTCATCTTTGGAGAGCAATCGATTACAACTGCTCGGTTCACAGTCTGACCAGACAATGATGTACCTGCACCACGAGGCAGAACCGGCAGGCCATGCGATTTGCAAATGTCTATGGTGGCCCGGACATCATCAGCATGTGATGGAACGACCACTCCAAGAGGCGCCATCTGGTAAACACTGGCATCCGTGGCGTACAGGAGTCGGTCATGTCGGCCGAAGCGAACCTCGCCCTCGATACGCGAGGTTAACTGGGCCTCGACTGCCCCGGACATGTCATCGTGTCCGTCAAGAAGCGGCAGGTGCATGGCTGCACTGTAACAGTGCTGAGTCCCGAGCGGCAGTGCTTGCCTAACTCAGGCGGCCGCCTCATCGTGACGAGTGATCTGCCGCTTGTCGTGCTTGGCGATGGTTGGGACCGTGAATCCCTGCACGAACAAGGAGAAAATAACTACTACGAACGTCATGACGATGAATTCATCACGAAAATCAGCCTTGCTCGAAATTGTGAGCGCCAAAGCAATGGAAACACCGCCCCTCAATCCGATCCAGGTCATGAGCAGAAGGGTGGAATGAGGCAGCCATTTTTGCCGTTTGATCGACAGCCAGGGAATCAACAGGCTGAAGTAACGGGACAAGATCACGATGGGTATCGCAATGAGTCCCCCAAGAAAGGCTGGCCAGTTGAAGTTGATCAGCAGAAGCTCCAGGCCGATCAGGACAAAGAGGACTGCGTTGAGACCGACGTCCACGACACTCCAGAAGTTGATTACAGGATGCGACCGGTCCTGCTCCGTCAACCCTCTCTTTGCAGCAACAATGAGACCGGCCACGACCATCGCTGTTGGACCCGACACTCGAATGAATTCCGCAAGTGACGATCCGCCGAATACCAGACCGACCGTGATCAGTACGCCCACGCTGTGTCCTGAGGATGTCGATAAAAGATACTGGCCCAACCAACCAAGCATGACCCCAAGCGCAACGCCTCCAATGAGCTGCCACAGGAACATGATCGTTACCGAACTGGCAGAAAAATCGCCGGTCGAAACCGAAAGATGAGCCAGGAGGTAGAACAGCACGATCGAAGCGGCATCATTGAACATCGCCTCCCCGATGATTGGAGACTTGACCTGCTGGCGTATCAAGGACTTCCGGAGAATGCTCGTGATCGCAACAGGATCCGTAGGGGCGATCAAGGCACCGAATACCATTGCGCCAATCCAGGGAAGTGATGCTCCCAGTGAGTTCACCACGAACCACAGAAGCGTGCCACAGATCAATGCTGAAAGTATTACCCCCACCGTCGAGAGATACAGAATGGACCATCTCGATTTGGCGAGCAGATCTGAATCGGTCTGCATGGTTGCCGCAAACAGCAGGAAACACAGCAGGCCCTTGAAGACCACTTCCTTGAAATCGATGCCCTCGATCAAGTGGATGGCCCAGCGGTCGTCCATTGCTCCGATGGCATCAAGCAGAAGCAGGAACAGGGAAAAAGATGCCGCTGCCAACATGACACCGATGGCGCTTGGCATCTTCAGAAAACGGTCGTTGATATAGGCCGCCGCAGCAGCCAATACCAGGACGATCGAGATGACCGTGAATAGATCCACGGCACGAAGTCTATCAGGCTGCCAGAAAAAGGCTCTTGTAAGACGGCTCTATTCGCAGGGGCCAAAGGCTTCGAGAAGAATCAGTATGTCATTGACACCAACAACACCGTCCTCATCAAAGTCGGTGGAACAAGAAGCACAAGGGCCATAGTCAGAAATGACATTGAGAACATCAGTGACATCGACAACAGCATCGGCATTGGTATCGCCGAGGCAAGGAGTCTCGACATCGACGGCCTCGCAGGCAGCCTGAGCATTGACGAAGCCCCAGCCGTAATCCGTGTCATAACCACTGGTCCCTCGATCCATGCAGGTAGATGAGAGAACATCTTCCACCTCGGATGGAGAAAGGGATGGATCCATTGAAAGCACCAGAGCAGCAACGCCGGCAACATAAGGAGCCGCAAAGGAGGTCCCGTCGATCTGAACAGTATCTCCAGTACCGAACCCCGCACCGCCAACCGCATCGGCACACCAGATGCCCTCACCAGGGGCCGAGCAGAACAAGCCGATTCCATAGGTGCTGAATGAAGCGCGGTTGCCACTGGACGACAACGCTGCAACAGCAATCAGACTGCCGTGGCTTGCTGGCCAGCTGATTGTTGATGTGCCATCATTTCCTGCCGCACCAACGTGCAGAAGACCCGCATTTCGAGATGAGTCAAACGCGGCGTTGATTCCGGAACTGGATCCACCACCACCCCAACTGGAATTGGTTACACGTGCTCCACTGTTTACAGCCTGATTGATACCGTTGATCGTCCAGGAATCCTGGGACTCCAGGAAGCCGAGGCAGAAACCGAAGAAATTGACTGCATTGAAGATCTTCATGCCGATGGTCCGGCTTGTTGGTGCAATGCCAACACTTCCAACACCGTTATTCAGAGTCGCTGAAACGCAACTGGCTACACAGGTGCCGTGGCCATCACATTCCGTGACATGATCGCCACTTGATCCGTTACCGGTAAAATTGAAACCAGGAATCTGATTCATGTCTGGATGATCCTGGTCAAGACCATCATCAAAAATCGCCACCAGAATGTCCGGGTCGCCCGTTGTCAGATCCCAGGCGCCAAGCGCATCCATATCCATGTCATTGGACTGCTCCAATCCCCACAACTGCGGCCAGAGTGGATCATTTGGAACACCGCCCAACGGAAGAGTCCACCAGATTGCATCTGTTTGAGCGAATCGAACCTCAGGACGCTGCTCAAGAGCTTGGACCAGATCCAGAACCTCAAATGCATTGTCCAGATCAGTTTCAATCAACATCACGCCTTCCATGCCGCCCAGATCATGCTGGATGACACCACCTGGAATAGCCTTCAACAGCGATTCCATTGCCTGTGGCCCCGTTCCATGCTCGATTGAAACGATGATGTCACGGGTCACTACCCATGGCAGGGATCGAGTTCCTGCAAGGAAAATCGGAGAGACAAAGTCAATCTTCTCTGAAGCAGAGAGATCCTTGACGGACAACACCACATCCTTGACGGACCGGCTGGAATCCAGAGCATCCACGTACATCCAACCTTCTGAACTACTTGGCACCAGGGTGTCCAGGTCCAGGCCATGTCCTTCAAGTGCAATCGATGCGACAGCAGGAGAAACGACACCATCCTGGAAGCAGGCCATCCTGGAAGTATCCATTGCCAGCGGCACCTCAACACCATCAACAATACGAGTGAATGATGTTGGTGTAACGGTCCAATCTGTTTCAGCCTGAGCATGAACTGTCGCTGAAAAGGCAATCGGAAGAACTAAAGCGAGACGGTGGAAAGGCATGGGTTCTGCTCCTCTGGGGCCATGTCTTGAAAGATCAGTAATCCACTCAATATAGAGGCAACATGGCCCTGATCCAATGATCCAGTTCCAGTCTGCTTATCAAAGGCAGGCGGAGGACTGATTCAGTGGGCCTGCCAGGCCCAATTTTCGGGTTCTAGCACTGGTGCGGCAACTACAAGACCGTCAAGCGGGGATTGATTGTGGGTCTGCCAGAACAAATCCGGACCCCCACTGGCAGCCAGGGCCGCTGCTAGAGCCTTGGCCGTATAGCAGGTCTCGAGGTGCAGGCCATGCTCAGCTGCCTGGACCACAGCGTCCTCTGCATCAGGTGTCGATGCTGCATAGCCTGGCCCCAACCATTGATCTTCAAGAACCCATGGCCCTGGTGATACGCCCAGCAGCTCACCCGTCTGATCACACAGTGCTTGAATGTACTGGACACTCATCCATTGTTCTGGAACCACTCGAACCCCGACAATCACCGTGTCGAGCCCGGCCAGTCGCATACCGACCGCCAAGCCAGCAAGAGTTCCTGCAGATCCTGCTGCAACATAGATTCTTCGTGGCGCTGGCAGGATGCCTGCAGCAACCTGTTCGCCCAGTTCAATGCCAGCACGTGCAAATCCCAATGCACCAATGGGCGTCGAGCCGCCTGCAGGAATGATCGTGGCGCCCTCGCCCAGAGTTCTGAGCCCGATCAAAGCTTTCTCATGCGAGTCGAATCGATGCACATCAGCAAGTTTCATCGTAGCCCGGAGAACCGCCTCGGCATGTGGCGTGTGATGTCTTGGATGCACCGCAACAACAACCTGTCGCCCATGAGCCGTACCATGAACTGCCGTTGCCAAGGCATGATGTGAACCCATCGCCCCAAAGGTCACGATCTTTTCATCCGCCTCGGCCAGCAGGTACTCGAGCTTTCGCACTTTATTTCCGGCATAGACATCGTGACATCGACCATCATCCTTCACCCAGAGTCCGTCACGAAGCTTGGACAGATTCTGCACAGGAGAAGGCCATGTGCCCAGTGATACACGTTTCTCAAGTATGTCCACAGCAACTCCAGACGAGATTTCAACGCAGAAAGTCGTTGAAGATCGACTCCAGCATTTCCTCTCGACCAGAAGCAAGCTTCGGCTCACCGATGGACTTGGCATGTGACTCGAGATCCTCGAGCGTGCATTCTCCATTCATGATCCGTTTGCCGATCTCCTGTTCCCAGCTGGCGTAGCGTGCCTGCAAGGCATCATCCAGTCTGCGGTCGGCTCTGATTGCCGCTGCAATCTTCAGACCTCGAGCGAAGGCGTCCATGCCAGCGATGTGGGCATGAAACAAATCCTCTGGTTCGAACGATCCGCGACGACGCTTGGCGTCGAAGTTGAGGCCACCTTCTCCAAGGCCTCCTACAGCCAGAACAATTCGCATGATTCGTGTCGTGAGATAGATGTCCGTTGGAAAGTGATCTGTATCCCAGCCAAGATGCTCATGACCCATGTTTGCATCGATGGAACCGAGCGCACCTGCTGCTGCAGCAGCGGACAATTCGTGCTCCATCGAGTGTGAAGCAAGGGTGGCATGATTAGTCTCGACATTCAGCATGAATTCATCCAGCAGATCGAATTCCCGCAGAAAATCAAGACAGGCCGCTACGTCAAAGTCGTACTGATGAGTTGTTGGCTCCATCGGCTTGGGCTCGATGTAGAACCGCCCTGGAAAACCAGTTCTGTTCTTGTAATCAACCGCCAGCTCGAGGAAACGAGCCAACTGGGCACGCTCTTGCGCCATGTCCGTATTGATCAATGAACTGTAGCCTTCACGGCCTCCCCAGAAAACGTACCCCGCGCCGCCAAGCTTGTGAGTCGCATCGATGGCCCGGCGGACCTGCGATGCAGCATGTGCGAAGACATCCACTGAACAGGACGTTGCTGCTCCATGCACATAACGAGGATGGGCAAACAAGCATGCTGTTCCCCATAAAAGCTTTTTGCCACTCGAGTCCTGATGCATTTGGAGCACGTCAACAATGTGATCAAGATTACGGTTCGTTTCATCGATGTCATTGCCTTGTGGGGCAACGTCACGATCATGAAAGCAATAGAAATCGATTCCGATCTTGTTTAGAAACTCGAAGAATGCGGCAATGCGCCGCTCTGCGTTTTCAAGGGATTCGGAGCCGTCGTCCCAAGGCATGATCGCCGTACCCGTGCCAAAGGGATCTGACAGATCATTTCGCATGGTGTGCCAGAAAGCAGATGCAAAGCGGAGATGCGATCGCATCGTCCGCCCTTCAATGACTGCATCAGGATCGTAATGACGAAATGTCATTGGATCCCGGGAATCCGGTCCCGCATAACAAATGGCAGAGATGCCTGGGAAGAAATCGCTCATGCCATTCAATCCCCGTCAGTGCAGACTTCCACCAAAGGCCAGGCCATCAACTGGTCGCAACATGCGAGTCATTCCACTCAGTTTGGCCACATCGGTTGTACCTGGCTCCAGAACATAGACCCCACGTTGCCAGTCAACCTGTTCATGCTGTCCATCAGACCATGAAAGATCCGCGACAGAGCCTGACATCGCCCATGTTCCAACAAGGATCTCGGAGGCAGCCTCGGGCATTCCATCCGTGTTGAACTGAGAACGGTAGGCAAGTCCACTGGAGAGAAGGGACACGAAGTCACCCTCCTGGCCAATCTGGAATACACCACAGAACCGTGATTCATCACCTTCAACTCGAACAGCTGCGCCAACACTGGTCGGCGGGCCATCCGGGCTTGTGCCTGGTCGATAGGACTGACGCGCAACACCGTCCACTCCATACCTGGAGGGCATCAACACATCCGTCCAGCCATCACCATATTTGATGACCATCCGTGAACCTGAACGCTTCCATGTTCCACGTTCTCCCCATGCACCACGATTTCCCTTGGACCAGTTACTCACCACCGTTCGATCAGGGCGAATGATGATGTTGAAGAGCTGATTGTCGGTGTCATTGATGGCCCATGTACCCATGTAGTTGATGCCATCAGCAACCGGGGCCAATGGCGCCGGAATGGGCTTGCGACTTGGCTGACAGCCTGTTGCGCAGAAAACCATTGGCAAGAAGAGAATGAGCAAGGCACATTTTTGACGCATTTTGGCTCCCTGACTGAAGGCAACGGGCGAGTGTAACGGATCACAGAGAGGACCCCCCTCACGCAGCTATACTTCCTCCAATGTGCAGAACCCCACTCATAATCCTGATCTTGGCCCTGACAGCCTGGACCACTGCAGGCTGCCGCACTTCATCGAAGGCGACCAAGCGAGCTCCTGCCGTTCAAATGCCCGGAACTGAACTGGTCAGGCTCCCTGGGCCCAGTTCCATTCGACAGGATGGCTCGGTACGCAACCGGCTCATCGACAAGCCCAATGGCCATCTCCTGCTGACAGCCTCTGCCAACGCAGTCTCCCAGGAACAAGTCGACGAATGGGCCCGAAATCAGGTGCTTCAGGCCGCCGCTGCCAACGGCCTTGAAGTCAATGCCGTAGAAGGATGGATCCAGATCTCCGAGCCACGTGTAATCGCGGTGGATGACGACACCACTCAGAACATCTATGACGTCAACTTGGAAATCTGGAAACTTGCCGTAACGCCTCTGAGACGTCAGCGAGAGGTCGATTGAAGCCCCAATAATCAGGAGCTAATGAAGTGTTCATCCATCCTGTAATGAATGACTTGTGCTGCTTGTGCGTGGGGCTGTTCTCAACCCCAGTCATCATTGATGGCCAATTCGAAGACTGGTCAGGAAGTGAAGCTCCCGACACCTGGCTGGTGGAAGGGGCTTCCAATAAAGACTACGTCTTCCTGCACCTCCAACATCCAGGACCACCACGAGTCATTCAACATCTGGATGAGACACTCCAACTGGCGATTGATCTCGATGGCCGGACGAGTACCGGCTGCACAGATGGAAGTTTTCAGGGATGCGAACTGATCTTGGAGATGAGCCCTTCCAAGAAAGGAAAGGCAGGCGGTGGTGTCACTGCTCGGTCCTGGAAAGACGGTGGCAAATGGGTGAATGGCTCACCCTATGATTTTGGATTCGTGATGGCGCCGACCTTCGCCTCACGTGAGCACGAAATCCGCCTGGACAAATCCAGTCTTCCAAATAACGGCAAGCGCATGAGGGTCGTGCTCCAATCAGGAGATGACAACCCTGTCATCACTGATTTCAAGCAGCGATCCAGCGGCAAAGTCACCGCAAAACGTCAGAGCATTCCAACTACTGATGCGGATGATATTCGAGTCGCTTCCTGGAACATCGAATTCGGAGGCCTGCTGAAACGAGCGGACACCGTCAAGGCGTTGCTTGAAAGTCTTGCCCCTGACATTCTGCTTATCCAGGAACTCGAAGATGACCAGGATGAAGAAGCCGTGAGCAATTTCCTGGACAGCCTGACAACCAATGATGACTGGACTGTTTCCATGAGCCCGGCAGGCAGTGGACTTCGAAGTGCCGTCGCAACTCGACTGAAAGCGGAACCCGTCGACACCTTCAATCGAGTAACCCGATCAGATGCACCAGGAAGAACCATCCGAGTGGCTGGCCTTCTGATTGATGATGGAAATGGTTTGCCGATACTTGCCGTCTCCCTCCATCTCAAATGCTGCGGCGGACTCAATGAACGTGAAGACCTCACACGAATCAGTGAAGTGCTCTCAATCCGTGAGGCGATTTCCGAAGCCGTCGCAGAACATCAGCCATCAGGTCTTGTCATCGGAGGCGACTTCAACCTGGTTGCCAGTCCCGTCCCTCTTGACATTCTCAGGATCGACGGGCAATCCATGCTTGGACAGTCGCATCAGGGAAACCTGGACCTCTCCACGCCCTATCACCTTGATGGCCGCGACACCTACACCTGGTACAACGCTGGTTCGCCCTACACACCTGGCAGGCTTGACTTCATTCTGACAGGCGGCGAATTGGAACAATCAGACGCCTTCATTCTCGACACGTCCGACCTTTCCACAAACGAAAAGCGGAGCTTGCCCGCCAATGCCACTCGGGTGGCCTCCGATCACCTGCCTGTTGTCGTTGATATCAAGACTGTCCGTCCCTGAACAGGGACCTCACCACAGCATCTTCAAAGCAGCAGCAGCAACAACTACAAGGAAGATGATCCTGACGGCCTTCAAGGGCAGTGAATGCGTCAGCTTGGCGCCGAACCAACTGCCAAACACACACGTCGGGATCAGCCAGATCGAGTATTTGAATGGTTCGTACCAGGGGACACTGGTTTCGGTGCCATCAATCATGATTGGAACCATGGGCAAGGTCGCATCCTTGGTGATGGCTCCAATGATCGAGGTAAAGCACATGATCGCGGAAGAAGTTGCAATCGCTACAGGAAGCGGGATCCGACAGATCTTCTGAGAAAGTGGAACGTTCAACAGGCCCCCGCCGATTCCAAGCAATCCGGCACCACCACCGCCAATGCTGCCCAGAAGAATGCCTCTGCCACGCGTGATTCGGGCCTCGCCCACACCATAATCCACGCGACCTGGCAGGAGTTTGATGATATTGACGATGATCACGTAGATCAGGAAGGCGCCGAAGATCCTCTGCATCCACAGATCTGAAATGGCTCCGGACAGGAAGACGCCTCCGATGATCGCCAACAGGGCGGCTGGCACCACGAGTTTCAACAAACGGGCATTGAGTTGCCCCTCCTTGTAGTGCCGAATAGCTGCAGGCAATGCCACAAAGAAGGTCACGTTCATTGCTGCCGCCTGAGCAAGATGGATGTCTCGACCAATCAGCAGTGAAATTGCAGGGATATTGACGACGGCGCCACCGATACCAAGCAAGCCCCCAGCAAGCCCGGCAATGATGCCGATACCCAGCAGGACGCCAATCTCCCAGAGTTCCAGTGTCCAGATTTCATATGACCAGATCTGTGGGTCCAGGTTCGCTAGCATTCCAACAGAGTAGCAGGGCAGTGAGCTCTGGATGACTCCAGCAGATCTGAAGGTTTGGCAAACGAGGTTGCTCTTCCATGACAAGATCCAGGGTGCTACGAGCCGATGCCCTGCTGCTTCTCTTGGCCATCATCTGGGGATCTGGTTTCATTGCGCAAAAATCGGCCATGATCCATATTGGCCCAATGACCTTCATCACGATTCGCCTGATGTTGGGCACTGCATTCATAGCCCCCTGGCTCTTTCTTCGAAAACGTTCTGCACCACTGGTTCCCACCAGGTTTCGCACCCTGCTGCCAATACTGCTGGGAGTGATCGTTGCCGTATTTCTTGGCAACTGGTTGCAGCAGACTGGCCTTGTAACCACAGAAGCCGGGACCACGGGTTTCATTACCAGCCTGTATGTGGTCTTCACTCCATTGCTCGGATTGCTGATCGGTTACCGCGTCCGGCTGATGACCTGGCTGGCCATCTTGATTGCCGTTGTTGGCTTGTTTCTGGTGACGGTTGCCGGACGTCCCGTGCTCAACAGCGGTGATCTACTCATCCTGCTGTGCGCCATCGCCTGGGGTGCCCAGATCCTGTTCGTCGGGTGGCTGGTACCTCGAATGGACCCCATCCAATTGACGTTCATCCAACTCTGTGGCGCAGCATTGGTCAGCTTGCTGATCACACCCTTCTTTGAAACCATTTCACTCGAGAGCATCCTCGCAGCCAAGTGGGACCTGCTCTACAGCGGACTGGTCGCATCGGGACTGGCACTCATGATCCAGGTATTCGCTCAGCGTAATGCACCTCCTGCTCACGCAGCAATTCTGCTGAGTCTCGAGGCGGTCTTTGCCGTCTTGTTTGGCTGGTGGTTGCTGGACGAAGTTCTCACCACAATTCAGTTCATCGGATGCGGCGTGATGTTCATCGCGATTGTCATCGCTGAAATCAAACCGCCACGGCAACTGGTTCCCCGATCAGAAGGCGACTGAGTCAGCCTTCCTCGACACGAAGGCGATCCACGATCTCGCGAACCTGCTTGACCAAACGCATCTTCGCGTGTCGGATCGCAGCTGGGGTCATCTCCAGCTCCGTTGCAACCTGCTCAACAGGCACGCCACGGACTCCGTAAAGCTCGAACGCTTTCCACGTTCGCTCTTCAACGCCACCACGGGCCTCTGTCATCGCACGCTGCAGGAGCTGCTCGGTCCACTGCCTGTCCCAGGCAGCGTCCACATCCGGCATTTCTCCTGGTGGATCGTAATCTTCCTTCAGGAAGGTGCTGGGACGTTTTCGACGGTGCCTGGCTCGAATCGCATTGAGCGTGACACGCTTGAGATACCCACGGAAACGTCCACGATCGGGGTCGTATTCGAATTGATCGGACACTCTGAAGAATCCGAGCAGGACATCCTGCAGAACATCATCAGCGTCCTGAGCCCTGAGGCCGGCATTGCGTGCGAAACCCGCGATGACACGCGCGTACTTCTCCGTGAATTCCTGCCAACCCAGCTCTCGATCCAGAGAACCATCAGCACGCAATCGAATGAAGATACTTGCGCGAGTTGCGTACAAGGAATCTGCACGGGTACCACTCTTGCCGGGTTCATCTGCCTTCGATGCTTCATCAGAAGGTGCTTCCGATTCGGCTTCCGCAGACGTCGCTGCATCCATGGATCCATCTGGAACATCCACGGTTTCTGCATCTGTTTTTTCTGAGCTCTCGTGGCCCAGGCGAACAAGAATCTTCCAGGGTCCCACTGTCAACAAATCTCGGTCATAGATTTGCTGTAGGTCACCCTTTTCAAGAAACATCATGTTGACGGCGATACCTGCCCGGGACTCCATGTCCCGAATGAAGTACTTGCCCTCTTGTCGGTAGATTGAGGCATGCTCCCTGGAGACGCTGCTCTCATTGAGAATGATGGCACATTCCTTTGATCGACCGATGGAAGCGGGTGTTTCAATAGACACCCTTGCCTTCTGGAAACCGTCCGGTCCAGAAACAGCAATCAGATCTATCTCGTCCGTGGTACGAGTCGACTTGGCAGTGTCCTCAGCCATGACTTCATGATACCCCTTGAATCGATGAATTTGTTTTTCCGTACCCCGTTGGCACCCTGGTCATGAGGCTCACAAGCACGTTCATCACGATAGCGACCACGAATGCCAGGGGTAGATTATATATCGGAATCTCCCCGTCATAGAAATGCTTCCAGAGCAGGACGGTAAGGAAACCGGAAGCCATGCCGGCAATACAGCCTGCAGCCGTTGCTCGCTTCCAGAAAGCTGCCAGGATGACCTGTGGTCCGAAGGATGCCCCAAGAATCGCCCAGCCATATTCCAGGACGTACTTGTAGATATTGACCTCCTGGTCGATGACAAGCAGCACCGCCACGATTCCAAGCAGAAAAATCGTCACCCTGTTCACGATGGCGTGACTGAAACGCCTGCGCCGATCGATCAACCGGGCATAGACATCATTGGCCGCCGCAGACGAAGCCACCACCAGTTGACTGTCAGCTGTGGAACAGATCGCCGACAGGACCGCAGCCAGAATGAGACCGCCGAGCATCGGTGGAACCAGTGCGCGTGCAGCAGCAACCAGTGCGTATTCACCTGCTGCGGAACCCTGCACAGGAACGCCCGCAAGCATTTCCTGCGCCCACGGTGCGCCATCCTCTGCCAACGCTCTGGCGATGAGTCCGATGGTGACCGCACCCGTGAGAACCAGAAGCGCCCACACGAAGGCAATCACCCCGCCGAGATAGGCTTCGCGACGATCCCGCAATGCCATGAATCTCACGAGAACATGTGGCTGCCCTGGGTAACCGAAGTTCACACCCAGCGCGCCAGATCCAATAAGGAATCCAAACAAAGCAGGGCCCGTCAAGTTGGGCCAGAATTCAAGAAGATGGTCACCGCCCTTGGCCAGGCCATCATGAATGACCTGGATACCGTTGCCGGACATCAGCAGCCAGAGCGGGAAGATGACCAGAACACCAACCATCAGAAGTCCCTGGAGCAAATCCGTCCAGCATGCTGCCCGGAAACCCCCCAGCGTGACGTAGATCAGAACGATCGCCGCACCCAACACCACACCCCATTGGTAGCTCATGCCATCGAAACTTGCATGAAAGGCTTTACCCGCCGCAGCAAACTGCGCAGCGCAATAGAGCATCATCGCAATCAAAATGACCACAACCGACATCAAGCGAATGATCGGTAGGCGTTCTCGAAATCTGAGCGCGAGATAATCCGGAATCGTGACGGCTCCAAGCGAGCCGGAAGTTTCGCGAAGCTTGCCAGCCAGAATGAACCAATTGAACAGGAATCCGAGCAGTCCACCTGGAAGAATCCAGTAAGCCTGTACACCATCGGCGAACGCGAAGCCAACCAGTCCAAGCGTAACCCAGCCAGATTCACTTGATGCAGAGGCTGAAAGTGCAGCGACCCAGGGCCCGAGTGAACGACCCGCGAGAAAATACTCTTCGTCACTGCGACTTGCCTTCCGTGAAGACCAGACACCAACCCCGATGACAAGCACTGTGTAGGAAATGAAGGCTATGTAGAAGAGAGTCATTCCAATAATCATGTTAACCGGAATCGGTTTAAGCTATGAACAAGCAACGTTCAATGGTCCTTGAATAATCTAAATCACTGTTTTTATGGTTTGATTTATTCCGGCGCCGCAAGACGGAACGTACCTCTGTCTTAAGTGGAGATATAGCGGTCCACAGTTTTTACTTGTGATTGCACTGGAGTAACTCATGCCTGCATGGATGCGAATCTTTTCAATTGCCCTGTTCCTGCCTGCGCCGGTCGTGATGGCTCATGGATCAATGGGATATCCCGTCTCAAGAACCTATAACGGTTTTCAGGAAGGCCCTGAAAACCCTCTCTCTGACGCCGTCCGTGACGCCGTGGAATGCGGCGGTTCACAACCCCTCTATGACTGGCATGAAGTCGTCAACTTCTTTCCAGGAACAGCTGATTACCAGCGGAACATCGCCTACGAACAGCACATTCCTGATGGAAGGCTCGCAAGCGCCAACAACGACAAGTATGCATGCTTTGATGCTGTACGAGATGACTGGCCAGCTACAGAGATGGACTCCGGACCAACCCAACTTGTCTGGGCTGCTTCAGTCGTTCATAACCCGAGCGTCTTCCGCGTCTGGCTGACAACTGACGACTGGACACCAGACACGGAGTTGAACTGGGGGCAAATGGTCGAACTGGAAGTAAAGAACGTCACGCTGCTGGAACATGAATACCTCATGGATGTCGATCTGCCCGAGCGGACCGGTCGGCATGTTCTGTACTGCATCTGGCAAAGGCTTGATCCTGTCGGCGAAGGTTTCTACTCGGCGTCAGATGTCATCTTTGTAGAAGACGATGGGAATGATGACGACAATGACATCCCCGATCAGGGGCCGGACAGCGCTTCGATCAGCATGGTCAATGACTGGGGCGGCTCATGGCAGGGTGAAATCACCGTCAACAATTCCTACGGTGATATCGCCATGCTCAACTGGACACTCGAATGGGATGGCGGCCCTGAGATTCTCAACCTCTGGGATGGCACCTGGTCTACTGAGAACGGGCATACGATCATCAATTCAGAGGCATGGAATAGCTACGTTCCTGTCGGTGAAAATGTAACTCTGGGTTTCATTGCCGAAGGAACATGGCCGCCGACCTTCAGTAATGTAAAACTCAATGGATTCGACATCGACATGGAAGGCGCGCCGAATGATGACGAAGCGCCGAACTGTGATGGTGACGTGAACCTTGATGCAGTTGTCGACGTAACAGACATGCTGCTCTTACTTGATGGCTGGGACAGCACCGACCCGGGTAATCCCGCGGATGTGGACGGCGACGGTGTGGTGGCCGTCGGGGACGTCCTGGTGATATTGGAAGCCTGGGGCACCTGCCCTTAGTGCATTCGCAACTGTCACGCCCGAACCGCGAGGAAGAGACGGTTCAGGGCAAGCTGCGGAGCGATGGCAAGACATAGGCTTGATCATCCAACATGGAACGGATCGCCCTCTTGTCAATCTTCCCAGTTCCAGTCATCGGCAATGCCTCGACGAATAAGAAGTCGTCGGGGCGTTGCCATTTTTCAAGCTTGCTCAATGACTTCAGTATCTTCTGTGCATCAACATCGGCTCCGCTGTCCCGCACAACCAATGCAACAGGCCGCTCGTCCCACTTCGGATGCGGACGTCCCACGACTGCCGAACAAGCGACGCCTGGGACATCATCGATCCTCAGTTCCAGTTCGAGCGAAGAGATCCATTCTCCACCACTCTTGATCACATCCTTGTCGCGATCACGGATCGTGATCTCGCCATGAGACCCGATTGTCGCGATATCACCAGTCTGCAGCCAGCCATCCTTGAAATGACCATCATTACGGTCATGCAGGTACCCGCGAACGACTGTAGGCCCCTGTACAAGCAGATGGCCTGATGTCACTCCATCCCGGGGGACCAGATTGCCATCATCATCTTCCAGCTTCACCTGAAGCGTTGGAATTGGTACGCCCGAATCATCTCCATCCTCATCCACTGAGAGTGTTCCGACTGGATTGAGTTCCGTCATGCCCCATGTCCGGCGCATTCGAAGACCCAGGTTGTCGTGAAACCATTGACGAACTTCACGCGAGGCACTGCTTCCGCCACAGGCAATCCTCTCTAATGAACTGCAATCCCAACGATTTGGTTCCGCTTTCAAATCCTCCATCAGCATGCCCCACACGGTGGCCACCGCAGCGACACAACTGACCTTCTCTGAATGAATCATGTCCAGGAGATCACATGGCCGAGGTCTTACCCCTGGAAGAACCTGATCCGCACCAAGCATGCAGGCGGCATATGGGAGTCCCCAGCCAAGGGCATGAAACATGGGAACAATTCCCAGCAATCGATCATGACATGACAACCCGAGGAAATCGGTCATCGATATCAACAAGGTGTGCAAGTAGGTGGAACGGTGCGTGTAGACCACTCCCCTGGGACGACCAGTCGTACCGCTGGTATGACAGATGCCCATTGGGGCGTCTTCATCCAGAGCAATCCAGGGCGTAGGTCCTGGAGTTGCCGCCAACTCTTCCCAGTCGTAGGCATCATGTTCACCACCAGGTGCAATGACTCGACAGTTGCATCGTTCCGCAAGCGTCATCGCCATTTCAAGATTGGCAGTATCCGTGAGGATGATGGTGTCCTCGGCATCCTGGATGACCCAGGCCAGATCCTCCTCGGATAACCGGAGATTGAGTGCATGCAGGACCGCCCCCATGCAGGGAACCGCCAGGTAGGCCTCGATGTGGCGATGCTCGTTCCACATGAGCGTTGCGATGCGATCACCTGGCCGGATGCCCAGGCCTGCGAGTCCCCGGGCCAGACCCTCAGCTCGTTCAACCGTGCGTGCCAGGGTCTGGACATGGCGTTCTCCACCCTGCCATGTGATGACTTGAGCGTCTGCACGCTGCTGAGCACCTCGAAAAACGATGTCTCTCAGGATCAGGGGTGATGCCCCGGATTGTGACGACATTGGCTCGTCCCTCGTACAATTAACGCAACCGCACACGTTGATGCGTGTGCCAGGCAGCGTGCTTGGGATGAGGATACTGCATGGCCGTGGAACACAGCCCTCTGGACTTTCTTGACCTGGATGCGAGCCTTTCAAAGGAAGCCATCTCAGCCAGAGACGCCACTCGGGATTGGGTTGCAAAGACCTTCCTGCCCAACGTGACGGATCACTGGCGAAACTGTGACTTTCCCCGAGAGTATTTCGCGGCACTGGGTGAACTGAAGGCCTTTGGCACTTCGATTGAAGGCTGGGGCTGCCCCGGCCTGGATGCCTTTGCCAGCGGCGTGATCATGCGTGAACTGGAACGGGGCGACACCGGCCTGCGAACGTGTGCATCCGTGCAGGGCTCACTGGCGATGACCGCAATTGCCTCCTTTGGATCCGAGCAACAGAAGAACAACTTGCTCCCTGGTATGGCTGCAGGAACACATATCTCCTGCTTCGGGCTGACTGAACCCGAACACGGCTCCAATCCCGGTGGGATGACAACCACAGCACGCCTGGATGGCGATCACTATGTGCTGTCTGGTGAGAAGAAATGGATTGGCAATGCAACGGTCGCGGACACCGCGGTCATCTGGGCCAAGGCCGATGATGTACCAGGCACTGAACCGACGTCCAGCAAGGCCATCCGTGGCTTTCTTGTTGACACTTCTCTTCCTGGCTATGTGGCCTCCCTGATCGAAGGCCGCATGTCACTTCGAGTAGGACTGACTGCACAGATCAAGTTGGCAGATGTCCGTGTTCCACTTGATGCCATGCTTCCGGATGCCCTCGGACTGCGAGGACCACTCAGCTGCCTTGATCACGCTCGCTATGGCATTACGTGGGGCGCAATTGGTGCCGCGATGGCCTGCCTTGAAGAATCACTGCACTACTCCAGAGATCGGAAAATCTTTGATCGGCCTCTGGCGAGCTTCCAACTCACCCACGACAAATTGGCTCGGATGCTCACTGACCTGGTCCAAGCTCAACTCGTGGCCTCTCGGCTGGCCACATTGAAGAACGCCGGCACGCTTCAGCCAGCCCAGATCTCCCTGGGCAAGGTCGGCAATGTCGATGCCGCAATGCGCATTGCACGGCTCAGCCGTGAATTGCTTGGCGCAATCGGTATCTGCGATGATCGAGCGAGCTTCAGACATCTCTGCAATCTTGAATCCGTAGCGACCTATGAAGGTACACGGGACATTCACCACCTTGTTCTTGGGCAGGCCATGACCGGCCACTCTGCCTTTCGTTGATACCGGGATGGAATATCACACCATGAGTGACAAGTGGGATCATCGATTTCTCGAACTGGCCGACTGCATCGCGACCTGGAGCAAGGATCCTGATCGCGGAGTGGGCTGTGTCATTGCTGCAGCGGATCGCAGAGTGTGCGCCACGGGCTTCAATGGACTGCCCGCAGGAGTCGAGGACCATCCCGACCGTCTGCAACGCCCTGCCAAGTATGACCTGATGTGCCATGCCGAGGCCAATGCCATCGTCCAATGTGCTCGCCATGGGACTTCGCCGATCGGAGCCACGCTGTACTCCACCTTCTTTCCCTGCATCCAGTGCGCCCTCATGATTGTCCAGGCCGGCTTGGCCCGTGTCGTATCACGGGAACTGGCTGAAGGTGATGAGCACTGGGCGGAGAGCATTGCCAAGTCCCAAGCGATCTTTACCGAGGCCGGGATCGAATGGGACATGCTGCCATGAGCGAACCGGCACTCGTGAAGAAAACCACTTCACTTCGAGTGAACAACTTCGACCTGATTCGCCTGCTCGCAGCAACGCAGGTACTCATATCCCATCTCTTCATGACCTTCTTCGATGCCCCCAGCGCAACGGATGGCGGCTTTGGCTACTTCATCTTCTTCGTCTGCATCAACCTTCCAGGCGTGCCGATCTTCTTCGCCATCAGTGGATATCTGATTTCACTTTCATGGGAACGAAGTGGATCACTGGGCACCTACGCCCACAATCGTTTTCTCAGACTGTTCCCGGCACTCTGGCTGTGCCTGATTGTGACGATTCTCGTGATGCTGGCTTCAGGTTATCTGGCGAGTGTCGAGTTCGATGTCCAGGATTTCCTGCGATGGATCTTCTGGCAATCAACCATCGGCCAGACCTACACCATCGGCATGCTCCATGGCTTTGGACATGGGGGTGCCCCCAACGGCGCACTATGGTCGATCCCCGTCGAGATGCAGTTCTATGTCGCCCTGCCTCTGATCTATCTGGTTCTGCCCAAGAAATCCCCCAGGCTGTTTATCGTCGGCATTGCCCTGCTGGTGCTCGTCATGGCCGTCGTGAGCGAATGGCTGGTCGGACAGGACATCACCACCAAATGGGGGTTCCGTTTACGAGTCGTCACCTGCCTGCCTTACATCTACATGTTCCTGCTGGGAGTACTCATCCAACGGCTCCGGCATCAACTGATGCCTCTCCTGCGAAACATGTTCATCCCCTGGCTGGCTTTCTACATCGGCGTGGCCTCACTGCTTCACTTTGAATACGGATGGCCACTGCATGTCCGGCTGGGAAGCAATAACCCGCCGATCTTCCTTGCCATGATTCTTGCGATGACAACGATCTCCGCCGCTTACACCCTGCCGACTCTGAGCAAGAGGATCCTTCGGGGCAATGACATCTCCTATGGCGTCTACATCTACCACATGGTGTTCATCAATCTCGTCCTCTACCTCGAGATCGCTGGAGCCGCCCTGCAGGCAATCATTGTGGTACTGGCCACCTATACCGCTGCGACTCTTTCATGGCTGTTCCTGGAACGCCCCAGCCTTTCGCTGAAACGTCACACTCTGCGAACCGACGGCCCGACAACAGCTGCCAAAGGCACAGTAGGATCCTGAAATGCCCATGCGGGAAATGAATTTCGATGGCCTGGTCGGCCCCACCCACAACTATGCGGGCCTGTCCTTTGGCAATGTTGCCTCAAAGGATCACGGTGGCCAGGTGAGCCATCCGCGTGCAGCCGCACTACAAGGCCTTGCCAAGATGCGAGCTGTTGCAGAGATGGGATTTGACCAGGGTTTTCTACCGCCCTTGACGCGACCGGCCCCAAGCGTACTTCGCGCCCTGGGATTCGAGGGGGATGACCTCAGTGTCCTGGCTGCCGCTGCCGAAGAAGACCCCGTGCTGCTGGCACAGGCTTCTTCCGCTTCCAGCATGTGGACGGCCAATGCCGCAACGATTAGTCCATCCTGTGACACGGTTGACGGTCGACTTCATCTCACTCCAGCCAATCTCCGGGCGCAATTCCACCGCTCCATCGAACCTTGGGAAACCAGTCACATACTGGAACTTGTGTTTCCGGACGAGAATCTCTTCACACATCATGATCCCCTCCCATCCGCCGACCAATATGGTGACGAGGGTGCCGCAAATCACACGCGACTGCAGACCGATACCGGGACCGTGCATCTCTTCGTCTACGGCGTGGAGTATCGCCGCTCAGGCGGCCCGGCTCCTCGGCGTTTTCCGGCTCGCCAGACTCGTGAAGCCTCGGAAGCGATCGCTCGCATGCATGGTGTCAAGAACACCATGTTCGTGCAGCAGAATCCCGATGCCATCGATCAGGGCGTTTTTCACAACGATGTGATCAGCGTAGGAACCGGACGGGCTCTGCTGTATCACGAGCATGCCTTCCTGGATGGTTCACGTGTCCTTGATGAGCTCAAGGAAAGGCTTGGCCCGAACTTCATTCCCCTGGAGGTCTCCCAGGACGCCTTACCGGTGGAGGCCTGTGTCTCAACGTACCTCTTCAATAGCCAATTGCTTGAACAACCGGATGGATCAATGATCCTGGTTGCCCCATCGGAATGCGAAGCCGATGAGCGGGTCCGAGAAATCTGTGACAAGTGGTGCCAGGGAGACTCCCCTGTCCAGCAAGTGGTCTGGATGGATGTCAAGGAATCCATGCGAAACGGTGGTGGGCCTGCCTGCCTCAGGCTGCGGGTTCCACTGGAAGATCATGAGCGGGCGGCTGTGCACCCCGGTTTCATTCTCACCCCGGAACGTGCAGGCCAATTGGAAGCTTGGATCACTCGCTGGTATCCAGAAACACTTCACCCCGATGACCTTGCCGCCCCCTGGCTACTTGATACGACCCGACAGGCCATGGCCGATCTGGCCGAGTTGATCGGGTTGGACGGCGGCTCCTGACCATTCAAACTCACTGAATTTTCCAGTGACCAGCACACATCAGGGCTCCAGTCCCGTAGTTGGAAGTGCAGGCATCCCGCCATTTGCACCCCGAACTCAGGAAGCCCTCATGACCATCTACCTCCTCCGTAATGGATCACTCGCCCTGGACCTGGAAAGGCGATCAGAAGGCTGCCTGTACGTGCATAGGATCGATCTTGGCTGCGGATGCTGGATCCCAAAGGGATTGATTCGCTTGAAATTGAAACCACACCAGATTGATGGACTGGCCCGCCAGGGGCAAATTCCCATCTTCATGAACAGCTGAATGGCTCAGCTCGACACAGAAAATGCCATGATTGCACTGTGGGGAGGCCCTTAGCCCACCAACTATCCCGCCGCCTCGAAGCGGTAGATAACTCGCCGGCGATACCACAGTAGACTCTTCGGTCCGGATGCCATGCCCCATGGGCCCATCCAATCTCGAACTGGAGAGCTCCCAATGCCCCCACTGCCCGTATCAATTGGCCTGATCAGCGCACTGACCCCAATTCTTGGACTTGCACCAGCAACTCTGGAGGCTCCCAATGGGGTCTACAACCGGTCCCTGAATTGCCAGGCCATCGTTGGAGCTGATCTGGTCACCGAGCCAGGTACCCGTATAGAGGATGGCACCATCGTCATCCGCAACGGGGTCATCGAGGCCATTGGTACTGAAGTAACGATCCCACCGGAGGCCAGAGTCTGGCATGCCGAGGACATGGTCATCTATGCCGGACTGGTTGAACCGGCATTGATGGTGAACAGTGGCGATGCCCCTTCAGGAGTCGGTGCACATTGGAACCAGAAGGTACGTGCACAGACGGATCTGCAATCACCCAACGGCCTGGGAACACTGCCTGCAGCAACTCGAGCTTCGATGCGTGATGCAGGCTACACCGTTGCTGCGGTTCATCCTTCCCAGGGCATCTTCCGAGGACAGGGCACGGTCATTCCAATGGCCGAAGAAACCCTGGATGTACGACCGTATTCCGCACACATCCCGATGTCAGTTGGATTTGATCGGGGCAGTTGGGGATCCGGCTACCCCAGCTCACTGATGGGCACCATTGCCCTGATGCGACAGACCATGATGGATGCTCGATGGCATGCTGACTGGTACCAGACGTGGAGCGACTCCCCCAACCAGATGCAGCCACCTCCCCGTCGCGATGCACTCATTGCCCTCCGCGGTGCCATTGATGGCCAACAGCCGATCCTCTTTGATACGGGGTCACTGGCCAACGCTTCGCGAGCCAGTGCACTTGCTGATGAATTCGAACTGGACATGTGGATCCTGGGAACCGGAGATGAGTACCAGAACCTCCAGGCCATCGAACAACTGGATTGCCCGATCATCGTTCCGGTGGATTTTCCGGTTCGTCCTGATCTGAATTCCCTGGCAGCAGCTGATCGAGTCACCTTGCGAGACATGCAACAGTGGGAACAGGCTCCAACGAACCTTCGTCGGCTTCTTGAATCAGGTGCTGATGTCCATGTCACCAGTACTGAACTCACCAGACCGGGTGATATCCGCAAGGCACTCCGCAAGGCGATTCAAACCGGTGGCCTCGATGAAACCGAAGCACTGGCCTGTGTCACGACACGGCCTGCGAGGCTCCTGGGCATCGATGACCAGATCGGCAGACTTGCTCCAGGCATGGCCGCACACATGGTCGTGTGTGACGGCGAGTTGTTTGACAAGAAGACCAAGATCCACGAGGTGTGGGTTTCCGGCAATCGCCACGACTACGAGAAGGAATCCATGGCGGAGCTCTCGGGCAAAGGCACTTTCACCTCAGGTGATCTTGAGCTGACTGGCTCCATTGATACTGAGAAGAAGTCCTTCTCGATCGAAGTTCCCGGTGAAGAAGACAAGACCGAAACCTTCAAGGCCAAATCCATCGGGCGTTCCGGTTATCGCTACTGGGGCGTGATCGACTCACGACCATGGAACCAGGAAGGATGGGCCCGATTTGGTGGCCGTATCGAGGACAACATGTTCGCTGGTCGAGGTCGCCTGGCCGATGGCACTCCCTTCACCTTCCGCTTCGAACAGACCGATCTTCTCGAAGAAGAGGATGAGACAGACGAAGTTGCGGACGCTGGCGATAAGAATGAGGAAGACGAAAATGCCCCGCCTGCTGATCCCGTAGCTGGAACATGGATCATCTCGATGGAAATTCCCGGTGCTGATTTCACGCCTGAAATCGAAGTCGTCGTCGAACGGGAAGACAAAAACCTCTCCGCAATCGTCAACATGATGCAGAACGAACGTGTCATGGACAGTGTCGAGTTTGATGAGGCCTCCGGTGTTCTGACTGCAAGCAGCAACGAAGGCGGTCGCACTTTCGAGATCACGGCCAACATCCGTGGAAACAGCGCGACTGGTACAGCC
This sequence comes from Phycisphaerales bacterium, assembly GCA_029242715.1. Lineage (GTDB taxonomy): Bacteria > Planctomycetota > Phycisphaerae > Phycisphaerales > SM1A02 > UBA1668. The sequence continues at coordinate 431,918 of JAQWTL010000020.1, forward strand.
CGCAGCCCCTTTGGCGAATTCCCGATCTCCGGATCACGAGAAGGCGCTTCCGGGTCGGCAGACGATGATGACGATGACGACTCCAACGAGACGGACATGCCCATTCCAGATGAGATCGCGTTCCCGATGGGCGCGTTTGGTCGAATGTCGCCTCCTGAAGCAGAAGATGTCCGTATCGAACATGCAACTATCTGGACCTGTGGCTCCAAGGGCATCATCGAAGATGGTTGCCTGGTCGTACGTGATGGTCGAATCGAATGGGTCGGCCCACTTGCCGCCGCACCAGTTGATGAAAACATGCGAGTCATCGATGCAACCGGGCTGCATCTCACCCCCGGGCTGATCGACTGCCATAGTCATACGGGAATCAATGGCGGCGTCAATGAGGGCAGTGAAGCCTGCACAGCGGAAGTTCGAATCGGCGATGTCATTGATCCTGAAAACATCGGGTGGTACCGGCAACTTGCCGGAGGACTGACTGCCTGTAATCAATTGCACGGTTCAGCCAATCCCATCGGTGGACAGAACAGCGTGGTCAAGCTCAAGTGGGGTCGGCAGGTTGACGATTTTCGCGTCAACGATGCCATTCCTGGCATCAAGTTCGCTCTGGGTGAAAACGTCAAGCGAAGTACCACCCGCTATCCCAATACGCGGATGGGCGTTGATTCCTTCATACGGGATCGTTTCACCGCTGCCATGGCCTATCGAGATGAATGGTCGCGATGGGAGCAACTTGATGACGAAACACAAGCGGTAAATGCTCCGCCACGACGGGACATTGAAATGGATACGCTCGTCGAGATCCTTGAAGGCAATCGACTGGTCCATTGCCACTCGTACAGACAGGATGAAATCCTGGCCTTGCTTCGGACCGCCGAGGAGATGGGTTTCACCATCGGAACCCTTCAACACATTCTTGAAGGCTACAAGGTTGCCGATGCGATCGCGGATCATGGCGCAGGCGCCAGTTCCTTCAGCGACTGGTGGGCCTACAAGGTCGAAGTCATGGATGCGATTCCCTACAACGGCTCCATCATGCGTGATGTTGGTGTAAATGTGTCCTTCAACTCCGATGACAACGAACTGGCAACCCGTATGAATGATGAAGCAGCCAAGGCCGTTCGATATGGACGCGTTCCTCGCGAGGAAGCCCTGTACTTCGTCACCATCAACCCTGCCAAGCAACTTCGAATCGATCATCGAACTGGCTCTCTTGAAGCCGGCAAGGACGCAGACTTCGTCATCTGGTCGGAAGATCCATTGAGTTCATACTCACGCTGCCGACAGACCTGGATCGAAGGGGCCCGCTACTGGGATGAAGACGAGGATCAGTCGATGCGAGAAGCCGTCGCAGTTGAACGCCGTCGATTGACCGCCAAGATCCTCGCTGATGCCATCGGCGCACCCTCAGCTCCCAAATCCGCTGATGCAGAAGAGGCCGCACCGCCTCCTGAACGACGAGGCCCTCCGGGCGGGCGAAGACCCGGCCGAGGCGGACGACCAACGACAATCCATGAATTCCCCTATGACGATCACGATCATCGTGGTGTCTGTGGCTGCAACGAGGTGTCCCAATGAACAAGCTCTTCATTGCATTAATTGTTTCGCTGGCCGGAGCACATGAAGCATTCGCCCAGTCTCGTCAGATACCAGCGCCTACCCAGTCAGGCCCCATCCTGCTGCTTGGTGGCGCCATCCATCCTGTCTCCGGACCCACGATTCCCGATGGCTGGGTCCTTCTTGAAGAAGGCAGAATCTCAGCGGTCGGTTCCGGAGTCGTTCCTGAAACCGCAACTGAGACACGTGTTGTCCAACTCGCTGGCCGCCATGTCTACCCTGGCCTGATTGCTGCAGATAGCCAACTGGGCCTTGTTGAGACGGGCATGGTCGATGTCACCCATGATCATGATGAGTATGGTTCATGGACACCTGAAACGCGTGCGTATATCGCACTCAATCCTGACAGCGATCTTCTTCCCGTTACTCGTGCAGCAGGCATCATGACTGCAATGGTCACACCGGATGGTGGACGAATGCCCGGGCGCAGCACGGTGATTCGACTGGATGGCTGGACCCCGGAAGATCTTGCCATTGATCGTGAGGCAGCCCTCGTGATTGAATGGCCTCGCAGTGGCAGAAGCGGACGCCGGGGCCCTGGTGGTGGCAGCGGTGGTGGTGGCGCAGATCGCTCAGGCGAGCAGATTCGCGAGATCGATGAATTCTTTGAAGCAGCCAGCCTCTATCACACGGCACGTGTCCACGATGCCAGCATGAAACCTGATCTTCGCTACGAAGCGATGAAGCCTGCTTTGGATGGCGATGTGCCACTTCTGATCAAGGCTTCCACTGCTGCCCAGATCGAATCAGCCGTTTCCTGGGCGCATACAAGGGACCTCGATGTTGTCATTCTTGGGGGAGAGGAATCCGACCGTGTAATCGATGTCCTGGTCGAGCATGAGGTTCCTGTGATTCTTCGCGGCGTTCACCGAACACCTGTCTCACGGCATGTCGCACCACATGCGCCTCATGAGTTGCCCGGTGTTCTGCATGAAGCGGGCATCAAGTTCTGCATCGCACCTCGAGATCGCCCGGCTCATATCCGAAACCTTCCCCACCATGCCGCGACAGCTGCAGCCCATGGACTTCCACGTGAAGCCGCCCTGCGATGTGTCACACTTGATGCTGCAGAAATCATCGGCCAGGGCGACCGGCTCGGATCCATCGAGCCAGGCAAGTCGGGGACACTCATCATCACCTCGGGCGATCCACTTGAAATCACAACGGATGTCGAGATGGCCTTCATTGATGGTCGTGAGATCGACCTGGCAAGCCGTCACACTCAGCTTCGTGACAAGTATCGAGAGAAGTATCGTCAGCAAGGCCGCATCAACTGATCCATTGAACTCTGGAGAAGACGGCGACCATGCCGAACTTGAAGTCGCTTAATCCTGCTGATGGCTCGACCATTCGATCCTGGCAGACGATGGATGCCTCTACCGTTGATGCCATCCTCGATTCGACATCGAAGGCATGGGCAGACTGGCGTGAACTCGGTCATGAAAAGAGAGCCCCGCATTTTCATCGCCTTGCTCAACTGCTACGAGAACGGAAAGACACGCTTGGACTCCTGATCACACAGGAGATGGGCAAACCCGTCTCCCAATCAATCGCAGAATGTGAAAAATGCGGCTTGGTCTGTGATTACTTCGCCGAGCATGCAGCAGATCTCCTGGCGGATGAACAATCGGACCTGGATGGTCGCCAGGCTCTGACGTCATACCGCCCTCTCGGATTGATCTACGCAATCATGCCATGGAACCTTCCTCTCTGGCAGGTCTTCAGAGCAGCAGCCCCGACCATGATGGCCGGCAATGCCATGATTCTGAAACACGCCCCCAATGTGCTGGGCTGTGCAGAAGCCATCGAGACTCTCTTTCGCGATGCCGGCTTCCCACAGAACCTCTTCCGATCACTCGTGATTGACATCGACTTGTCACCCAGAGTCATCGAACATGATGCCATTCGCGGAATCACCCTCACCGGCAGTGGTCGGGCAGGACAAGCTGTAGCTTCCCAGGCAGGTGCCGCTCTCAAGAAAACAGTGATGGAACTTGGCGGGAGTGATCCCTACATCGTGCTCGAGGATGCCGACCTCGACCTGGCTGCAGATGCCTGTGTCGCATCGAGGATGCTGGGTAACGGTCAGATTTGCATTGCTGCCAAACGGCTTATTGTCGTAAAACCCATCCTGGATGCATTTACGGATCGCATCATCGAACGCATGAAGACATGGGAGATGTCAGAACCAACACTGCCTGACTGCAAGCTTGGCCCTCTGGCACGCGAAGACCTGCGAGATCATCATCATGACCAGGTCGCCCGCAGCATTCAGCAAGGCGCCGACTGTCCGCTCGGCGGAAAGGTGCCGGACCGCAAGGGTTGGTGGTACCCGGCAACAGTTCTGACAAGTGTCAGGCCTGGCATGATCGCCTTTGAGGAAGAACTCTTCGGACCAACCGCGGCCATCATTGAAGCAGCCGATGAAGAGGATGCCATCACGCTGGCCAACACCTCTCGCTTCGGCCTTGGTGGCGGACTCTTCACACGCGATGTAGATCGAGGCCTGGCACTGGCACGTGACTGCATCAATGTCGGAAGTTGTGCGATCAATGGATTCGTGAGCAGTGATCCTCGCATCCCATTTGGTGGCATCGGCGAGAGTGGTTATGGCCGTGAACTTGGCGCTCCGGGAATCCGCGAGTTCGTCAATATCAAGACCCTTGTCGTGTCCTGAGGCGGCACTGAACACTCTTTCCGGATCCCGACATTGTTTCGGGCCTTGTTCGTGCTACGCTGCAGGGAGGAGAGAACGCATGCTTAGCCTTGAAGCCGCCATCATTTTGCCGTTGATACTTGGTATCGACCTGCAGATCCAGCCATCTCAGAGCGATGTCTCACTGGCACTTGAAACCTCTATCGCCAACTCGGGAAACCTGACCGGTAATCATGATGCCGAGACAAACCCTGATGGCACGATCACCATTCCGGGCTTGTGGGGTGGAAGTGGCAATCAGGAAATCCCACTCTCATTTGACTCCGGAACAACAATTGCCGGAACAAGCAACCCGACCGGCTCGATGTCCGTGGAACCATTTGAAGATCAGGATCTCGCGATCATCCATGACCTCTCGTTGGATCTGCTCAGCAACTCCACCATTCCCGTGAGCCTGACAGTCACGCTTCTCTACGAATCCTTCCACACACAGAATCCCACGTCCATATACCCGGGCGGTGTGCCAATCGAACTGCCACTCGCAGAGATTTCCTTGGACGCCTGCCAGATCGAACAGACACAAAGCGTTACTGGTCTCTGGCAGCAGATCAATGATGACACGTTTTCGATCACGGCCGCAGTCCCGGTGATCGTCACCATGGCAGCAACGTTCGAAGGGCAGCCTCTACCCCTGGCACCGGTGCCCGCAGCGTTGGCAGTCATTGGCGAGCTCCAGTACACCGAGAATGGCGCACAACTCCAGATCTCACTTGAGATCGATGAAGGAGAGGTGGTTGATCTTCCAGGAGACGAGCCCTTGCCGGCATTTCCCCTGTCGCTTCCCACCATTGCTCCACCGGGCAGTTTTGCCGACGTCCTTTTGACACTGATCCCCGAATCAACATCGTTTTCTCTGAATTTCAGCGGCATGATCCTGGCTGAAGGAGACCTTGAAACTCTTCCATGTGATGTCACCGGTGACGGAATCATCGACGCCAATGACATCCTCGGCGTACTCGCCGATTGGGGCTTCTGCCCGGGTTGCTCGGCAGATACCAACGGCGACAGCATCGTGGACGTCAATGATGTCCTGAATGTTCTGGAATGCTGGTCGGAATGATCCGTCGGTCTCCGCGAGACGACTAAGGAAGCCTTGCAGCCTTTCGCTGCGCCATGTCTTCCTTCTTGGCATACCAGCGTTTCTGACCCAGCAACTTGGTCATCCCGTAATCGCCAACCGTCAAGGCCAGGACACGGTAGAGCATGTGCGATCGCCCCACAGGGCCGGTGATCGGCGAGCGAATGGCCAGTGAAAAACCGCCCGTGATATATGACACGTAATGCCAGTAACCAGACGGCATGTACACCGTATCTCCATGCTTGAGGACGCATTCGTAGCCACGGGCGTCTGCCAGCCTCGGATAACGTTCGAAGTCGGGCTTTCCAAGGTTGACGTTGTGGGAAACGGTGAATTTGTGCCGGTACAGGTAAGACGACCATTCCGGACCATAGAGAACGACACGCTTGTCGCCATGGAACTGCGTCAGAAAAACATGCGACATGTCGACATCGAAGTGGCCATCCACGTAGCTGGTCTCACCTCCAAAGAACATGAAGGGATGTCGACGAGCCCATTTTCTGGCAAACCCCGGAAAATCAAAGTCATTCACCAACTGCGGCGCATGCTTGAATATGTTGAAAAGGAACAGACGCTTCAATGTTGGCCCTGCCTCGATCAGGTCGAGGTATTCCCGAAACGGCATCCTGTCGTCAGTACTGCCGTAGGCTGCTCCTGAGTCAGCAAATGCCTCCTCATAAACGGGGACCTGGATATCGCCATAGGTCTCACGGAAATAATCCAGCGTCCACTTGCTTCGGGCAGGCCACTTGGCCGAAAAATTTCTGAATACCACTGGCCGCCGGGCCTTGAAGTACTCCGAGTAGAACTCTTCGGGACTGATGTCATCCCTTCGTTCCAATTGCGACAGATTCAATCGAAGGTCGCTGCCGTTGACACCAGTTTGGGTGACATCAGCTGGCTCCATGACGTTGGTCTCGCTCATGGCTTGAATCCTGGTATCCACAGGTCAATCATTGGTCCGCGGAATCTCGATAGAAACGTGCGTGGTAGCGATACCAGCGTTCCTCAACAGGATACTCGACACTTATCAAACTGCCGCCCTCGGCCATGGCTGCCCCAGAGGTATAGGGTCCATAGATTGGCTCGAGTTCCAGTTGTGTCCTCGTTCCCTGGTAGGCACTGTCCCACTGGACCATATTCGCACCGACCTGCTCTGCAGCAGCGATGGCGTCATTGTCACCGGGTGTTGCAGTTGAACTGAAGCTCGATGTTCCGATCAGACTGAATTTGGAATCATCCGGCACATCTGTTATCCGCTTGGCTGTAGATGTCTTTGGAAACCTGGTGCCGTCGTAATTCACAAGGAAGGGATTGGAACAGCCTGCAAGAAGCATGATCAATCCGCCCAGCATCATCAATGAGATTGTTCGCATGTGAAGGCCTCCTGAATGCCTCCATGATAGCGCAGACTCGTTGAAGATGTCCCCAGGCGGCTTCTTGCCGCCCCCACACCCAAATCGTGTCATGATGAGAGCATGTGGAACCTGCTTCTCATCTGCCTGGGGCTTGCCCTCCCCGCCACCACTGTCGAAAATCGCTCCCCTGAGGACACCCCGACGGCTGAGACCAAGCCCAACATCGTGATCATCCTGGCAGATGACCTGGGAAGCGGTGACCTGAGATGCATGAATCCAGAGTCAAGCATTCCAACGCCCGGCATGGATGACATCGCAAACCAAGGCATGCGTTTCACCGATGCCCACTCGGCCTCGGCCGTCTGCACTCCCAGCCGCTATGGGCTCCTGACGGGACGTTACTGCTGGCGAGGCCCGCTGAAGGAGTGGGTCCTGGGCGGCAGCAGCCCTGCCTTGCTTGAGCCGGGTCGCGACACATTGGCCTCCCTGCTCTCAAGCCGCGGCTATCGCACTGCCTGCATTGGCAAATGGCATCTTGGCCTTGGAGATCAGGATCCGGTCGACTGGAATCAACCACTCACCCCGGGGCCAACGGATGTCGGGTTCGACGAGTTCTATGGCATTTCTGCTTCCCTGGACATGCCACCCTATGTCTTCATCGAAGATGCCCGCCCGGAATCACCCATCACGTCTTCGGTTGATCACAGCAAGCATCGACGCCAGGGAGGCGCCGGTTTCTGGCGAGCTGGTGCCGCCAGCGAGAACTTTGATTTCCAGGACGTGATGCCGAAGATCACAGAACGCGCAGTTGACACGGTGATGCGTTTCGCAAAATCGGGCCGGGAAGATGGACGCCCGTTCTTGCTGTATGTCCCGTACACCGCCCCCCATACTCCCTGGGTTCCTTCCGATCCTTATTCCGGACGTACAGAAGTTGGCCATTACGGCGACTTCGTGATGCAGGTGGACGCCAGTGTGCAACGTATTGCGCAGGCTGTACGGGACGCTGGTGTTGAAGACAACACCCTGTTCATCGTGACTTCGGACAATGGCAGCCATTGGCCTGACCAGGACATTGAACGTTGGGGACATGATGGCAACATGGGGTGGCGTGGACAGAAAGCCGACATCTGGGAAGGCGGCCACCGCATTCCGCTGTTGGTTCGCTGGCCAGGAGTAGTCAACAGCAATTCAACAAGTGATGAGATCATCTGTCTCACCGACTTGTTCGCCACCTGTGTCACTGCTGGCGGCGGACACTGGGATTCGCAAGCAGGCGAAGACAGTGTCGACATCGGTCCACTGCTGAGACAAGAACCCTGGAATGATCCGCGTGAAGCAATCATCCACCAGTCCGGCGATGGCCTGCTGGCACTCCGCTGTGGCAAGTGGAAACTGATCGAGGCAAAGGGATCCGGTGGATTTACTCAGCCACGACGGGTCAAGGACTCCTCCGGCGGTCAGCTCTACGACCTTGAAGCTGATCCAGGCGAGACCACCAATCTGTGGCTGGATCATCCTGGAGAAGTTGCCCGGCTGCAGGCCATGCTGGATCGACTTCGTGAATCAGGCCGAACGGTCCCACCGGCAAACACCCCCGCCCCTTAGCGCAATAGAACAAGACTGTCATTTAAACCAACAAGCCCCCTCGCATCGCGAGGGGGCTTGTCATTGATGTGGAGCCGATCGGGCTTGAACCGACGACCTCCTGCATGCCATGCAGGCGCTCTCCCAACTGAGCTACGGCCCCATGTACCGAATTGTCACGGGCGATGTTGCACCGCACCGTCTACCAGTCCTCGAACAGAGCCTACATGGCCGCGTCGAGTGCCTGGGTCATCTTGTCCTTAGGCGTGATCCCTACGAAGGTCTCGGCAATCTCACCACCCTTGAAGATCAGAACGGTCGGGATGCTCTGGATATTCCGGGAGACGGCGACCTCCTTGTGGTCGTCGATGTTCATCTTGCCAACCTTGGCGCGACCCGCATACTCCCCCGCGATCTCCTCGATCGTTGGCGTGAGCATCTTGCAGGGCTGGCACCATTCCGCCCAGAAATCAACAAGTACCGGGACGTCTGAATCCAGAACGTCGGCTTGGAATCCCTCGTCAGTGAAAGTCAATACAGCTTCGGATGCCACGGTCAGGTCTCCAGGTTGAAAGGGAAGGCGTAAATCGCAGGGAGGCATGATAGCAGGCTCGCGGAGCCTCCCAACCCCTCCTAGAGCTTGTGCACCAGCCCCAGCCCCTGAGCATGCAAGGCGACATCGTGGACTCGAAACAGCCGTATGCCACCGAGGTACTGCATCTGGGATGCTGCCACCGAAGCGGGTCCACGACGTGCTGGTGGAACGTCTGAGCCGCCGCAGATAGCCGCCAGAAAGGACTTCCGGGATGCTGCCCCCAGAAGTGGGTAGCCCCCCTCGGAGAGTTGCCTGCTCTCTCTGATCAACTGCCAGTTCTGGTCAACGGTCTTGCCGAATCCAAGCCCCGGATCAAGAACGATTGAACTGGCGTCGACCCCAGCTGCCTTGGCCGCATCAGCACGAGTCTGGAGGAAATCACGGACTTCCTGGACGACATCCCGGTAGACCGGAGGATCGTCGTAGGACGTGCTGTAGCTGTCCTGGTCAGGAGGCAGAAGCCGATGCATCAAGATCAATCCGCAACCCAGACGACCTGCCAGCGACAACATCTCATCATCTTCGAGGCCAGCGGCGACATCATTGATGGCATTGGCCCCGGCCTTGATGGCAGCCTGCGCCACCTCGGCCTGCGTAGTGTCAATCGAGATTGGGATATCCGTATGACAACGAATACCTTCGATAACCGGAATGACTCGATCAATCTGCTCCTCCGCGCCCACACGTTCAGCCCCTGGACGCGTGGATTCACCTCCCACATCGATCAGGTCGGCACCTTCAGATTTCATCTCAAGGACACGTTGAACGGCGGACTCTGGAGTGCTGTACCGACCGCCGTCGGAAAAAGAATCCGGCGTGATGTTCAGGATGCCCATCAGCCTTGGTTGATCGAGTGCGATCGTAAGCTTGGGCGATAGTCGCCATTCCTGGCCTTGTTCTGACCCGGACATGGACTACTCCACAGTGACGCTCTTGGCGAGATTACGAGGCTTGTCCACGTCATGCCCTCGCAACAAAGTTGCGTGGTAGGCCAACAGTTGCAGAGGTACTACGGTCAGAAGCGGCTGCAAGGGCTCGGGAACATCCGGCACGTAGAACACATCCTCACAGATCTTTCGAATCGAATCGTCACCCTGGGTTGCCACGGCAATCACATGGCCCCCGCGAGATCGAACCTCCTCGATGTTGGAACGCACCTTCTCGTATTGACTGCTGCGAGTGGCGACCACCACAACGGGCATCCCCTCGTCAATCAGCGCAATCGGCCCATGTTTCATCTCGGCCGCGGGCATGCCCTCTGCATGGATGTAGGAGATCTCCTTGAGCTTGAGAGCCCCTTCCAACGCGACCGGGTAATTCACTCCACGTCCCAGGAACAACCAGTTTTCACGATGCACATACTTGGCCACGACCTGAGCGATCTGATCACTCTGTTCCAACACGCTCTCAACATGCCCTGGAACAGCCTCCAGGTTTTTCAGGATCATGCCGGCATCTGTTGGTGACAGGAATCGGCGGCGACCAAGCCACACAGCCAGCATGACTGAAGCCGTCACCTGACCCAGGAAAGCCTTGGTCGAAGCCACACCGATCTCCGGACCGACCCTCAGGTATACGCCTGCATCAGAGTCACGTGTAATGGTGGAACCCACAACGTTGACCAGGCCAAGTGTCCGAGCCCCTTTTCGTGCTGCCTCACGAAGGCCCGCATGTGTATCTGCTGTTTCCCCCGACTGGCTGATGGCCACGACAACCGTCCCGTCCTCAATGATCGGGTTGCGGTATCGGAATTCACTTGCAAAATCTGCACGGCTCGGGATCTTGGCAAGATCCTCGACCAAGTGGGCGGCAATCATGCCTGCGTGCAAGGCTGTTCCCTGTCCAAGGAACACGACTCGACGCGTTCGACCAAATTCGCGTGCAAACTCGGCCAGTCCACCCAGGACAACACGCCCCTCACTTGGTGCCAGCCGACCTTTCAGGCATCGACGAATCGCATCTGGCTGCTCATGGATTTCCTTGAGCATGTAATGGGGATACTTGCCAAGCTCGATCTGCTCAAGGTCAACCTCAAGCTCCCGCATCTGCGGGGTGATGGTGACGTTATCAAGTGTCGATGTCCTGAAGGCATCGGTGGTCAGTCGAGCAATCGTGTGGTCGTCCAGATCGATGGCTTGATTTGTGTGCGCAACAATCGCACTGGCATCAGAGGCCACGATGTACTCGTTGCGACCGACGCCAATCATCAAGGGAGAACCCTTGCGAGCAGCAATCAAGACACCAGGCTCCTTGGCACATATCACGGCAATGGCATACGCGCCGGTCACTTCCTTGAGTGCCTGGCGAACACTGGCCTCAATGTCACCCTTGTAGAAATGCCCGATGAGATGGGCCAGCACCTCGGTATCCGTATCAGAGCTGAACGTGTGCCCCTGCTCAGTCAGATAGGTCTTCAAGGCCTCATAGTTTTCGATGATCCCGTTATGGACGATCACGATTCCATGACCGCTGTCTGGATCATCCTGGTGCGGATGTGCATTACGCTCGCTTGGCTCGCCATGGGTTGCCCAACGGGTGTGGGCAATGCCTGTACAGCCGTTGTAGCGGTCATCGGAGGCTACCTGCTCCTCCAGGACCCTCACCCGACCTGCGGTCTTGGAGAGCTGCAGGCCCCCATTGAGCAGGGCGATCCCAGCGGAGTCATAACCCCGGTACTCAAGCCGCTTCAGGCCCTCCAGAAGAAGGTCCCGGGCAGGCTTTTCTCCAACATATGCAACGATTCCACACATGGATACGTGGGAAGTCTAGCCGAGTATCAGCCTCAGGCGACGTAGGATGTCCACATGGGTGATCTTTGGGCCCAGGAACGGGCTGACCGGTTATCGCAGGCCAAGCCTCTGGCTGACCGCATGCGACCTGCCACACTGGAAGAGGTCGTCGGCCAGGATGCTGTCGTGGGCCCTGAGACGTTGCTTCGCCGCATGATCCTGGCTGATCGCATGGGATCCGTCCTGCTGTGGGGTCCTCCAGGGACCGGCAAGACGACCATTGCATCCTTGATTGCCAATCACACTGGCAGACCCTTTGTCTCAGCGAATGCCTCCATGATCGGGGTCCGTGAAATCCGCGAGATCATTGATACTTCCCGCCGGCAACTGGAAGTGGGCAAGCCAGGAACCATTTTGTTTCTTGATGAGATTCACCGTTTCACCAGCAATCAGCAGGATGTCCTGCTGGGAGATGTCGAACGTGGTGTCTTGACACTGGTGGGTGCTACGACTGAAAACCCGTGGTATGCCGTCAATGCAGCATTAGCCAGCCGATCGACGGTGTTCCGCCTTGAGTCACTCAAAGAAGCGGACATCATCAAGATCCTGAAACGGGCCATTCAGGAAGACTCCATTATCAAATCCAGGCAGCCCGTGATCGAAGACGAAGCACTCACCCAGTGGGCCAAGCTCTCCGATGGGGATGTCCGCAGAGCCCTCAACGCCCTGGAGATCGCTGTACTTGGCCACGACCAGGCAGGACCAGCCATGATCGGTCCCAATGAAGCCCAGCAGTCAATCCAATCAAAGGCCCTGCGGTATGACCGAGCCGGTGATGCCCACTACGACCACATCAGCGCATTGATCAAGTCGATCCGTGGCTCTGACCCCGATGCTGCCATTCACTGGCTTGCTGCCATGCTTGCCTCTGGTGAGGATCCTCGTTTCATCTGCCGAAGGCTTGCCATCCTGGCTTCTGAGGACATTGGCCTGGCCTCTCCCCAGGCGCTTCAGATGGCTTCAGCTGCCTGGCTGATCACCGAGAGAGTGGGCATGCCTGAGTGCCAACTGACACTCTCAGAGCTTGTGATCTACCTGGCAACCTGCCCGAAATCCAACGCCTGTGCACAAGCGATCTGGACAGCCATGGCAGATGCTCAGGAAGGCAGAAGCATCCCCGTTCCGGAACATCTCCGAAGCGGAAAAGATCTCAGCCAGAACGTACCTGATGCGGCCTACATCAATCCCCACCATGATCCTGAGGCCAGCCAGACTCAGGACTACCTCGGAGTGCCGAAGGTCTATTACCAACCGGGATTGGATGGTTTCGAATCCGAGATCAGTCGCAGGCTCCAGGAGGATCCGCCCTGTGATCCCGCATGAGTCCAAGGCCCGGTTGCGTCAACAGGTCACAGGAACCCTGGGAGACATGACCGACCAGCAAAGGCAAACTGCTTCCCGGGCAGTGTGTGAGAAGCTGGTTGAATCCACCCGGGATCTGGCCGGCATCGTGCTTGGGTTCCTTCCACTACCCGAAGAGATCAACCTGGAGGCTTACCTCCAGATTCGCCTTGAAACTGGAGTGGCCGTCCCCATTGTGGATTGGACGACGAAGGACATGCACCCCGGACGGTTGGATGGTTTAGGCCCTGACGACTTCAAACCCGATCGGCATGGCCTCCGTACACCTGCTCGAAACAATCCCATACCCCTGGATGACATTGAACTCGTTCTGGTGCCAGGCCTGGCCTTCGACAAGAGCTGTCGAAGGTTGGGGCGTGGCGGCGGCTTCTATGACCGCCTTCTGCCAAAGCTGCCAGTCAACACACGCACGATCGGCGTGTGCTTTGATGAGCAGGTCGTGAACTCTATTCCCATGGATTCCTGGGATCAGCCAGTGAACCAGATCCTGACACCAACTCAGGCATTCACAACTCGGTGAGGCCCTGTTCGTGTTCAGTGATGTACATCAATGGTGCTGATGCCCTCAGCCATCACGGCGTAGATCATGTCGATCTCACCGTCTCGAAGGCGAACACATCCCATGGATGAATCGGTTCCGATGCTCTCTGGCTCAATCGTGCCATGAATTCCGAAACCACGTTCACCAACATTGGTGTCATCCATCCCGCGAAGACCCATCCAGTATTCGCCAATGGGATTCTCCGGATCGTCGGCTGGAAAGAACTGTCCTGTACGCGGATTTGTCCAGGTTGGATTGACGAGCTTGCTGCCTTTACGCACTTGGAACCTCCCCAAGGGTGTAGAACTCATGGCACCCAGGCCGACGTCGTACGTTCTCACAAAGGTACGCTCCGGCCCTTCACCCAGGTAAAGATCCAGTCTGTGGGTCCCTTTGTCAATCACGGCATGAAAAGGACCTCTCACGACCTTGATCTTCTGGCCGACCTGGATGTGCTCCGGCCGCTTCATTCCGTTGATCAACTGCAGGAGCCGCCAATCGATCTCGAGGTTCTCACTGCTGACAATCCGCGACAGCGAATCACCCGGCTTCACTTGGTATTCCATGACCCATGGATCGTTGGAATAGATCTTTGGTCCGAATACGAGTTCGGCATTGATCATGCCCAGTAACTGCTTGGCATCAGCCACATTGGCTTGGGTCATCGCACCGCTGTCTACCGCCTGAGTCAACAGTGCTCTGGCTTCAACCAGTCGCCCCTCCCCGATGAGGCCCTCGGCCAACCCCATTGGGCCACCCCTGCCAGAATTCGTGACATTGGATTCCTGAGGCGATCCTGTCTCCACGATGTCTGTCATGCCAGTCGCTGGCGTGGTGTCCTCCTCAAGAACAACAACCTCCTCCACCGGTGCTTCCTGAGCAAATGCGGGTCGTGGAGCCAGAGGTTGCTCCTCAGGAATCCAGCGGGCAGACGTATCCGTTGCTCGCTCCAGTACGGGAGACTGTGACGTTGATCTTGCCGGCGTGGTCTTCGGTGGCGTGTTACTTGCAGCACGGCTCTTGACCGAAGCGGTTGCCACCTGCCCTGTCACGCCCTTGCTTGCCGCAGACTCATCCCAGTCAATTGCCAGCCACGTAACCAAGCCTGCGATAACAAGCACCAGGAAAAGCAGGGCCGGCCCACGTCTTCGGCGACGGCGGCGGTACACGTAACGCCCGCGAACGGGACTTGATTGCATTTGGCTAGGGAGGGCCATTCCAGAGCTCCTGAGTTTGGACAGGCGAAGTCTATACCGACCGGCCCACCTCGGTTACATCGACCACGATCCCTGTGGATCAACAGGGGAGAGCCGCCAGGAGGGTCCTGGGGGCGGATCAGCAGCCAGAGGCCAGAGGGCCCGACCTAGAACATCAGTTGGAGTTGGCTTCGAATCAAGAACTGAGCGTGGTGGTTGTCTGGATCTGTCCGCCATCCACTCTGGTCAACCGTCATGAAGCCAGTAATCGGATCGAAAGACACACCGAAATCAGTGGTCCACTTCACGTCCTGGCCATCGATGTACCAGTTCACCCCAACAGTCAGGATTGAGACACCCTGAGTATCCAGAGGTGGCACGTCTTCAGGATCATTGAGTTCTTGGTTGAACGGGCCACCGATCTGATAGCGGGTATAGATCTCCCACTTTGGATCGACGTAGAAGCTGCCTTGGACCACAACACCCCAGTAATCAATGCTATCGACGACATTGCCGCCATCTGGATTGATCTGATGCTCGTAGATGACGGATGCAAATGCTGAGGCGCCGCCAAAGTCAACTGAAAGATCTGCCGTGACCCCGTACAACTCCGCCTTGCTGAAGGTCGTCGTTCGATCACGCTCTTGCGACTGACCATGGCCTGCTACACCAAGCATCATGCCGAACTCTTCGTGAGTCGGACTGGTGAACTGCCTGAACTGTTCCCATTCACCGGCAATCAGCCATTCGAGTCGACCGGTACCAGCCCATTCCGTATCCAGACGATAGGCCGCCCATGGTGGAACGAGCACATCCGTATTGCGGAAGAAGAACACCGCAGAGCTTCCGTCCGTATAGGCAACCTGAGTACGGACTGGACCAAAGACCATGTCGAGCTCAATACCCTGAGATCGCCCAAGTCCCAAACGCATGTCCAGAAGCGATCGGTCTACTGCCAGTTGCAGACCTTCATACACCAGGAATTCACGGGTAAAGGGAAGCTTGAACAGACCCGCCTTGACTGCAATGTTGTCAGTCAGACGCTGTCGAATCCAGCCTTCGTAGAGGCGTGTTCCAAATTCACGAGGATCTGCGACGTAGCCATAGGGATCAGTCCGCCCGAAACCCATTTCAATGAAGAAATCGGTGTCACTGAAGACATAGCCACCAAGGTTGAATCGTGTGGTCGTGTTTTCAAATCCGTAACGCGTGCTGTCTTCGTCTCCAGCAGCCCCCTGGCTGCTGTCAAGAATGTTGACCATCAATCTGGTCTGCACAAGTGCGCCGATATTCAATCGGAATCGGCCATCAGCGCTTGCCAGGAAGAATCCGTCTGACCACCCCGCCATGAGACCACTTCCCATGAGGTTGGACCGTGTGTCTGCATCCGCCAGAACATCCTGGACAAGTTCCTTGATCTGTTCAGACCGTTGCTCGGTCAACCAGTCTCGAGTTGCCTCTGCATGGATGACATCAATTTCATCACGCATCAATTCGTTCTGAGCCTTGACCGCTTCAAGCTCACGCTTGATGTCGTTAATGTCACTGACTGGTATCAGCACATGGGGCTCGGATTCTGATGTGGTGCCAGCTGTGTCATCAGAGACAGCTGGCACTGCAAGCAATGCGGCGATCAGAAGCGTAATGAGACGCATCAGGACTTGATTCGAGGCAGCGGTTGACACCGACATCCATGGGACTCCGAACGAGAAGCGGATCGGTCTGCTCCAGTGTATCCCGCGACGCGTGACAAGGCGACGTCTACCCCCTCATCAGGGCATTTGTCGGATCACAAAAAGAAAGACACCGGCCGACCCCGTAGGGTCGGCCGGCGCGAACATCGAGAGTTGCAGCTGGGCTGCCAGCTAACTCAGAAGAAGAGCTGCAGCTGCGTACGGAGCAGCCACTCACCACCATTGTCACCCGAGGGCAACCAGTTGGTGTAGCCATAACCAGAACCGAGTGCGACGACCTGGCTGAAGGACCAGCTCCAGTCGAGACTCAGCTTGGCATTGTTGCCAGCCATGTAGTAGTTGATACCCATTGACACCATGTTGAGCTCGTCATCGCTCCCGTAGATCTGGGAGTAGGACGGGTCAAGCCACTGGTAGCGGCCATAAAGCTCAATGTCGTCTGTCAGGTAAGCACCACCGGAAACTTCCATGCCCCAAGGATTGTTGCTGGAAGATTCGCGGCTATCGCCAACGCTGACTGAGTACATCATGTTCCAGCCACCACCCTGCACGGAGAGGTCACCAGTGACCTGCCAGTTGCTGCGGCTGCTGAAGGGGAACACACTGTCATCGGAGTCCAAGTAGGCAGCACCGACACCAGCCATGATGCCCATCTCCTCACCAGGAGGTGAGCTGATCTGGTTGAACTGGTCCCAGGTACCTGCGAAGAGGACCTCTGCACGACCCGAGAATGCATACTCGGCACCGTTTGTCCAGTATGGGGACTGCTCAGCGACTGCGAAGTTCTGAGTGGCATTGGAGTACATAGCGTTGACGCGGAACATGTCCGAATCCCACTTGACCTTGATGCCGTTAGTCAGATTGGTTGTTGCCCAGAAGTAGGTGTAAAGCGAACGCTCGATGGTCTGCTGATACTCAGCGTTGACCATGAAACCACGCATCACGTCGTACTTCTGACGACCGATCTGGACACTGATCTCGTCATTGAACTTGATGCCACCATAGGCCCACTCAAGGATGCCATCAGAGATGCCGGGATTCGGCGTAGCTGCGGCAACCCCGTTGGGGTTGGTGATTGCACCAGCCAGCTGGGTGCTGACATTGTTGGTGTTGACGTTGTAAGGCGAGAAGTTGAGACGCATGTTGTAGTAGTAATCACCAGCGACGACACCAGAAAGGTTGATCGCTGCACGCGTTGTCTCAAAGCCGTCATTGGTGTGGTTGCCGTAATCAAACGGGAAACCAAAGCCCTGACTGAATGCACCAGGCTCGGCATATACAACCTGACCCGTAGGCATGGTGTAGTAACCGCCGACTGACCAAGCTTCGCCAGGGAGGGTGCCGCCGGGTACAGGAGTCCAAGGTGGAGCAACGATGCCGTAAGGCACTGCACCTGGAATGTTGTAGGTCGGGGTCACCGGGGTTGGAAGAACGGTGCCGTCATACCCAGTACCTGTTCCGAAGACAGCGCCGTTGTAGGACGCGACTGGAACCGTATAGGGCGGGAAGGCCGGATAAATGTTGGAAGCGCCTGGATTGTTTGGCCAGTTTGGAGATGGGGAAAGAGTCCCAGTCGCCAGGGCGTTTGCGAATGCAGCGCCTTGGAGAGGGGTGTTCCTCGTCTCGTTACGGCTCAGGATCCAGCGATTCTGCAGGAGACCGTTTACACGGAGACTCCACTTGCCGTCAGAACTGGAGATGACGAAACCATCATCGTAGCCAGCTGACATGTTGGATCCCTGAAGGCTGGCGCGTGTGTCGGCATCAGCAAGAACGTCCTGGACGATCTCACGGATTTCCTCTGAACGCTGCTCAGTCAGCCAGTCGGCATCCTGTTGTGAAGAGAGCTCTGCAATTTTTGTCTCGGCTGCTTCAAGCCGAGCCTGCAGGTCCATATTGGCAGACGGTGTAGACGCAAATGCGGTACCCGTCAGCATGATTGTGGTGGCTCCGGTAAGGAGACCTACCTTCGTCGTCAGACTCATCTGTCGACACTCCTAATCTCTCGAACGCATGGCCGATTCCAGCCCTAGCGCTCTCTCTGTTCGTGCCTCACTTGCGACACCCCGAGCCAACACGGCCCGGCACAAGTGGGATCTTCGCCTATCGGCCAACCTCGGCCGATTTGTTGAAGGCGAGATCATACCCAGTTGTCCAATTCACGCTACACCGGTGGGCTGAATCGCCGCATTTCTTCGGTCCTTTCCCAGGTCCGAGAACCAAAAACAAGGCCTAAAGCATTGAAAAAAAGGTGTTTATAGGCCTGCCCGGCAGAAATCTTCCAACTTCTTTCCTGACAACTAATCCACGCCGGTGCCCGCACAGACCCATCAGACGCACCCTATACCTCTGAAAACCGCCCTGGAGGCCTTCAGAGGCCTTTTTAGAAAGCTGAGAAAGAAGAAAATTATCTCTGGCGGGGCTGTGAAGGGCCAAAAAAGATCAGAGCTTTCGAAGCCGCCACGACCATTGGCCAAATGCAAGGATTGCTTTCCACCTGGCTCCCCTGGAAAGATTCGCTTTCCCATCCACCCCAAAGGCTGTTTCCTGCCGCCAACGCCAGTATTCACGCTTGAATCGGCCCTTATGGGCAATGACAAGCAGAAGCAGGCCCAGGCATCCTTCTATGACTCTTCTTGCAGAACTCATGAGGGGCCCTTCGCTCCAGGAAGCAAACCGATTCAACAGCGGTGCACTCCTATATATGGCTTGCTGCCCCGAACGTCCATGTCCTCCTGGCGGTTTTCCATCCTCGAATAGCGTTGAGAGCCAGTAATTGGTGAATAGAAGAGCTGCACTGGCTGAATGCAACAC
Organism: Phycisphaerales bacterium; assembly: GCA_029242715.1. GTDB lineage: Bacteria > Planctomycetota > Phycisphaerae > Phycisphaerales > SM1A02 > UBA1668. The sequence continues at coordinate 451,265 of JAQWTL010000020.1, forward strand.
GAACAAGCGGTGCACTGATCCAGGCTCGCTAACAGAAAACAACTTGCCTGATTGCATGCGCATCCACCACGCAGATGATCTACACGTCGACTGAGTGCTCACAGGCAACAACTGAAGCTGCTGATATAGAAACGAAAAAAACAAGGAAGAGGACTTGAGCCAGTCTTCCACGTGCGTTTACACTCAAACGAGGAAACAAACTTCCTGCATTCAATCACAGGCGCCGATCGATGCTCCGACACGATCGGCGTCTGTTCTATTTGGTTTCAATTTTTCGCAATGACCCCGGTAGATGATTCATCCTCAACAGGACTGAATCGGCTTCCGACAAGGCCGATGCGTCGATTGGCCTTGGCACGCGAAGGAAGCATGGGCTGCAGAGCAAACAGCACAACCGTAGCGCCAAGTGAACCCGCCCAAAGCCATTGGGTCCACCCGAAGTAGACGAAGGCTGATGTCATCAGGAGCAATGCCAGGCTAAGTGGGATCATCCCTTCCCATGCAAGCTTCATGAGTTGATCGAATCGGAACCGGGGAACGGTCCAACGCACGACCATGCCGAAGAAGATGAGCAGGAAGCATTTGCCCAGGACAATGCCGAATTGCAGCAGAATCAGCCAAATCCCGCCGGTTTGAGGGAGATCCCAACCGGTGATGGGGTTAATGGACCAGCCTCCCAGGAACAATGTCGTGAAGAAAGCAGCGCCAACAACGAGGTGTATGTATTCGCCCATGAAGAAGAGGGCCCACTTCATCGATGAATACTCGGTGTGCCAGCCACCGACGAGTTCCTGCTCAGCTTCTGCAAGATCAAAGGGAGCCCGGTTGGCTTCTGCAAGAAGGCAGATGAAGAACACGATTGCCGCAAGGGGTTGTTGAACCAGGAACCACTGGCCTTCCAACTGCCTGGCCACGATCTCTTGAGGAAGCAGGCTGCCCGCTGTCAGAATCACACAAAGCAGGGCCAGTCCCATCGGGATCTCATAGGAGATCATCTGGGCCGTAGCCCGAAGCCCTCCGAGAAACGAATACTTGTTATTGGAAGCCCATCCACCAAGGCCAACTCCATAAACACCGAGTGATCCGGTGGCAATCAGGTAGACAACTCCGATATTGATGTCTGCTCCCATGATTGAGACAGTCTGCCCATCACCCAACATCAGGTAACCGCCCCATGGAATCACGATGAAGCCGATCATCGCTGGTATGACAGTAATGATTGGTGCCAGGATGAAGAGGACACGATCCACGCCCTTGGGCATGAACTCCTCCTTGACGAACAGCTTCAATCCATCTGCAAGGGGCTGTAGAAGGCCCATGGGGCCGACCCGATTGGGTCCACAACGGTCCTGAACCCAGGCACAGACCTTCCTCTCCAGAAGGATCAGGTAGGCCGCCGCACCAAGACACAGGTGGAGCACCACGAGGATGACAACAACCGAAGTCAGAAATTGTGGGAGCCAGGGGGGCATCATGGGTCTGTCAGTGTAGCGGGACCGATCGCCCCGGACTATCGGCTCGTTGCTACCGGCATCTCAGGAAAAGCATCCTGCAATGCGTGGACAGACCAGGTACCAGCACGGAGTGCGCTGATGGCACGAACTGCAGCCAGGGCACCTGTTCCAGTGGTGATCATCGGGACCCGGTTGAGTACAGCCATGGCCCGAATGCGGCCCTCATCGGTGTCGGCCCCGGTTCTGGTGGGTGTATTGATGATCAAGTCGATCTCACCGTTGGCAAGCAGGTCCAGGATGTTCGGACGCACACCCTCGGAAATCTTGCGAATCGGGTCCGTCTCGACACTGTGGCGAAGCAGCATGTCCCGGGTCCCCGAAGTGGTACAGACCGTGAAGCCCATTGACACCAGTGATCGGGCGACCTCAATGCAAATTTCCTTGTCAGAATCCCGCACACTGAGGAATACACGACCTGAGATCGGCAAGGGCAGGCCTGCCGCCATCTTGGCCTTGGCCAGGGCCATCGCTGCAGAGCGATCCATCCCCATGACCTCGCCAGTTGATCTCATTTCCGGGCCCAGTACGACATCAACACCCGGGAACTTGTCGAAAGGGAATACGGGTTCCTTCACGGCTGTGAATTCACCTGGCAAACCCTCCTGGACCTCAAGGCCCTCAAGAGAGGCCCCCATCATCACCTTGGCTGCAATTCGAGACCAGGGCCTGCCGGTGCCCTTGGCGACGAAAGGAACCGTCCGGGATGCTCGAGGATTGACCTCGAGGACGAAGATCTCTTCATCCTTGATGGCCATCTGAATATTCATGAGGCCACGAACTTCCAGGTGCTCGGCCAGTTGCATGGCTTTCTGGCAGATCTGTTCTCGCACCCCAGGACGCAAGGAAGCAGGCGGCAGAGTGCAAGCCGAATCACCGGAGTGGACCCCTGCCTGCTCGATATGCTCCATCACTCCGCAGACCACTGCACGAGAAGGATCATTCGGCAAAGTCAGTTGCCTGCTACTGGTTGCCTGGTTGGGGATGAAGTCCGCAACAACATCTACATCTACCTCGACTGCCTCAGACAAGAAGCGATCGATGAGGATTGGAGCGTTTCTCAATTCTGAGACATCTACCGCGGTTCTCATGTAGTTGTCGAGAGAGTCCTCGTCGAAGCAGATTTCCATGCCTCGACCACCCAGGACGTAGCTGGGGCGAACCAGCACGGGGTAGCCGATCGACTCTGCGATACCACGTGCCTCATCAAGGGAATGGGCAATGCCATTGTCAGGCTGCATCAGGGCCAGGTCCTGGAGGATCCCTTTGAAACGATCCCGATCCTCTGCTGCATCAATTGACTCCAGGCCGGTCCCGATGATCGGAACACCCGCCGCTGCCAATCCATGCGCGAGGTTCAGAGGTGTCTGCCCTCCGAACTGCACGATGACCCCCACCACGCCACCACTGCGATCAGGCTCTGCAGCACCACCACCATTGAGCCGCTCAAGGATGTCAAGAGTGTCCTCGAGTGTCAGCGGCTCGAAGAAGAGCAGATCACTGGTGTCATAGTCCGTACTGACCGTCTCCGGATTGGAGTTGATCATGACGGATTCAAATTCCATTTCTTCACAGGCAAATGCCGCCTGGCAGCAGCAGTAGTCGAATTCAATACCCTGCCCGATACGGTTGGGTCCCCCACCAAGAATCACGATCTTGGGCCGCTCGCTGATGCGGATTTCATCATCGAATACCGTCTGGCCCTTACGTGTAAAGGGATGTTCGTAGGTTGAGTAGAAGTACGGCGTAATCGCCTCGAACTCCGCTGCACATGTATCAACCAGTTTGAAGACCGGCTTGATCCCAAGTGATTGCCGATGATCACGGACCGCCAGGATCGTACTGGTGCTGATCTCGCCCATGTAAAGACAAGCCAACTGCGGATCCGAGTACCCCATTCTCTTGGCTTCGGAGAGGACCTCTGTCGGCACATCCTCAAGTCGGCTGTAGGAAACCAACGTGTCCTCGAATTCAATGAGTTGGTGGAACTGCTCAAGGAACCATGGATCGATTCCAGTCAAGTCATAGATCCGCTCAAGGCTCCAGCCCATTTTCAATGCGTAACGCAAGTAGTACAGGCGACCTTGGCAAGGCACACTGAGCTTGCGGGTTACCGTGTCATCGTCGATTGGCCAGTGCGTCGAAGATTCATCTCCCCTGGCTTCCAGCCAGAGATCCTGTTCATCGAGACCAAAGCCGAATCGCTTCACCTCCATTGACCGAATGGCTTTCTGGAAGCTTTCCTTGAAGGTTCTCCCGATGCTCATGGCTTCGCCGACAGACTTCATCTGGGTTGTCAGCGTCTCGTCCGCCTCCGGAAACTTTTCAAAGGTCCAGCGGGGCATCTTCGTCACCACATAATCAATCGATGGTTCAAAGCAGGCTGAAGTCGTCCCCGTGATGTCATTACGCAGTTCATCAAGCGTGTATCCGACAGCAAGTTTGGTGGCGATTCTGGCAATCGGAAACCCGGTTGCCTTGGACGCCAGGGCTGAGGAGCGGGAAACCCGGGGGTTCATCTCCACAACGACCATGCGACCATCCGTCGGGCTGATGGAGAACTGCACATTCGCGCCACCGGTATCAACGCCTACGGAACGCAGTATCGCGAACGATGCATCTCGCATCCGCTGGTATTCGCGATCCGAAAGGGTCATGATTGGCGCTACGGTGATGGAATCACCTGTATGCACGCCCATGGGATCGATGTTCTCAATTCCGCAGACAACTACGCAGTTGTCATTTCGATCACGAACGACCTCGAGTTCGTATTCCTTCCAGCCCAGAACCGATTCATCAATCTGGACCTGGCCGATACGTGATGCCGCCAGCCCTCTTCGGACCTGACTGTCGAATTCCTCGCGGTTGTAGGCAATGCCTCCACCGCTTCCTCCAAGTGTGAAGGCAGGACGAATGATTGCGGGCAAGCCGATCTCTTCAAGGAAGGATTCTGCTTCCTCCATGGAAGTGACAACCGAAGCACGCGGCATTTCCAATCCGCACTCTTCGACGACCAACCGGAAGGCTTGCCGATCCTCTGCCCTGTGAATCACCTCGCGTGTTGCGCCGATCATCTCGACGCTGAATTCCGCAAGCGTTCCGTTCTCCTCCAGTTCCGTTGCACAGTTGAGCGCCGTCTGGCCGCCAAGTGTCGGGAGAACAACATCAACAGGCGTTCCCAGGTCACGTTCCTTCTGCAGGATTCGCCTGACCGCCTCGGCCGTGATGGGCTCGATGTAGGTCCGGTCCGAAAAGGCCGGATCAGTCATGATGGTCGCTGGGTTTGAATTCACCAGAACAACCCGGTAACCATCTTCCCGCAATGCCTTGCAGGCCTGTGTACCGGAATAGTCAAACTCGCAGCCCTGCCCAATGACAATCGGGCCCGAGCCGAGCAGCAAGACGGTCTGGATGTCCTCTCGGCGTGGCATGTCTTCGCAGCAGATCCGGGAGGGATCTCGGGCAGGCTACCGCACTAGGCAAAGGCCCACAATCGCAGAAGCCCACAAGTGGATATGTAATTGAAAATGAATTGACAGGAAACCAACTGTTCGCCACGCTCCACATGTGAACACAGCAAGCATTCTGGCGATCGCTGTTGGAGGGACACTGGCCCTTGTGGCACTCTGGCAGGTCTTTCTGACCCCCCGGCTCCGACGTGGCCCCGGCGGCGATGCCGGTCTGTCGCTGGTTCTGGTGCTTCTACGGCTCTATGCCAAGGCCGTTCACCGTCTTCGTGTGGAGGGGCAAGAGCACCTGGAAGACCTTGATGGCCCCTTGGTGGTGGTCTGCAACCATGGTTCTCCCCTGGACCCCTTCCTGATCCAGATCGCCATGCCACGCCTGATCCGATGGATGATGGCATCTGACCAGATGCCCGCCGACAGTGCCATGCTGTGGGAATTCTCCAGAGTCATTCCCACCGAGAGATTCCGAAAATCACCTCTTGCCATCATCACGGCCATACGAGAACTTCGTCGGGGCGGGGTTGTGGGCGTCTTTCCAGAGGGACGAATCGGCCAACCGACAGAGCGAATCCTGCCATTCCACGAGGGCGTTGGCGAGTTGGTTGCCAGAACCAGGGCCAGGGTTCTGCTGGCCTGCCTGCAGGGAACGCCCGACACGGATGAGATCGGAGCCTCATTCTTCAGGCCCAGTCACTCAAATCTGCGTTTTCTTGATGTCCTCTCCTGGCCAGAAGGTGTTGAGCCAACCACGATCACCCATGAATTAAGGACCAGGATCATCGAGGCTACCGGTTACCCAACTGTAGATGAGATGGATCCGCTCCCACCACCGGTCGATCCCTTCCTCGCCTGAGGCCACCCGGTACCATGCGGTCATGATCAGCCGGATAGCCGGGCGATTGCTCGAAGCACGAGATGGCCACGCTCTCATTGAGTGCGACCATCTTGTCTACGAGATCCTTGTGCCTGGATCTGATATTCCGTCCTTGAACACTCGCCATGGAATGACGGTGGTATTCCATACCCTGCACTACCACGAGTCCCATGGCCAGGGTTCCTCATTTGTTCCCCGACTGGTCGGGTTCCAGGACGAACGTGACCGGGCGTTCTTCGAGCTTTTTACAACCGTCAAGAACATCGGATACCGGAAGGCCCTTCGCGCCCTGCAGCTTCCGTTTGATCGTGTTGCTGCGGCCATTGCCAGCAAGGACGCCAGCCTGCTGACCACCCTCCCTGAAATCGGCAAGCGAACCGCCGAAACGATCATTGCCGAGCTCAGTGGCAAAGTGGATGATTTCATCGATGATGCACCACCCGCTGCAGTCGAGGATGACGCCACACTGGCCCTCATTGGTGATACCGTCGCAATGCTTACTGCCCTTGGCGAAAGCAGGGCAGAGGCCCAGTCCCTGGCCCAGCGAGCACTCGCCGTCGAACCAAAGATCGCGACACCAGATGCTCTACTTTCAGCCGTGTTCCGATTACGAGAAACGATTCGATAGAATCCACTGTCCTATCACGCGAGGTGCTCCTTGGAATACGCGATGATCATGGCCGGCGGTGCCGGGAAGCGACTGTGGCCCATGAGCCGCCGTCAGCAGCCCAAACAATTGATCCCTTTCATCGACGGTCGATGCCTGCTTGAGATCGCCATGGATCGATTGGACGGCGTGGTTCCCACCGCCCGACAGTTGATCTGCACCGGCGAAGCCTTCAGATCACCCATCCTCCAGACGCTGTCGGGACTCAGTGACGACCAACTCCTGGGAGAACCAGAAGGCCGCGACACGGTCAATGCGATCGGACTCACAGCCGCTGTACTTCACGAGCAGGATCCTGACGCGATCTTTGCCGTACTGACTGCAGATCACCTCATTGAGCCACAGGACCGTTTCAAGACTGCGCTTCGAACCGGCTTTGAACTGGTCGCCGCAGACTCACGACGCCTGGTGACATTCGGGATCACACCGACCTATCCGGCAACGGGATATGGCTATGTAGAACTTGGCAAGCCGGTCGATGACTTTCCCGCTGCAAGCAGCACTGTTCAGTTCGTTGAAAAACCCGACGAAGGAACTGCCGAAAGCTATCTGCAAGCAGGCAACTTCCTCTGGAACAGCGGGATGTTCGTCTTTTCAGCTGCTGGATTCCTCGATGCACTGCAGGAATTCGTCCCGGAGTCGGCAGAAGGATTACATACCATTGCAAAGGCCTGGAATGGCCCTGATCGACAAGCCACCCTGGAACGGATCTACCCGACGCTCCCGAAAATCAGCGTCGATTACGCCATCATGGAACCTGCCTCACGTGATGCTGAGCGACCCGTATGCACGGTCCCGATGGATATTCAATGGCTCGATGTCGGGAGTTGGACCTCCTATGGCGAAACACTCCCTGATGATCCGGATGGTTGCCGCAGCAACATCAAGGCAGTCAATCTCGACTCGCACAATGTGCTCTCGGTCAGTGAAGACCCGGAACATGTCATTGCCACCGTGGGCTGCCATGACCTCGTGATCATCCACACTGACCGTGTCACCATGGTCTGCCCCGCATCGCAAGCACAAAGGGTGAAGGACCTGGCCGATGCGGCCGGGGATTCACTTCTCTGAGCCGATGCTTGTCATGGCCATCGACCTTGGCGACAAACGAACCGGCCTGGCTGTGGGTGATTCATCCACAGGCACAGTGATGCCCGTTGAGGTTCTTGAGATTCCAAGGGGCCCATCACTGGTCAAGGCAATCGAAGACGCTGTTCTGGCCCATGGCCCAGCCAAGCTCGTCATCGGTCTGCCTTTGAATATGGATGGCTCAGAAGGCGATCGTGCTGGCATCTGCCGGGCCTTCGGCACTGATCTGGAAGCCCGGATCGACCTGCCAATCACCTTCCAGGATGAACGGTTGAGCTCCGATGAGGCCAACCGCAGGATGGCCCGTTCAGGCCGTACACATGGAGCAAAAAAGAAGCTCCGGGACGCCCTGGCCGCCTGTGTGGTCCTGGAAGACCACTTCAACGGCTGATCCAGGAATAAAGCAATGGTTGCTGTGAGATTGGGCGACGCCCCATCGCAGGCCATGTACGGGATGCCATAAGGCCGCCCAGAACATGACCAACACAGTAAATCGGAGCCTTTCATGACTCTTCTTCCCCTTCTCAGCCGCAAGGCTTGCACACTCTCATCACTGGCACTTTCCATGGCCCTGACTGGTATCGCATCAGCCCAGGAACGTGAATGGGTGTCCTTCGATGACAGTCCAGCTGGAACCCCCCCGACAGTCAACTTGCTCACTGCAAACTGCAATCCGGAAAAGGCCCTGTTTGATGTCAAGATCCACGGCCTGTGGCTTGAGAACCGAACTGATCCCAACACAGGTGAAACGTTCAAGGCTGTTTTGCTGCCTGACAGCAGTAGTTCCACTGACGCCTACGGCTGGCCTGAGCTGCCCAGCATTCCGTTGAATCTGGCCATCCCGACCCGTGATGCCAACTACGGTTTCGACACCAACGTTCTCGAGCGCGTTGTACTCGAGAACATTCATGTCGCACCTGCTCAGCCCAAGGAAGCTGAAGACCGTGATGGTGATTCTGATCAGAATGTCTTCTACTACGACCAGGGCTTCTATCAACAGACCAGTTCGCCATGGCCCGAAGGCGATGCACGACCCATTGGCCAGACGCATTCGAACCATGGGATTCCTACTCAAGCCGTCACCATGCAATGCGTTCGATCCGTCCCGGCTGCCAAACAACTCGTAGTCGATACGCGATTCCAATTCACAGCCAGCTTTGCAGGCAATCCAATCGAACCCTTCGAAATGAATCGACGTTTCGCGGCAAGATTCGATCTCCAGTACCACAATGCACCGATGTGGTGGCAACTTCAACTTGCCCGATTGAACGCTGGCGCCAACGAAGGCTGCTATCTGATCGTTACTGCACAGAAATATGTCAATGAGTTGATGCCATTGATCGAGCAGAAGACCGAACGAGGCCTTCGCGTCACCGTCGTGACGACTGAGAGCCTTGGCAGCGGCTTCGATCATACGGACGTCAAATCCGCCATCAATGACTGGTACGGAGACTGCGACAGCATCTTCGAAGCCTACGTACTGCTTGTGGGCGATGTTGATGAAATGCCGATGCACATCGACCCCGTCAACGAACTCCCCTCCGATCATTACTACGTCTGCCTGGAAGACGAACTCTTCCCTTCATGTGAAATCGGACGTTTCTCGGTCGACTCCGAAGAGGATCTCGAGGAACAGATTTCGAAGACAATGAAGTACTCGGAAAGCCCGCTGCTGGTTTCTGGCCACTATGAGCGTTCACTTCTCGCCGCTCACAAGCAGGAATCCAAGTATTACGTCGAATGCATCGAAGATATCGCTACTGCCTCCTACTGGGGGTACAACCCGACGTTCAAGCTCTTCTCTGGCCGCGAAGCAGATTCACTGGTTTCCAACGTCTTAGATGAGATCAATGAGACCCACTACGGCCTCGTGATGTATCGCGGCCATGGCTGGAAGCTCAAATGGGGCGACAACTGGAACATGTATAACGAGGAACTCTGGGACACGGACGTCGCAGGGCTCACCAATGGACGTTACACACCCATCGTCGTAGCAGTCGCCTGTGGCAACAATGCCATCGACATGGAAGATGATTCCATCAGTGAAAAATGGATGGAAGGCTCGGAGAATGGCGCAGTCGCCCACATCGGTTCGATCCGATCAAGCAAGACGACTCCAAACCATGAATTCGCAAAGGCATTCCAGCACTACTACTGGTGCGGCTACAGCCTGTGTGCCAGCGAGATGATGCAGGATGCCTGGATAACCGCTCGGATGAATGTTTCAAACCAGTCAAGTGCTGAAAAGAACATCTACATGTCACAGTTGCTGGGCGATCCCGAACTGCGTCCTCGGCAGCAGGCCCCATGGCATATTGTCTTCAAAGACGTGCCCGACTGGTTCCACCCAGGCATCAATGAAGTCTCACTCCAACTGGAACTGGACCGTACAGAAGACCCCACGGACATCCTTGTATCAGTGACGATCAACGATGAGCCTGTCAGCCTGGCCCGCGTTGCCGAAGATGGAACCATCAACCTGCAACTCGATGTTCCTGCAGACGCAAAAGTAGTCATTCGTGGCTTCAGCGAGCTGGGAAGTGGCGTCGATGGTCGATATGAGATTCCAGTCGGTCACGATGACTGCCCCGCCGACCTGGATGGCGATGGCGAAGTCGAAGTCGATGACCTCCTTCTGATCATCTCGTCATGGGATTCACCCAACGCTGATATCACCGGTGATGGCACTACCAACATCGATGATCTGCTCGAGGCCCTGGCAGGCTTTGGCCTGTGCTCGTGACCTGAAAAGTTCATGTGGTTCTGCGAGGCGCCCGGCTCCGGCCGGGCGTCTCGTGTTTTATGACACCGCAGCGATGGCCGCTTCCAGATCCAGGTACCACTTGAGAATGCCCGAATCGCCACGAAGCCCGGCAGCTGGAAATTCAATAGCAGATGGCGACGCAGATGTGGCCATTCGTATGGCCTCACCAACTTCACGGCCCTGCGCCAGAACCGCAATCATTCTGGCTGCGTTGATTGCAGGAAACGTCATGCTGACCCAGTGCGGATACACATCCTGATCGTTACTACTGGTGAAGCGTGCGCGGCGAGTTGGCTCGGTGATTGCATCATTGCCCGGAAACAAACCACCAACACGGCCATTCTTTCCCAGATCAAGAACTACGCAGTCAAGGTGGCCTGCTCCATGTGAACGCGAGTCCACCACTTCACGAAATTTCGCTTCAATGATCTCGTCAGCAGTTTCATCGGTACTTGGAATGGAATGCACTTGCGGCAATGGAATACCGGCCGGCTGTATGAGCGTTTCCCTCAACCGCCAATAGCACGACAGAGGATCATTTCTCGGGACACAACAGTCATCTACGAGCCACAAGTGCGTCCGGTCCCATGGAAAGCGGCGGAGATCCGGATCGAACATCATCCGGCGACAAAGTGGCTCAAGACTCTCGCTGCCACTGATGGCCAGATGAAAGCTCCCGAATCGATGTGTGCAATCCAGAGCCTGTGCCAGCATGTCCGCCGTCAGCAGATCCAGAACATCTTCGCCATGATCAGGCACTTCAACGAGCCCTGGTAGTGGTGGACGTTCTACGGGTACCCCGCCTTCAAGCGGATAGCCATCATCCCGACCGGTATCGGAATCTGATCTGTCCATCAATTCACAGCTCCATCTCCGTGATCTTGCTGACAAGCCCTAAGCCCTGCCCGCAAGATCCTAAGATACGGCCATCCTGCCCGAGGTGAAGAAACCCTCCCGGAAATCACACATGAGCTTCTTGATAACCGTCACGCTGAGCCTGTTACTCGCTTATTCCCCCTCAGGCGGAGCAGCCCAGCCCTCTCTGGATGATCGCATTGATCCCCAACGAATCACCCTGCTGGGCCCCACGCTTCCGACCGGTCAGATCTCGGAACCACCATTGCCGGTCCATCGGATTGCCGCTGATGCAAGACAATCACTGCTATCACCCATGAACACACTCCAGGCCAAGCGAGCTGTGCAGAAGGGTGTCCAATGGCTGCTTGCACATCAGAATCCCGGCGGCGGCTGGGGTGGCGGAACGACAACCACTCCAACAGACGATCCCGAGGCACCGCCAACACCAACAGCTGCAGCAATCACCGGATTGGGAATCATGGCCGTTGCGCAAAGTGGGCTGGTTGATATCGGGCAACTTGAACCTGCCATTGAACGACTGCGAATGGCTCGGCGAAAAGACTTTGGAATTGATGAAGGCCCCCTGTCCAACTACGTGCTGGCTGCCATCACCAGTGGCCTTGCGAGTCTGGAGAATCCCGCCTTTGACGAACTGGTTGCAGACGGCGTGACAGCATTACGCAGCAACCAATGGGATGCAGATGAAGGGTTGATGATCACACAGGACTGGTATGGCGGCGCGGGCTATGGGAATCGAGGCAGACCGGACCTTTCCAATACGCAGATCATGCTGGACGCTCTTTACGATGCAGGAGTTGGTCCTGATGACATCGCGTTTCAACGTGCCGTGGTATTCCTGACACGTTCTCAAAATCTGAACTCGACGAATTCAGCTCCCTGGGCCGGCAATGATGGCGGCTTCATCTACACACCTGCCAACGGGGGCGAATCTCTGGCATCTGAGGCCGCAGGCCATGGACGTCGCGGTGACGAGAACCTGGCTGCAGGCGAACCGGTACGACTGCGAAGCTACGGATCCATGACATATGCCGGCTTCAAGAGCCTTCTCTACGCCGGCCTGGGACCGGACGATCCGCGTGTACGGGCTGCCATGAACTGGATGCGTCAGCACTGGACACTTGAGGAGAACCCAGGCCTCGGACAACAGGGCTATTACTACTACCTCTACACCATGGCTCGTGCCTTGCGTACCTCCCAACGCAATGAGATCACAAGCATTGATGGAGTGCGTCATGATTGGCGAGCTGAAATGACAGCTGCCATCATGACACGTCAGCAGACGGATGGTTCTTGGATCAATAAGACAGATCGATGGCTGGAAGGCAATCGTGACCTTGCCACCATCTATGCGATCCTTGCACTTGAGGAAACCCTCAAACCACGATCAATGACATCGGAGCAGATAAGCCCATGACTGTTGCAATAGCACTGGCAATCTCACTTCAAGCATTCACCAACTCGAATGCCTCTGCCGCGACCGCTCCCATGATTTCCCTGAGTTACCCGGAATCGGTTTCCGAGTCTTTCTCTGGTTCTGTCTACGTAGCCTTCACCCGTTCCAAACGTGGAAGCCCTGCTGGCCCAATGAACTGGTTCGCGCCGGAGCCCCTTTTTCGTATTGATGTTGAGGAATGGGCACCTGGCGAGCACCTGGTATTTGGACCTGAAACTCCTGGCTTCCCAGATCAACTTGGCAATCTTGAACCAGGGCAGTGGCGCGTACAGGCAGTCATGCGAACCGATCCTGATCTGACTTCCATCACAGGCGGTGATGCCATACGGAGCGCCATCAAGAAAGTGCGTCATGGCGAAACCGATGCCTGGCCACTGGACCTGTCAATAGACAAGGTCTCGTCCCCACGGCAGCCATACCAACCGGAAGGCGCTGCCAACCTGACTCATCGCAGCACGTTGCTGAGTGACTTCCACGGCCGCGACATCGACATGCGAGCCATGGCCTTCTTTCCCAAGGATTTTGATCCAGAAGCTGATCGCAATTGGCCCGTTCTGTACGTCATTGGCGGGTTTCCTGGATCCCTCAGCGAAGCGCCCATGGCTCAGATGTTCTGGGGAGATCCTGATCGCAATCAGGATTTTGTGGTCGTCTACATCGAAGGTGAATGCGGAACAGGCCATCATGTCTTCGCTGACTCTGCAAACAATGGACCACGAGGACAAGCATTGGTTGAGGAATTCATCCCCTGGCTTGAATCCAAGTATCCATTTGTCCAGGGGCCCGAAGGGCGACTGCTCACTGGGCACTCCTCTGGTGGCTGGTCCTCTCTTTGGCTCCAGATCACGTATCCGGATGTCTTCGGTGGAACATGGTCGACCGCTCCTGACCCTGTTGATTTCCATGCTTTCCAGCAGATCGACATCTACGCAGAAGATGCCAATGCCTACAGGCATCCTGATGGCAGCCGAGTTGCCGTAGCTCGTGGCCGCAATGGCAAGCCAACTCTTTTCATGGATGACTTCTGTGCCATGGAAGAGGCACTCGGCGATGGTGGACAAATCCGCTCATTCGAGTGGGTCTTTTCTCCCCGAGGCGAAAACGGCAAACCCCGCCCACTCTTTGATCGTGAATCCGGCGAGATTGATCCTGAAGTTGTCGAGGCATGGAAGGCCTATGACATCGCACACATGCTCAAGAAGAACTGGAAGACTCTTGGGCCGAAGCTTTCAGGAAAGATCCATGTGTACATGGGCGGCCAGGACACCTTTTATCTGGATGAGGCAGCTCGGCGGCTCCAGTCACAGATGAAAGAAATGGATTCCGATGCAGAGATCGTGATCATGCCTGGAGATCACTCAAGCATTCTTTTCGGGCGACTCCAGAACAAGATCATCGAGGACATGACTGCCACGATGGACATGGAGCGTCATACGCCCGGCGCATCAGCTGGCTCTGTGACTGACTGAGGCGCTGGCCTCAGGAGTCGGAAGTACCAACAGGTCAGCAAGGTGCCTGCTCCGAGCAAGAGTCCGCCGTTTGCCTGGTGAACACTTGTAGCCAGAACCTCGAGAATCGGAATGCCCTCGCCTTCACCTCGCATCATGACGGCAATCGTCGCCAGTACACCCAGAAGCAGCTGCAATCCGACAAGTACAAGCAGAATGAGGCCGATTCGCTTGAGAACAGGTTGTGATTGATGAGCACTTGATGCACGAAGTCCATTGAGCACTGCAAGGGCAGTCACCAGAACCGCCATGAAGATGTGACCCGTGAGAAGCAGCATCGACTGCTCGGATTTCACGCCGATTTCACCGATCAAGTGCCTGTAGCTTGCACCGATGATCAACTGGAACACGAGTGCCACCAGGAGAAGAATTCCCAGGATTCTGTCGGTACCCCCTGACAGCGTTGGTGTTGCTGCTGGCCCATGAGACCAACGCTTGGTCATGACTGCTGCGAGCATCACGATGCCCGCGAAACAGATCTGTCCAAATACACCGTGCACGATCCCCAGCCCTGTCTGTGGCGATAACAAGGCCGGATCATCAGTAAACGTAAGATTTCCCGTCACCCGAAGTCCACCAAGGACCCCCTGAACGATCACCATGAGCAGGATCACGGTTCCGGTTACGCCAACCCAGGTTCGCCTCTCGCCCCACCAGAGCATGACACATAGCGTCAGCACCGTCAGGCCGACATACATGCCCGTCAAGCGATGTGCATGCTCGTAGTAGATGCCACTGTCCAGATCCGCCACCATCTCTGAAAGCGGGTACAGGAGCATGTTGTGCCCGTAGGAGTTGGGCCAGTCCGGAACAGCAAGGCCAGCCTCAAATCCAGTGACGATACCCCCGGTGATGATCATCAGGAAAACGATGCAGGCAGACACGAATGCAAATGAACCCAGCCAGTTGCCGCTGAATCGTTCTCCGGGACCCAGGCGTACCCGAGTACCGATGAGTCCACCCACTCCAGCAACAAACATTGACCCGAGGAACAGACTCAGGAACCAGCCCAACATGACTACCTGCGACTCGCCCCCAATGAGGCTGAGTATCAACAACAGATTGATGGCAGCACTGACCAGGCCAACCCAGGCACCTCGCAAGCCACCTGCTGCAGCGGTATTCGCTGTCGAACCCGCCAGGACTCCAGCCATGAGCAAGGCCAGAATGACCATCACGAACAGGGCTTCACCAACGACCTGGCCTGGCTGAAGCATGGCCACGTAGCACAGCATCCACATCACCGTGGTTGCACCAAATCCGAACGTAAGCACCCGAGCGGCTCTCTGGGCCATGGACTCGCCTGGTGACAACTGATCGGTTCGTGTGGACATGTGAACTCCGGCCGGCTGAACTGGCAATTCTCTATTCGTGGGGAACTATACTAGCGTCCTTACCATGACCTAGTTGCAGTTTCCCCACTGCTGGAATCCATGCCGTGAACACAGACAGCCCAGCCATCACGGAAACAAGGGTTACAGATCTTCCAAGACTGTATGCCACGCTGACGAAAGCTCGCCTCAGCACACTTGTGGTGATCACGACTGCCGTTGGGTTCATCATGGCAAGCGATCAACAGGTCGACTGGCTGCGGCTCCTATGGACAGTTGTCGGGACCATGGCGTGTGCACTTTCAGCCAATGCACTCAACCAGGTATTTGAAACGCACCGCGACAAGTTGATGGACAGGACTCGCAACCGTCCAACTCCCAGCGGGGCCTTGTCAACGCGTCATGCATTCATCTTCGCCGTACTCATCGGGTACGGCGGGCTGTTGATGCTGGCCCTGTTGGTCAATCTTGGTGCAGCAGGCCTGGCGCTCTTGACGATTCTGCTCTACCTGCTTGGGTATACACCACTGAAGCCAATCAGCACTCTCAATACCATCGTCGGCGCCGTCGTCGGTGCCATACCACCACTGATTGGCTGGATAGCCGTGCGAAACGATCTCGGCATTCATGCCTGGATCCTGGGCGGCATCCTGTTCGTCTGGCAACTCCCTCATTTTCTTTCCCTGGCATGGCTCTACCGCGAACAGTATGCGGGGGCTGGATTCAAGATGTTGCCAGTCGTAAAAGGCGGCTTGAATCTGACCGCAGAAGTAACCCTGCTCACCGCTCTGCTTCTGATTCCGCTTGGACTGGCGGCTACCCTCAGTGGCATGGCGGGCATTGCATACGCCGCCATATCCCTGTTGCTTGGATTAGGTTTTTCCTGGTACGCATTCCGCTTCTTCATGAAACGTGACCGCCCTTCTGCCCGGGCGACCTTCCTCTTCAGCCTGCTGTACCTCCCTGTTCTACTGGCTGCCTTGGTAGGCGATCGCTCAATCATCACTGATGGCGAGCTCATCACAGTCGATATGAATCCAGACGCCATCATCCAGCCTAGCATTGACAATGAGTGATTCCTTACCAAACTCCGGCACACTCAGGCCAACTCCCAAAGGTCCCATCCGCTTCAAGGAAGGCGGTTGGCTGCTGCTTCTGACACTTCTGTTCGCCATTGGCCTGCTGGCCTGGGGATTGGCGCCTGCTCTCTTTCAGATGGCGGATCGGCCACCAGGAAACGGCAAGGACATCGAGTCCTATGCCTTTGATCTTTCCAGCCCGAGGATCCCGCTGGAAATGATCGAACCCGCCACTCTCCATCGCGACATGATTCCCATCGAAGTGGAACCTATCATCCTGTCGCCTGAGGACATAAAAGCATCCAATGAAGGGCGTCGTCGATACCTCATTCCCAACGATCTGGTCATCGGCATCGTGATCGATGGTCACGCCAGGGCCTACCCGCTTTCAATCCTCAATGTTCATGAGGTCATCAATGATCGCATCAATGACGTGCCCATAGCAGTCACCTGGCACTGGCCTTCCGGTGCAACCCGGGTCCTGAATCGTCATGTCAATGACAACGAGTTGATCTTGGGTACCAGCGGACTTGTGGCCGGTGGAAATCAACTGCTCTATCCGATCCGTAATGACAACATCACTGGCAACGAACCGCTCGTATCACAAGTGCTTGGACAATCCATCACCGGATCACAACTTGTGCTGGAGCCGATACCCCATGAAGTAGTGCCATGGTCAGACTGGATTACCCGCCATCCGCAAACCACGGCTGCTGGCCCGAGGCCTGAGTTGAAGGCTCGCTACAAGAAAGGCAAACCAGACACGTGGTTCAAGTCCAGTGACCTCATGTTCAACACTCCAGTCCCCCAGGACGGGCCACCTCCCAAGAGCCACATGCTCCTGATTCGTGGACATGGAGACACGACGATCATCGCTATTGACGAACTGGTCCGATCGGCGGCTGGTTCCAATACCGCCTTTCTGGAACATGCCGGCAGGCCCGTGAAGGTTGCCGTCACCATGGATCCTCCAACAGCTCGGCTTGAAGAAGATGATGACGGGCTGGAAGCAATGCGAATTCTCTGGATCTCGGGCCATGCAATGGCCCCGGAGGCAGGACTTCCCATCAAGGGAACCCACAGCCCCTGAATATCTGACGCCCAGACACTCCAAGGGCCCTGAATCCCCCCCAAGACGTCTCATGTGTACATTCTGGGGAGGAAATTGCTGCCATAGGCGTATATTGGATTCATAGGAATGCATGCATGGCCATGCATGCCAGAGGAAGAAATGGAAAAGGTGCCTGATCGGGCCGATGGAACTGCCCACAGGGGCAATGAGGAGTGATATGAAATCTCGACTGCTGCTTGGACTCACGATGGCCATTTTGCCTTCGACCACCGTGTTGGCAGGCTCAATGCAAGCTGCCATGAATGAGTTGCTGGCTGATGTGCCCTCCCTGAGATCCCACACCAATCAGGATGGCCACATCAAACGCCTCTATGGCAACGTGATGTCTCATGGAGAGACACCCAAGGCATCCGCAGACGCATTCCTTGAAGACCACGCTGAGGTCTGGGGCGTCACAGCAGACAACCTCGCACCCATCGGGCGATTCCCGGACGGCCGCCATCTTCAACCAATCATGCCTGAACGTGATGCTGATGGAAACATGCTCGGCTACAAGTTCACCGGTGTCTTTTACACACAATATGCAGGCGGACTACCTGTCTGGCGATCAAGCCTCTGCCTGCTGGTCAGAAACTCCGGCAGGAATGGACTGGTCCTGGCTTCCTCGGACCTGAAGCCTCTGGAAGACTACCTTCCCGAACCCATTGCAAACTCCATGACAACTGTTGAGTTTGCAACCAGAATCGCCAAGGGCCTGATGGGACCTGGTGCAACTGTCGATGCCGCACCCAAGGCGGTTGTCTTCGCAGGTGCCGGGAACAACCACCTGAGCCCACGAACCGCAATCGAGTTTGAAAGCCGCGTTGGAACAAATCGTGATGGGGCGTCCTATCAAAGAAAGCTCTATATCGTTGACCCTGTTGATGGAACCGTGCTGCACGAAGAGAACCGAATCCTCAACTGCATGGCCCAAACAGCCGCTGCCAAGGCTGCATCCGCCATGGCTACTGGAGGCATCAATGGCGCCATCGAGGCCAATGCGGGCGATGGCTGGAGCGCTGAGGAATGCGATCCGGAAGCCCAACTCCCACTGCCCTATGCCGAGGTCACGATTGATGGATCAACCCTGTTCGCAAACAGCGAAGGGCAATTCTCACTCGATGGCGATGTTGGCAGCAATGTCTCATTGAATTCACAGATCCGTGGCCAGTTCTTCTACGTCAGCAACCAGGCGGGAAGTGATTCACAGATCGATTTGTCCGTCAGTGACGGTGACACGATCACCGTCGTTCACAATGAAGATGCCACCGAGTACACGTTTGCTGAAGTAGACACCTACATTGCAGCAAACGATGTTCGTGACATGCTGCTCGTATCCAATCCCGAGTACCCAGTGATTTCCACACAGACCGACTGGCCGATCAATGTGAATCTCGCTGACACCTGCAATGCCTATTACGACTACTCGTCGATCAATTTCTTCAGCAGTGGCGGCAGTTGCAACAACACCGGGTTCGGCACGGTGACGTACCACGAGTTTGGCCACCATGTCATCGCCTGTGCCGGTTCCGGCCAGAATGAATTTGGCGAAGGACACAGTGATGTCATTTCACTGATCATGGAATTCGATCCAATACTGGCCAAGGGTTTCTATGCAGGCAACTGCGCCAGCGGCATCCGGAATGCGGACAACAGCTGTCAGTACCTCACAGCCGGGTGCTCCACTTGCGGAAGCGCCATTCACTCCTGTGGCCAGTTGATCTCAGGCTGTGTCTACGACACGTATCAGAACCTGCAGAGTTCATCACCCGTGAATGCTGCACAACTGACTCGTGATCTGGCCGTGAACAGCACCCTGTTGCATACCGGCACGGACATTGATCCTGCGATCACCATCGACTACCTCGTCCTGGATGATGATGATGGAGATATCGGCAACGGAACACCCCACTACAACGACATCGCAGGCGGATTTGGCCTGCATGATATGGATGCACCCCAGCTCGACTGGATCAGCATGTCGCTGCCTGATGGGATCCCCACCTACGTCGAATCATCCGGTGGCACCGAAATGCGGGTCCTCATCGAAGACGGTCTCTCCGGCTATGAACCTGGCACAGCCAAGCTCTACATGGGAGTCGACAATATCTACGACATCATCCCTCTTATCGATGAGGGAAACGGTGAGTACACAGCAGTATTCACTGAGTCGAATTGCGCCGCACCCGTTGAATTCTGGCTGGCTGCCCGATCCACGGAGAACATTCTTCAGTTCCTCCCTGACGGCGCACCTGGCGTTCAGTTCTCAACCATCTCGGCTGAAAGCGAGCCTGCCGTGGCCTTCCAGGATGACTGCTCAACCGATCCCGGTTGGACCATCTCCGGCAACGCAAGTGATGGCCTGTGGGAACGCGGTATTCCAACAGGTGGTGGCGGGCGACCCGCCACCGATTGCGATACGGAACTTTCCTGGTGCTGGATCACTGAAAACACCAGCAGTGGTGGCGGCGATGTCGACGATGGCGAAACAATCCTGACTTCACCGAGAATCGATGCCTCTGAAGTCGGAAGTGTGTCCTACTGCTATTGGTATCGAAATATTGGCGGTGGCCCGAATGTGGAAGATGACGTCTTCAAGATTGACATCTCTGATGATGATGGCGCCACCTGGATCAATATCCAGACGGTCGGTCCTGTTGGCCCTGGCACAGAGGGCGCATGGGCAACCGAACAGAAGTTCTTCACTGACTTCCCTGAATTCGAAAACAACGATCAGTTCCGGATCCGTTTCATTGCATCGGATCTCAATGATGTTTCCAGAGTGGAAGCTGCCATTGACAATGTCACCATGATCTCGATCAATTGCGAACCAGAGCCTTCTGACTGCATTGGCGATATCAATGGCGACGATACGGTCGATGTCAATGACGTCCTGCAGCTCCTGTCAGCATGGGGCGAGGACTGCGATGACTGCCCCAGTGATGTCAATGGCGATGGTGAAATCGATGTCAATGATGTCCTGGAGCTTCTTTCGAACTTCGGAGACTGCTGAAGCCAATAGCTGTTGCTGCTACGATCACCTCCCGGGCCAATGCCCGGGAGGTTTTTTCATGAAGATGCTGCCAACCCTTGCTGTCCTGATCCTGGCTGCTACGACTGCCCATGCATGGCATCCTGATGACCATCACTGGCGACCTGAAAAAGAACTCCCACGCACTGATCCCTTTGCACGCCTTGACGACGATGCACTGCCAAGCCCCAACCGGTTTCGTACTGCATCCGGCGCGCCTGGGCCAGACTATTGGCAACAGCAAGTTGACTATGACATCGATGCGACTCTGGACACCGAGAACCATTCGATCATCGGCAAGGAACGCATCACCTATCACAACAACAGTCCTGACACGCTTGATTACCTGTGGGTCCAACTGGATCAGAATCGGTTCCGGCCGGACTCCAAAGGAAAGATGTCACAACCAGCACCGGATCTTTCCAACGGTATGAGCTTTGACCAACTGCGGTCACATCTTGGCAAGGAAAACTTCCAGGGAGGCGTGAACATCACCGCCGTAGTTGATGCCCGAGGCAAACCCCTGCCTCATGTCGTGACTGGAACGATGATGCGAATCGACCTTCCTCAGCCACTTCGCCCCGGTGGCCAAATCGAATTCGGCATTGACTGGACCCACCTTGTTGTGCCTCGCGAAAACTTCCGGGCACGAAGCGGCTTTGAGGTCTTTGACGACGATCGCACCGTCTATGCCATTGCCCAGTGGTTTCCAAGACTGGCCGCCTACACCGACTATGACGGGTGGCAAACTCGCCCATTCCTTGGTCGAGGCGAATTCACTCTGGAATTTGGCGAATACGACGTTGCTTTGACGGTCCCCGAAAATCACATCGTGGCCTCTACGGGCAAGCTCGAGAATCCCAACGAAGTCTTGACCAAATCCCAGCGAGACCGCCTGAAAGAGGCCTCCAGCTCTGATCGGCCGGTCATGATCGTGACTCGGGACGAAGCTGATGCACTAACGACTCGCGACCCGGATGGAACCAGGACCTGGCGGTTCCATGCAGACAATGTGCGTGATTTCGCCTGGGCCAGCTCCTCGGATTTCGCCTGGGATGCCATGGCGGTCGAACTGGAGGGAACAGACAACCGCCCCATGGCCATGTCCTATTGGCCGCGTGAAGGCGATCCCCTGTGGGACAAATACTCCACTCATGCCGTCGCCCATGGGATCGAGCAATACTCCAAATACGTGTTCCCCTACCCCTGGCCGGTCGCGATCTCAGTAAATGGTGTCGTCGGTGGTGGCATGGAATATCCCATGATCACCTACAACGGACCACGCCCCGAAGATGATGGCACCTACTCTCAGCGAAGCAAGTATGGATTGATCTCGGTGGTCATCCATGAAGTCGGACATTTCTGGTTCCCGATGATGGTCAACTCGGATGAACGACAATGGACATGGATGGACGAAGGCCTCAATACCTATGTCCAGTTCCTCGCCGAACGGGAATGGGAAGAGGACTACGCCCGCGAACGTGGTCTTCCCCGGGACATCACGAGTTACATGTCGAGTTTCAACCAGCGGCCCATCATGACTGCCAGCGAGTCCATTCTTCAATTTGGACCCAACGCCTACGCCAAGCCGGCAACGGCATTGAACATCCTTCGTGAAACCGTGGTTGGTCGTGAGCAGTTTGATCATGCATTCAAGACCTATGCTCGCCGCTGGGCGTTCAAACGCCCTGAGCCAGCCGATTTCTTCCGCACCATCGAAGATGCCTCAGGCGAGGACCTCGACTGGTTCTGGCGAGGATGGTTCTATACCACCCAGCCAGTGGATATCCGGCTCACCGGCGTTGAGACGTGGCGAGTACACAGCGAAAATCCGGCGATTGAGAATGAAGAGGACCGCCGCGAAGAGTCGGAAGACGCCCCCACACCGATCACGGAGGTCCGTAACGAGGGAATTCCGCGGCGTACTGACCGTTATCCAGAGTTGATCGACTTCTACAGCACGTTCGACAAGCACGGTGTGACACCGACTGACGAGCGTGCTCGCGAGCGATTACTGGATGAAATCGATGAGAAGGATCAGGAACTGCTCAATACGACGGATTACTTCCACGTCCTGCGGTTCTCGAGCAATGGCGCCCAGATCATGCCTCTGCCACTGAGGATTGAATACGAAGACGGTTCAATTGAAGAACTGAAACTGCCCGCCGACCTGTGGCGTTCTGATCATCGCAACACCTCAACGATGCTGATCCGCCCCAAGGCCATTGCCCGAGTCACCCTTGATCCCAATGATGAGATCGCTGATGTGGATCGAAGTGACAACACCTATCCGCCAATGGTTGACTCCAGCCGTTTCCGCCTGCATCCGGAAGGGCATGGCACCAATCCGATGCGACAGGCCCAGGATGAAACATCACGATCTGCAACACAGGAAACTGCCGCAGCCTGGGCCCTTGAGGTCACTCAGGGATCGGGAATCCCGGGAAGCGGCACCGATGCACCCAACGATGGCTGGGGACGGCCCATGCTCCTGATCATGTTGCCTGCATCAGAAGATTCCGATGCACCAATCGCCCGAATCATGAGCGATGGCCCCGACGGAGCCGCAGGAACATTGGATGATCTCAGCGGAGATGTTGCAGCAGACGGCACACTCTCGACCCTGCAGACTGCAGAAGAACGAGTTCCACCCAGGCGATAGCAAGTCATGAACGTATCCAAGACGCCGAACAATGACCTGTTGAAGTCATTCCTGAAACAGCATCATCCTGCCTGTCCCGGATGCGGACAATTGCTGGCCGTCGATACTCGCTGTTCTGAATGTGGCCGCCTGCTTTCGCTATCACTCGAAGTTGGGCATCCCTTTTCCATCCCTTTCCTGTTCGCCTTCACACCCTGGCTCTTCGTATTGGGAGCGGGCCTCTTTTCCTGGCTTGGACTGATCAGCATTCTCCTCGCCGGAACACTCGATCGAATCCTGTCGGGAATCTCCAATGTGCATTCAGCCGTTGGAATTCTGCTGATTCTGTTTACTGAACTGACTCTCCTGGCATCACCTGTCGTGGTCTTCATGCTCTGGTCAAGCCGCAGACAGATTCCAGAATGGTCATTCAAATTCGTCTTTTTCATTGGCCTCATTCCCCTGCTGGCCTTTTTATTCAGACTCTTTTCGGCCGCTGGTTTCTACGCCGCCTGATTGATGATCACCATGGACGCACTCCTTCAGGACTACCTGAAACAAACCGATGCCAATTGCCCCAACTGTGGCCACAGTCTCTCTGTCCACAGTCACTGTGAAGGATGCGGCGACCGTCTCTACCTCGTGCTCAAAGACGCAAGGCTTTGCTCAACCGTGCTGTCGCGAAAGTGGTGCCTGGTCTTCATTCCCTGGCTCCTCTTCTGCTTTGGTGCCACCAGCGACTGGACCAGCAGGATGTTCGGAATACTGCTCCACAACCAGGATGTTTCGATCTATTACCTGCCTGCTTCTGCACATCCAATCATGATCGTGTTCTGGTTTACCGGATGGCTTACATGGTTCGCACCCTTGATCTGCCTCTATCTGTGGATAGACCGCCGCCGGATCAATCGATGGCCGGCGTGGGCCATCTGGCTTGGGTTCGGCATTGCCGGGTTCATCTGGGCATGGGATCTGACATTCACAATCAGAACGCTTCTCTGAATCACAGAACAAGCAGCAATGTCACCAAGAGGGCCAGCCAGATGATGCCCAAGAAGTGCCAATACATGGCCATGTAGTGGATACCTCGTGACCGGCCCGCCTCCCAGGCCCCCAGCAGGACCACAAACGTGATGACCGTCAGGGGAATCAATCCGCCCAGGACATGAAGTGCGTGGATGCCCGTGAGAACATGAAAACCCGTTGCCGCCAGTCCCGCCGCTTCATCCCGATCAATCATGGCTTGAATTGCAGCGTTCCAGTCAAACCAGCCAATGGTCTGGGATATCAGGAATCCGATACCCAATGCCAGCGTCAAGAGCATTGTGATTCGAACAGTCCCCACGGAGTCATGTCGGGATGCGGCCACTCCCCATTGCAAGGTGAGGCTGCTGATGAGCAGAAGGCCTGTGCTGACCCAGACTGCAATTGGCATCGGAGGCAGTTCCAGCGGCCAAGCATTGTCATCCAAACGAATAGCAAGAACCGCAAGGATCGTTGCTATAAAAAGAATGGCGACTGATCCGAGAAACAGGATCATTCCAAATCGGCCAGCACCAAAACGCTCCCGCTCGGTGTCGTACACCAGGCGGTCGCCGTGGCCCCTGTCCGTCATCTCAGTGATCGTCGCCGCTGGCAGACTTGGCATGGGTGTCACCCTCACCATCAGCTGACGCGGCCTTGGCTTCTGCCACAGAGGCTTCAAGCTTGTCCAACTGCTGTTGAACTGGTGGAGAATTGCCCGGAATGATGTCCGGCTCATTCTCAGAGGTGTCCGTAAGTGCAAATCCAATGAAGAGGAATACAAGCAGGCAGGACACGACGAAAAGGAACCCGATGAAGGAACGATCCCAACGCAGGTGCATGAAGATCATCGAGACGATGAACACCTTCACACTTGCCACTGCCAGTGCCACCAGAAGGTTCATTGACGGGATATTCAGGATATTGAAATCCAGCTGGGCGACCCAGACGGTTACCGCTGTCAGGAACAGCAGCACGATACAGGTTCCCACCAACATCTTGATGGGAACAATGTGATCAACGGCACCATGTTCGTGTTTACCCATTGCTGTATGTCCGTCAGATCAGATAGAAGAGCGGGAAGAGGAAGATCCAGATCACGTCAACGATATGCCAGTAGAGGCCGCCCAAGTCGATTGGGGTGTAATAACCGCGACTGAATCGCCCCCTCATGGTCAGGATGATCAACCAGGTAATCACGATGCCGCCCACGATCACGTGGACACCGTGAAGACCGGTCATCATGAAGTAGATGGTGAAGAACTTCTGGGCGTTCACCGGCCGATCAGGATCCTGCAACGGGTGTGCAAGATGAGGCAGCTCGCCGGGTTCATGATGCTCAGCGTATTCGAGCATCGGAGCGGCATCCTCAACCTTGGCAACGACTGATTCCGGCAGGAACATTCTCAACTCGGAAGTCTCGATCCTCAGTTGACTGTCGGTAAAACCTTCTGGTCCTGTCGCTGCAGGCGCCTTGGTCCAGATGACTGCATCTGCCGGTGCCGGTGGCAACTCGGATTCAATCTGGCTCTCGGATGCGAATGCCGCAGATTGCTGCTCGGCGAGCGCTGCTGCAGCGGCTTCCTGCTCATGACCAAGCTGATCCAATGGCAGCCACATGTGCGAAGCATGAGGCTCTTCATAGAACGACATGCCTGGCAACAGACCTTCATGAATCTTGTGGCTGTACTCGATGTACTTGATGACCATGAAACCGCCTGCACCCAACAGTGTGAGGATCAGGCAGATCGTGACCGCAACCATCTTCCCTCGAGCAGCCAGCGTGACCGCCATGGCCATGGTCATGGAACTCGTAAGCAGGACGCAGGTGTTCAAGCCACCCCAGAACGTGTCCAGGAACTGCGAGCCATACCTGAAGATCTCGGGATGATTGGCTCGCCAGACGGCATAGGCAACGAAGAGGCCGCCAAAGAGCAGGATCTCGGTACACAGGAAAAGCCACATGCCGAGTTTGCCCGCTTCAAACTGCTGCTTGGAGTCATCCCAGTGATGACCCAGGTGTGCAGGATGATCGTGGTCATGGTCATGACCATGGTCGTGAGCGTGTGTTGCGCTGACATCTATCTGGGACACGGTCAGTGACTCCCTTCAGATGATGACTGGTCTGCTTCTTTTTCAGGACGTGGAACGTCAGAACGCCAGACATATCCCTGCTCCTGCTCACTCCACTCGAGAACGGTGAAGTCATAGCAGTCGCCAACAGCTGGTTGCTCGCTGAAGTTGTCATGTGGCGGCGGTGATGAACACTGCCATTCGAGGCTGCGGCCACCCCAGGGATTCGTTGGGGCACGTCGGCCGTTGAAAAGTGACAACAGCAGGTAGATACCCGTAATGAAGAAACCCAGCGCCATGATGTATGAGCCACACGTCGAGATGATGTGATAGAACTGGAAGATGTTTTCCTGCAGGCCTTCATAGGTCGCATAACGACGTGGCATGCCCTGGCTTCCGAGCATGAACTGGCTCATGAAGGTGACATTGAAGCCCACAAAGACAAGGAACCACGCGAAGCGACCGGCATTCTCGTTGTACATCCTGCCAGTCATCTTCGGCCACCAGTGGTGTATGCCGCCGATGAAGGCCAACAAGGCACTGCCCATCATCACGTAATGGAAGTGAGCAACAACGAAATAGGTGTCATGGAGGTGCACATCAGTAGCCAGTGTCCCGAGGTGCAGGCCAGTGAGTCCACCGATGGTGAAGATGAAAAGGAACCCCATGCCATAGAGCATTGGCGTGTTCCAGCTGATATGACCCTTGTACATGGTCGCCAGCCAGTTGAAGACCTTTACAGCAGACGGGATGGCCACCGAGAAGGTGATTGCCGAGAAGATCACGGTCACCAGAGCAGACTGCCCTGAAGTGAACATGTGATGGCCCCAGACCAGGAATGAGAAGACCGCAATCGCCACGGAGCTCCAGGCAATGAACTTGTAGCCGAAGATATGACGGTGGCTGTGGACTGCAATCAACTCACTGATGATGCCCATGGCAGGCAGGATCATGATGTAGACAGCTGGGTGCGAGTAGAACCAGAAGAAGTGCTGGTACAGAACAGGGTCACCACCCAAAGCAGGGTCGAAAATACCGATGCCGAAGGCACGCTCCACGATGAGAAGCACCAGGGTGATTCCCAGTACAGGCGTTGCGAGCACCTGGATGACTGCCGTGGCATAGATCGACCACAGGAACAGCGGCATCCGGAACCAGGTCATCCCTGGAGGACGCAGGCGATGAATCGTGACCATGAAATTCATGCCCGTGAAGATCGATGCGAACCCAAGGACAAAGACTGCCGTGAGAGCCGGTATCACTCCGCCCATGGCTGAATTGGTGTCCGTGCTATAGGGCGTATAGAAGGTCCAGCCCGTATCCAGGCCGCCTGTAAACAAGGCCAGTACGAAGAAGAGCGCTCCGATCACCCACAGGTAATAGGAGAAGAGATTCAGACGTGGGAATGCCACATCCTTGGCGCCAAGCATGATCGGCAACACGAAGTTGCCAAGCGAGGCGGGCACACTCGGAATGATGACCAGGAAGACCATGATCGCGCCATGCAGCGTGAAGGCCTGGTTGTATTGATCCTGCTCCATGATGGTGCCTTGAGGAGTCAATAACTGCGTTCGCACCAGAAGCGCGAATACACCACCCATGAAGAAGGCGCCAAGCACTGAGACCAGATACATGAGCCCGATGCGCTTGTGGTCCAGAGTGAGGATCCAGGACAACAAGCCACGTGAATGCGTGAGGTAGTTGTCATCCACCAAGCGAGGTTGCTCGTGTTGTCCTGTTTCGAGCGTCGTCATCTCATTCACCATTGTCCTTCGACTGACCCGTACCGGCTTCCGTACCAGCATCGTCCGCTGGTGACTCAGATCCATCTCCCCCGTCAAGTTCGTTCAGATCAGGCGATTCGATCGGGATCCCCTCTTCGTTGACCATGCGATCGAGATACTTCATCATCAGAATCAGGGCCGTAATCTGCCGCTCCTTGAGCTGCCCTTGGAAGCTTGGCATGGCCCCTGCATAGTTCTGAACAATCAGATGCTGAGGATCCAGAATCGAGTTCCTGAGGTAATCCTCAGGTGTCTCGAATTCCTTGCCCGGCCCAATGAGCGATGAGAGCTTCTCACCATTGGTAAATACGGTTTCGCCCTTTACCGTTCGCTCCCAGAGTCCCTGGAAGCTCGGGCCGACCACCATGCTTCCGTCCAGGGAGTGACAAGAAGCACATCGGTTGTACAGGCGATCAAGCGCATAGGCAGGTAGATCGTGCTCAGGCAGATCCATGTACTCGGTTGCCAGCTTGCCCATGGCTGCCTTGAATTCATCCTCAGGAAGGACATGAACCAAAGCAAGCATCTTCGAGTGATCCCGGCCGCAATATTCCGTGCAGTACAGCTGGTAGGTACCGGGCTTGGTCGCCTCGAACCACAATCGGCTGTACCGGCCCGGCACAACATCCTGCTTCACACGGAAGGCAGGAACAAAGCAGCTGTGGAGAACATCTGCCGATGTCATCAGGAACTCAACGGGGCGGCCAAGCGGGACATACACCTCGCCAGCCTGGTTCACGGCAAACTCGGGATGATCGAATGACCAGGACCACTTCTGAGCAGTCACGGATATTTCGTAGGCATTCGATGGCGAGCGTCTCAGATCGAGATAACCAACCATACCGAGGTAGAAAATCGCCACTACCAGCAGCATGGGAACCATCGTCCATGTCAATTCCAGTGGCGTACTGTGAACAGGGCCATCACCGGAAAAGTTCACTTCACCCTTCTTTCGCCGATATCGAATGGCGAAGTACACGAGGACGATCGTGATCAGCACCAGGAAGATGTAACAGATCACGTTGATGAAATCGAAGACATGATCAACAAACGGAGCCTGAGTCGAAGCGGACTCCGGCATCCAGAATGTTCTACCGGAACCATCCGAAGTGGATCCGGGCATCACACTTCCGAGGAGCGACAGGACCATGTGTGTCACGAACGACGTCATGCCTTGCCTCCGACGGGTTGACCCGAATCCCAACGAGCTGGTCCATTTTCAATTTGATCACCGCCTGGCCCTTTGCCCCGTGGCCCTTTGGCAGAAAGCACCAGTATTCCAATCACGAGAATGATGACCGTGAGAACTCCGCCCAACCGCATGATTTTCCATGCGTTGGCGACATAGGCGCCACGTTCAGGATCCCACTGGAAACAGTTGAACAGAAGCATCGTGTCCATCGGTGAACCGATGCCGCCCTCTGAAGCCTCTACAAGCGCAAAGCGGAGGTCTCGTGGGTTGAAGCGGACATCATTCATGTACTTTGAAATCCGACCGTCAGGCGTCAGGAAGATGATGCTCGAGGTATGAGCGTATTCGCCGCTCTCCTCATCGAAGCGATAACCGAATCCAACAGTCTTCGCGAGTGTCTCGATCTGATCCTGTTCGCCGACGAGGAAGTGCCACCCGGATTCCGCACCATCATTTCCATAGCTTGTGAGGTACCCCGCCTTGTTCTGAGCAGCAAGCTCAGGACCTTCCTCAGGATTGATGCTGACAGTGATGATGTCGAACTCATCCCCAGCAGACCAGTCCATTTCACGAAGCCCGTCCACCATTCCATTGAGTGTCAATGAACAGAGCATGGGGCAGCGGTAGTAGTTGAGTGTCAGGATGACCGGCCGGTCTTCTCGGAAGAGATCCTTCAGCTGAAGGGTTTTTCCATTGGAATCCGTGAAGGTCAGGTCTAGGGGCACTGACTCGTCCAGTCGTTGAACGATGCCCACACCTTCAAACTCGGCAGGCAGTTCATCTGCCAGGACCTGGGCATTTGCGCTGGATGCACACGTGATCAGGCTCGTGGCAGCAATTGCTGTCGCGAACATTGACCGGATTGTTCCAGGCAGTCGTGTCATCTGGTACCAGCCGCCTCCTGCTGAGCATTGCGATCAATCACGATCTGCATCGCATGGTCAATCGGAAGCTTGAGCTTCCGTTCGATCACCAACTCGCCGCCCGCATCGGTGTAGGTCTCCCAGTGCGGATCCGCCATCAGCAGATCCTGCTCGGCAATGCGACGTGTTTCTCGTGCCTGAGATGCGACAGAGATGAACTTCGTGTCTTCTTCCCGGCGTTCGGCACCGTAATACAGGCCGGCAACCGCAACGCAGGTCACAAACACCAGGATTGAACCTGCAATGCAGATCACCCAGGTCGGGCCACCACGAGGATCCTCGGTGTCGCCTTCCAGCTGATCTAATTGGTTGTCGAGTTCGGCGTGTGCCATCACGGTCTACTCCACCCTCTAAGGAGGGTCACAGATTCTCGAAAGCCAGGGATTCATCCAGTCGCGGATCCGCCGCAGGTACAAGCGAGCACCGCCAGAGGCCGGCACAGGTACCAGCTACAAGCAGTCCAAGCATGCCCACAAGTGCAGTGAAGTTCGTCACCGTCAGGTTCCATCCAACGGAGAGGGTTCCTGCATCCACCGCGTCAACCAGTTCCATCAAGTTCGTCGCATCATGAACAGCCTTTGCTGACATCGTAGGCATGACCAGCCAGTAAACATCCACAATCATCATCAGAACCATCCATAAAGCGATGGCCGCCAGTGCATTTTTCCAACGCTTTGGCCATCGCGATACCAGCAGCACGAAAGGCAATGCGAAGTGTCCCAGGATCAGCAACAGTGATACCCATTTCCAGGGACCCATCTGTCGAGGAAGGAACCAGCCCGTTTCAATTGGAATGTTCGCGTACCAGATCAACATGAACTGGCTGTAGCCAATGTATGCCCAGAACACCACACCAAAGGCAAAGAGCAACTTGCCCATGTCCTGGTAGTGATCCTTGGAAATAGCACCCTTGAGTCGGCCTGCAGACTGCAGGAAGCATGCAAGGAGAATGAGACACGAGAAGAAGCCCGTGAGGCTGACTGCGAACCAGTACACGCCGAACATGGTGCTGAACCATGTTGGCTCCAGGGTCATGACCCAATCAATGCCCGCAAATGTCTGCGAGATGCCATAGAGCAGGATGCCGACAGGAGCAGCTGCCTGCATACGTCGTGTCCTTGAGACATCGCCATCAGAATCCTGTCGGATGGATTGTCCAACGAAGAACTGTGCCAGGGCTGCCCATATGAACAGGAAGCAGATGGCCCGGATGGACCAGAAGGTCGGGTCCAGGTAACCGGCTTTCTTGAGAAGCACGGGGTCGTTCTGGACAACCACAGGATCCGCCCAGGGATAGAGCACGGCGCCCTCACCAGACCAGACAAGAATGATGACCGGGACAAAGGCGATCCAGAGCCATCGCAGGTTGCTGGCGAATCCTTCAGACAGTCTACGGACGACTACCGACCAGCCTGCTCGCGTGATGTGCTGAAGCATGACGAAGAACAGGCCACCAAGGGAAATCCCCGTGATCACCATGAAAGCGAAGATGTAGGACTTCCAGAAATTGGTCCAGCCACTTTCATCTGCACCCAATGCGATTGACGCAGCGATTCCACCAAGGCCCACAAGCCCTCCGAGCACGACACCCGTCGGAGCAAGTCCGCCCATTCGAATCGTCTTGGTGTCAATCGAGTTCATGATCCGTTGCCCTCTTTGTCCTCGTCGACTTCAGCTTCGGTGACATCTTCATCCATGACGATGCGATGTTCGGGAAGTGAGTCGGCACCGGGCACGGACTCGTTGCTGGCGTCACCTGCAACTTGGAGTGCCTGCACGTAGGCGACGATTGCCCATCGATCCGCTACCGGAATCTGGGCCGCGTAGCCTGCCATGTTGTTCTTGCCATTGCTGATCGTGAAGAAAAGCTGCCCGACTGACTGGGAGGCTATGGCTTCCTCACGGAGATTCTTGGGCTGGACCCAGGTCGTTCCATTACTGACCGAAGGGGCCAGATTGAGCAGCATCATCGCTCGATTGTGAACAGGGCCATCCCCTTCACCGATCGCTCCATGACACGGCAGACAATAGATGCCGAATCTTTCCTGGCCACGCTTCAGCAGATCCATGTCGACCGTGACCTGCGATGGATAGGTGGTTGCATAGGAACCGTCAACGGTTCCGAGATGAAAGTGCGTGTCTCCGACCATCTGGGATCGTGCAACCGTTCCAGGAACAGGCTGCCGCATCGCACGGTTGTCTCTGAAGAGAATGTTCTGCTGCTGCCCTTTGTACTTGGGCTGATTATCCATGTTCTGAATGAGATGGATCCGGCGAGAATCGCGAGGTGTTGAACGTGCTCGGATAATCAATGCCGGCGGGATCAAGGCCGCGCAGGTCATCAATATGGCTACATAAAAGAAGCCACGAGGCAGTTTCCACAAGAGGAAATCGGATTGTCGCTTTGGCCCGGACGACATGGCTCAGGCCTCCAACTCAATGAGTGCGTCTGGCTTGAGTGATTCGAGGAGTTCCTCGGTTCGGGGCCGGACAAACTTGGGATCCCGACTCTCGATGACCAGATAGAAACGATCATCAGTCGCCCGCTTGAGCTTGGGAGACTTGAGTACGGGGTGATACAGGCATGGAAGCTTGTTCAAAAACAGCATTCCGCCAACGGTAGTCAATGCCGAGAACAGGACAGTTACCTCGAAGATCACCGGAATGAATGCCGGCAATGAGATCAGTGGCTTGCCGCTGACTTCAAACTGATACCCCACCACCGGAACGATGGCCCAGATATTCAGTTCCAGGGAGTTCGTGAACACCTGGAGCAGCAGAGCAAGGCATGTTCCCGTGAGACCGCCGAAGAAAACGATGATCGGCAGGATCGTGTACTTGATGCCCATTGCGAAATCGAGACCGTGAACCGGGAATGGCGTATGGCAGTCCCACCAGCGATAGCCGGCCGCATGCACCTTCTTGGCTGCTTCCATGATCGCAGCGGGAGTCGAGAACTCTGCTGCCAGGCCCCACAGTTGTGACGTGCCTGTATCTGGATTCATGTCATCCACGACCATCGCATCGGGACGGGCATCAGCCTGAACAGGAGATGTTGTCATGACTTCACCTCCTCATGGTCATGATCATGATCATGGCCAGCGTGAGGATTTGCTTCGGGCATCACACCCTTGATTTCAGCAATCGCCAGGATGGGCAAATACCGAATGAACAGCAGGAAGAGCGTCATGAACAGACCAAAGCTTCCCAGGAAGGTAAGGATGTCAACCCAGGTGGGCTCGAACCATCCCCAGCTACTGGGAAGGAAGTCATTTGCCAATGAAGTCACAGCGATCACGAATCTCTCGAACCACATGCCGATGTTGACCAGCAGTGAGGCGGAGAACAGAACCCAGATATTCCTGCGGCACCACTTGAACCAGAAGATCTGAGGCGTGACCACATTGCAGGAAACCATGATCCAGTAGGCCCATGCATACTGGCCAAAGGCCCGGTTAATGAAGGCGAACTGCTCATAGACCTCGCCTGAGTACCACGCCATGAAGAATTCCATGGAGTAGGCGTAACCCACCATCGTGCCGGTCAGCAGGATGATCTTGGCCATGTTCTCCATGTGACGGAGCGTTATGAAGTTCTTGAGACCCCAGAGCTCTCGAGCGGGAATGGCCAAGGTGAGCACCATGGCGAATCCACTGAAGATGGCACCCGCAACGAAGTACGGCGGGAAGATGGTGGTATGCCAGCCAGGCAACTGAGCCACGGCAAAGTCAAAGGACACGACCGAGTGAACTGAAAGAACCAGAGGAGTCGCCAAGGCGGCCAGCAGGAGGTACGCCCGCTCGTAGCGGTGCCAATGACGCATGCTTCCCCGCCATCCGAGAGCGAAGATGCCATAGGACACGGCCTTGATCTTGTTGGTTGCACGATCACGCAGGGTTGCAAGATCAGGAACCATGCCGATGTACCAGAAGACCAGTGACACGGTGAAGTAGGTACCCACCGCAAACACATCCCACAGAAGAGGACTGCGGAACTGTGGCCACATGGACATTTGGTTTGGAATCGGGAACAGCCAGTAGGCCAGCCAGACTCGACCAATATGGATTCCGGGGAATGTGCCGGCGCAGATGACCGCAAAGATGGTCATCGCCTCGGCGAACCTGTTGATGGACGTTCGCCACTTCTGCCTGAAGAGGAAAAGAATGGCAGAGATCAACGTGCCTGCATGGCCAATGCCGACCCAGAAAACGAAGTTGACGATCGGGAAGCCCCACATGACCGGGTTGTTGTTACCCCAGACACCCACACCAGTGATGATGAGATATCCAATCAGGAGCCCGAGCATCAACGCAAGGCAAGAAGAAATCGCCATCGTGGCGTACCACGCAAATGGCGGCTTCTTCGCCTCATTGACCCGGCAGATCTCCGAGGTCACAGTGCCGAAGGACGTGTGGTTGAGAACCAGCGGAGATCGTCCACTCGTGTGTTCCACAGTCGTCTTGTCAACAGGAAGTGTGGTCATCAGTGATGCTCGCTCCCGGTCGAGTGGTCTGTTTCATGGTCATGCCCATGGCCGCCATGTCCGTGGAAATCATCTGGATACCGTTCTCCATCGACAGCGTTGTAGACCCTGGCGAGATAACGGTTTCGTGGCTTGATATTCAGTTCGCCGAGAAGTTCATAGGAACGACTGTCACGATGAGCCTTGGAGACGTTTGAATCCGCATCCAGAAGATCGCCGAACACGATGGCATCCGTGGCACATGTCTGTGCACACGCAGGCACGATGGTCCCGTCTGGAATGGACATTCGGATGCCGGAAGCCTTCTCTGCCTCGGGCTTCTTGACCCAGGCATTCTTCGTCTTGATCTTGGCAGCCTCGATTCGCTGCGTGCAGAAGGTGCATTTCTCCATGACACCACGCATGCGGACAGTCACTTCGGGATTGAACTGCATGCGTCGCAACGGGTCGCCACCACTCTGCCTTCGCAAGTAATAACTTGGCTGAACCTGAAGCAGTCCGGTTTCACGCAGTGGTTCGCGGCGGAAGTAATCGAAGTAATTGAATCGTCGAACCTTGTACGGACAGTTGTTGGAGCAATATCGGGTTCCAACGCAACGGTTGTAGACCATGACGTTCAGGCCATCCGTGTCATGGACAGTCGCGGCAACCGGGCAGACCTGTTCACACGGTGCGTTCTCGCACATCTGGCAGGCCATGGGCTGGATGGCGACACGCTCCGGCTGATCGGTTTCGTATGTGCCAGAGGAGGATTGCTTGAATCGGTAATACCGATCAATCCTCAACCATGACATCTCGCGGCCCATGCGGACCTGATCCTTACCAACGATCGGGATGTTGTTTTCGGCCTGGCACGCAACGACACAGGCGCCACAACCGGTACATGCACTGAGATCAATCGACATGCCCCACTTGAAGCGAGCACCTTCGAACTGGATCTGATCATCCCACAGGGAAAGTGAATGAATCTTGTGTCCAAGGGAGCCGGCAAAGTCGGGATTCTTCTCCCAGGTTGTGACATCCGCTTCACGGAAGATCATCGGGAGACGTTCCTCAATGCCTCGGCCATCCACCTTGTCCATGGACCAGTGGTTCTGGGTACGAGCAAGAACGTAGCTTCCGCTGATCTTCTCAACCTTGGCAGACGCCGACCACATGGCATCACTGGAACGCAGTGGATAGAAATCAAAGCCCGAGTCGTAGCAGACACGCCCCTTGAATCGTCGGCCATATCCAAGCGGGAGCGTCACCACGCCGGGGGCCTGGCCAGTCTCAACAAGTGCGGCGGCCTCTACTGAAGCCGAGCCGACAACAACACGAACCATGTCCCCAGTCTTGATGCCAAGTTTGCGGGCATGAGACGGGCCGATGATGACCGCGTTATCCCAAGTGAGCTTGGTGATGGGATCTGGAAGCTCCTGGAGCCAGCCATTGTTCGCAAAGCGACCGTCATAGACGCTGTAGTCGGCGGCAAAGACAGCAAGCGTATCCTCGCCGTCCGTCATTTCCTTGGCTGTTATTTCCGCACCACGCGAAAGCTTGCCCGTGTCAACGCGGGGAGCCTCCGCTGTCCAGTGGCTGCCCTTCTGGAAACCTTCATGAAGCAATGATCGCCAGGTCGGGGAGAAGCCTGCGGCTCCGGAACCATCATCTGTTCCCCTGATCGCCCGTTCTGTTTGACGCACGATTTCAAATCCATCCGTGCTCTTCTCACCCGCAATCATCGCCAGGAACTGGATACTGCTCTGGCCCTGGAATAGCGGCAGGATCACTGGCTGGCGTACCGAATATGTGCCATCCCATGCATGACCATCGCCCCACGCTTCAAGTGGATGGGTCCTGTTGAGATGCCATGTGCAGAGTTGAGATGTCTCGTTGTCATCACGGCTCAGATGGATCGCGGTCGGCACATTCTTCAAATGTGCAGCAAAGTTCAATTCTGCCGGGGCGTCATAGGCGGGATTTCCGCCGACGATCACCAAAGTGTTGACCTGCCCTGCTTTCATGGCCTCAGCAAGTTCCGCAATGGTCCCGGTGGTCATGGGTGATGACTGAAGCTTGACGTATGAAACGGTCTTTCCAGCATTCTCGAGTGACTGGTTGATCAGTGCACAGAGGTGGTGGACGAATCGAGGCTGGCGGGGCCCGGCCATGACGACAGACGATCCCGCGTGTGATTTCAAGTCGGAAACAATGGCTTCCAGTTGCGGCGTCTGAATCCCCGTCGATTCGAACGGTGCAGCGATGGATGCATTGCCCGTGATCGCCGCAGCAACACGAGCTGCAAGAACGGTAATCGCGTCAGGCGTCATTGCATAACGCTCATCGGCGTTGCATCCGGTGATGCTCAGAGTCGGCTCCGCGATGAACACCCGGTTCATCTTCGCGTGCCCGTGATCCATGACTGGACGACGTCCCTTGGCCCATTGCTTTGAGAGCTTCAGTTCTTCTGGATGCAGCCCGAGGAAGTCCGAGTCAAAGGAGACGATTACATCCGCCTCGGTGAAGTCATGGATCGCTCGCCACGTCTCACCTGAGAAGGCATGGTCCAGACCCGCTGTTGCAGACATGTCTGCCAATGGTTCCCACGTCACCCACTTTGCTTTGGGATAACGCTTTCGGAGCGAACGTTGAATGCGTCGAACACTCGGTGATGATGTTTCTTCTGACAGGAACCAGAGGCCATCCCCATCAGTACCCGCCTGAGTTTCAAAGTGAGGTTTGGCCCAGGTCTCGAATGCTGTCCAGTTTGACGGCCTTGGTTCTTCTGGATGCTCAAGGCGATCAATGATGCTTCGGCCACGATCCGGATCATAGAGATCCAGAATGGAAGCCTGCGTGTACGCCGTCGAAGCGCCATGGACCGTTGGATGGGTCGAGTTACCCTCGATCTTCGTGGGCCGTCCGTCATACGTTGTCACCAGAATGCCTGATGCCGCCCCACCCAGATCCAGCATGGATGCGTAGTAGCGTGCCTCTCCTGGCATCGTTCCCTCGGGACGATTGGCATAGGGCGCGATCTTCTGTTCGGGCCATCTCCGGCAGCCACCGATGCCTACACCTGCCAACGCCATGGAGGCGCCCATGATGCGCAGGAAATGTCGACGATCACCGCCTTCAAGCAATTCAGAAGCCCCCGAGGGGAATTCTCGATGCATGAATGAGCGGAACTCGGGTGTGTCCGCAACCTCATCCAGACTGCGCCAGTAGGCCTGGCCATTGTTATTGCCATTGCCTAGCGATGACATGTTGAACAGTCCTGTGAAGGTTGAAGTTGGTTGATTTCAGCCCACTTGGTGCCCTCGGCGATGCGCTCGGCATCCGTCATGGCCCAGCCCCACTCCAGTTGGGTTACCAGATCGGGGTCTCGAAGGTGTGGCTGTGGTTCTCGATGACAATCGAGGCACCATTTCATACTGAGCGGTTCGACTTGGTGAACCACTTCCATGGTGTCAATTCTGCCGTGACACTCAACGCAACTGACTCCACGATTCACGTGAGCAGCATGGTTGAAATAGGCATAGTCGGGAAGATCATGCACCTTGATCCATTCAACCGGCATGCCCGTCTCATAGCTCTCGAATAGAGGCTTGAGCTTGACACTGTCAGGATGCACCTGAAGGTGACAATTCATGCATGTCTGCGTCGGTGGGATCGCAGCCATGGCGGTGTATTCAACTGTGTTGTGGCAATAACGACAATCAATCCCCAGTTCACCTGCATGCACTGCATGACTGAATGGAACTGGTTGCGTTGGCATGTAACCGACGTCAGTTGTCTTTGGACTGAAGCCCCACGCAACCATGAACACCACGTAGGGTGGTGCAGTCAGCGCAAACACGATGATCGCCGGCAAAAGCAGGTTCGACCAACGCGGAAAGACAAAGTGGTATCGGCCCATATCCTGAGCCCGGAGACCTGCCCGGACATCCTGTGAAAAAAATCACAAACTTATGGGATATAGTTTCCGCGGGAGAGGACGTGAAGTCAAGTTTGACCACGCTCAAGCAATTGACTGCAAGTTGATATTCCAACACTACTTGAGATTTATTCTCAATACCAGTCCCAACCCAATCCAAGTGTCAAATCTACGGAAGGCCATATGATCACCGCCCCATGTTTGATACCCATTGCCACCTGACTTCTCCAGACCTTCATGTGCAAGTGAAGGACGTCCTCCGAAGGGCACTTGATAAGGGTGTTCGGGGTGCCATCACTGTGGCCACAGGCAGCCACGATGCCCCGATGTGCCTTGAGCTTGCTCGCCAGTTTCCACAGGTCTGGTGCACAACCGGGATCCACCCCCACCAGGCACAGGAACCAGCTGATTGGTATCTGATCAGGCAGATAGCCAATGACCCTAAGTGCGTTGCATGGGGCGA
Organism: Phycisphaerales bacterium; assembly: GCA_029242715.1. Lineage (GTDB taxonomy): Bacteria > Planctomycetota > Phycisphaerae > Phycisphaerales > SM1A02 > UBA1668. Next base: position 490,530 of record JAQWTL010000020.1, read on the forward strand.
GTTAGGGCTTGATTGGCATTACAAGGATCCCCCCAGAGAAGCTCAGTACAAATGCCTTGAGGCCCATCTGGATCTCATTGAAAAGGCCCGAAAAGAAGGCATCGACAAACCAATCGTCGTTCATTGCCGCAAGTCCCTTCCGGATCTGCTGGAAGTCTTCCAGGCTCGAGACCTCCCCCCGGAACAGTTCGTGTTCCATTGCTTCACGGGAACTCCTGAAGAAGCGTCCATCATCCTTGAGTTCGGCGCTTGGATCAGTTTCACCGGAGTTGTCACCTTTGCCTCGGCGCCTGAAGTGGCCGAAGCAGCCAAACTGGTTCCGCTTGATCGGTTGATGGTTGAAACCGACAGCCCCTACCTGAGCCCGGAACCTGTCCGGAAAACCCGCCCCAATGAACCTGCCCATGTCGCGATGATTGCTCGCTTTCTGGCAGGACTTCATGGCATGGACTACCAGGACTTCGAATCGATCGTCGATGCCAACGCGGCGCGTTTCTTCAATATCACGCTCCCGGAATAACTGGGGCACACTGCGTGGAGCCAGCAATGCGTGTCGTCTCATTGGTCCCATCTGCAACGGAACTGCTCTGCACCGCAGGTGGAGCAGGCCTGCTCGTTGGGCGGAGCCACGAATGTGACTGGCCGGCTGGAATCGAAGATCGCCCGATACTGACGGCACCACGGATCACCGCCACCACACCGATGGACATCGATAAGGAAGTTCATTCCACTCGCGACGACGGGCAATCCCTGTATGTATTGAACAGAGACCTGCTGGAATCTCTGCAGCCGGACGTCATCATCACGCAGGACCTCTGCAGTGTCTGTTCCATAGATCTTGAGACCGTCAGAGAAATTGCCAGCACACTTCCAACAACTCCACAGATCCTGAGTTTGAATCCGACATGCATCGAGGATGTCCTTGATGATCTGCTCAGAATCGGCAAGGCGTGTGATCTGGAAACAGAAGCACGAGAAACCGTTGCTGGCCTCAGAGAACGCTGGTGGAAAGCACGCGATCATGTGAATGGTTACCTGGACGGACCTCAGGTTGCTGTCATTGAATGGACAGACCCGTTGTACATCGCAGGCCATTGGACCCCGGACATCGTCCTGGCCGCTGGCGGACAGCATGACCTCAATGGATCAGGCCAGGTATCACGCCGAATTACACCGGAAGACCTGCTGGAGTGTCTTCCGGAACGTCTGGTGATCTGCCCATGCGGACGCACACTGGAAGAGGCGGCACAGGATGCCACTCAACTGAAACAGGAAAAATGGTGGCCACTATTGCCAGCCGTGCAGGATGACGAAGTCATGTTGGTTGACGGCAACGCGATGTTCAGTCGACCCGGACCACGCCTTCTGGATGCGATGGAATGGATGACCAGCTGGCTTCAGGATCGACCGGATCTCAGTCCTCGTCATTTTCCTGCAGTTCGCCTCGATGCAATGGGTTGAAGGTGTGGTTTTCATTCCGTCCCTGGTCAGCCTCGGGCAGTTTGTAGTCCCCTTTGACCTTGACCAGAACAGGTATCACGACAAACTGATCTTCCAGAACAATCTTGATGATTGTTTCCATCGACTGCGCATCTTCAGGAACCTTGACTTCCAGAGTCGTTCGATCAAGCGATGGCATTCCTCGAGAAGCATTTGATTCACGAACACGCTTCCATGGTTGCGTCTTCACATCGATACCTTCAGGTAATTCGATGGTGGGCATTTCACGTGGCTGGTCATCCCAGTTTTCCATCACAATCGTGACGGGTCGAACATCGCCGGGTCGCAGCCTCAAACCCCTTGGCTCGATGATGAGAGGATTCGCCAGACGGCCGGCTGCCTCGACACTCAGTTTCATCGGAGGAGCGTCCACGAAGGTGATCGTAATGTCCGCCTTCTCACGGGTTGATCTCTTCAAACTCATGCGGACAGGTATCTCAGCAATGCCATCGACCGGGATGGACTTCTCATATGGCGTGATTTCCGTACAGCCGCAGCTGGCGGTGACCTTGCGAATAGTCAACGGTTGCCCCGATGTGTTTTCCAACTGGAAGACATGAGCTTTCGTATGTGTCGGTATATCCTTGAGCATGATGGTCCCGAAGTCGTGATGTCGACCCCCGGAAAGGGGCGACGCCATGATCAACTGGATCACGAACCAGGCCAGAATGGCAAGGACCACCAACCCGAGTACAACCAGGGCCCCAGCCAGGGGACCGCCTCTTTTTTCAGGTATTGGGGAGGTGGTGTTCGACATGCGTAGGTGGAATGATAGTCTCGCCCAGACTGCCGGTCTGGCAGTCCTGATCAGTGATTTCCCCCTCCATACGTCTTCCAGAAGCCTTTGGACTGGCATCCTGATTGCATTGAATGGAAAGGGCCCATGGCCAGAACCCTGGTACGCCCAGCCCCGTGAGGAGTTCACGAACAATGAATATGGACAAATTCACGACGATGGCCCGGCAGACTCTCTCCTCTGCCCAGTCGCTGGCCATTGATTCAAAGCATGCAGAGCTGTCACCACTGCATGTTCTTGCCGCAATGCTCACCGATGAGAAAAGCATTGCCACTGACATCATTGAACATGCAGGACGTCGACCCGCCGCACTTGCCGAGGTCGTTGATGCAGAGCTTTCAACGCTTCCGCAGGTGTCCTCGACATCCGGCTACGCTCCCCAGACCAGCCCGGCCTTGCTGAATGTCCTCAACGAGGCCAGCAAACTCGCCGCGTCAATGGACGATGGGTACACATCGCAGGAACATCTCCTTCTTGCATTGAGTGAGGTGCCATCTCCTGCCCGTGATGCCATCGCCACCTCTGGAATGAATACCAGAAGTCTCCGAGAAGCCATCGACTCCATCCGGAAAGCATCCGGTATTGATTCCATCGATGATGCAGAAGCCGAATCCAATTTCGAAGCGCTCAAGAAGTATGGCATCGATCTCAATGCGCAAGCCTTGTCCGGAAAACTGGATCCGGTGATTGGCCGTGATGAAGAGATTCGTCGATGCATGCAGGTCCTCAGCCGCCGAACGAAGAACAATCCAGTTCTCATCGGCGAACCAGGCGTTGGCAAGACGGCCATCGCGGAAGGGCTCGCTCAGCGGATCGTGGATGGCGACTGCCCGACATCTCTGCGGGAATCAAGAATCATTGCACTGGATGTCGGCCAGTTGCTTGCGGGCGCGAAGTTCCGCGGCGAATTCGAAGATCGACTCAAGGCGGTCCTGCGTGAAGTCATCGCAAGTGAAGGCCGAATCGTTCTCTTCATCGATGAACTGCACACGATCGTGGGAGCAGGCGCCGCAGAAGGCGCTGTTTCAGCAGGCAACCTGTTGAAGCCAGCCCTTGCACGCGGAGAACTGCACGCCATCGGAGCAACGACACTCGACGAGTACAGGAAGCACATCGAATCCGATGCGGCTTTCGAGAGAAGGTTCCAGCCCGTATACGTGGACGAGCCAAACGTCGAAGACACCATTGCGATTCTTCGAGGGCTCAAGCAACGTTACGAAGCGCATCACGGCGTCCGTATTCAGGATGGCGCCATCGTTGCGGCAGCCACGATGGGTCACCGGTACATCTCTGATCGGTTCCTGCCTGACAAGGCCATCGATCTGCTGGATGAAGCCGCTTCAAGACTGCAACTGGAAAATGATTCCATGCCTGCCGAGATCGATGAGTTGCGGCGACGAATCATGCAACTCGAGATCGAACGAGAAGCACTCAAGCTTGAAAAAGACAAGGCTTCCAAGGAACGCCTTGAGCAGGTTGAATCAGAACTCTCAAGCCTCGAAGAAGAAAATCACACCCAGACCGCGCGATGGGAAGTCGAGAAGTCGGAACTTGATGAAATCAAGGCCGTAAAAGAAGAAGCTGATTCGGCGCGAACTGAACTTGAACGCGCACAGCGAATTGGTGATCTCGAAAAAGCTGCCCGGATCCAGTATGGAACCATCCCCGGGCTTGATGCCCGTCTCGAAGAAGCTGAACGAACTCTTGCCATGCGGCAGTCTGAAGGCAAGGCACTGGTGCGTGAGGAAGTCGATGCGGAACAGATTGCAGAAGTGGTCGGGAAATGGACAGGCATTCCCGCTTCCAAACTGGTGGAAAGCGAACGTTCTCGCCTGCTCAACATGGAATCTGTCCTGCAGGAACGCGTTGTTGGCCAGGACCTGGCCGTCACCGCGGTAAGCGATGCCGTTCGACGAAACCGAGCTGGACTTGATGAGGCCTCCCGCCCCATTGGTTCATTCCTGTTCCTTGGACCCACGGGTGTCGGAAAGACCGAACTCTGCAAGACCCTTGCTGAATTCCTTTTCGATACCGAGGACTCGCTGGTCCGCATCGACATGAGCGAATACATGGAGCAGCATGCTGTTGCACGACTCATCGGTGCGCCTCCCGGTTATGTCGGTTACGAAGAAGGTGGCCGGCTGACCGAAGCCGTCCGGCGGCGTCCCTACTCGGTCGTCCTCTTTGATGAAATGGAAAAGGCCCACCCGGACGTATCCAACGTACTGCTCCAGGTGCTGGATGACGGCCGCCTGACCGATGGGCAGGGCCGCACTGTCGACTTCACCAACACCATCATCGTGATGACGAGCAACATGGGCTCACATGAACTCCTGGAGATGACCGAACGTGGTGATTCTCAGGATCGCATCGAAGACAGAATGCTGGAGATTCTCAAGGGATCACTTCGCCCTGAATTACTCAACAGGATCGATGACACCATCGTGTTCCATCAACTTGATCAGAAAATGCTGGGCGATATCGTCCGCGTTCAGTTGCAGGACTTCTCACGACGGATGACCCAGCGAGGTCTGGAACTGGAAATCAGCGAGGCAGCCATCCGTACGCTGGCGGAAGCGGGATGGGACCCGCAATTCGGTGCACGACCATTGAAGCGAGTCATGCAGAAGCAGCTTGAAAACGCAATCGCAACACGCATTCTCTCCGGAGACATTCTTCCAGGAGACACCGTAGGTGTCGACGTGGTGGATGGAGCATTCACGTTCGATGTATCAAGGCAGAAAACCACCGAACCCCGCCTTGATGAATCCCCGGCAGTGACACCCTAGGGTAAGGACACATCAAATCCTTCTGGCTCGTACAATCACGACCATGAGATCGATCACCCTGCTTCCGCTGCTGGCACTTGTTGGATGTGCTACCCAACCATCCTTCACACCAGCTGAAAGACTTGCCGGTGATTGGACCTGCAGCATGGACGGCAGTCGAGTTCATCTCGAAGCCGATGGCGACTGGATCTACCACTTCACCGACGAAGCAGGCCCGACAACCCAGCCAGGTTCATTCGAAGCCACATGGAAGACCATTTCCTTCCAGTCCGACGTGGGATCATGCAGTGATGTCGTCGGCTCTTACGAGTATGAGTTGTCCAGGGACACTTTGCTGTTCACGCTCAAGAAGGACGACTGTCCCGGCCGCGAAATCCGCATGGAATACGCCTGGACGAGAATGATGACACCAGACATTCCCGCTGTTGCAGACGGGGAACTCGAGGCCATCAAAGACGAGTAGTGATCAGAGTGAACGAGCCGCTGAAAGGTAGGCCTCGTACGCGGTACGGATCTCGTACATCGTGTCGCCACCAAACTTGTCCAGGAATGCTCCGGCAATCTCAAAGCCGACTGCGTTTTCCATGACCACGCTGGCTGCTGAAACAGCACAGACATCGCTGCGTTCGTAGTCGCTGTGCTCGGATTCCTTCGTGCGGAGATCGACGCTTGGCATGCCTTGCAACAGCGTACTGATGGGTTTCATGGCACCTGTCACGACAATGGGCATTCCATTCGTCATGCCACCTTCTATGCCACCAGCATTGTTGCGTTCTCGCATGAAGCCAAGCAAAGGCGTATCTCGCAAGGCCTCGTCATAAACGATCGGATCATGGACCTCGGAACCTCGCTTGGAAGCGACTTCACGACCCATGCCGATCTCGACGGACTTGAAGGCCTGAATACCCATGACCGCAGCAGCCAGACGTGCGTCAAGGCGATCAGAAAGTGTTGCGCAACTACCAAGCCCAAGCGGACAACCTTGAACATGGACTTCACAGAGGCCGCCGACCGTGTCCTTGTCGACCTTGGCGGAACGAATGGCTTCCATCATGCCCTTGGTCGCGATTTCATCAGGACTGTAGACCTCCGATGCATCACGAGCTTCTCGAAGCGAATCCATGTTTCCAGGCTCGACGACGACATCCGTGACAACTTCCTGCACACTTCGAACGAAACCGAAAACATCGATTCCCACTTCTCGCAACAGGCAACGCGCCACGGCTCCAGCCGCTGTTCGAGCAGCCGTCTCGCGTGCGCTGGCTCGCTCAAGGGTGTTTCGACAATCATCCGTCAGCCACTTGATGCTGCCGGCCAGATCCGCATGTCCCGGTCGCGGCCGGTGAACAGGTGGCGTCTTCTCCTGATCATCAAGTCGACTGTCCTTGTTGGGGACCTGGAGGACCAGAGGGGCACCGGTGGTGCGACCTGATCGAACACCCCCGAGGAAGGTCGCCATGTCGGTCTCGATGCGTTGACGACCCCCGCGGCCGTAACCGCCCTGGCGTCGTTTCAACTCCGTATTGATGAATGCTTCATCGAGATCCAGCCCTGCTGGGAAGCCCGTGAGTACCGCCAGCCCGCAGGGGCCGTGCGATTCACCAGTAGTCAGGCAGTTCAGGGGGGCCATATCGAAGGGCATGCTACCAGCCCCGGGGGCATGGCAATACCTGGGCCCGGGAGGCCGTGAGAACGCAGCATGACTATGATCCCAACGTGTCAGATCTCACCCCACGACAAATTGTCTCGGAACTGGACCGCCACATCATTGGTCAGGACATGGCCAAGCGAGCGGTTGCCGTTGCCGTCCGCAACCGCTGGAGGCGGCGACAACTGGACCCTGAACTCGGGCGGGAGGTGGTTCCACGCAATATCGTGATGGTTGGTCCCACCGGGGTGGGTAAGACCGAAATCGCCCGCCGTCTGGCCCGGCTGGTCAAAGCCCCCTTCGTCAAAGTGGAAGCCAGCAAGTTCACCGAGGTCGGATACGTGGGCAGGGATGTCGAATCAATGATTCGGGATCTCCTGGAGATCGGGATCACGATGGTTCGCCAGGAACATGCTGAAGCTGTTCAGGAAACAGCTACGGCTGCCGTCGAAGATCGCCTGGTGACTCTGCTGCTGGGCGATGAGACAACTGAACATGCGGATGATTCTCATGAATTCGTACGAAAACGAATGCGGGAAAAACTCGATGCAGGAAGCCTTGATGATCGTGAAATAGAGATCAGCGTCCGGGATACGACACCCACGCCCGCCATCAACATGGTGGGAATGGATCAGATGGACCCGGGCATGAGCTCCCTTCTGGAAAACCTCGTACCCGAACGACGCAGTAGACGACGTGTGACTGTCGATCGAGCACGAACTCTTCTTCTCGATGAAGAAACGGAAAAACTGCTCGACCGCCAGAAAATCATCGAACAGGCCATCGAACGAAGTGAAACTGCGGGCATCGTCTTCATAGATGAAATCGACAAGATCGCTGCCAATGATCGGCAGGGCAATGCCGACGTCAGTCGCCAGGGTGTACAGAGAGATCTGCTTCCGATCGTCGAAGGCAGCGCCGTGAACACAAGGCACGGCGTGGTCAACACCGATCAGATTCTGTTCATTGCTGCCGGCGCATTCCATGGAACATCGGTCAGCGACCTGATGCCAGAGCTTCAGGGCCGCTTCCCCATCCGTGTTGAACTCGATGCTCTGACGCGAGATGACTTCCGAAGGATTCTCACGGAACCCGATGCAGCCATCACCAAGCAGCAGATCGCCCTGCTTGGAACAGAGGGCCTGGTCATCACTTTCACACCCGAATCAATCGATGCCATGGCGGATCTTGCTGCAGAAGCAAATGCCAACATGGAAAACATCGGTGCCCGTCGATTGATGACCGTCATGGAGCAGATCTTCGAGGAAATCGCCTTCGATGCCTCTGAACGTGTTGCCAGAGGCGAGAAGACTATTGCCATTGAGGATTCATTCGTTCGGGAGCGACTGGCCCCACTCCTGAAGGATGAGGACCTTGGACGGTTTGTGCTGTAGGCATTGGCCGCCCCGCGTGATCACATCAGGGCATCAATGACTTCCAGGCGTCCAGCGGAGCCGCCTGGCCAGTCCATGTCCTGAACTGGGCAGCCGCCTGGGCAAGGAACATGGCATCTCCGGTAATGACCTTGGCTTCCTTGTCCAATGCCTGCCTGATGAATGGGGTCTGCAATGGCGAGTAGACAGCATCAAGAACAACGACGTTTTCATTCAAAAGATCAACTGAGCCGCCAAGCGCTTCCAGAGGAGATGCCTCTGGTGCAGGACCGCCTTGCATGCCCAGCGTCGTCATGTTGATCACAGCATTGAAACCATCCGTCGCCTTCGGCCCACCCGACTGATACTCGATGGAAACCGTGCCTCCCATCTGGTCACTGACATCCTTGACCAGTTCATGCGCTCTTGCCTCGGAGCGATTGAACACCACGACTTCTGCGCCTTCCAGCAACAAGCCGATCGCTGCGCCTCGTGCGGCTCCTCCAGCACCCAGCATGGCCACGCGGGCGCCCTTGAGCGACATGACCTGCTTCATGGGGCCAACAACGCCCTGGGTATCCGTGTTGTCTGCCACGAGAGAACCATCTGGCAGAACAACCAACGTATTTGCCGAACCACATCGATGCACCATCGGTGTCAGGGTGCCCCCTGATTCTTCAACGAATCGTGACAGGTTCTGCTTGTGAGGCGATGTCACCGCCATTCCCGACAAATTGAAGGAAGGATGATCAAGCATGCATGCCAGGGAAGCCTTGAACGATTCCCAACCCTCGACGACAGGCATGGGCACCATCACACCGTCAAATCCTGATTCCCGGCAACCTGCGTTATGCAGCAAGGGGCTGAGCGAATGCTCGACCGGATCACCCAGGATTCCAAACACCTTGGTGGAAGGTGATATCGAGTCATACCGATACAAATCACGAAGCTGCTGCAATGCCAATTGGCCAGGCGCTGTTTCCTGATCAGATCCCAGTGAAGCAAACGTCAGGAGGCCTCCGAACTTGCCGGCAAGCACGCGGGTCATGACACCAAATCGATCCATGCACAAGGCGATCATGGGTCCGGCCGCCTCGTCAAGAAGATCAAAGGCTTCCAGTGAATCCCTGATCGAACGGGCACGCCAGGCCACCTTGACCACCGAAACATCCTCTTCTGCCCACATGACATCCAATTGACGCGCCAGATCGGTGGGACGTCCTTCGAAATCATGAGTCGACAGGATGAGTCCGCAGTCATCGGTCTGGATCAACTCACCCACCGCCATCCGAAGTTCTCGATCCGACCGCCAGGCCGCCGCTTCGATATCCACATAACGAGGCATCACTCCTGCCGATGCAAGAGCCCGATACAAGCCTGGGCGATCCGGCTCGATGCCAAAGGCCTGGCCACCTTCCTCCTCGATCCGGCAGGTCAGTATGCAAGGCAATGGCGATTGTTCGACAAGAAAACGACAGGCCTTGAAACCCGCTTCATCCTCGCAGAGCCCATCCACTCGCCACTCGACCAGATTGGCCCCCTTGCCAGCGGCCGCCCCGGCTGCCATGAGCGCCGACTCGACCCCGACGGGGTCCTCAACCATGATGGAAACGGCAATCAGCGACACGGCACAATGGTACCGGCATAGACTCACGATCATGCACGACGAGGAAACACTCCTTCTTGAACAGGCGTCCGGGCATCTGCATTCCTGGACCACGGGCGATTTTCGTTTCGATGAACACATCCGACCGATTCGTTACGTCTTCGCCCCCGATGGACGACTTGTCGCCCCCACGATGGTGGCGATGCTCCAGGCCGCGGAAACGGTCCTGCATGTACCGGTTGCCGATGACACGGCCATGGAACTACTTGTCACTCTCGAAGAATTCGAAGAAGACGGACCGGATGGCAGCCTGGCAGATCGATGGCGCATCTACCATGGAGACCCGCCAGATGTTCACTGGGCCTTCATGAGCATCGATCTCACTCGATTCCATGGCATGGTGATTGATGGAGAAGCACTCCAACTTCCAAATCTGTTGACGGATATCGAACCGGCACTCTGCGGCAGGATCAATCGTGAACATGGCGATGCCATTCGCTCCACGGTTGAGCGACTTCTTGATATCGAAGCAGAAGATCCCCGGCTCGTCGGTATCGATCCGCGTGGCATCGATATCCGTGCAAAGTTCGACGTCGTCCGTCTTCCTCTGGATCCCATCGTGCAGGACTCTGAGGACGCAGAAACCGCCGTTCGGATCCTTCTTGGTATTCAATAATCCCAGTCGGCCAATGGACGCGGCAGCCGGATAAGCGTGTTCAATCTGTCCAATAGTTCATCAGGCGCATCGATGTTGTCGGTAATCGCCAAGCCTGAAACACCAGTGACACCCAACCATAAACGAGTGAATGCTCCAACAGTGGTTTTCATTGTCGGCAGATCCGGGTCGCTTCCAGCCTCTGCACATGACTTGTCACCCAGCGTGATGATCCAGTCACCGCCACATCCCTTCCAGTTTGAATCCTCCGGAAGAAAGGCCTGGATGGGATCTTCAAGTTCCAGGTTGAACCTCACCTCCGGACCCGGCAGACTGAAGGCTTCGATGCAACGAGGAACGTCACAGATGCGATGTTGCTGATAGGCGGCCGACATGATCTTCACCGCGAAGTCACTGCCTTGAACTCGACCCGCCTGTCGAAACGGACGCGAGAGCAGTTGCTGAATCTGAATTTCCGGTGGATCCGGAATTCGAACTCCTCGTACCTGATCTCCGAGACTTTTCAGAACAGCCAGCAATTCCATGAACTCTGATCGCGTCTTCCAAACCATCCACTCGACCCCGTATGGACCGAATTCATTCTTGTCATTCGAATCCAACCACATGTGATGGGTCAACACACCATTCGCATCCCGGAATCCCAGACCGAATCCTCCATCTGATTCAAGACATTCCAATCCAGTGATGCCCGGAGGCACGACGTCCACTCGACCATGGGCTGGCCTCCGATTCAGGCGGGCAGCATGCATCTCTTCGTAGTCATCCACACCCAGCCGATGAGGTGAGCGTTTCAGCGAAGGTACCTGCAGCGACTTGGGATCGACGGTCATGCGACGTATGTAGGAACTGATACCGAAGCCGATTCGGTCATAGAAACCCTGGTCAAAAATTCCAAGAGAGGCGATGCAGGCGCCTTCATCGACTGACAGGGCAATCGACTCCGCCGTAAGCGCCAACGCGTGGCCATTCTGCCGACCGACTCGGCCGGCATACACGCCGACAATCAAGACTGCTGGAAGAGAAGCCTCCTGGTGCCAGAAGATCGCAGGGCATCGACTGGCACCTGCTTCCATCTCACCATGGACATCTTCCACAATCGTGTCACAAGTATCGCAGTAAAGCGATGACGCCTTCTTGCCACGATCACCTTCGATCCACCAGCCGATTTCCTTCCAGATCCGGCAATGATGCTCAAAGTCTCTTTCCTTGTCATACGGGCGGGACATGCCTGAACCTCATGTACGACGAAGATGCTCAACGATGTCACTACTGCCAAGACCCGGCCGATGTGACAGAACACGGCACTCGATGCCAAGTTGCTTCACCAGTTCGTACTCGTTGATTTCCTCGGGGGCGTAATCCCCACCTTTCACGAACAGATCCGGCATGACCGACTCGATCAGTCTGTGAGACGTCGGTTCCTCAAACGCGATGACGTAATCGACACAAGCGAGTTCTGAAAGAATGGCCATTCGATCAGCCAGTGCGTACACCGGTCGACCCTCGCCTTTCATCAAGGCAACCTGCTCATCAACATTGATGCCGACCACCAGAACATCGCCCTGGTTCTTCGCATCTCTCAAGTACGCCACATGCCCCGCATGAATGACATCGAAGCATCCATTGGTGAGTACGATTCGATGACCTGCCTGACGATGAACAGTCAGTTCAACAGCCAGTTCTTCATCAACCCGGACCTTGTCCTCCAGAGGTTTCTGTCGGCGAAGGATCTCTCGCTGAACTTCGGCAAGTGGAATCGGCCGCGTCCCGAAGCACTCGACCTCAAGGCCTGCAGCCGCATTGGCAAATCGCGTGGCATCATGCCATGCCATCTTGTTCGCCCGAGCAGCCGCCAGAGCAGAGATGACGACATCACCTGCACCCGTTACGTCATAGACCGAACGCGCCTCTGTCGGGATCACCGCAGGTGTTTCACCGCGTACGAGCAACAAGGCGCCATCCTTGTCCAGGGTCAGAATCACAGCTTCACAATCCAGTTGTTTCGCCAGAATGCTGGCAGCTTCAACTGTTGAAGCCGGACTGCCTGTTGCCAGTTCAGCTTCTGTTCGATTCGGCGTGATGGAGGTGGCCCCTCGATACTTTTCGTAGTCCTCCAGCAAGGCAGGATCGACAAGGACCTCGACACCTGTTTGCCGGGCGATCTCGATGACGGCCTCGCAGACACGAGGCGTACAAACGCCCTTGGCATAATCCTCGATGCACACCACATCGATGCCATCCATACGGGCTTTGACCAACGAGATCAAGGATTGTTCAAGCGACTCATCCAATGGCGCACTGGATTCGACATCCAGACGGAACATCTTCTGTGGATGGCGATGCTGCGCAAGCCCCACAAGGCTCCGCTTGACAGTCGTCGGGCGACTGGGATCAGTCAGTAATCCATCAGCGTCAATTCCATGAGCCGTCATGCTGTCACGCAGTTGAGCCGCAGCATCATCAGCACCAACAACGCCACAGCAGATTACCTCTCCACCTAATGCGGAAAGACAGCGTGCAACATGAGCTGCACCACCTGGTGATTGCTCCTCGCGTTCAGCCTTGAGCACGGGTACAGGAGCATCTGGGCTCAGCCGACCAGCGTCGCCATGCACGATCTCATCAAGCATGAAATCGCCGACGAGCAATGCTCGAAACGAAGAGAATCCCGCAACTTTATCCAGAAGCGTCGTCATGAGATCGTGTCCAGGAGGTTGCTCTCACCAGCGTCAGCAACCGCATCGTGTACCAATTGGCCAAGGGCGGCTTCGCCCTCAAGGAATCGGAGTTCCAGTCGAGGCACGACTATCGGCACCTTCAACCGGTTCAAGTCTAACACGTCACGAGCCTTGACCCAGTCCTTGGCCGTCATCAGGATCGCATCCGCATCCAGGACTTCTGAGAGAAAGGACGCTTCAGCCTGGCTGAAAGGCTGGTGGTCTCTCGCAGGTCTCTCATTGGCAACAACAGCTCCCAGAACACGCAGTTGCGAGCGGACTGTTTCCGGCGAACCGATGCCAAGTCGCACGACAACACGACGACGATGAAGCCAGTCAATCTCCACCTCACGAACCCGGTCAGCTTCCATGATCGTGAGACTTGACCATGCGTGGCTGCACCATGCGATGGGCGGCTGTCCATGAAAGGATTCGATCCGAGCAGCAAGCTTGCCATCAATGACACGTGAACCCGTCACGATTACAGCATCTGCCCGTCGCAAGGACGATGGTGGCTCCCGCAGGCGACCTGCTGGAATCACATGGCCTGAATCCAATGGCTCATGCGCAGATATGAGGACGAGGTCAAGGTCACGATGAAGCGCTCGATGCTGAAAACCATCATCCATCACAATGCAATCAACCTCTGGATGAGCTGGCAGTTCACTTCGCAAGACAGCTGCCCGATCACCACCGACAAAGATCGGCGTATCGGGATTGGCGTCGCGGTACTCCAGCACTTCGTCGGCATCTCTTCCCGGCTTGGCCCCATATCCACGCGTCACAACCGCAGGCTGCGAGCCCATCATGGACAGGTGTTCGAGGAGCCAACGAACCATGGGCGTCTTGCCCGTTCCGCCCATCGACAGGTTGCCAACTGAAATCACACGCCGATCAACACGTGAGATCCCATGCCCCCGATCAAATCGGCGGTTGCGCCAGTTGATGGCAGCCGCATACACACGCGATGCTGCCGATCTTGCAACATGAACGGGACCACTCAACCCTGATCCTCCCTCTCGGAAGAAGATCCGAGCATTGATTGGAGACGCCGCATCGGAAGCCCGACGATCGTGCTCTCATCTCCAGTCCACTCAAGTGGCCAACCATCAGCCACTCGCTCAAACAGGTTGTATCCACCCGCCTTGCCTTGCCATGCATTGGTAACCAGGTACTCCGAGATCATGTCATCGCTGAGATCTCCAAGGCTCACGTTCGCCGTATCCGTAAAGATCCGCCTGCAACAGCCGTCAGTACGCAGCAGACAGACGCCGGTTGTAACGCGATGTGATCGATTCCGAAAACGACTGATCATGTCTCTTGCCGATTCGATGTCTGGAGGTTGGCCAATAATTTCGCCATCGAGGTCACAGACAGTATCGGCAGCCAGGATGGTTCCACCCGCCAACTCGCCAGGGAATTGTTGCAACATCACGGAACGGGCCTTCAACCAAGCCATGGCGGCCACCCAGGCCCGGGCCGGAATGTCGCGGCTGTTCAACTGACCATCATCGACATGAGCAGGTTGAACAAAGACTTTCCAACCAGCTGATCGGAGAAGCTGCTTTCGCCTTTGTGAACCACTGGCAAGGATGATGGGTTCTGGCCAGATCATGGCCCCGCTCCGCCCGGGTCACCTGACCCAGGCTCGTCCCTTGTCTTCTTCAGGACCCGCTGGCTGACTTCGAGAACAGCCCCCACCGAAATGTTTCGCATGACACTGTCGCCCAGTGACCGGTCCCTGTAATTCACCGGCGATTCAGAGGGCACATGAGCCACCTGATCATTCAACTGATAAGGCCCGACCATGCCTGGATCGGTTGGGCCATAGAGGCCGACACATCGCCCGCCAAGCCCGACAGCCATGTGAAGGGCCGCCGTGTCATTGGCCACAGTCAGCCTGGCTGACTCGATGACGGCCATCATGTCTCCGATGGATGTCTGACCCGAGAGATCATGCACATCAATGTTCGCTTCATCGCGGAGTCGCCCCGCGAGCTTCGCGACATTCTCACGTTCTGAATCACTGCCCAGAAGTACGACGGAAGACATTCCCTGTTGATCCATGGACTTCATGAAAGAAACCCAATGATCATCCGGCCATGCCTTGCTTGGCCAGCGTGTTGTCGAAGCAATCGCCATGTAGGGCTCGTTCAAGCCACGCTCATCTCGCAATGTTTGCCACCGACCAGTTGCCTCGGGAGGCGTATACAGCCGCATGTCATGGACCTGGTCGATACCAAGTGGTTCCAGAAGCGACATCATTCGATCAACCGTGTGCGTGTGATCCGCTGTCTTGACACGATGGTTGTAGGCCAGCCAGGCGCCTTCCCTCGCATTACGGTCCCCAACGCGTACACGGGCCCCACTTGACCAGGACATCAATCCACTACGAACGAGGCCCTGGCAATCAACAACGAGATCCCATTGTCCTCGCCTCAAAGAGTTCAACCACTTCAAGGAACGACCCATCACCCATGGTCGGGTGACCCACTTGGCAAGCGCCTTTCTTGGAAAGACCACGACCTCATCAAGGTCGGGATGACATCGAATGGCATCCTCGAACCCTTCCTGGATGACCCAGCCAATAGTGGCCTCGGGCCAGGCCTCTGCCAAGCTGG
Source organism: Phycisphaerales bacterium (assembly GCA_029242715.1). Classification (GTDB taxonomy): domain Bacteria; phylum Planctomycetota; class Phycisphaerae; order Phycisphaerales; family SM1A02; genus UBA1668. The sequence goes on from JAQWTL010000020.1 coordinate 506,256, forward strand.
CTAGAACCGGGACGGTTCGACAGGCGTCGCCCAGAGCACTGGGTCGTACGAGGAGGATCCTCTGAGGTGTCCAATTCCCCACCATGCCCATATCTCCGGGAGATGCTTGCTCATCCTGGGTGACAGGTCATGATACTTGGAGTCGCGTTCCGGCCTCGAATCGTTCATACTTCTGGATTGCGGCCCCCTGCCCGCCTGGAGCCCAGGACACAAGACATGTCGACCCAGCCAGACGCCAACCAGCCTTCAGCCCCCGAGAGCACCGGCTTTGAAACCATGCTCGGGAAGCTGGTCGTCGACCAGGGCCTCATCACCGATGAGGAATTGCAGCAGTGCAGCAACGAGCTGCTGGCCACCAGGTCCGAGGGTGAGATCAATACCCTTGAAGACGCCTTGATCACGCACCAGTTCGTGACACGCCGGCAGTTGGACCGACTTCGCAAGGAATTCGATGCCACCAAGTCTTCGCTGAAGATCCCCGGATACCGGATGATCAAGAAGCTCGGCGCGGGCGCGATGGCCACCGTGATCCTGGCAGAACAAACCAGCCTGAACCGGTTGGTGGCAATCAAGATTCTGCCCCAGAAGTTTTCCGAAGATCCCAACTACCTGGAACGCTTCTACAAGGAAGGCCGTGCTGCAGCCCAGCTCAACCACGCGAATATCGTTCACGCGTATGAAGTGGGACAAGCCGGCGAACATCACTTCTTCGTCATGGAATACGTGGAAGGGACTGACGTTCGGGAAGAAATCAAGGACAAGAAAAGGCTTGGCGAAGAACAAGCTCTTGAGATCATGATTCAGTCGGCCAAGGCTTTGGAACATGCCCATTCCAAGGGACTCATCCACCGTGATATCAAGCCCGCCAACATCATGCTCACCAAGTCCGGCACGGTCAAAGTTGCCGACCTGGGACTGGCCCGAAGCGTTGATGACCTGAAAATGGCCAAAGAAGAGGAAGGCCGAGCCTACGGAACCGCCAATTACATGAGCCCGGAGCAGATCCGTGGCATGGTCGACATCGGCCCCACCGCTGACATCTACGGATTAGGTGGCACCTGCTACCACATGGTTACTGGACGGGTTCCTTACACCGGCAAGAACCCCAGCGAGGTCATGCGGCGTCATCTGAAGGCACCGCTCACCAGACCAGATGATCTCAATCCGGCGCTATCGCCTGGTTTCTGTCAGGTCATCGAGTTGATGCTCGCGAAGGACCGGACCGATCGTTATGAATCCATGACGGACTTGCTGGAAGATCTGGAACTTGTCCAACAAGGGGACCCTCCCCACTTCGCCAAGCCCGCAGTGGATCTCAGCAGCCTGGCCGTCCGGATCAAGTCTGATGCCAGCGAATCCGAGAGCCCGACAGCCGTACCAAGACGAGACAGTGCGTCTTCCACCAATCCGATGTTGATCCTCAGCATCGTGATCAACGTGATCCTGGCGGTCATCATCGTGGCCATTCTGGCCTCTGGTTGATTGTCCGAGAGATCAGGACCTGATCTGCAAAATCATCTCCACCTCAACGGTTGCGTTGAGAGGCAATCCCACAGATCCAACTGCAGCACGAGCATGTCTGCCCGCTGGCCCCAGAAGTTCCACCATCAGATCACTCGCCCCATTTGCGACCTGTGGCTGACCAAAGAAACCTGGGTCCGAGGCGACAAAGACGCCCAAACGGACAATTTCCTCGATCCGATCAAGGTCGCCATCCAAGGCATCTTTGGCAACAGCCAGGGCATTGATTGCACAAATTCTTGCTGCCTCGGAGGCCTGCTCAGGGCTTACCACCGATGGAACCGAACCTGTGAAGGCCATTTTTCCGCCCTCCAGGGGCACCTGGCCGCTGATAAAGAGCAGATTCCCCGTCCGTTTGGCAGGAACATAGCTGGCAACCGGCTTTGGAGCGTCTGGGAGGGCGATTCCAAGCATGCTGAGCTTGTGCTGAATTCCTGCCATCTTTGCCCTCAAATTACTGCCAAATGGCCCGAGATCTTGACCTCTGGTGACGTCACGGTAGTCTTAGAGTACTGGCACGTGGGGCCAGTAGCCCGTCGAGCGGATCATACCCCACCTTGAACCGTTCTCATTGCCTTATTCGTTCTGCGTCTCGACGGCAGACAACCCGGTTAGAAACCCCCTTGGAAGACATGGGAAATCCATCACGTCCAATCAACGGGTTTCATGGATCGTCGAGTAAGGCCCTCTGAACGCTTGTTGCAACATGCAGCAACCGATCGAGTGATATCTGCGAAACGATCGAAGTGATTCGACTTCAAATCGAATCGGACCTTCGTCACGGTGGCGGGGGGCTGCCGATCCGTCTTTATGTTCATTATTCATTCGAACAGACAAACAGTCAGAGACATTGGGAGAACCAGTCAAATGAAACGAAAAGCATTCACGCTCGTCGAGTTGATGGTCGTTATTTCGATCATCGCCCTGCTCATGGGCCTTCTTCTGCCCGCACTTTCCTCAGCCATGAGAAGTGCCAAGTCCAAGAAGGAAATGGTCCAGCTTCGTGGTCTTCAGCAGACCAATGCTGTGTACGCCAGTGAAAACGATGGCAAATTCGTCCTTCCCGGCGACGTCAATCGTGACAAGGTCAGTGGCGTCTTCATCCCCAACGTCGGGGAAACCAACCCGTATCACAACAATACGGCTGCAATCGCTTCATGCCTCATCTCGCACAAGTATGCAGAGCCTGAGATCATGGTCAGCCCCGCAGAGAACCAGGGTCAGATCGGCGTCATGGGTCAGATCACCGAGGGTGGCGGCGAGCCCGTTGCCTATGACTACACCATGTACAACCCGACTCAGGGTGACTTCTGGGACGATAACTTCAGGGCCAACCTGGAAACCGAAGATGAAGTCGATCACATCAGCTTCTGCAACCTGACACTCGTCGGTGCAGGACGTCGCGGTCGCTGGCATGACACCGCTGGTGGCGACACCATCGTGTGGAGCTCACGTGGCACGCTCAATGGCGACATGTCACTGGACGATTACAAGTACAGCCCAACCCTGCTGATGCACGGTCCGTCCAACTCCTATGTCGGCCACTATGTCACCGCAGACGGCGCTGTCCTTGTCACCAAGAACTTCGTCCCAGATGTTTGTCGCTATGACACCCAGGCACTCGATGCACCGGGCTACAAGCGAGACAACATGTTCAACTGCGAATTCAATGACTGGCCAGCATCAGGTGCTCCTGGTGATGAAACCGCAATGAAGCAGTCTGATGTCTGGATGAGCTACTCATGGCTCCTTCCCCAGAATGATGACAGCACCTTTGTCAAGATCTCGTTCGATCCACTCGAAGAAGGTTGATCCTGATACTTGATTGACAGGTTTTCCTGCTTGCACCAGGCCCGTTGACCGGAGGAAATTAATGCGAAACAAGGCTAAACGCCCTGCCTTCACAATCGTCGAGCTCATGGTGGTGATCACAATCATCGCCATCCTCATGGGCATCCTGCTTCCCGCCCTTTCTGGAGCACGGTCATCTGCCCGGCTTCTTGAAGAACAGAAGCAGGCCAAGACACTCGTGGAGGGTTTTACGGCGTACGCCGCCTCGCATGATTTCCAAAAACCGGTACCGGGCCTGGTGCAGCGGCAGGCTGTCGATGTTGGTGGCTCCGAACGTTACATAGAAGGCCGTGGTCGTGAGAATGGATCACTGAATGACCATGGCGCGATGCTTTCCCTCTGTGTGATGGAACGGCTCTTCGATGCGGGCACGACCTATTCCGACTCGGACACCAACGACAACGTCTACGCACACACCAGTTACAACTTTGACGCCTACGACCCCTACCCCAGCGGCTCCGAACCAGGCGTTTTCTGGGACAGGTCCTTCTCCAACAACCTCAACCTCGATGATGACGGTGAGGCAGAGGAGGAAGATGGTTGCCACAACTCGTATGCCATTACGCCTCTCAGCGGCGAACGAAGACAACTTGTCTGGGATCGCCAGGGCACATCAAGCTTCGCTCTGCTGGGAACTCGTGGTGTCGAAGACGGTGATGAACAGAACATCAAGGATTCGAATACCGCGGAATTCTTCGGTCGCAAAGGGCAGTGGCGAGGCATCATCGTCTTCGCTGACGGTCACGTTGAGCTCAGCGAGAACTTCTGGCCCGTCGCCGCACAGTATCCCGTCACTGATTCCAGTGGCACAACGAGCTACTCCGCTGACAACATCTATGCTGCCCAGACGGAAGCTGCTGGCAGCTGGAATGCCGACAAGACCCTCCTGGGCCGTGATGCCTTCCTGACCCATGTGAATGTCGCCGAACAGCACAGCAGCTCGCCCACGAATCCTCGTGACATCGAGTACACACCGCTGTTTGACTAGATCAGCCCCCTTGATCCAGCACGACATCGCCGATGCCTACAATGGCTTTCAGCCATGACCATCAGGCCAACAATGAACCGGTCGAACCCGCTGACGCCCAATTGGTCGTTGCGTCTGCTTGTAATGGCATCATGCCTTTTCCTGGCAATGGCTCCCGCACCAGTCTCACCGGTACCGGCATGGCGAAAAGCCAGCCAGGTCGCCGTGCTTCCAATCACCGGCCCCATCGACCAGGTCACCGCCAAATCCATCAAACGCAGACTGCAGGAGGCTGTAGCTGACGGCGCCGAGGCGATCGTCTTCGATATCAATACGCCCGGCGGTGAACTGATGGCAACACTGGAGATCTGTCGACTGATCAAGTACGAAGCTCCGGCCAATACCATCGCCTGGGTTCATCCCTTCGCATTCTCAGCTGGCACCATCATCGCTCTGGCCTGTCGGGAGATCGTCGTTTCTCCAGATGCCACATTTGGCGACAGCGCTCCAGTCAGTCCACTGGGACCAATACCGGAAACAGAACGCGCCAAACTCGAGTCCCCCATCCTCACCGAAGTGATTGATTCTGCACGACGACGTCATTACGACGAACAGATCGTCCAGGCATTCGTCAGTGTTGGCGTGGAACTTTGGCTGCTGAAGAACGGGGAAACCGGTGAGGTGATCTTCGTCGATTCCAATGAGTATCAACAGATCTTCGGCAAGGCGCCTCCAGATGAACTGGTCAAGGTCTCCACACCGTCCACAGGAGAGAATTCGATCGTATCGCCTTTCTTTGATGCGATCGCATCCAGCAGTGATCCCCTGGCTCCGGACTCGATCGCCTACGAACAACTGCTCCCTTCTTCTCGACCACGACTTGGTCCGGAAGCTTCCGAGAAGTGGGCACTGATGGGACAGGTGGTGGCAGATGATCGTTTATTGACACTGAAACCTGCTGACGCCATCAACTATGGCCTGGCAACGGATCTCGTTGCAGACCAGCAATCGCTACAAGCCTTCCTGGGCGCCTCCAGCATTCGCGTCTACAACCAATCATGGTCCGAATCTCTTGTTCAGTTTCTTGTGAGCTGGCCGGTTCGGATCGTGCTGGTCGTCATCTTTCTGGTGTGCCTGTTCGTCGAGATGACCTTTCCCGGAACAGGACTGTTTGCCGGCGGTTCGGTCATCACGCTTGCACTGCTCATCGGCGCCCCGGCTCTGGCTGGCATGGCGGAATGGTGGGATCTGCTGGCTGTCCTCCTGGGTATTGCGCTGGTAGCCATTGAACTGCTCCTGGTTCCTGGAACACTCATTGCCGGCATCACGGGGGCCATTCTTCTGATGATTGGCATCATTGGTACGTTCGTATCCGGAGACATGACAGGACAGGAAATGCAGGAAGGAATCGTCCAGGGCATCCTTGTGATTCTGGTTGGTTCATTCATTTCCATGATGATCATCTGGCTGATCTCCAGAACGGTTGATCGTGGCCGATTCGCTCGAGGAATCATCCTGGAAACCGAGTTGGGGCAAGGCCGGTTCGATGTCGTCTCCACCACTGCCGAAGATGAAGCGGTTGCCGTAGGAAGCATCGGTCATGCTGAAACCTCGCTGAGACCATCTGGACGCGTGCGGTTCGACGAGCGATTGTTTGACGCCGTATCCTTGGGTCGCTGGATCGAGGCAGGCGCAGAGGTTCGAGTCGTTCGCACTGGCCTGGTACTCGAGGTGGAGGCCACAGATTCATGACTTTCCTTGTCCTGGCACAAGCAGCAACGACAGGCGATGAAGGCATGATGCTTTGGGCATTCGTTCTGCTTGGCATCGCCCTGTTCCTCCTGTTCATGGAGTTGTTCATTCCATCCGGTGGCATGCTGGCCCTTGTCGGGGCTGCTGCCGTCATTGGTTCACTGGTCTGCTTCTTTCTGTACTCGACTACCGCAGGCCTCTTCGCACTTGGCATCGGCATCGTGTTCGGGCCTGTTGGAGCCTGGCTCGTTTTTCGCTGGTGGATCGATTCGCCACTCGGCAGACGCATGATCCTTGGGGGAGACCAGATGAATCTGGGCCAAAGCCCCGAGGAGTCCTATTCGGCATCAGCTCATGCCCAGAAGGAACGTGCCTCGAACCTGCAGGATCTGGTTGGCACCT
>JAQWTL010000024.1 GCA_029242715.1 Phycisphaerales bacterium
ACCGTCCTGGTCGAAATCAGGACCGTCGGCCCCATCCGGTATGCCATCACCATCGCAATCGGGATCGCATTCATCCGGCACACCGTTCTGGTCGATGTCATATGACGTCTGATCCGCCAGGTCGCAGACATCGCCGATGCCGTTGCCATTGCAATCCAGCTGTTTCGGGTTGTAGAGGTAGCAGTTGTCGTAGCTATCAGCAATACCATCACCATCTGCGTCTGTGCAGACTTCTTCGACGGTGTTGCCGCCCAGGTCGGTGTAGTTATCACATACCTGTCCCTTGGCATTTCCACACACGGCGGTATTGAGCAGGGATGAAGTACTGGCGCCCAAATCATTTATGCCACCACACTCCGCACCGGTATTACCGACGACAGCACACCCTTCGAAGCTGGGCGTACTCGAATCCATCGCAACGCCACCCGTAGCGGTACCACTATTTTCGACGATCAAGCAGTCAATAAGCTGGGGAGCACTTTGATAGAGATACACGCCGCCATGTGCACCTGAGTTATCTGTGATAACACAGGATGTAAGTACAGCGTCACTATTACTGGCGCTCAAACCACCTCCGGCATGTGGATCTGAATTTCCGGAAACAAGGCAGCCAGTGATCAACGGGCTGCTATCTGCAAGATAGATACCACCGCCATATGAAGATGGGTAACCTGCCGTCACTTCATTGTCCAAGATCTGACAATTGACAATCGATCCACCACTGCCGTCAAAGAAGCCAATTCCTCCACCTCTATTCAAACATCGGTTGCCAACAAATTGACATGAGTCAACCGTTGGGGAACAGTTATGGGCATACAGACCGCCAGCGTCCAGAGCTTCATTATTTGTGAACACACAATCCCTGATCAAGGCGTTGACATTCGCCTCAATCGCAATTCCGCCACCAGCCCTTCCAGCAATGTTATTGGCAAAGGAGGTATTCTCAATCTCCACTGAAGTACCCGGATCACAACTGATGGCACCACCACCAGATCCGGATCCAGTTTCATTATTTTCAAAGTGACTGTCATAACACTGCAAATGGCTCGTACCAAATAGCCCAACCGCACCTCCCTGGTGGCCCGCTGTATTACCAGTAAACAGACACTTGCTCAGTACCAGAGATGCATCTATACACAGCAGAGCACCACTTTCATTGCCTGCAGTGTTGTTCAAGAAATGACAGTTCGCAAATCGGGGACTGCTTGCGTTATCTATAAAAGCTGCGCCACCATTACCAGCCGAGCCATTCGTGATGATGAAATTGGAATACCAAGGGCTTTCACCATTACGAATCAACAGGACATTTTGACTGGAACCTGCGGCATCAATCACACTGGCAGGCATGCCCTCAGAGTCGACTGATCCCACAATGAATACCGATTTTCCGTTGGTATTCACTTCATGCTCATTGTATGTGCCAGGTTCTACAAGAATGGTATCTCCACTGGAAGCAGCATCAATTGCAGACTGAATCGAAGTGAAGTCACCTGATCCATCGAGTGCGACCGTCAAGGTTACGGGACAGACCGCTGAAACAACATTTCCACCTGCATCCGTCCAGGATCCGTGAATCTGCCCCGGGCTGTTTGCACACACCGTGGTCCCGCCCACGATCGAAGTCCCACCGAGTCCATTCCAGATCCCGCCGCCGGGATCAACACCGCTGGAGTTATTACTGATGTAGCAATCGGAGATCGAGACTTCACTGTCATAGCTCACATGAACTCCTCCACCTTCATCGGTTGAGGAGTTTCCGGACACAACGCAGTCTTCGACCAGACCGTGGGAGTTTTCAAAGTAAAACCCACCGCCATCCTTGGCCGTATTGCCCGTCATCTCACAGGAGATGAAGGATGGATTGGCCGCGTCACCTTCCCCCACGTCAACCCCGAAACCACCGCCGTAATCAGAAGAACAACTGCTGATGGTGCAGCTTTCGAATACGGGGCTACCTGATAGCAGAGCAATACCGCCACCGAGGTATCCTGAAGAACAAACGCTGATAGTGCAGTTTTCGAATACCGGATTGCTAGACTCAATACCAATACCGCCGCCCCACCACGCACTGCTGCTGATAACGTGACAACCGCGGATGGTCGGCGAACTGTCGCTAGCAACCAGGATGCCCCCACCGACGCCCTGGTCGGGCCCATCGTCACAGTTCCGAATCGTGAATCCTTCGATGATCGTCCCCGGCCCCTCACCCAGGACGCAGGCAATACCTCGCCTGTCACCACTGCCATCGATGATGGTGGTCTCGGGGCCGTCGGAAGAATGTAGCCAGACGGCCTTGCCACCCATCTTCACAACTTCGTATGTATTGCCGACGCTGTACGTACCCGGCGATACGATGATTTCATCACCATCGGCTGCCGCATCCACGGCCCCCTGGATGGTCGGATAGTCATCAGGCACATTGATGGTGTCTGCGAAACTGGTACCGGCCAGCAGAAGACTGGCCACGAGGGTCATCTGGAACATTCGCATGGTATTTCTCTCTCCCCGATCACTTGATCGATTGGAGCATTCTGGCAACTGGCGACCATACCGACAAGTGCCTGTGGACAAATACCTGCCCCAAAGGACTTTGCGAAGACCCTGAGCGTTCAAACAGCCCAGATTCCTTCCATATAAGGGAATGGCACCGAAGGTCTGGAAGCCCATCCTGTCAGCACCATCTCACTCAACCGGGGACGATGACCAAGGGGCCTGCAGGCTTGTCCATACCTGAAAATGTGCTTGGATCCACATTGAAGGTTGAGGCCAGGACTTCGTCTGAGAAAGCGCCCATGGCCTCACCGAGCCCAAGGTAGACCATCTCGGCGTTATTGAAGAAAGCAATACCTTCGACCTTCTCATCTCCGACAGCTTCCACACTGTGAAAGTATGACATCGGTGCATAGAAGCCTTCGCCGGGTCCTAATTCCTGTTCTTCGACCTGGCCATCAGGAGAAAGCAACATGCCCCGAATCCTGCCCTTGGTGACGTAGACCACTTCATCAGAATTGGGATGCCAATGGGGCTCGATGGCACCACCTGGATTCAGACCGAAGCCCAGAATTCCAACTCCTTCCAAGGACGCCAAGTTGACCTTCAAACCCACCTGTAAGAAGCCGCCTTTATTAAGAACGGCCATATCACTGTTCTCGATATCAAATTTGTAGCGATGCGCCGTGGCATCACTTGCCGGGCTTCCACTTGAAAGTGAGCCGATGAGCCCATGGGACGCTGAGGCTTTCAAACTCTTCACAACGCCGGGCTTTGTTCCGAAGGTGGAATCAAAGGCGGAGTCAGAAATGGCCTGTACAGATCTGGAGAGGCACATGGTCTCAGGATCACCATGATTCAAGGCGAACTTGATGTTCCCTGCAGTGTTCAATCTGTTTTCAATATGGTGGATGCACCCTTGGGGTATGTAAAACATCTCCCCTTTCTGCACCATGAACTGATCGCTTTGACCTGGTCCGTGCGTGGAAACCAACAACTGACCCTCGGTGCAATATCCAACCTTCTGTGCATTGGGATGCCAGATGGGATTCAAGAGACCCATTGCTTCAAGAGTCAGATCAAGATGTGACATATTGGTGAAGCCTGGGACTTCATTGGAAGTCAAACCGCGGAGCGACCCACCAGCCGATTTGTCAATCTCTACAAGTGAACCAGATGTAAAAAAGTGCATGGGAACGTATACCTACCTCTCTCTGATGATCAAGTCGTAACAGGTGAGGCGATCTGAATGCAGACAGCCTTCAGGCACATGCCTTCAATCAACCGATGGTCAATTCAATGAATGAAGAAGCCAATGACATGAACGAGCATCTTGAATCTCTCTCCTGGATCACTGGATCAATGGCAGCATTCTGGCAACTGGCGACCATGCCGACAAGTGCCTGTGGACAAATACCTGCCCCAAAGGACTTTGCGAAGACCCTGAGCGTTCAATCAGCCCAGATTCCGCCCATAGAACGGAATACCACCGCATTTCTGGAAGCCCATGCGGGTGTAGATCGAGGCCCCCATATCCGATGATTGCAGAACAACAATCGGATATCCCGCATCCTTGATGGCCTGGATAGCGAGTCCCGTGATGGCCTCACCAAGCCCCTGCTTGCGCACCTCGGCCAAAGTGGTCACACAATAGATGCCACCCAGCGAGTCATCCATACACGCCAGTGAAGTGGCCACCATCTGATCATCCTTGAAGACCCCGAAGTATCGAGCCTGCATTGCATCGGTACCGGCCTCAAGACCCGGGCGACCAAACATCGCGGCAACCTCGTTCGGAACGTCATACCCCTCCACCATGGCTTGATGCCAGGCAGTTGCTTCATGCGTCATGTCGACCTCTCGCATGGTGAAACCTTCAGGACATGCGGGGCATTGCCATGATGTCAGATCAAGGGCCATGGCCGGGAACCTGCCAGCCAAGGAGAACCCCAGGGAAGTCACCACTTCAACAGCTTCAACATCATCAACGGTTACAAAGACGACACCAGCAGGAAGCTCAAGTTCGGAAAGCGGCTTGAGCGCTTCCACAATGATCTTGGCATCCTGCAGTTCATTCACTATCGCAAAGTTTGCATATGGATGCGGATCATGCGTGATGACACGCCACCATCGCTCATTGGCAATGACCATGTCACTCGAGGTGACCTCGCTGAACACGTTGCCCAGGTGCTGAGCAATGGCCAGCCCAAGCCCCTTTGAATCCAAAGTCTTCATGGCAGCAGCTTACTCAATTTGAATTCATGAATCCGGAAGAACCACTTGGCAAGCAGCGTCTTCTATCGAACAGATATTCAAATCTAAAGCAGTTAGTCTTCAAAGTTGTCCTGTGCCTTGAACTCAGACAATGGCCCGTTTTGTATGCAATGTGATTGATATCTTTGGAGCAGACTGAACCATTCATTTTCATAATCATCAATTGTCTGAGCATTCAGCACTCGCATGCTTCCTGGAATCGATTCAATCATGTAACGATTCACATCAGGGTCATAATGAGTAACATCTTTGTAGCGTTTGAGGTCAGTAACGATCTCTTCATCCGTGTCAAATGCATGCAGTTGAACATTTGGCAACCCATCAAATACCTTGACTGCATATCGCCTCATTGCGAACAGTGAAGCCAACTTGGACCTGTCACATGCGATGTAATGAGCTGCAGGGTATGGACCGATTAGAAAATCGAATTTGACGTCAGGATTTGCCTTTGCAAGTGAAGCCAGACGATCAATGCTGGGGCTTGCCTGTACAGGATATTCCGCATAAAGCGCCTCAATCGAAGACGGTAAATTTCCTGACTGCGACTCAAGTGATGACTGATGATAAGCATATTCATCATCATCTCGAATGGTTTCATGAAACTGCGAAACAAGTTCATCCCACCATTCATCACCCGCATACCAGGTTCCATAGTCATCACCTTGTGGCGAATTCCCCATTGGAAACAAGCCGAGATCTCTCAATGACTGCAGAAAGACATCCGCATTGAAAATGTAGGTGTTGATGCCAAGATCACTTTGGTACAGATCTGCAGGAAACGCCAAAGGCTGATTTATTGCCTCCGAATCGACAGCACTTGTGTAATACCCGTCAATAAGCCATATCACTCGTTTGAGACCCGGCTCTTGCAATGCTCGCTCCATCACAATCCACTGCCTCTTGGGCCAGGATCCGGCCATGGTCAATTTCAGCACACGACCTGTATCAAGTACTTCCTCGATTTGAGCCGGTGAAAAGTTCTGCCCATGGGAATTGCCCATGATCACACAATCAAAGCCGAGGTCTTCTTCAGCAAGATAGGACCTGATCAAACCAGCAACCTGGTACTGATCGTTTCTTTTGAGGTTGATCAGTTCACGGGATTTGGAACCATACATGTGATATGGATCTATCAGGTAATTGGCTAACGCAGGCAACAGAATCAATACTGCTATTGCCAGAAGAACCAGAATGAGTTGATGTTTGCTTTTCATTACGTCGTCAAACAGCTAGAAGTTGAAGTATATGAATTCAGTAATTCTGTTCTGCAGATAAAGGATGAAATAAGAACCAAAGGCAAAGTAGATGACCGTTGCCAGATTGGCGCCAAGTCGATATCCCCCACGCTTCTTTTCATACGCCTGCATGAGTTGCCAGGTATTTGGCATGGCCACGCAGATCACAAGCCCGATGACAACCACAACCCATGGCCAGAAGGTCAATGAATCAGGAATCAGATAGTGATATGGAATGGGATATGACATGTGCCTTGGATCGAAAAGAAAACCATCTACCTGGGCAACCTGATCCCCAATCATGAATATCGATTGATACATTTCCCACATGCCAGACCAGGTTGTGGATCTGAATGCTACCCAGGTCAGGATGACTGCTGCGAAGGTCAGGACCCAGGATCCCAAGCGGAATATCGACAGTGAAAGATGGCCATGTGGCCTGGGAATGAATTTCCGGATGGAGTGATTGAGCATCAGGAGCAATCCATGTGCCACGCCCCACACGACAAACGTCCAACTTGCACCGTGCCAAAGACCACCCAGAAACATGGTGGACAGCAGATTGAAGTAACGACGAGGAAGACCACGCCTGTTCCCTCCGAGCGGAACATAAAGATAATCACGAAGGAATTCTGAAAGAGTGATGTGCCATCGCCGCCAGAATTCGATGATTCCAAATGATTTGTATGGCGAATCAAAGTTCTTGGGCAGTTTGACGCCAAACATGTAACCAAGACCAATGGCCATATCCGTATACCCAGAAAAATCAAAGTAGATCTGGAAGGTATAGGAAACAGCACCCAGCAAGGCGTCGTGCGTATTGATGGACTGGCCTGCATCGGCAGCATCAAATACTGCACTCGCCGCCACCGCAAAGATGTCTGCAAACACGACCTTCTTCACGAAGCCGATCGAAAAGGCATGTAGCCCCTTCAGGATTTCCTCTGACTTGAAGCCAAAGGCATCACCTTTGCGCACAGATGGAAGTATGTGTCGATGGTGGACAATCGGGCCCGCAATCAACTGGGGAAAGAAGGAAACGAAGAAGGCATATTCCAGGATGCCCGTTCGCCCGACTTCCCCCTTGTAGGTATCAACGAGGTAGGCAATTTGCTGAAAAGTGAAGAACGAAATGCCCAGCGGAAGCAGCAGCCCCAACTCAGACGTTTCGCCTCCTGTCAGGGAGTTGACATTCGATATGAAGAAATCGAAGTACTTGTAGTAGCCAATGGCCAGCAGGTTGAGAACGATGCCGATGAAAAGCGGCACCTTGCCACGGTCTCGTGTAGCCAATATCCATTTGCCAATCAGCCAATTGGCAAGAATCGAGACCACGATGATTGGCAGATAATCAGCTTTCCAGAAACCATAGAAAAACAGCGATGACAAGGTCAGCCAGACCAGAATCACCGCCGTGTTCGAAACCAACTTGCGTACGAGAAAGGCAACTAGAAAAACGACTGGGACGAAAGCAAAGATGAATTCAGGCGAACTAAAGATCATCGATTTGCTATCCAGCCAATGGCCACTGGTCGAAATTCCCGTTGATTACTGCCCCTGAGCCAGGCCTTCAATGCACATCCTAAACGCAGTCATTGCTACACGCTAATAAGGGCCATTGGCACTACCCAAATGACGCTCCCATCATGGATGGCCAGATTGCGAATCCGATCCGGGAACCACTTCCCCTATCGACGCATCACTCCCCATACCTTGCAATCTGATGCCAAGGCCTGAAAAGGATCTGGTGGCGAAAACTGCAATACCGCCTGCCGGATCAATTCATATTCGATCGATGTCAGTTTCCGTTCACATCATTGAAGATGGTGCCCGTATTGGTGAGCTTGTAGAGATGCCCAGGATCTTCGTAGTAACGAGATACCCAGAAGTCATCACCGTCGTAGATCAGCCCGAAGGCATCTTCCTGTTGTGCGATGAAGGCCAACGAGTAAGCGTCGGTGTCTGGATTGATGCGATAGATATTCCTGCCGTTGACGCCATAGATACCGCAATAGAGATCGGCGCCATCCCAGGCCAGGCCCGAGGCATCTTCTGGAAGCGTATAGCTGTCCACAATGGTCCAGCCGGTGGTCCAGCCACGTTCAGAGGCGTATACATCAGTGCTTGATAGAACGATCGCTCCGAGTGCCAAACTGAATTGAATCAGCACACGGACCATCATCACAACTGCTCTGATCATCCTCTCAATGCGGTCATCTCAATTTGGCCACACCCAGGAAGCCACCTCAAGAAAAAGCTGAGGGGCGCATCTTGAATGCCCTCACAGGCCCCCCTGAGACAGTAGCGCCAGGGCCCATCACCGCAGCCCCAGACAAGATCTTTGATTTTTCCAAGGCCCATCTGACAGATCTGCTTTCAGAAGCACGAGTTTGGATGTGGGGATGATGTAATTCAACCAGAGAATGACCCACGCACATTCAAATACACAGGATTCCGTTGCATGATCCACCGTAAAAACCACCGGCGCGGCGCTGCCATAGCAGCCGCTGTTATGCCTGTCATAATTCTTTTCAATACCCCCAACAACACCCAGGCAACAACTGGCCCGGCACCTGGTGTCGAAGCGCCTCAGCATGTCATGGATCATGCCAAGCGCAGCCAAGTGTCGCTCGACACGCCGGGCGGCTGGCGTGGCAAGGCCAAGACCGCCAAGGCGGCCCGCGAGGCCGGACTTCGAAGCATGAATGCTGTAACTGGCGTTCTGGAAGTGCCAGTCATCTGCTTTGGCTACGACAACCGTGCCCTGCCTGCCAATACCGTTGCCGATCTCCAGCAGGAGCTCTTTGACGGCCCCTGGCCGACCGGGACCCTCTCGGATTACTACAACGAGATCTCCTTCAACAAGTTCACCTTTGACGGCACCGTGTTTGACGTTGGCAATCTCGCCAACAACGACAACGTGTACGAAGGCGGGCAGAACGGCATCTCAGCCAATCTGCCCTATGTTTATGTCAACGAGTCCCTGACCTTGGCAGATGCCACAGTCAACTTTGCGGACTATGACAATGATGGCCCGGACGGCATTCCCAACTCCGGAGATGACGACGGTATCGTCGACCTGGTCGCCCTGGTCCATCCCGAGATTGGTGGCGAGTGTGGCAATGCCAACATCTGGTCACACCGTTGGACTTACGCTTCGGCCAACTGGTATGCCAACAATTCATTCACCCGTTTCGTCACGAGCGATGCCTCTGCCAATGGCGGCATGATCGAGATCGATGATTACACGATCATGCCCTCCCTTTCTTGCGGCAATTCATTGATTGAAATCGGCGTGTTCTGCCATGAGTTCGGTCATGCCTTGGGCTTGCCGGATCTGTACGGAACCAATGGTTCAATCAATGCTGGGTGTGGCTACTTCTGCCTGATGGCTTCTGGAAACTGGAATCAACCAGACAGCCCAGGCCACATGTCTGCCTGGTGTCGTGCTGAAATGGGTTGGGTTCAGCCTCAGCTCGTGATTGGCGATTACACCAACCTGACGATCCCGGCAGCCGAGGCTCAACCATTTGCGCTGAAGATTCAGCATGATCCTGACAGCAGCGAGTATCTCCTTATCGAGAACCGCCAACCGATCGGGTTCGATCAGAATCTCCTGGGATGTGGACTGGCCATCTGGCACGTCGATCCCGCGGTTGGATCTGGCAACGACAATGGCTGGTGCGGCGGCGCTCCAGGTGGCCTGCACAGCTTCATTGCTCTGGAACAGAGTGATGGCTTATGCGAAATGGAGAACTGGGGCGACCGTGGTGATGCCGACGATCTGTGGTCGGCCAATGGTCCTGCCTTTGTATTCGATGGCAACAGCTTCCCGAACTCACGCCCCTATTCCGGCGTGGACACCGGTGTCTCGCTCTCAAATCTCTCGGCATGCGGCGATCCCATGACGATCGACTTGTCCGTGAACCCCCTGCCCATCACTGAGGCTCGTGAGTTGGACGTCCTGTTCATCTTCGATATCTCGGGCAGTTACTGGGATGACATGCCGGAAATGCTGGCTCAGATGCCTTCGGTAATGAGCGAGATTGCCAACAGTTTCCCCAATCCAAACTTCGCCGTTGCCAGCTTCAAGGACTTCCCAATGATGCCGGTTGGCGGAGGCAGCGACTTCGCATGGAACGTTGATCTCGACTTCAATTCGAATTCAACGACCGTGTTGAACACCATGTCATCACTCTCAATTGGCGGCGGCTTGGATTTACCCGAGTCGCAATACGAGGCCGTGTGGCAAGCCATCACGGGCTCGGGTCTCGACCTCAACAATGATGCCGACTTCACCGATGCCGGTGAAATCGCACCGCAACCGTTGTCATGGGATGCCAACCGTGCACCGATCATCTTCCTGATGACCGATGCGGACTTCCATGATGCAGACGGCGAGGACTATCCTCCTGGTGCTGGCCAAGCTCACGGACGTAATGCGTTGCTCAACGAGTTGGCAACCCCCACCGTCATGGCCGAGACACCTCGCATCTTCACGCTGAACGCCGAATGGGCCGGGCCCACGATCACGGACGGTGCCTGGGGACACGGCGAAAGTCATGACCCCGTTCTTCCCGACAAGTTGCATCGTCAGGCAACCGAACTGGGAGACGTCACGGGTGGCCGGCTGTTCTACGCTGGTGCCAACACTGTCGACTTCCTGGATTCGATCATGGAAGCCCTTTCCCTCATCGAAGGCGACATCGCTTCCTCCGGCACCTGCTGCACTACGGATGGCGAGTGCATCTCGAGTGTCACCTTCAGTTGGTGCATGGACACGGTAGGCGGCGTCTGGTCTGACAACGTGAGCGGTTGCAATGAGGATTGCAACCAGAACAACTTCCCCGATTCATGCGAGATCGCCCTGGGCATCACGCCGGATGCCAATGGCAATGGCATACCCGATGTTTGCGAGTGCGTTGGTGATGTCGACCGCAATGGTGTGGTCAACGTTGATGACATGCTCAAGATCATTGGCAGTTGGGGTTGCGGAGATGCCTGCGACGAAATCGATCTGAACCAGGATGGTCTGATTGACATCAACGACCTGCTGATCGTATTTGATGGCTGGGGTGAATGCGGCGGCTGATCCGCCACACCATCCACCCTGGTGGATAGACAATCCAGATCAGAACCGCCCGTCGGCCTCATAGCTGGCGGGCGGTTCTCTTTGGCTTTCAAGCTGTCAAGATCACTCGGGAATCGTCACAACCATGTTCTTGCGGGCATGCCGCAATGCATCCATTGAATACAGGATCACGGCGGCCCAGATCAGGCAGAAGGCAATGACTTGATCGGGCCCGAAGGCTTCCCCGAAGACGAACACTGCAGTGAGAAACTGGCCCGTTGGTGCGATGTACTGCATGAGTCCGACGGTCGCGAGTTTCAAACGCCGGGCGCAGCCGGTAAACAGCAGCAGTGGCACGATGGTGATGGGTCCACCCAGCAGAAGCATGATGACGAGCCAGGCTGGGCCATCGGCAATCATGGTGCCCTGGTCGACGTGCACGAAGACCAGGGTTGCCAACATGAATGGAAAGAGCAGCAGCATCTCGACGGTGAGTCCGGTGGCGGCATCGGCTGAGACCTGTTTGCGGATCAAGCCATAGAAGGCGAATGATCCAGCAAGGCTCAAGGAAATCCAGGGGACGCCTCCGGTCTTGATGGCCAGGACGGTGACACCACTGGCGGCGATGGCAATCGCAACCCATTGCAGGGCTCGCATGCGTTCACCCAGGACGAGCATGCCCAGGGCCACCGACACCAGTGGGTTGATGTAATAGCCGAGGCTGGCCTCGGTGAGTCGATCGGTATCGACGGCGATGATGAAGACGAACCAGTTGATTCCGATGAGGATGGCCGAGACGGCCAGCATGCCCAGTGGGCCTGGACTCCTGAGGATCTTGATGAGCTGGACATGTCGATTGGTGGCCCACAGGATCAGCAGCATGATGGGCAGGCCGGCGAGGACTCGCCAGGCGATGAGTTCCAGGACGGGGACTTCCTGCAACTGGTGGTAATAGATAGGAGTAATGAAGCCCCACCAGCCATAGGCCCCCAGGGCCAGCAGCACCCC
>JAQWTL010000033.1 GCA_029242715.1 Phycisphaerales bacterium
CCCAGAATGCCCCACCGGGTACAGATCACGGCAAAGATCATGTCGTTATGTTCCTCGGGCAGGTGATTCCATTCCAGCATGGATGTGGCCATCTCATCACCAACGCCCGTCACACCGCCGGCTCCCACGAGCATCATCGAGCGAGCCCCCTGGTAACCGATATCGTTCTCGAACTGATCGTCACCACGCAACTGGGCCCACATGGCCTCTATGCGATCTCGTTGATGCGGTCGGAGCATGGGCGTCATCGCGGCACCCGCGAGCATGCCCAGCAGGACGATGATCAACAGGTGCCTTGGCCTGGCACCCGCAGCAAAGAGCATCGCGAAACACACAGGGAGAAAGAGAAGCGCCGTACCGAGATCCGGTTGCAGAAGAATCAGTCCCATCGGCACCAACGCCATGAGCAACGGCCTGATCAGACCAGGCAAACTGCGATGGTTCTCACGGAATCGAAGCCATGAAGCAATCAGAAGGACCATTGCAATCTTGGCCAGTTCCGAGGGCTGCATGTCCGTGATCCCGATGTTGATCCATCGTCGAGCGCCGTTTCTTGGACGGACGATCTGCTCTGGCACCCCGGGCAGCAGGAGAATGATGAGCAACAGCAGCACAAGAAGCATGAAGGGCATGCTCAACTTCTGAAGCCATCGCATGTGTGGAAGTGCGACAATCAGACCCGCGATGAATCCCATCACAAGCAGCACCGCCTGTTTGGCGATCATCTCCGGATGTGTTGTTCCAATCGCCAACAAGCCAAGCAGGCTCAGGGCCAACGCTGCAACCACGCACAACCAACCAGGATTCAACCATCGGAACCCTCGCTTGTGGCGGGATCCACCTCGATGCACGGCTGCCGTATACCCCATTGCACTGGAGGTCATCGCGATGCCTCCAGATAACCTTCTGCTCGAAGGGACTCTATGACCTGATTGGCAACTGGCCCGGCGACACGTCCACCGGAGCCGCCGTATTCAATGAGAACAGCGATGGCATACCGCGGAAGTCTCTCTGATTCCTCGCCAACGACACCTACGAACCAGGCATGCTCAAGATCTTTTGTTCGTTCACCTGGCTCAATGACACCGTCATCATTGACATCCCGACTCCATGGAGGCGCCTGGGCCGTGCCGGTCTTTCCCATCACTGACACACCTGGAACCGTGAAGATCTGGTCGTAATCACCTTCTGCATACTTGATTCTGCTGCCGGTCCCCCAGGATTCCGTCACTCCAAGTTCCAGACCATCCAGCACAGTCCGCACAACCTCCGGAGACAACCTGCGTGCCTGTTGTCCACCCAGATCTCCAGATGACCCACGATGCCCTCGGACAAGCGTGGGCGGAATCCGTTTCCCACCACGAACAAGTGTGGCATAGGCATCTGCCGCATGAAGCGGTGTCCATGTCAATCGACCCTGACCAATACCCATCATCACCGATTCGAAACGTCCTTCTCCCCTGGCCTTGAGCACCTCACGCTCTGCACTATCCGGGAGGCTCCCACTGGCCGATTGCCAGATGGCGTCATCAGGACCACCCATGCCTGTCGGAATGGAATGCCCCATGCCAAACCAGGCCAGCCATTCGGCAAGCCGCTCCAGTCCAAGTCGATCAGCCAGTTCGTAGAAGTAGCAGTTGCATGATCGACCAAGTGCTTCTCTGGCCGAAAGCAATCCATGGGTCGCCATTCCATATCGCTTTCGGTAGATCCAGCAACGCGCCACCTTGTCCTGTTCGGGGAAGTGATGACCACGACATTCGATCTGGGTCTGAGAACCAACCAGCCCCTCCATCATGGCGGCGGCGAGAACAAGCGGCTTGATGATCGAACCGGGAGGATACGCCGCTGCAACGGCGCGATTCACCCATGGAGATCGCTCCTGCATCTGGATCTCACTCATGCCTGCTGCATCAGATGGCGCAGGTGTGGAAGCCATCGCCAGGACTTCTCCCGTCGGGATGTCCAACACCACAACGGCTGCTGCCAGCGGCTCCCCGACCGGAACATTCTTGTTGCCATGCCATGGCTGGACATGCGACAGGCCCCCACGCTCTCCGATGATCGCCTCGATACGAGCTTGCAACGACGCATCAATGCTGAGAATGACATCCTGCCCAGGAATGGGTGGTTCACGCCTGGATTCACCTGTTCGTCGGCTGGTCACCACAGCGCCCAGTTCGCCTCGAAGCTGATCTTCCCACCCCTTCTCAACTCCACGAGCGCCAACACGATCCGCCTGGCGATATCCACCACGATCCGTCTCACCCGTCTGCTCATCGTGGAACGGACGACGAGCAATATCCTCAGCCCAGACGTCATAGCGAACTGTGCCGAGCAACTGATCTGCAACACCCTCGACCTGTACAGTTCGCTCACGATTTGATCGCAGTGGTCGAGGCATGTGGGATTGATCGACCATGACTTCCATGTTCTCGTTCGGATACGAACGGTGGCGGGCATAGCGGACCTGCACGAGTTCGGGCCAACGTTCTGCAAACTGCTGAAGCGGCAAAGCCGACGCATCAGTGACATGCGGAACGACGACATGAAAACCACGCTGTTCAGCAATAGGCTGAGCCCTGAACGTGCCATACCCTCCATAACGGGCTTCATGCCTTTGCTGCTGACGTTCCCAGACGACAGCAGCCATGTGCTGGACACGGGCGCGTCGCTCATCCAGAGTGCGATCAACATCCTCAATCTTGTTGTCTGATGCCTTGGCGACCAGTTCCCAGAGTTCGTCTTCCACAACCTTCCAGCCCGGTAGCCTGGCTGCAATATTCAATTCACGGGCTTCAGGCGAAAGACTGTCCCAGGTTGCCTCATCTACCGCGTCACGCGCTTCCTGGATGGCCATGTAATCCACCCATGTCCCCGTAATGGCACGCCATGAAACTGCGATTTCATAACCCGGCTCATCTCTGGCAAGCGCTCGACCATGTCGGTCGTATATGGTTCCCCGCCAGGTCGGTATCCATTCATGAAACTGGAGACGTGATTCGGCTTCGGCTCTGTGCACACCACCTTCAAAGACAGCAAGTCGAATCAACTGACCCGTCATCAACAAGCACGCAGCCAAACCAGTCGCCATGATCAGAATCAGGCGTCGCTGGAACATGATCGGTGCGCGTCGGCGGGTCGTTGTCATCCCGGCTCGAGCCGTCGGGCCCTTGACTCCTTCCAGGGGCGGCTATGCAAGTCTACGATGAGCACGCGGCTCCCGTGGCGTGGTTCCTCCAGGAAACAGCCAACTCAATCATCTGGCAGTACATCTTCCAGCCGAGGCCAGCCAGTCCAGGCCACAGGCCTCGCCTGTTGTTCGGCCAATGAAGCCAGATAGGCCTCCCTGGGCACTTCGATTGCTCCAAGGCTCGCCATGTGATCTGACGTGAACTGCACATCCAGCAGCCCAACCTTGATCTGCTTCAGATGGGCCACTAGCCACACCAGGGAGACCTTTGAAGCATCAGTGCCACCTTGCTCAGGAAGTGAGAACATCGATTCGCCCATGAATACCCCTCCAAGCAGGACCCCATAGAGCCCCCCAACCAGGACACCATCCAGCCAGGCTTCAACGCTATGGGCCAGGCCACGACGATGCAGTTGGCCGTAGGCCTTGATAAATCGCTCATCGATCCAGGTCTCGGTGCCCGAAGCGCGGGGAGCCGCACAGGCACGCATCACGTCTTCAAATGACGTATCGGCCAGGATCTCGAAGCGACCAGAACGAACCCGCCGGGCCAGGCTGCCAGAAACATTGAGGCCGTCCAGGGGCAGGATGCACCTTGGATCAGGGTTGTACCAGTCCACATCCCCGTTCGTGGGATCAGACATCGGGAAGTACCCTTCCCGGTAAGCGGCCAGCAGGATGTCAGGCTCAATGACAGTCATGACATCTGTACGATACGGGCCGTTTCCCATGTGAGCTGACAGGAATCGATGCATGACACTGGCAATCTCAGTCATCGTCACCACCTACAACCGCCCAGATGCCCTGGCTGCGACCCTTCGGGGCCTTGCCGCCCAGGCAGATCGGCAGTTCGAGGTCATCGTTGCGGATGATGGCTCGACAAGCGAAACCAGTGATTTCATTCGCGAAATCCAGCAATCCTTCCCCGTTCCGCTCCAGCATGTCTGGCATGCCGACCAGGGGTTCCGTGCCGCTGCCATTACCAATCGCGCCATTAACCAGTCAACAGGTGACTACATCGTCCTCATGGACGGAGACTGCATTCCACGGTCTTGTTTCATCAACTGGCAACGCAAACTGGCTCAGCCAGGTTGGATGGTCGGGGGCAACCGGATCCTGCTGGAAGAGGATTTCACTCGACGGATCCTGGAAGAAGAACTGCCGGTTCATCTTTGGAAACGCAACCAGTGGATCAAACCTCGCCTCCGTGGCTGGACCAACAGGATGCTGCCCATACTTTTCACTCTTCCAGACGGCCGTTGGCGATGCAAGAGGCCACGAGACTGGCGATCTCTGCGAACCTTCAGCATGGCCGTTCACCGCGAAGACCTGTTCAACGTCAATGGACTAGATGAAGCCTACACCGGCTGGGGATCGCAGGACTCGGACCTGATCATCCGGCTGATGCACTCTGGGGTTCGAGTCAAAAGTGGACGCCACGCCTCCCCTGTTCTCCACCTCTGGCATCCTGCCTTATCCAGAGATGATGCTGCCGGAAACCGCACAGAACTGGATGAAGTCATCAAAAGCCACCGTATCAGAGCCCGGAAGGGCCTCCTGGATCAATGAAAGGCTTTAGAGGCTTGATCAGCCACCCCCCTGCACATTACAATCTTCCCCTTCCTCCACTGAGAGGGCCGTCGGTGAGGCTCGTGCATACGAGCGGCGCCGCATGGGGCACCAGGTCGCGGCTGACAGGTGCTCCCGCCTCTGGAGGGTCCAGCCGCGGCCGCGCCGGGTGAATCACGCCCGACGTCGAGACCGCGCGAGTTCGAAGTGGTCGATCTTCGTCATGAAGTTCGACACGAGTTCGGTGGTCCGACGGCACAGGCCATGGACCGACAATCCAGTGTTTTATGTTTCGACGTGTCTCCACATTGGCCCGTGGTGTAATCGGTAACACA
Source organism: Phycisphaerales bacterium (assembly GCA_029242715.1). Lineage (GTDB taxonomy): Bacteria > Planctomycetota > Phycisphaerae > Phycisphaerales > SM1A02 > UBA1668. Next base: position 5,098 of record JAQWTL010000033.1, read on the forward strand.
CCTGTTTTTGGTACAGGCATTCCAAGTTCGAGTCTTGGCGGGCCAGTTTACTTTTCTTCTTTCGAGTCCCCACAATCCCCAACCATGTCTGACACTCAACCAATCCAACCTGCCTCCATCATTCTTGCCGCCGGCAAGGGAACCAGAATGGGCAGCGACCTGCCAAAGGTTCTCCACCCCGTCTGCGGACGACCGATGCTGCACTGGGTGGTGGATGCCGTACGAGCCGCAGGCTCCAGGAAGATCCTGATGGTTGTCGGTCATGGAGCGGACCTTGTCCGGGACTCCTTTGGAGATGACACATCGGACCTGGAATTCATCCTCCAGGAAGAACAGAAAGGCACAGGTCATGCTGTGCTGGTCTGCCGTGAAGCTCTGGGGGAATTCACTGGTGACAGCTTCGTGCTGGCCGGTGACGGTCCCCTCATCCGCGCTGAAACCCTTCGGACATTGGCAGCGCACCATGCCAGCAGAAATGCCCTGGCAACCCTTGCCACTTCGATTCTGGAAGATCCCACCGGATATGGCCGGATCATCCGGAACGAATCCGATCGCTTCGTAGCAATTGTCGAGCACCGCAATGCCACTGATGCACAGAGAGCGATCTGCGAGGTCTATCCCAGCTATGCCTGCTTCAACACTCCAGACATGATGCAGCGGCTTGAAAACCTGGATCCTGATTCAGATTCCGGTGAGTACTACCTCACCTCGATTCCAGGGCAGATCCAGCAAGAGACCGATCGAGTCGAGGTCGTTGCCGCCGTACCAGCAGAAGATGTCCTCTCAATCAACACACCTGAACAGCTTGCGGCAGTCGATGCCGTGCTTCGCGAGCGATTGTCCAACGGCGCGGAGGTCGTGTCGTGAATAGAGTCGACCTCGATCACCTGAAGATCTTCGGAGCCCGTTCCGGGGAAAGCCTGGCCGGATGCATGTCCGAGTATCTCTCGCTACCACTGGGTCAAGCCGATACCGAACTGTTTCCTGATGGCGAGTTGATCGTCCGAGTTGAAGAGGATGTTCGTGGCCGTGACTGCTTCGTAGTCCAGTCGACGTGCAATCCGGTCAACGCCAACCTGATGGAACTGCTCATCTACATTGACTGCCTCAGGCGAGCCTCGGCGCAGCGCATCACAGCCGTCATCCCTTACTTTGGCTATGGACGACAGGACCGCAAGGCCTCAGGTCGTACTCCGATCACAGCCAAGCTCGTAGCCAACCTGATTACTGCCGCTGGTGCCGATCGGGTTCTCTGCATGGACCTGCATGCAGCCCAGATCCAGGGCTTCTTCGACATCCCCGTTGATCACCTCTCAGCCATGACCGTGTTCTGTGATTACTTCACAAGCATCCGTGATCAACTGGGAGATCTTGTCATCGTGTCACCTGATGTCGGCAACGTGAAGGTCGCCAATGCATATGCCAGCTTCCTGGATGCCGATCTTGCCATCATCGACAAGCGACGTGAATCGGGCATGAAAGTGGCTTCTCGAAACCTGATCGGAAGCGTCAAGGGCCAGACCGTGCTGATGGTCGATGACATGATCTCGACAGCTGGCACCATCTGTGAGGCCGCCAACCTGGTCATGGCGGAAGGTGCCAAGCAAATCATCGCCGGGGCCACCCACCCGGTCCTGGTCGGACTGGCCATGGACCGCCTGCAGGAAGCCCCCTTCAAAAGGATCGTCGTCACCGACACGATTCCCGACAACGGCCGTCTGGATCCGATCCGTGACCGCCTCGTCAAACTCTCGGTCGCACCCCTGATGGGTGAGGCCCTTCACCGAATTCATCATGACATGTCCATATCCGCGCTGTTCCAGCGTGCTACCGGAACAAAGAGATAGCAACACACCACGCCGCATACCTGGCGTGAGGGAGTGAACAATGGGAACCGAAACACCAAACATTACCGTCGAAACTCGCGAGAAGACGGGAAGTCGATACTCAGATCGCCTGCGTCGAGCCGGTCGACTTCCAGCTGTAATCTATGGCAAGGGCCAGGATCCCATTCACGTGAGCGTTGATGAGCACGAAATGCTCGAAGCCCTTCACCAGGGTGCTCACGTGGTCGACATCTCTGTTGATGGCAAGGGTTCTGACAAGTGCCTGGTCAAGGATCTCCAGTTCGGCTGGCTCGGTGACAATCTCATCCATCTGGACATGACCCGAGTGGACCTGAACGAGATCGTCACGATCAACCTGCCAGTGACTCTTGCCGGAACAGCGAAGCTCGCCAGTGCTGCGGGCGCCGTCCTGGAAGTCATCCGTCGCGAAATTGAAGTCACCTGCAAGGTGTCGGACATTCCAGGCGAGATCAAGTACGACATCACAGACATGGACGAAGTCCTCACCATCGGCGATCTCCCCCTGCCGGACGGAGTCACCCCCGTACTCGAACTGGACAAGCACATCTGCCACGTGACCTTGGTGCACCAGGAAGAAGCCGAGGGCGAGGAAACGGATGTCAATGCCGACGACGCTCAGCCAGAGGTCATCACCAAGGCCAAGGAAGAAGAAGACGCCTCAGAAGAGGGCTGATCTCAGAATTCACCATGAAGCTCATCGTCGGTATCGGCAACCCGGGTCAGGAATACGAGCGAACACGACACAACGTCGGGTTCGATGTGCTCGATCGTCTGGCCCGAAGACTGGCCCCGGGCGAAGTCGCCCGAGCCCGCTTCAAGGGTGCCACCGTCGAATCCTCCATGGGTGAAGAGAAGGTCCTGATGCTCAAGCCGACGACCTATGTCAACTGCACCGGCGAGGCTATCGGAGAGGCCGTCCGCTTCTACAAGTTGGCTCCGGCCGAAGACCTCCTGGTCATCGTTGACGACACCGCCCTGCCCTGTGGCACCATCCGCATGCGCCCCAGTGGCGGTGATGGTGGACACAACGGCCTGAGCAACATCACACGTCATCTGGGCGATGACACCTGGGCCCGACTGAGGATCGGCATCGATCCGCCTGGCCAGATTCCCCTGAAGAACTATGTCCTTGGCCGCTTTGCACCTGAACAGGAAGAAGCCCTGCAGCCCGCTTTGGAGCAGGCTGTCGGAGCAACCGAATGCTGGCTCAAGGAAGGCGTCACAACCGCCATGAATCGATACAACGCAACAGACTGAGAAGAGACGAGAAAAGAACATCACGACGCCACTTTGTACGCGTCACCAAGGAACACTACGAATGACAACCACGATCACGAATACATATGAAGGCCTCTTTCTCCTGCCGCAATCAGCCGGTTCGGATCTCGGAGGTGCTGCTGAACTGGTCAAGTCCCTGCTTGAGAAGATTGGTGCTGAAGTCCTTGCATTCCGAAAATGGGACGAACGCAGGCTTGCCTATGAAATCAAGGGCAACAAGCGAGGCCTCTACTTTCTCTGCTACTTCAACGTTGCCGGCAGCCAGATAGCCACGCTTGACAGACAGTGCCTGTTGTCAGAGAGCATCCTTCGACACATGGTGACCCGAGCCGACCATCTCACGCTTGAGCAGATGCAGTCCACAGATGCCCAGCAGGAACTCGCCGATGAGATCAAGCTGCGAGCAGAGCAGTCCAAGGACCGCACTTCCGCTGCCACCAGCATCATTGATCGTGAAGATGTTCCCAAGACCGAGGAAGCTGCTCAGGCTGAAGCACCCGCTGAAGCACCCGCTGAGGAACCCGCTGCTGCCGAGAAAGAGGCTGCTGAGACCGTCACAGCTGAAACAACCCCGGAAGGCGGTTCCGCCTGAATCCATATTGTGTCCTCAAGCCGCCCAGATGGGCCTCTTGAGGTGTAGCATGATCGAGAAGAAGTGTTTCGAACGCCATCGAGGGCGTCGATCGAATAAGGCAACAGGAGGGATTCATGCCGAACTACAACAAGGTCATGCTGATGGGCAACCTCACTCGCGATGTCGAGTTGAAGCACACGGCCGGCAATACAGCCGTGGCAAACCTGGCTATGGCGGTCAATCGCCGCTACAGGGTCAACGATGAAACACGCGAAGAGACCACTTTCGTGGACTGCGAAGCTTGGGGCCGGACTGCTGAGAACATCTCCAAGTTCTTCAGCAAGGGACGACCCATCTTCATTGAAGGACGCCTCAAACTGGATGAATGGCAGGATCGTGATGGAAACAAGCGATCCAAACTGAGAGTCGTGATTGAGAACTTTGAATTCGTAGACAGTGGCGGAAAAGGCGGAGGATCGGGCAACCAGTCTGAAAATCGAACAGCCGTACCCGCCGATGACATTCCCTTCTAGCCGGATCTCTCCGGCGGCACTGGGGCCGACCCTGTTCCGGTCGACTCCTAACTTGAACCGAAAGGACAGTGACCCATGGCACGGAACATTGAACTACTCCTCCAGGAAAACGTCGAGAACCTCGGCATCGTTGGAGACGTCGTCCGGGTAAAGCCCGGTTTTGCCCGTAACTTTCTCCTCCCGATGGGCGTGGCCGTCGTTCCGACGCCCCAGCGCATCGCTGCACTTGAGGCCGACCGTGAGAAGGCCGTCGCTGCACTTGCAGAGCAGAAGGGCCGGCGAAACATGATCCTCGAGAAGCTCGAAGGCATCGCACTGACCATGACCCGGTCATGCAATGATCAAGGCGTTCTCTATGGCTCAGTAAGTCAACGAGACATCGCCGATGGCCTCCAGGAAATCGCGGTAGCCCTGAACGAGAGCATCGACCCTCGACACATACGCGTCGCGACCTCCATCCGGCACATCGGGACCTACGACGTGCCCATCCAGTTCGAGCAGGACCTTCGGACAGAGATCCAGGTCATTGTCGAGCCCGATCAACCGCTTGAGGAACGCGAGGAAATGGAATTCGATGATGAGGGTGAACTCATCGAGAAGCCCCGACCCAAGCAAGCTCCAAAACCTGTCTCCGGCCCCGAAGGTGCCGAGGAATCGGCTCCCGCGGATGAGGCGACCGCCTAGTGACGGCTCATCACAACTGAATTGCAGACTCGGGCACCTCTTGGGGTGCCCGTTGTCATGTTTTTAAAAACAATCAGCGCATGGAAGCGGCTCCTATGACCTATCTGTTGCCGAAGAGCACAGTCCAGGCTCCATGGGTCTCCGAACAAGTGGCCAAGCTCGATAGACTTGGATCTGATCGAGACTGGATGCCTCTCACCAATCGCATTGGAGACCTGCATGAGACTCTTCCGATTTGCCCTGCTCTCAATCAGCTTGCTCGTCCTCGATAACGGCACGATCTGGGCTGGGGAGTTTCCTGATGATTATTTCTTCAGCAAGGCCGACCGACCAGCATCGCTCAAGGCCCTGGAAGGCCAACCTGCCAAATCCCTTGAACTCGATGAGTGGATTGGAGAGGAGACCTCGATTGAGGATCTGAAAGGACAGGTCATCGTCGTTGATTTTTGGGCCACCTGGTGCGGCCCCTGCATGGCGGCCATTCCCAAGAACATCGCCTTGGTGGACAAGTACAAGGACCAAGGCATGGCCATGATCGGAGTGCATGATTCCAACAGTGGATGGGACAAGGCATCCGGGGTCGTCAACGACAAGAAGATTAATTACCCCGTCGCACGCGACAAGGGCGGCAGTAGCACCAAGGCCTATGGACTGCAGTTCTGGCCGACTTACGTGGTCATCGACCGCAAGGGGGTCGTTCGTGCCGCCGGCCTGGTTCCTGACAAAGTTGAAGATGTCATCAAGATACTTCTCAAAGAACCTGGGGGGCCGTCAGATGACGCATCAACAACAGGCGAGTTCCCCCCCGAATGGTATGTCGGCGGCAAGAAACGGCTGCCGGGCATGACTGGCCTGGAAGGCAAGCCGGCTCCAGATATTCTGACTGCTTCAGAGGATGAATGGATTGGCGACCCATCTGTTTTAGAGTCTCGCGAAGGCCGTATCACGGTCGTGCGATTCCTGGCACCCCTGAATCTCGAAACACGCCAGGCATTGCCCGCCTGGAAAAAGACTGCCGACTCGCTCACTCCACATGGTGTTGTTTTTCTTGGGATCTGCGATTACCAATGCAAATGGGCCGACATGCAAAGTCTTGTTGAAACTGAAACAACACCCTTCCCGATTACACGCGATCAAGCACCTGAGGAAGATGGCTTGCCGCTGGGAAGAACTGCCTTGACCTATGGCGTCAGGATATGGCCCACCACGGTCGTGATCGATCGTACGGGCCACGTTCGAGCTGCAGGGATCAAGGAAGACCACCTCCAAGCAGTGATTGAAACCCTCATGGCGGAACCCGGAGATCTTCCCCCGGGAGATGAAGAGACTAATGGAGCACGCACACGATGAACGACAGCGTCGTTGATATGAAGAGTTCGGTTCCCGGAAACTCGTTCGCGGAGACTGTCCGAACCACTGTTGGCCGAACCGTCGTGGGACAGGAAGTCGTCGTGGAACGCATCATGATCGCCCTGCTGACGGGCGGCCACTTGCTCCTGGAAGGCGTCCCTGGAATTGCCAAGACCCTGCTCGTCCAAGCAGTTGGCCGTGCCGTCGACCTGCAGTTCAAACGCATCCAGTTCACTATTGACCTCTTGCCCTCCGACATCGTCGGTTCCGAGATCCTCGATACGAACACCGGCAACTTCCGCATTCATCAGGGACCGATCTTTACCAACCTCCTCCTTGCGGATGAGATCAACCGAGCCTCGCCCAAGGTGCAGTCGGCCCTCCTGGAAGCCATGCAGGAGCGCAAAGTTTCAATCGGGGATGCCACCTATGAACTCCCTGCCCCCTTCTTGGTCATCGCGACGCAGAATCCTGTTGAACAAGCGGGCACCTTTGAACTTCCAGAGGCGCAGTTGGATCGGTTCATGTTGCGACATCGACTGACCTATCCCACACCCGAGCAAGAAACCGAGGTTGTTCGTCGCGGCCTGGAATTGAAGCTCAAGCGACAAGGCGACGGGGCTGTGCCGATGACTGCCTTTGACGCCATTGACGACAGCAGCCCTTTCCATGTGAAGGACTTGACCTCGGCGATGGAAGCCGTACTGAATGTACATGTCAGTGATGTCTTCATGCGAGATTGTGTCGAGTTGGTCACGCTGACTCGATCTCACCCGGACATCGAACTGGGATGTTCTCCTCGGGCAGCCATCGCTCTGGTCCAGGCATCCCGGGCCCGGGCCTTCATCAATGGCCGAAACTATGCCATACCCGAGGACTTTTTGGCCTTGGCCGAAGATGTCGTTCTTCACCGGATGCGGCTGACATACGAAGCACTGGCCCAGGGACGCCGTGGCGAAGACGTTCTGTCAGACCTCCTCACGGCTCTTGCCTGATGCATGACACGCACCCAGTACTCGGACCACCCGACGAATTGTCGCATGGCGACTTCGACATGGTCGTCCGTCGCCTTGCCGATGATCTGGCCTTTGGAACAGATGCCTCACGGTTTACTGGAAGCGGATTGGAATATGCCCAATCACGAAGATACGAACCGGGTGATTCCATTCGCCAGATTGACTGGCGGCTTACGGCCCGTACCCAGGACACGTATGTCAAGGAATACGAGGCCCTGAAGCGAACGGATGTTCACCTCGTTATTGACACCTCGGCCTCGATGGCCGTCTCCTCAACGACCTTGTCCAAGCACGATCTCGCGATTTGGGTCGCGGCCGCCATTGGCCTCATTGCCCAGAGACGCCTGAGCCCCTGTGCAGTGGTTGGTGCAGGCGAACGAACGACACGATTCGAACCCAGCCTGCTGCGTTCTGATCTGAGGCAATCCCTGGAACCCCTCCGGCTCGGCAAGTATGCCGAAACAACCAACCTGGGCGAACGGCTCGAAGAGTTGGCAGCACGTGCGAAACGTTCAAGCATGATTGTCATCCTGAGTGATCTGCATGATCTGACCGCCATGCCTGCCATTCAACATGCTGCCCAACGCCATGACGTCATCGTCTTTGAACTCCATGATCCCGCCGAGCAGGGACAACTTGGGGCCGGCTTCTTCCGAGGCCGTGAGGCCGAGACAGGCAGGCATTTCATCGGTCATGGTCGGCTTCGTTGGCACAGCAAGAACGTGGGGCATGAAGACGATGACACCGGGCAGGTCCTGGCAAGATCCGGTGCCAGTTGGCTTCGCCTGGATACGGATAAAGCGTTCCTGCCTCCTCTGAAGCATTTTCTTGCCAACCGAGCCATGGCTGGAGGCGGGCGGGCATGAGCCTTGTCGTGTACATCCTCACCGTGTTCACCATGCTGGGCGCCACGGATGCCCAACCGATGGCTGAAGCCACCCGGGGGATTGCTGGGCACGTCACGATCGAAGTTGAGCAGGGAATGTTACGAGGCAGGCCGGACCTGGATCTGGACTCACCACTGCTCATCAGGATCGCAGCCGTCCATTCACGACCTGAAGGCGGGTTCCTGTTTGACCTGGAATTCCTGGGCACGCAACCAGGAGTGTTCGATCTCCGTGAGGTCCTGGTGTTTTCCAATGGTGCATCGACAGCACAACTTGATCCCATTCCGATCCGGATCGTCTCGCACCTGGCCGACCATTCCGCCAGTGATCTGGCGATGACCATGCCGCCGGAATCAACTCTTCGAGGCGGCTACGTGACCTTGTTGATCGTGATCGGTGTCGTCTGGATCCTCGTGCCCGCCATCGTGATCACCCGGCGACTGCTTCGTCCACGCCCTGATCCAATCGTGACACCACGTGGGCCTACCTTGGCAGAGCAGTTGGCGCCACTGGTTGAGGCTGCAGCCGATCGTCAACTCACCATTCCCGAGCAAGCCCGGCTGGAACTCCTGCTCTACTGGCATTGGCAGGCTGCCCTTCAGCTTGATGAATCTCGTCCTGAAGCGGTTGCTCGACTCCGTCGTCACGATGATGCCGGCCAGTTACTTCGCACGGTGGAATCCTGGTTGCATGACCCGACCACCGCAGCGCCCACCCGAGATGACATCAAGAAACTGCTCCTGCCGTACGGGCATGTATCTACGGGAGCTGTTTCATGACGTTCACATACCCATCGATTCTGCTTCTGCTGGCCGCTGGCGTGATCCTGATCACATGGGCCTGGCAACGGCATGGCTTTGGCCTGGCGATGCCCTTCGATCACCGCCAACATCGTCCCCGCCGGTTCCTGCGTTGGACCCTTTCAACCTTTGATTCAATGCCGGCCATCATCCTGCTGGCCGCCATCTGCATCCTCGCAGGCCCTCAGATTCTTCGGACTCCGAATCAGCAAAGGGTCCTGACCAACATCCAATTTGCCCTGGACATTTCGGGCAGCATGAATTCCGGCAACCGTTACGAGATGGCCACCGAAGCCATTCACCAATTCGTCGATGCCCGTGAGGGCGATGCCTTCGGCCTGACTCTCTTTGGCACCCATGCAATTCGCTGGGTACCGCTGACCAAGGACCTCGATGCAATTCGGAACGCCCTGCCCTTTGCCAACCCACGCTTCCAACCAAGTCACATGGGCAGCACGCGTATTGGTAACGCCCTGGAATTCTGCCTGTCGAACATGCTTACCGAAGCCTCCGAAGGAGAGCGCATGATCATCCTGGTCTCCGACGGCATCAGCAGCGATCTCAATGATCAAGGCGCCGTGTCAACCATCACGGATGACCTCGAAGAAGCCAACATCACGATGTACCACGTGCATGTCGGTACGTCACGAGTCCCCGCAAGAGTCCAGGAGATTGCTCGGGAAACCGGCGGAGAAGCCTTCGTGGCCACGGACCAGAAGAGCTTGGATCGCGTGTTTCGTCACATCGATCGCCTGAAGCCGGATGAGTTCAAACGCGGCGGGACCGTTCCGATGGATTTCTTCCTGCCCTTCGCCCTGGCTGGATTGGCCGCGCTCGCCCTGCATGTGATCGGGCTCTTCGGACTGAGGTACACGCCATGGTGATCTCTCCGATGCTGGCACTCCTGATTGCGATCGTGGTTGCGGCACTCGTCGCCGTGGCACAATGGTTGCACGGTCGACGGATCAGCCGTGTCTCAACTTTGGCCTTCGGTCCCGGGGGCCGGCCCGCAGCCTGGACCTCCGCGACCACGCCTCTGATCGTGATTGCCGCCGGGTGTGTCACGTGGGGACTCATCATCCTCGCCGTGATTGACCCTCGAATACGTACCGATGAAGCCATTCGCGAGGCTTCCAAGCACCTGCTCATTGCATTTGACGCATCGCCATCGATGTACCTGGAAGATGCCGGACCTGACATCGACAAGATGTCACGTGCCTCGTGGGCGGGAGAGGTCATGCAAGGCGTCTTGGATCGACTGGACCCGGCGACCACTCGCATCTCTCTGGTCGCCTTCTATACCGACGCCTATCCCATCTTTCGAGAGACCTTCGACAAGGAAGTGATCCGGAATGCTCTGGATGGGCTTCCTCTCTACACGGCCTTCAAACCCGGCCCCACGAGATTGCAGGAAGGCGTGATCAAGGCCCTGGATGTCGCAAAGCCCTGGATGCCTGGATCAGCCACACTCGTGGTGATCAGTGATGGCGATACGCTCGGCAGTTCGAACCGTCCCCACTTGCCCGCATCGATTGCGGACACCATCGTGATTGGTGTTGGTGACCCATACCGAACGACCGCGGTTGCCGGACACGCGTCCCGGCAAGACACCGCCTCCCTCAAGCAACTCGCAGCCCGGCTTGGTGGCACCTTCCACCAGGGGAACGAACTCCACCTGCCCTCCGCTCTGCTCGATGATCTGACCATGATCCAACCTCGCCTGGGTGACGAAGGCAGCCTGCGGCAAATCGCAATCATTCTGTTGGTCTGTGGGGCCGCAATCCTGGCATTGATCGGACCAGTCCTCTCACTGCTCGGCCAACCACGCACCTGGATGAATGCTCGAAGACTCCCTGCCGCAGGAGGTGTCGCATGACCATCGCTTCACGGTTCGGCTGGTCGCTTTGGGCGTTGGTGCCCGTAGCCGTCATCGCCTTCCACTTCGGCCCTGGCCAGGTCCTGCTCGCGCGGGACAAGGCCATGACGCGGTATGACGTCGCCCTTCAACTGGAACTGGATGCCATCGAAACCCAACGACAAGCCTACAACCATCATCTCGCTGCGATCGATGCGCGTCGTGTGACTTTCCTGCCAAACACAACACCCGAAGATCACGCTCGTATGGAGATCGCAATCAAGGCTGAACGAATTGCCTACGAGCAGGCCGCCGATCAATGGCAACAAGTGGCGGATGTCTATGAACAGGTTCAAGAGCATCTGCAGGACGCAGACCAGGACACCTTGGCTCGTATTCGTTGGTCCAAGGCTCGAGCCCAGGTTCGATCAGGTGCGGTATGGGATGGTGCTGCGGAGTTAGAAACCCTGCTGTACGAACTTCAGGCCTTGGAAAATGATCAACAAGTCGCCCTTGCTCGTGCAACACGCGAAGAACTAGGGGCTGCTCATTATTTCGGAGCCCACCTCCTTCGACTGGAGGGCAAACCAGCATCGACCTGGCGGCCGGAAGTCGCCAAGGCACGCCAGCACTTCCGCTACCTCGCCGAAGCTGCTGCCCGGGAAGGCGCCGATGAAACCGTCATCCGCGCCCTCGAGGACAACGTCGAACGCGCCATCAATCTCGAACAAATGGACTTCTCTGAATTGGAAGGCCGACCTCTCCCCAGGCAAAGCCCGAGAACAGGCCGCGGCGGCGGCCCTCGACCCGGTCAACAGCCAGGGATTTCCCAAAGACCTCCAGGTGAACGAGATGGTCGCGGCGCCAGTGGCGTCGGACCAATTGGACCCGGTTGGTAGGACATGATCATGAAGAACCGAACGCTCATCATCCATCTCATCCTCACATTATTCCTGGTTGCTCCAGTAACCAGCCTGGCACAGGCTTCACGCCAGCAGAAGGTTCCCCCGGCAGCGGCACCACTGCCAATCACCCGTACCTTGCCGACTTCCAAGGCAACGGCACCTGTTGAGAAAGAGCCAGCATCCGACTCCGATGCTCCTGAGAAGGACGCTGAAGCCTCAGACAAGATGGACTCGTCTGAAGCTGAACGGCTGGTCACGCTGTACGAAGCCTTGCCACCTGATGAACAGGAACAGATGCGGCTGCTCTATGAAACCCAGGACGTCGATCTTCTGGCCATGGTGAGCCTGGTCCGAGGTGGAGACGAGAAACAACAGCCACTCCTGCCGGTTGTTGGACGTAAGCAATTCAAACGTACACCAGCATCAGTTCTGGCAGCCCGCACCAAGCTCGGGTTGGAAGAATCTGATCGTCCAGTCGACGACGCCTCCCCGAATGAACTCGCCGAATGGCTACACCTCAATGTCATGGCAGGTGAATGGGGCCAACTCCAATGGTTCCTTGCCGAACGAGCCGGTGATGAAGGCGAAGGCATTTACTCGCACATCATCCAGTCCACGAATAAGGGTGATCCGATGCTTCTTCCGGAAGAGGTCCTCGCCCTGGCCAATGCCGCCCCGGAAGGTGATGAAGAAAATCCCAGCCCAACCAACTGGCAAGTGGACGTATTGGGCAAGTTGCTCAAGCGTGCATCCCAACGCTCTTCAATGGGGCCGATGCTGGCCCAACTGCGAGAGGGCACACGCCTCTTCGGAGGAACCAATCCTGACAATCAGGCCCGGACAGCAGCCATGCTGACCAGGGCGGGCCTGTCTGATGAAGCCTACCAATACATGCCTTCACTAGACGACGCTCGTGAGGCTGGCAATGGTCGAGTCCTTCTTGTCCATGGCCTGTACCACGCTGATCGGGAAGAGAGCATTCCAGCCTGGGAACTCTTTGGCGAAGTCTCCCTGATCGAAGGCGAGAAATTCGAACTTCGACAAGAAGCCTTGCGCGAAGCGGTCAAGCGATTGCCTGATGTCCCGGAAGCCCAGGGCACCGCATGGCTCACTCGCGTGTTTGCCGACGAACAACTCGCTCCAGCAGCGCTGGAAATCATTGCCTTGGATGCGATGGCGCTCGGTGAAAGCAAGTTGTCCGATGCAGATCGAGCTCGGGCCATCCTGGTGATGAAATCTGCCGTGGATACCTTGCTGGAATCCGAACGTGTTGATTCCAATGTGATTCGGGTCCCGCTTCGAATGCTCACAACGGGACTTGTTGCCGAAGCGGAATCGGCGGCCAATGCACCCCCTGCAAAACGTGGGCCCCAGCAGGGCCTCAGCACCCTCATGCGCGCCTTCCCGGATGAAACCTGGCTGGACTCAATTGAACCCAGCCTGGCTGCCCGCACCTACCGGGCTTTTACCAGTGTGGCCACGCGTGCTGACGAAATCGATACCGCCATGGAAATCCTGGAACAAGGCGTGAACAAGCACCCGGAGGATGCCGCCGCCATGGGCGAAGAGTTCCTCGCAATGTGGGTCAAGCGACTTCGCCCTGATCAAGGCAGCAACCAAGATGCTGCGACACGTTACATGTTCATGATCTACGGCGGTGATTCCAGTATGACCGCTGCCCCACTGACACGCGGACGTCAAGCTCGAAACCTGGATCGGCTTGTTCGGGTACTGGCGCTCCTGGAATCCCGAGGTGTTGAATCACGCGCTGTTCCGGGTGTGGTCGATGCCTTCCAAGCATGTCACAGCCGCTCAGAGGCCTACACTGAAGAGGACATCGTTCGCGTGCTGGGCCCCATCGAAGAACTCCCACCGGAAACAGCCGCTCAACTTTCCAAAGCCATGCAGAGTGGCCTGAGCGGTGATTGGCGCTCTCGCGAAGTCCAACAGCGATTTGGAATGCGCCGCAATGCCAACGAGATTGCGATCGTGGTCGAGGATGGATACGCCCTGGCACTGCGTCTGATCGATCGATCTCGTGAGATGGAACCTGATTCCTGGAAACATGCCATTTCAAAAGCTGCCTTGGCGTATGAACGCCTGGAACACCGGCGATCACAGACTGGCGAGGAACTGGCAGACTACGAACAGCTCCGTGACGAAAGCTTCGAAGCCTTCCGGGATGCTGCCATCGCCTACGCCGACTCGGCAGGCCGTGGTGAAGTCGAAGCCTCGCCCTTCGTATTCCAGGCCTGGTTCAACGTCGCCATTGGAGCAACCAACCTGGCAGAAGTCACCCGCGATAATGTTCTCTACGAGGGTTCGGAACGCGATACCCAGATTGAACTCATTCGCCAGACCATCCACCAGATGCCCCCAGCACTGGCCGAGGAACACATGGATCTCCTGGCCAATGCATTGACGGACTCGATCGACACGATCTCGGCCGAAGTGAAACCTCGCGTCGTTCGCCATGCTCTGCGTGTGATTGGAGATCATCCATCAGGCGCTGCACTGCGACGGATAAACGACCTCTACTCGGATCTCGTGGAAGACGAAATCCATCTTCGCCTCGCCCTGGACGGGGCCGATCGCGTCGGAACCGGGGAACCCTTCGGCGCGGTTCTGACTCTGCGGTACACCAATGCAGTCGATCGCGAGACCGATGGATTCGGCAAGTATCTCCAGAACGATGTGTGGGTCTACATGGGCAATCGTGGCACGAGGATGAATTACCGCGATCGCCTGGAACGATCAATCCGCGACGCACTCGCGGAGGGATTCGAGATTGATGGTGTTGGCTTCTTTGAATCCATGTATCCCTCCCGGGAAGTAATGGAGGACGATCAAACAGGCTGGCAAGAGAAACCACTGGCATACATCGTTCTGAAAGCCACCGATCCGAGTACCGAACGTATTCCATCAGTAGCCATGGATCTTGACTTCATGGACCAGACCGGTCCTGTCATCCTGCCCATTGAATCCAACGCACCACTCATCGACGCCTCGACGGCCAGCGATGCTCGGCCCATTCACGATCTCACCATCGAACAGATCGTCGACGTTCGCAATGCCACCCAGGAAGTGGTCCTTGAGATCACGGCCAATGGACGAGGGGTCGTGGCAGACCTCGATACCCTCATAAGTGGCATACATGATGCCCTGCCCGGCTATGCCATCGCTGAATCCGGGATCGAAACACATCCCGTGAGCATGATCGAGGCCGCTCCCGAGGAAGCAGGCTTCTTCTTCATGGACGAGAGTGAAGACAAGGAGTTTGCCGGTGCTGACGAGGATGGGATCCACAGACAGAACATTGAACGAACCTGGACTGTGCGATACGTCCCAACAGCTGCTGCTGCAACAGGTGATTTCACACTACCCGTCTTGGCCAACGGCATCTCGGGGAATCTGGTCTCGAGGACCTACTCGGACATGGACCTGGTACCCGTGGAAGGAACCAGCGTGTCATTGGCCGAAGGAATACGCACGTGGATATGGATCCTGATCGGGATCGTCATCCTGGTGCTCGTGATCGCCGTCATTGCCCTCTTGGGCAGGCGAGAAGATGATTTGGAAAGCCACTCGGAATTGGAACGCCTGCTCCCTGCACGCCCCACGCCCTTGAGCACCGTAGCCGCCCTGGAGCGTATCAATCTGGAGTATGGCGCACACCTGGCACCAGATCGTCGCAAGAAACTCCAGTCGGAGATCCGCGATCTTCACGAGCGATTCTTCGGCCCAACAGGAGAATCTCCGAATGGCCAGTTACAACAACTTGTGGAAGCCTGGGCCCGTGAAGCCTTGGCGGCAAGTTAGATGATTGAATATGCCTGATGCAGCTCCGCCAGTTCGAGCAGGACTCTCGAACCCGGATCCAGGCCATCACTGAAACTGATCAACCACTTGAGAAACGCGAAGAACGGAACTGCACGAACGAGCCCCTGAGGGGGCTCGTTCTATTTGTCTTCACAACTGCAATGGTGATACCGTGACGCCATCAAGAGCACACCCATGTCCAAGTCTTTCACCATCCCGGCGGACTTCCAGGCTCCTCTGGAACTGAACACGACGAGGATCCGCCTGCGGCCTCTGACCATCCATGATCTTGATGCGGATTACGACGCAGTGATGTCCAGCATCGACCATCTCCGCAGCACCATGCCCTTTGGCCCCTGCCATGACTGGCCGACACCGGAACTCTCAAGGGATCAGAATCTGATTGACCTTGGCTGGCACCAGAAGGAATTCCAGAACAGGACCTCCTTCGCCTATACCGTTGTGAGTCCGCACGACGGGACATGCCTCGGCTGCGTCTACATCTACCCGTCCATGAAACAGGAATTCGACGCACAGGTCATCATGTGGGTCCGTGCCTCCGAGGTCGCCAGCAATCTGGATGAGCATCTCTACGATGCCGTAGGCAAATGGATCGATGACCTTTGGCCTTTCAACTCCCCCGGCTACCCGGGTCGTAAACTGAATTGGGCGGATTGGGATGCTTTGCCAGAAGGATGACCTGGACAGGACCCAGAGCCATTCTCAACAGCATTCAGTGACATCGAGCCCGTGATCTGGGATCCCGGGCTCGAAGGGCGTTGATTTCAGGAAGATCCGTCAACCTGCCAAGCGAGGCGTGGACTCTTCTGCTGGCTTGGTCACGAACTCATCTTCGAGATAGCAGGCGATGTAATCGAGAATGCTCGTAGCGTGAGGAATCCGCGGATTGGTCGTCGAGCCGGAAGGCTCGAATCGCATGCCCTTGAATCGGCTGACCGCGTCCTTGATCGGCATCCCGTATTGAAGGCTGATGGAAAAGCTTCGACAGAAACCCTGGATGAGACCCGAGAGGGTCGAACCCTCCTTGCTCATCTTGATGAAGATCTCGCCAGGACGACCATCATCAAACAGGCCGACCGTGAGGTAGCCCTCATAACCGGTGATGGCGAACTTGTGAGTGACGGATTCCCGGGTACTTGAGAGGATTTGCCGGTTACGTTCGCTCAGCATCTGGCCACTTCCATCCCTGGTCGGGCTTCCTTCTGGACACGAGAGGGGCCATCCATGGCCCCAGCAACTCATTAATCGGCCGGCTCCGAGTCCTCTCTCCAGAATCAGCCCACAGCTCTTGCCATGAGGATGCCGTAACCCAGGAGCCCCGCCACCAGCAGGGCCAGCGAAGCCGGTGCCCGCCAGAAAGATGGCCAACGCTCCTGGCATACCAGAACCATGATCGTCACCAGCAGGACGAGCCCGGGCTCAAGAAGACTGCTGGTGTATTCGAAACGCGGCGGTGCCCCGGGGAGGTCTGCGCGGATGATCCTGGACAGCATGTCCTGACCAAGCAGGCCAAGGCCCAGGCAAGGCAACAGCACTGCGAACCACCCTCCCGCCTGGATTGCCGAGAGAACGTTCTTATGACGAGCAAGCAGAACAAGTACTCCAAGGGAAAGCAGCGAGAGAACCACACCAACAGGAACCAACCACTCCACTGGCGAGAGCCGGGCACAGGCCGCCAGAACCAGGGCGGCCAGGAAGGTAACAACCAGGCTGCCGTCACCTCTGGACGGGGCCGGCTCAGGTTCCTCATCCCGTTGAGGCATGAGATTCAGCCAGATCAGAACAAGCCCCATGGCAAAGGCAACCAGGCCCACGACATGTGAAACTCGGCCGGCTGAAGCGACCAGCAGCATGAGGATCCCGCCGACCGGCCAGGCGATCGGCACGAGCCATGAACCTTGAAAATGATTCCAAGGCCGATCATGCCGATCAGTTGTCAGCAGGATGCCGCCCACAAGGACCGCAAAGACCATGGCTCCTGTGCCCACCGCCAAGGCTGCCTGGCCGTGCATGGGCCTCTGCTGGTCCCAGAGCAATCCCAGCAGACCCGCTGAAGCCAGCAACGGCGCCCAGGCATTGATGGTCAGCCGTTCCATTCGCACAGACTGGTCCATGCCCACCAGGAACTGTCGCCACTGGAGCAGCATCACGATGCCAACAGGTAGAAGTAGGCCAAGGGCCACCCAGGGGAGCATGTCGGAAGTGTAGCCGGAAGCTGCTTACTTCCGGCTTCTCATTCAGGAGCGCAAAGAACAAGGCCGTGGCAGATGCCACGGCCTTGCCAGGAAAACAAGAATAAGCAAGGATCAGTTGCGACGACGCTTGCGGCCAGCGAGACCTGCAAGACCCAGAAGTGCCAGTGCACCAGGTGCAGGCACTGCGGGGAACATGATGTTCACATCATCTGAACCGGACATGACTGAAACGGAAATGTCATCAACCCAGCCGGAGGGATCTTCGTTGCCGGCGTAGGCGTAGAGCCTTGCCTCGATCACGAGGCCAGTGCGATTACCGCCATCAGAGTCGAAGGTCCATGTGTTCGAGAGTTCAACCCATTCGGTAGTTGAAGTGCTGTAGTCGCTGGGACCACTTGCTGAACCGCCATAGCTGGAGATGTCAGAGGTGGTGTAGTGAGCCCACAGACGAATCTTGCCAGTAAGGCTGCCATCACCAAGTCCCCACATGGAAACATCAACGGTGTCTCCCTCTTCCAGGCCGGTGATCCAACTGACATAACCCTGAGGCGTGCCACTCAGAGGAGCTTCCGTGAGCTGTAGAGCGCGATCACTGCCACCACTGACTGGGTCGGCAACATTCGCGAAGGTGACATTTGCACCATAGGAACCCATGACGGTACCGCCATCGTCCCAGTTGAATGAACTGCTGTAGCTGAGTCCGGCTGATGCGACTGAAGTTGCCGCCAACACAGAAACTGCACTGAGCATTGCAATAGTTTTCATTTCTCTCTCCCTCTCAGTCCATTAATGAGGACTGACTTGTTTCTCTTTCCTGTTTTTCCAATCGGACGCCCTTCTCAAAAACGTCCGGCCGGGTCTCTTTCCGCTGTCATACTAAGGCACATCGCCGATATTTCAACGATCCAATGGCCCAGAAAGCAGTTGGATTTGAATAAGAAACAGTTTTCAGGGCCAGGCCTTGGGGAGGGCCTTGAGCTCCCCTGAGAGGGGTAAAACGGGTGTGATCGGCCAGATAGCTCAACCTGACGTGATTGGTGATCCCAAACAGGCCAAGGAGCCCCGCGGAAGCGGCATTTGGGAACCAATGAGTTTTCTAAGCACCATTTTCAGCCCTCTTAAAACCCAATCACCCGATCAGGAAGCCCGTGAAAACAGCCTGGGGCCTCAGGAATCAAGCCTCGATCTCAAGACAGCCCTGAGTGTGGCAAGATTGGCATCTTTGAGGGTCTGGGGCGTTGGCCTCCAGTAGATCTCGCAGATCCCTTCTGCATCGGGTCGACCGACCAGTCGGAGTGTGCCCGGTACCCCATTCAGCCGACGTTCCAGGGCCGGAGCATCCATGGTCCGGCAGATGATGTCCTGTTCCTTTCGGCGGATTCCAAGCATTCCCGCCCGCGCAGCAAGCACCCGTATCCTGGCCAGGTCCCAGAGGCGATCTGCCGGAGGGGGCAAGGCGCCATAGGCACTGGTCACGATCTGCTCGACATCATCAAGTTCATCCGTGCTCTCTGCGCGGGCAACTCGACGGTAGATATCCATACGCCTGGATTCACTTGGAATGTAAGCAGAGGGCAGGTAACCACGCAGACCAAGATCTACATTGGTTCGATCAACATCGATGACCGGCTCATCCTTCAACTCTCGAACAGCACGCTCCAGCAACTGGCAGTACATCTCGTATCCGACAGCGGCGATGTGACCGGATTGTTCCGGTCCAAGCAGATTGCCTGTTCCACGGATCTCCAGGTCCTGCATTGCAATCCTGAAACCCGCCCCCAACATTGAGAAGTTCTCGATGGCACGCAATCTTTTCCTGGCATCAGGATTGACGGTCCGAGTCATGGGTAACAGCAGATAGCAATAGGCCCGATGCTTGAATCTTCCGACTCGACCACGCAGCTGGTGCAGATCCGAGAGGCCGAATCGATCCGCCTCGTTGATGATCATGGTGTTGGCATTGGGAATATCGATACCGGATTCAATGATGGTCGTTGAGACCAGAATGTCCGCCTCATGACGCATGAAGGCAAGCATCACCGCCTCGAGTTCCGCTGGCTTCATCTGTCCGTGACCTGTCAGGATTCTGGCATCTGGCACCAGCTTCCTGATCTCATCAGCAACTTCTTGAAGATCACTGACACGGTTATGCACCACAAAGGCCTGGCCTTCGCGAGCCAGTTCACGTCGCAGGGCATCACGCAATCTCCGGGCATCCCATGAGATCACCTCGGTGACGACCGCTCTTCGATCCTGGGGCGCCGTAGTCAACGAGGAAATATCGCGAAGACCAAGCATCGACATGTGCAGAGTCCTGGGAATCGGCGTCGCTGTCATGGTCAGGACATCCACCGTTGCCCGAAGGCCAACCAGTCGCTGCTTGTGATCAACACCGAATCGCTGTTCCTCATCAATGATCACCAGGCCAAGGTTGGCGAACTTGACGTCCTGGCTGAGCAACCGATGTGTTCCAATGACGACATCCACATCACCTGCAGAGAGCCCCTCCAGAATTGCCTGCTGCTGAGGGCGGCTGCGGAAGCGACTCAATGATTCAACTGAAATCGGATACCCGGCAAAGCGAGTTGCAAATGTACGACCGTGCTGCTCCGCGAGCACCGTCGTCGGAACCAGGACCGCGACCTGTCGACCTTCCTGCACGACCTTGAAAGCCGCGCGGATAGCCACCTCGGTCTTGCCGAATCCCACATCCCCACAGATCAGACGATCCATGGGGCCAGCCGCCTCCAGATCTCCCTTGACAGCCTGGATGGCTGCGAGCTGGTCTGGTGTTTCCTCCCAGGGAAACGCCGCCTCGAATTCATGCTGCCACTCACCATCTGCACTACAGGCCAACCCTTGTCGTCCCGCCCGGACGGCCTGCAACTGCAACATCCGGTGTGCCAGATCCCGTACGGATTCCCCCGCCTGGATCTTCTGCCTTTGCCATCGCTTGCCGCCGAGAATGGATCGATCCGGCTTGCCATGGAACCCACCGACATAACGTTGAACAAGCTCTATCTCGCTTGCTGGGACATAGAGCCGAGCATTCTTGGCGAATTCCAGGACCAGGAATTCCTCCTGAAACAACTCGCCCTGTTCACGACCCATCAACTGCAAGCCCAGAAAACTGGCTATGCCATGTTCACGGTGAACGGCGAAATCACCCGCCTGCATGTCAACGAACGCATCTACAGCGCGGACACCATCTTTTCGATGAACGCGTCGCCTTACCTGATACCGATGAATCAACTCGTGATAGGGAACCCAGGCTTCCTTGCCATCCCAGGTAAATCCACGATGCAGATAACCGGGAACACGCTGGATGGCATCCCGGATGGATTCATCCTGGACATGCTCGGTGAGCAGTTCTTCAAACCGCTGGCGATCACCGTCGTTGTTCAGCCATACGGAGACCTGCGTCGATGTCGTCAATTGCCCCAATTCAACCATCGCCTCGCCTGCCTGATCAGCGAAAACCGGAAGTGCATCAACTGGCAATCGAATCAAGTCCGATGGGTCCCCACCAGAAGCAACCGCTTCGACAGCCAGAACTGACCCTGCGATTTCAAGCATCTGTTTCTGAAGATCTTCCAGGCCAAATACACCCGTGTCATCACTGACACGCTCCACATAACTTCGAGCCTGCTCGGAGATTTCCGCCCAGTCGTCCAGCATGATCCGCCAGTTGGCATCCAGCATGGAAACCAGGGAATTGGAATCAGGCCCCTGTTCCTTACTGAGCAAGTCGAACTGCTCGCCAGCACCGACTAGGTCCACACGATCCAATCGACGATCAGAACCCATGGTTGCCAGATCGATCTCATGAATGGATTCCACTACATCACCAAAGAAATCCAGTCGAGCTGGCCCACCTGCTCCTGGATAGATATCGATGATGTCTCCGCGCACAGCAAATTCACCAACTGCATCAACCGTCTTCACTCTCGCGTAACCCG
The DNA here is from genome assembly GCA_029242715.1 of Phycisphaerales bacterium. GTDB lineage: Bacteria > Planctomycetota > Phycisphaerae > Phycisphaerales > SM1A02 > UBA1668. The sequence continues at coordinate 26,842 of JAQWTL010000033.1, forward strand.
CATCCACCATCCACGTAACCAGTGATTCCGGGTCGACAGAATCACCCTGTCGAACAACACGGTGGATCCGATCCATGCCATCACGCATCGGCACGGCCTGCATCAGTGCGGTGATGGGCGCGACCACTACTTGCGGTGGTTCCTGCTCACCAAGTTGCCTCACGAGCGTGAGGCGATCAGACAACAGGTCAAGCCGGATGCCAGATTCGCCAGGCAGCAGTTCCATCGCTGGAAAACGAGCTGCCGCAATACCCAGATCTCGCAACTCCTCGATGGCTTCGTCAGCCTCATCGAGATGGGCTCGTACAAGGAGCACCGGACCGTCTCCAGAACCGTTGTTTCCGGCCATGCAAGCCGCCAATGCCATGGTGCTGGAGCCTGCACGGCCCTCGGCGCGCAGCCATCCCCCGCCGCGGAGTGCCTTGAGCAGGCCCACCACGCATTCATGGCGCAACAGCATGTCACGCCTGTCGATCTTCCCGCCCGTCGTGCTCATTGAATTCAATCAGCGCTCGTGAACAAGCCAGGCTCTGAACAAACGCCACCTGCTATCAGGGGACGCAACCTCTCGATAGTACGCGGTCCGATGCCCTTGATGGCAATCAAGCCCTCAAGATCACCATTGATGCGCCCCTGGGTTCGTCCCATGACTATGCGACGTGCAAGGACAGGACCGATACCCGGCAGCAACTGGAGCTCTGCCACCTCCGTGCGACCAAGGTCAAGCTGCCAACCCTTGGAGAAACCAGGCCCCGCCTCCGGCACCGGCACTCGAGCCGTACCCGCCAACAAGCCCAGCAATCCGATGGACAGAAACAGCATGCCGATCAATCTGTTGGTGCCGATGCCAGTCACGAGTCTGTCTTGGCAGGCATGACCACTTTGCCAAGTGGACGCATGAGCCGCTGGCGCAGACTGGCCATCTTCTTCAACACGGGCTTGGGCTGACCACCATCTGTCAACAGACCCGAACCCGTTGGAAGTGTCTGTTCATGATCGTAGAGATCGCTCCAGACGACCGCCTCTACAAATGGCTTGGACAGGAGCAGAGGAATGATCTGACCTCCCCATCGGCTTTGGCATTCCCTCGACCATGGGCTGTGCCACCACCCGGCCGCGGGATCGCAGACGTCATCCGGAACGCCCAACCCTGAAATGATGAGCTTGGGCTCAAGATGGAGGAAGCGATCGACGTGACGACTGATCTCAAGGAGATCACGTGTCACCAAGCCACTGCGAGAGTCACCGAACAACATCCTCAAGCCGATGGCATCAAGCCTGATCCCCGCCTGCAACAACTGCTCGATGAAGACAATCGGTGGTACGCCTTCCCGGGCGTCGGCCAGGTATTCACCCCAGAGATGCGAGAGTTCCACCATGACACGGCGACCACGGTGCCCCTGACGAATGACCAATGCCAAAGTGCGAACCAGGTCGCTCATCTGCTTCAGTGTGAGCTGATAATCAAGATTCGTATTGACCCCCGAGATGATGCTGTACATCCCGATATTGTCGCCATACCGCTGTACGACAGCCTGTACATGGTCGTAGGCTCGATCGCACAGGCTACCGAAGTCCTTTCGACATGGATCCAGCCAGGCAGGCATCTGACCAGGCGCAAAGTTGAGCAAAGGTCCTGCAATCACCATGCGCTTTGCCTCGATCGCCCACTCCATCCATCGATCCACGGAAGACCAGTCGTAGACCCCTTCCTTTGGACAGATCAAGCCCCATTCCATGGGAATGCGCACCAGTGCAAACTGTTGACTGACGAAGTCCCGCAGAGCCTTCCCATCACGCTGAGGCCAGATTGATGTACCGAAAGTAGCCCGTGAAGCAGGCCGCTCTTCAAATCGCCTGTGCAGCAGAATCTCAGCATGGGCCAACGCCAGATGCTCGGAAGCCTCCATCGCCAGCTCCAATGCTTCACGACCAAAGGCCGAGGCCTGCTGAGGATCTCGTGTCACCATGGCCCGCGTAAAGATGTGCCGAGCCTTCTCCACCATGGCCATGGATGGATGCTCTGCACTGAGATGCATCTGCCATGCTTCGGCCTGGGCCAGGAAAATGGCGATGCGGTGACGCGCCAGTTCCACATTCAGGATATATGGCGCTTCCCGATGTGGAAGCAAGCAGGTCTGCAAGGCCAGATGACCGGACGGGCCCGCATCATGCAAGAGCGATAAGGCTGTTGGCCGAACACCGCGACGGTTGCAAGTGATCAGGCCATCGGCGAACTCGATCTCCCCGGGCACAACGACATCGTCCCTGTCGAGCAACCGCGCATTATGCAACGGCCAATCGGAGGCAGGTCCCGAGTCGTCGAAAACGGCGAACTGGAGCATCGCTGGGGAAAACCTGTTTATTGAAGCTGAATAACAACCAATAGCCGCACGAACACGGTTCACCATGATAGCCGGACCGTGGCCAGAGGCCCTGATCCTGCTACACTTCGCTCTCACTCAGACAACTTCCAATTACACCCCCATCGGAAGGACCCGATGATGAGCATGACCACATCAGCAGCCGTATATGACACTGATCTCCCCCTCCCAGGCCGCCGCCAGGGCAAGGTTCGAGATATCTATGACGTTCCCGCAACACCCGGTCACCCCCCATCGCTCCTGATCGTGGCCAGCGACCGCATCAGTGCCTTTGATGTCGTTCTGCCGACGCCCATTCCTGGCAAGGGCAAAGCCCTGACCCGTATCAGCACGGAATGGTTCTCCTGGATCCGTGAACAGAACATCATTTCCGACCATCTCCTTTCCACCACGCCAGATGATGTACCAGGTCTGAATGAATCCCATAGGCCCAGTGTGGAAGGCCGCATGATGCTGGGACGTGCCGCTCAGGTCGTTCCAATTGAATGCGTTGTTCGTGGATACATCACTGGAAGCGGATGGAAGGAATATCTGCAGGATGGCACCGTTTGCGGCATCAAGCTGCCAGAAGGCCTTCAGCAGTGCGACCAGCTTCCCGAGCCGATCTTTACCCCCGCTACCAAGGCCACCGAAGGCCATGATGAAAACATTGATTTCGAGACGGCCTGCGGAATCGCCGGCACTGATGTGATGACTCGACTCCGGGATGTTTCACTTGAAATCTACAACCGTGCCGTCGAATACGCTCGCCCACGAGGCCTGATTCTGGCGGATACGAAATTCGAGTTCGGCTTCGCGCTGGACGAATCCGGCCAGCCAACAGATGAACTGCTCCTTGTGGACGAGATCCTGACGCCCGACTCCAGTCGCTATTGGCCCGCTGAAAACTATGAGCCGGGCCGCGACCAGGAATCTTTCGACAAGCAGTACATCCGAAACTGGCTGCAGGACATCTGTGACCGGGGCGAATGGGACAAGACCCCTCCGGGACCTGGCCTTCCAGAGGATGTCATCACCAATTCGCTGGCACGTTATGACGAAGCAAGTCAAAGACTCTTTGGCAGCTGAGTAGACAATCTGCTCATCAACTGGATTAAAGCATCCGCTCGGCGGCATCAACCGTGTTGCGCAGCAACATGGCAACTGTCACCGGACCGACCCCGCCTGGTACCGGTGATAACCAGCCAGCTACTTCCTGAACAGCCTCGAAGTCGACATCCCCAACAGTTTTCTTGCGACCGGTCTCTGGGTCCATCACACGCGTGATGCCTACGTCGATGACGATGGCTCCGGGTTGGACCATGTCTGCCTGCACGAGCCCAGGTTTGCCCACGGCGGAAATGATCACATCTGCAGCACGGCAATGCGCCTTGATGTCAGGTGTATGGATATTGGTCGAGATGACGGTTGCTTCGGCCCTCATGAGCAGTACCGCCACTGGCTTGCCGACGATGTTGCTGGCACCGATGCAGACCACCAGTTTGCCGGGCAGGTCGATGCCGGTGGATTCAATGAGCGTCATCGTTGCAAGGGCCGTACAGGGAACTAGGCTGCGTCGCCCATAGAGAACGTTGCCGATATTGGCGGGATTGACCCCCTCCACATCCTTGCTCGAATCAATGCGTGACTGCACCAGTTCCGTGTCGACACCACCCGGAAGGGGAAGGTGCATCATGATCGCCGCAACCGCATCATCCGCATTCAACCTGTCTATGAGAGACAGAATGTCAGCCTGTGTGGCATTGCCGGGCAACTCGTGCAGTCGATAGTCAATTCCCACTTCGGCACACATCCGGGCCTGATTCGAGGCGTAGACGCTGCCTGATTGGTTGGCACCGACAATCAAGGCATCCAGGCTGGCATGCCGACCTGATGCACTCAGGGCTGCAGTACGCAGCGAGAGCGATTCTCTCACCTCCGCAGCGATGGCCCTGCCATCGAGGATTCGGCCTGTCTGCGATTCGTTCATCGGGAAAGGATACCCCTCCAACCACGAGGCTGCCCTACACTGTGTCTCATGGCTTCAGATTCCTATCTCGTCGTCATCAGCGTCGGCAACACCCGGACGCACATTGCCTCTGTCGAAGGCGAGGCCTGTGGTGCGCCAAGCAGCTTTGCCAATGATGATCTGGCAGGTGCGGTGAGCCGAGTCGTGGATCTCTGGGGCCGAAGAACTCAGGAAAGTTCTGGCTCGATCCTGATGGCCGATGTCAATGAACCGGTTGCCTTGAGGCTGGCGTCCGCAATCACGGGCCAACTTTCAGAAGAGGTCTACCGCATCGGCAACGATATCCCCATCCCGATGATGGTCCGTCTCGATCCAGAAACCATCACAGGAACAGATCGCCTGCTGAACGCACTGGCGGCCTGGGAATCCGTGAAGCAAGCCTGCATCATCGTGGACAGCGGCACGGCCGTGACTGTCGACTTCGTTGATGGTGAAGGCACCTTCCACGGTGGCGCGATTGCACCAGGTGCCTCCATGCAGTTACGAGCGATGCACGAGTACACCGATGCCCTTCCTGAAGTCGAATTCTGCAGCCCGCAAAGCGGTGCCTTTGGAAAATCAACTGCAGAAGCAATGATCCTCGGAGTGTTCGCTGGAATTCGCGGGCTTGTCTGGCGACTCGTCGAGCAGTATGCCGGTGAGTACGGCGCCTACCCGATGGTGATTGCAACAGGCGGTGATGCCGAGACGATCTTCGGCGACGACGAACTGATCGACCGCGTCGTTCCCAATCTGACTCTGATTGGAATTGCTGCCTGTGCACGAAATGCCCTGGCTGGCGAAACGCCCGATGCCAGTGACGACGCCTCATCAAGTTGAACAACCCGTGACAAAGACCCCCTGTCGCGTTGCCGCCTTGACGCCGCCTGCCCCAGGCGCCGTTTCCATCCTGCAATTGCATGGTGATATCGACCCGGTACTCCAGTCCATAACCGGTCGATCCCAATGGACTGTTGGAGAGATTCGCCTGTGTGATCTGGCTGGAATTGATCGAGGCCTGGTTTCGATTCCCGCCGCGGATACGGCACAAGTCATGCCGCATGGCGGCATTCGAATTCGCCAACGACTACTGGAGGCCATCACCCGCTCCGGTGCCAGCCTGGATACCTCGATGACTCCTGCTGAACTCTTTCCAGAAGCCCGGGATCTGATTGAAGCCAGCGCGATGCAAGTCATGACACAGGCGGCCAGCCCTCTGGCCATTGACCTTCTGTTGCAGCAATCGGAGCGATGGGCAGATTGTGTCAAGTGGACAGAGCAGGACGAATCACGCTCGAAACGGTTGAACCGACTCATCGAGCCACCCAATGTCGTGATCTGCGGTCCAGCCAACATCGGAAAGAGCTCACTGCTCAATACACTCGCTGGCCGCGATGTCGCCATCGCCGTGGATCAACCCGGAACCACACGCGACTATGTTTCCGGACTCGTTGAACTCGGTGGACTGACTGTCCGTTGGCACGACACACCTGGACAAAGAGACACCGGTGACCAGATCGAGCGTGACGCGATTGAACGTTCAGATCGATTGATCACAGAAGCCGACATGCTCATATCGACCCGTGACATGGGATCCAAATGGCACACGCTCGAACGGCAGCCGGACTTGCTCCTGTCGCTACGGTGCGATCTCGGTCTGTGCCAGGATGCAGATGTCTGCGTGTCCTCTGTTACTGGCGAAGGCCTCATTGAACTGGTCGAATGTGTTCGGGAACATCTTGTTCCCATTGCCGACCTGGGATCGACCCGCCCCTGGCGATTTCCGGGCCTTGAAGTCCCGGGGGCACTCAACGGCTGATCCGAGTCTCAAGCACCTGTGAGTGCGTGAACAATCGAGAATACAACCGATTCAATCGGGTTCTGGTTGATCTGTTCAGCAAGTGATTGTCTACTGGATGATGGCCAGGCAACTGGCCAGGAGAGAGAAGACTGTGTCGCGATTGATTGCTTCAACCATCGTGATGATCACCTTGTTGCTGACGACCGGTGCAACGGCTGGCGAATATGGTGCCTGCTGCCTGCCTGATGACAGTTGCATCGATTTACCCGTCGATGTTCCCTTCGATGGCCAAGTGATCTGCGAGACAGCCCTTCAAGGTATCTGGCTGGGTGATGGCACCAGTTGCAAGACGAACAGTTGCCAGAGTGGCGCGTGCTGTTTCATGGACATCGAATGCGAGGACTTCTGGAGTCAACAGGACTGTGAGTCCGCTGGCGGCGTGTTCCTGGGCGAACTCTCCATGTGCGAGAACGAAGGCAGCTACTGCCGGGATGATCTCGGCGCCTGCTGTGTGGAGTACGAGATCTGCTACGACTTGATCTCCCAGGACGAGTGTTCATCGATGGGCGGTGAGTTCTTCGGCATCGACTCTACCTGCAACGAGGATGCGCCATGGTGCATCATCCTGTTCGGCGCCTGCTGCTTCGGCGAGTACTGCCTGGAACTCGTGGAGGAAGACGAGTGCGAACTCTCTGGTGGGACCTTCTGGTATGGGCCCTGTGATGAATTCACGGATGTCCCGGAATGTGTGGCCAGTCCTCGAGGCGCCTGCTGTGTCAATGACATCAACTGCGAAACGGATGTGACGGAACTCGAGTGCGACCAGATGAATGGGCTGTATTACGGGGACGACTCCACCGAGTGCCATCCCACATGTGCGGTGAACGTCTATGGCGCCTGTTGCCTTGATGATGGCTGCAGCTACATGCCCGACTTCCTCTGCCTGGTCTCAGAGGGCACGTTCTTACCAGGTGAATACTGCAGTCCGGATCCATGCCAGACCTGCGATGGCGACCTTAATGGTGACGGCAACATCAATGTGAATGATCTGCTCGCACTGCTGGCCGCCTTCGGGCAGAACGATGCCGGCGACTGCGATGGTGATGGTGACACGGATGTGAATGATGTGCTGTTCCTGATCAACGCCTGGGGCGATTGTCCGTAACCCCCCCCCAGACACACCCCACACATCCCCCTCACACACAGCCCACTAAACCACAGCACCCCCGTCTTCACGGGGTTGTTGTTCGTTCACTGTTGAACTATTGACGTATTACGCTCTAATGGGTCCTCGGCGGCCCTGGGTCGTCAATAGGAGCAGTCGGCCATGAAGACCATTCAATTCGGATTATTCAATGCTTGCTTGCTTGGAACTACGCAGCTGATGTCTCAGGCTTACGCCAGTGACTTCGAGGCACTGGTTGAAGGAGTGTCAGAAGTAGGCGTTGGCTGGACAAGCGGACCGGTGTATCCAGAAGGCGATGACTGGGTCCCAGTAGTCGGAGGCGATGAAGACTCGCAGATCCCCTCTGCTGTTGCAATGGCCCGTCAGTTCGGGGCAGGTCGAGTTGTCGCAGGAGCCGGGGTATATGGCGGCGGCAACATCGAGGAGTACGATGAATTTGACAACCATCGCCTTGATGAAAATCTGCTCTTGTGGATGACCTCTGGAAATGGAACTGATATTGCCTATACGACCGGCCATGGGGAATGGAATAACGCTGCAATTAACCTGGCTGCTGTTGCTGATTCAATTGGCATCAACACCAATCCTCTCCCTGCCCCTATTACATTGGACTCATTGCAACCATTCAATGCACTTATTGTCTCAATAGCATGGGGAACCATAAGCCAGGATGAAATTGACGCTATTGAAACCTGGGTAAAAGGTGGTGGCAGCCTGTTGATGATTGGACTTGGTTGGTCATGGGTTTCATACCATCCGGATCAAACAATGGAAGATTTTCCGATGATGCAACTTGGAAGCCGATTCGGCGCCCGGTGGCTGGATGGATACATATACGATCCAACAGATCAGCATGACACCGGGATGCTCCTGCACACTTTCTATCCGGACCTCGACTCCATCAGCACCGCTGATGCCCTTACACGGATCATCCAGGCCCACAAGTCCCTGGGATCTGATCTGCCAGAAATTCTCGAAACAAGTGATGTCGCCAGAAACCGGTTTGTCCATTCGCACGCTTGCATGGCTATTCCATGCATAAACTTCCCAATCAACCATCCAGATCGAGAATTGGCATTCAATGGTTATACATCATTGGTTGAGATGTGGCCCGACTATTACGCCCGCGGATTTTCATTTGATCAATCCCAACTCCCAATCTCAGCATGGGTAAGAGAACGTGCATGGGTCTCGTGGCGGCATAGTCTTGAACTCACTCCAGAAAGAGTCGCAAAAATTTCTAGCCTCGGCAATCTAGAAGGCACTCGACTTTCACTGTTTGAAAAGCACGGACTAATGCTGAACGAAAACGATCGTATGGATGAGCCCCAGATGCAACTCATTCATGATGTCATGGATCTCATACCTAGTGGCCTGCTTAAACTTGACGGGATGTCCGCCATTGATTATTTGGGCGTACAACCGACAGCACTCACACTTCAGGGGCCGCGAGGCGGCACTGGGGTCAATGTGTTCAGTTGGGATGTCGGGGAATATGTCGAGAACCCGTTTCCAAATGACGTTGAAGCTTATCCAGGTGATGGATTTATGGCCGTGGTTTCACATGAAGTGAACCATGTTGTCGATGCAATGGCTCACCACAACATCGCTAACTACAGCAACCGCCTTGCACAACTCATTGCTGACGCAGGCAAGGACACCATGAACTACCTGCGCAGCTGGGATGGTGGAGATGGATTCTTTTTCAATGCGCCACAGGAGTTCTTTGCATCCATCGCCAATCAGTGGTTTGCTAAAAGCGAACGTACGATTGAACTGGGAATGGTTCGATTTGATGCTGGCAGATTAGATCCTATTAACCAAGCTCTTTTCTTTCTTGACGTCTATTCGCGCGGGACAAACATCTCGTGGTTCTATACATCAGATGGGACCGGACTTGTTCATAGAGAGCCCGTCCTATTGAACCGGGATCTCGACGCTCGCCTGGTTGGTCTCGATCATGGTGGTACGCGAGTTGGCTTCACTTTAAACACAGAAAATAATGTCACCTCATATGACACTGAATCCGGAACTGTTGGTGCATGTTGTATCTCCGGGATTTGCATCCCAGCTCACGAATCATCATGCTTATCAGCTGACGGCACATACCTCGGCGATAATACGCCCTGTTCAGACAACTGCCTTCCATGCCCCGACATCGATGGCGATGGCCATGTGGGAGTAGACGATATCCTTGCAGCGGTAGGTGCATGGGGCAGTGGAAATACGAATGCCGACGTCAATGATGATGGCACCGTCGATGTCGCCGACATCCTGATCATCATCGACGCCTGGGGTGAGTGCCCATAGCAACCCTCCATTAGATTGAATACAACAACACCCCCGTCTTCACGGGGGTGTTGTTCTTGAGGTTCTGTTGTTCGCTTCGAGTTCTACAGCCCGATGCAGGAATAGCCCGCGTCGACGTAGATCACCTGGCCGGTGATGCCGCCGCCCCGCTCGCTCAGCAGGAACGCGGCCGTATCGCCGACGTGCTCGCCTTCGATGTTCTTGTGGAGCGGCGCCTTCTTCTCCACCCAGTCGAGAATCTCGCCGAAGCCGCCCACCGCCATCGCGGACATGGTTCGCAGCGGACCACCGGAGATCGAGTTCACGCGGATGTTCTTCTCACCAAGCTCGGCCGCCAGGTATCGCGTGGATGATTCCAGGGCACTCTTGGCCACACCCATGACGTTGTAACCAGGGACCGCCTTCTCCGCGCCGTAGTAGGACATGGAGATCATCGAGCCGCCTTCCGTCATGAGAGGCGCTGCACGATTGGCCATTCCCACCAGAGTCCAGGCTGAGATGTCCATCGCGGTGGTGTACACCTCGCGGGGTGTGGCGGTGAACTTGCCCTTCTGAAGCCAGTCCTTGTCGGCATAGGCGATGGAGTGCACCACGAAATCGATCTGACCGTGATCGGCCGCGATCTTCTCGAAGGCCTCGTCCATGGACGCATCGTCAGACGCATCCATTGGCATCATCCAGGGATTCTCGACTCCCAGCGATTCAATGGCCTTGCCGCATCGACGAGCCATCTTGTCACCGGGCAGATGCGTGAAGAGGCATTCGCCACCTTCACGCAGGATCGATTGGGCAATGAACCATGCATAGGACCGTTCGTTGGCAATGCCAACAATCAGCCCCTTCTTACCAGCCATCCAACCGTCAGCCATGTCCGGGACTCCTGGGAACGTTCGTGTTCAACGCGCATGGCAGGACTCGAACCTGCAACCCTCGGTTTCGAAGACCGATGCTCTATCCAATTGAGCTACACACGCTGGGATAGTCCGGGAATTCTATGGGAATTCACGAAGAGGCGACGGGAGAGCAGTCAGGCCTGCATGGCCTCTCATTGGGAGATGGATCACCTCCCCGGCGGTATCCTGTGCCGTTCCCGAACAGGACCCACCCCGATGACATCCGCCCAATCAAATCCCGTGACCATCGTCGGTGCCGGCGGCATTGGTTGTGCCATTGGCCACGCCCTGACAACCGGCGGAGTCGATGTGACCATGGTGGACGCCAACCCGACCAAGGTGCAGGCCGGAACGGAACATGGCATCACGATCGATGGGCAAGGTGCCCAAGCAGCTGCTTTCATCACGTTCGATGCCTGGCAACCTGGCGATGATGACCTGGTGATCCTGTGCACCAAGTGCTTCGATAACAGCGTCGTTCTGGCCAAACTGGGATCGCAGACCACGATCATTCCGGTACAGAACGGCTTCGATCCACAGCTCCAGGAACGCTGCACCTATGAAGGAATCGCTTCCTTCGTTTCAGAATGTGATCAGGATCGACCCCACACTCGCATCACACGCGATGGAGATCTTCATATCGGCAGCAGTGGCGGCAACACGCCCCTGACCGATGAACTGTCAAACCTGGCAGATGTTCTCGAAGCAAATGGCTGCTTCACCGTCCAGCGTGTCGATGACATCCTGCCCTTCAAGCACACCAAGTTGATGTACAACGCCGCGATCAGCCCTCTGGCCGCCATCACCGGCATGGATAATGGCCAATTGCTGACCCATGCACCGGCCCGCAAACTGTTCTTCCGGTTTCTTCGTGAGAACTACGCGATCCTCAAGCAATCAGGAACAACCCTGGGCACCGTCGGCCCGTTCCATCCCGACACCGTCAACAAGATCCTGCGAACCCCCCTGTTGGGAACACTCATGGCTGGCCCTTTCTCCAGGAGCCTGCGTGGCACCTACTGCTCCATGTCCGGCGACATCGAGAGCGGACGAACGGAAGTCGACAACTTCAACGGCCATCTTGTACGACTTGCCAACGGCAGCCCCTGCCCGATCAACCAGGCTGCCTGCAAACTGGTCACACGAATGGCTGACGAACATGTGACACCGGCAATGAGCTACCTGGATGAATTGATCGCATGACCCTGGAACTCCATGACAAGCAGGTCCTGGTCACGGGCGGATCCGGATATATCGGCGCTCATGTGGTCCGGATGCTCCAGGCGCAAGGCAATCAGGTTCGCATTCTGGATCTGACCAAGCCAGAACATGTCAATGCCTCTGATGCACAATTCATGACTGGTGATATTCGCGATCCAGCGACCATGAAGCAAGCCGTCGAGGGATGTCAGGTCGTCCTGCACCTGGCTGCCAATCCCAATCTCTGGGCACGCAACCCCGATGACTTTGAAACAGTGAATCATCAGGGCACACGAAGAGTTCTTGAAGCTGCTGCCAATGAAGGTGTTGAGCGGACCGTCTACGTCTCCACCGAATCGATCCTGACTCCACGCAAGCACACCGAGGTCATTTCAGAATCCGTACAGACAACACTCTCGGACATGATCGGCCCGTATTGCCGCAGCAAGTGGCTGGCCGAACAAGCGGCCTTTCAAGCTGCTGATGCTGGACAACCCGTTGTCATCGTTCGACCAAGTGTTCCAGTCGGTCCCGGTGATCATCATGGCGGGCCACTGACTCGGATGATGCGCGACTTCAAGGAAGGTCGCGTCAAAGGCTGGATGCCCGGACAACTCAACCTCGTTGATGTCCGCGACGTCGCCGAGGGAACACTGCTGGCAGCCCAACGCGGCGAAATCGGCCAGGCCTATCTGTTGGTCAACGAGAACTGGACGATTCGTGAATTCATGCAATACCTTGCTGAACTCTTTGATCGCAAGCCACCACGAGCCCGGATCCCCTATTCCGTCGCGCTCAGCTTCGCCTACTTCGAGGAAGCCATGTGTCGCATGAGCAAGAAAGGTCGTATCCCCATGGCGACCGTCACAGGTGTGAAGCTCACTCGACGATGCTTCCATTTTGATGGCCAACGTTCACGTGAAGCCCTTGGCATCAGCAGCATGCGGTGCTGCCGACAGGCCGTCCGTGAAATGCACGATGGCCTCTCAACGTAGCGTGGCGTTCATGCGAGTCATGCGGCCGCTTGAATTCCAGTCCATGACATAGACATTGCCGTCGGCATCGAAGCAGACGCCATGCGGCGCCGTAAAGACACCTTCGATCCACTGATCACGTGGCACAGGATTATTCGCCCACTGTGCACGATCAGGATTGTCTCCAAGGTGACCAAGCACCTTCATGTCTCCATCCAGAAGCGTGACCCGCCCCTCCAGCTCAGCAATCGCAATACGATCATCTGCAAGACCGGGCGATCCCTCATACAAGCTCAAGGCGCAAGGACGACGCAAATCGGTCACGGGCGTATCCACATGATTGCCAGCCAGATCGAAACGTTGGAGTCGTCGATTCTCTCGATCACAGATGATCAGCATGGGTTCCTTGCCACGATCATCAACAATCATTCCATGGCAAGTCTGAAATTGACCCGGCCCATTGCCACGACCACCAAAGCTCGACTGGTACGTCAAGTCAGGCCCGAAGATGTGAACCCACTGCTGCCCGTATCCATCCGCAACATATACACGTCCATCCGGCGAGACCGCTACAGCCGTAGGGTTGAAGCTGCCGGGATTGCCGTCGTACTTGCCTGATTCCATCGGGACCCCGAGGGCCCAGACCAGTGTTCCATCCATCCGGAGCTTGAGTACCTGTTTGCCATGCAGATGGGCGGCGTAGATATAGGGAACACCATCCTCGATGTTGATCAGCATGTCATGGATACCCGGATAGCGATCCGCCATGGAACGGACAAATGAACCATCTGGCGTATGCACCATGATCGAGCGTGCCGTATCCGTGTTGTAGTAGACATGACCTTCCGGATCGACCAGAATTCCGCCGTGGGTGTTGCCGATGGGAAGTTCCACACCTTCTCGTCCCCAGTTGGGAACAACTGTGTAGACCGCCCCACCAACTTCGACAGGATCCGCGATCTTCAGGGCCTGCTCTGCAGGTTGCGTCTGCTTGATCTCGGGAGGAACCGTGTCCGCAGGTGGTTCATGCCCCTCGTGCCAGCCCAGACAAGGAAGCACCATGCAGGCCAGGATGATGGTCGAGATCTTCATTCAGTTCTCCTCACTTGGTGTGGGTTGTACTGTATCCGTTTGATTTTCAGGAAAAGTCGCACCGTCCTGTACGTCGGCACATTGCGGCACCAGGAAGACAAGCACGATCAGGATCACCGGCAGGATGAAGAATCCTGCAAAACCCCATGACATCAATCCCTCACCCATCGGGGGCATCTCATGGTCAGGCTTGGAATGATCCTGTGATTCAGTGTTCGTCATTTCAAGGCAACTCTGCTCGCATTTGAGTGAATTCCGATGCCGCCGGACATGTCAGAATAACTCAAGCAGAAGTTCGGTGACTTCCTCATGAGACTGGTGCTCCAGCTCAGACCACTCAGCCTGTTTGACCGCCATGTAGGCCTGCGTCAGTTCCTTGCCGAGCATTCCGCATAGTTTTTCATCCACCCGCAAGGCAATGAGGGCTTCGCCCATGTCACGAGGCATTGGAACACACGTACCCTTCGGGAGCGTGGAGGGATCCACATCCACTGCTGGTGGCAGTTCCAACTTCTCAACAAGGCCATGATGGGCTGCTGCCATCACGCCCGCGAGGCCAATGTATGGATTGGCCGTGGCATCAAAGGCTTTGAGTTCGATGTTTGTTGGCGTTTCCTGACCACGCGCAGCAGGCACACGCAACGGGGCTTCCTTGTTGTCATGGCCCCAGATCTGATACGCCCCACTCCAGGTTCCAGGCGTGATTCGTCGGTAGGAATTGAGGCAGGGTGTGGTCAAGGCAGCCAGTCCAGGCAGATGGTTCAGAACACCTGCCAGTGCGAAGCGGCCTTCCTGAGAAAGTTCCTCAGCACTCTCTGGATTGGGGAAGACATTCTGGCCATCCCGCGAAAGGCTGAAGTGCATATGACATCCATTGCCACCAACGTCAGTAAAGATCTTCGGCATGAAGGAAGCGATGAGGTCATGTTCATGAGCAACCGCATGAACCGTCTCACGCACGGCAATGAAGTTATCCGCTGCCATCATCGCAGGGCGATGATCCACGACGATCTCAAATTGACCTGGCCCCGACTCGGACATCAGATTCTGAACCGGCACACCTTGGACCTCAAGAGACTCGGCCATCATGTCCAGAATGTGCCAGGCATTGTTGAGACCCATCGCCGAAGCGTAGTGACTGTGGTCAAAGGGCTCGAATCCATTTTCGGTTCGATGCAGCAGATAGAACTCATTCTCAAAGGCGGCATGGAACTGATATCCCAACGACTCAAGGGACTGGTGAGCTCGTTCCAGACATGTGCGTGGACAGCATGACCAGGGCGAACCATCGACCCCGACGAATCGACACATCACGGCAGCCAGGCCTGGAGCGAAGGGCAGATCTCGAAGGGACTCCCAATCCGGTACCAGCCAGGCACCACCAGCCGGGCCGAATCCACTGCCCGGGGCAATGTTGTCACGCATGACGGGCAGCCCCTGAGCACTCTGTGAAACATAGAAGCCCTGGTCCGATCCAGACTCGAGATGATCTCGACGCAAGGCTTCACCACGGATGATCCCCGCATTGTCTACCCACGTGATCCGAACGAATCTCGTGTCATCCTTGAGCCGGTCAACAGGTTTCGACATTGTGCACCCCTTCAGGAAGGATGAACAGGATACCCGTTGAATGATGAGCAGGCGGCTTCATTGGCCTCCGCGACCTATCATCCCGGCAATCAACAGGCCACAAATCACCCTGGAAGGACAGCAGGCATGAGCACCGAACATCGACTGGAACGACTGGAACGAACTGTTCGACGCCAGAGGGTACTGATCGGCACTTTGCTTGCAGGAGTTGCGGTGGCCTTGCTGGGAGGCATGCAGGATCTTCCTGTCACCGAACTTTCCTTGCGAAAACTGATCATCGTTGATGACCGGGGTCGCGAACGCATCGTGCTTGAAGGCGGCACCAAGGAACCCGGGGTCGCAACGCTTGCACATCTTGATGACCAGGGAATTCCACGCATCTTCGCCGGCACCTTCCCTGGTGGAACAGCCAGCATGACGCTCGCTGATCGCCTGGGTCAAGGACGACTGGTAGCCGGCACCTATCCAGGTGGTTCAGCCAGCATGGTCTGTGCCTCCAATGGTGAGGCTATCCGGATGGCAGCAGGCACTCGTGCCGACGGGTCGGTTCAACTGAGCCTGTATGACATCAAGGGCGGTGTCGCCTGGGAAGAAACCTCCCCTGCCCCCCCGCAGCCCCCCGCGGCCCCCCGCGGCCCCGTTGACAGGCCTTGAACCCGTGTCGAGTTGTCCAATTGAGCTGTGCGAGCCAAACTATGTATCTCCCGGCTCAGACATCCCGGGACGAGGAGGCCACGAATGACCACGCTCCCTCACCTGATCGGTGGCAAGTTAGAAACCCTGGCTGGTGATTCGGCCAGGACAAACACGGACCCTGCAACAGGCAAGACCATCAACAGCACACCGCTGGATGCCATCGAGGCGCTTGATCGTGCCGTTGCATCCGCCAAGGCGGCCTTCCCTGCATGGTCTCAGACACCCGTTGGCGATCGCGTCCAGTGCCTGTTCCGGTACAAGACCATTCTTGAGGATCATGTCGAGGAGTTGGCAGCGATCATCGTCGAAGAGCATGGCAAGACCAAAGGTGAAGCCATCGGATCTGTTCGGCGTGGCATCGACTGCATCGAACATGCCTGTGGTGCACCGGTCCTGATCCAGGGCCGGACACTGCCCCAGATCGCGGTGTCCTCGACCTTCTGCCGTACGGAAGACGAAGGCGGCATCGGCATCGATTCCGCGGTTGATCGCGTACCGCTTGGTGTCTGTGCCGGCATCACTCCGTTCAACTTCCCGGTGATGGTCCCGATGTGGATGTGGCCCATGGCCGTCGCCACGGGAAACACCTTCATCCTCAAGCCATCTGAGAAAGATCCTGCATCCGCTCTCCGCGCAACGGAACTGGCCCAGGAAGCAGGATTGCCCCCTGGTGTCCTGAACCTTGTTCATGGCGGACGCGATGTGGTCAATCACATGCTCGCCCATGAGGACATCACGGCCATCTCCTTCGTCGGCTCGACTACAGCAGGTGAGCACGTCTACCGGACCGGAGCCGCTCACGGCAAGCGTGTCCAGTGCATGTGCGGAGCGAAGAATCACTCGATCATCATGCCGGATGCCAATCGCGAAGCTGCGGTCGATGGTGTCGTCGGCTCCGCCTTCGGCAATACCGGTCAGCGATGCCTCGCTGGCTCCGTCGTCGTGCTTGTGGGCGATACCCCGGAATGGTTCATGCCAGAACTGGTTGAGCAGTCTCGATCAATCAAGGTCGGGCCAGGCTGCGAGGCGTCCACTGCCATGGGCCCGATGCAGGACATGGAGTCCCGCGATCGTGTCATGAACTACATCGACATCGGCCTGAAGGATGGCGCCGAACTGGTACTCGATGGCCGCAAGGCGGACATGCCCTCTGATGGCTGTTTCGTCGGCCCGACCATCTTCGACAACGTCACACCATCCATGCGGATCGCAGCCGAGGAAATCTTCGGCCCGGTGCTCTGTGTCATGCGAGCCGCAACGCTCGATGATGCGATCGACATGGTCAATGAATCCGAGTACGGCAACATGTCCGTCCTGTTCACCGACTCGGGGCATGCGGCCCGGCGTTTCGAAACGAACGTCCAGGCTGGAATGCTCGGAATCAATGTCGGCGTACCGGCACCCATGGCTGCTTTCCCCTTCGCAGGCTGGAAGCGTTCCTTCTTCGGCGATCTGCACACCAATGGTGAAGATGGCTTCCGCTTCTTCACCAAGTCACGCGTCACCGTACGCCGATGGATCTGATCAACTAACGAGGTACCCGACATGCCCCGCATCACACGCGCTGCTCTGATCCAGGCTTCCAATCCACTGGCTGATTCGACTGACCTCATCGCCATCAAGAAGGCGATGATCGACAAGCACATCGGCCTGATTGAAGAGGCCGCTTCCAAAGGTGCCCAGGTCTGCTGCCTGCAGGAAATCTTCTACGGCCCCTACTTCTGTGCCGAACAGGATGTGAAGTGGTACCAGACGGCCGAACAGGTTCCCGACGGTCCCACGATCAAGCTGATGCAGGAACAAGCCAAGAAACATGGCATGATCCTGGTCGTCCCCGTGTATGAAGAGGATCTCACCGGGGTGTACTACAACACCGCGGCGGTCATCGATGAACACGGCACCTACCTGGGCAAGTACCGCAAGCATCACATTCCACACTGCAACCCCGGATTCTGGGAGAAGTTCTACTTCACGCCGGGCAATCTCGGGTATCCCGTCTTCCAGACCAGCGCCGGTCGCATCGGCGTCTACATCTGTTACGACCGCCACTTCCCGGAAGGCGCGCGTGAACTGGGACTCAATGGTGCCGAGATCGTCTTCAATCCCTCCGCAACCGTCGCAGGCCTGAGCGAGTATCTGTGGAAGCTTGAACAACCGGCCCACGCCGTTGCGAACCAGTACTACGTCGGCGCGATCAATCGTGTCGGCACGGAAGCCCCCTGGAACATCGGGGAGTTCTACGGACAAAGCTACTTCTGCGATCCACGTGGCCAGATCATGACCGAGGCCAGTCGTGACCAGGATGAAGTACTGATCGCGGATCTTGATCTGGACATGATCCAGGAGGTTCGCAACACCTGGCAGTTCTTCCGAGACCGCCGGCCTGAGAGCTACGAGCGAATTGCCGATTGCGGCGGAGCGACTTCCTGACCGTGACCAGTTCACTCTCCAATCCTGACCTGGCACCCGTCCCACCGGAGGGACGTACCTGGTCACGATGGAACATCGCAGCACTCTGGATCGGAATGTCCGTCTGCATCCCGACCTACATGCTGGCCGCCGGCATGATTGCCGAAGGGATGAACTGGTGGCAGGCACTGCTGACCGTGATACTTGGCAACCTCATCGTGTTGGCACCGATGGTGCTCAATGGGCATGGCGGAACGAAGTATGGCATTCCGTTTCCGGTCCTGGCACGAGCAAGCTTCGGAACAGCTGGTGCACATATTCCAGCGATCGCCCGAGCCCTGGTCGCCTGCGGCTGGTTCGGCATCCAGACCTGGATCGGTGGTGCCGCTCTGTATTCGATCCTGGGTGCCCTTGGCTGGATCGACGCCAGTGCTGACACCAATACGCTGGGCTTCCTGAACATCACAACCTTGCAACTGCTCTGCTTCCTGGCTTTCTGGCTGCTGCATGTCGTGATCGTCGTGACCGGTATCGAGTCCATCAAGTTCTTCGAAGCCTGGGCGGCACCCTTCCTGATCCTCTGCGGACTGATCTTGCTCCTCTGGGCCTTCACGACCGTTGATGATGCTTCGTTACTGTTCGACTCGAAGACGAATCGTCCCGAGGGCGTTTCCTTCTGGGAGATCTTCCTGCCACAACTCACGGCCATGGTTGGTTTCTGGGCCACCCTGAGCCTGAACATTCCGGACTTCACTCGCTATTGCCGTACCCAGAAGGACCAGGCCCTTGGTCAGCTCTATGGTTTGCCCACCACGATGACGCTCTTCTGTTTCATCGGCATCATCGTGACGGGCGCTTCCATTCTGGTCTACGGTGAAGCCCTGTGGGATCCAGTTGAACTGGTCAAGCGAATGGGATCCCCATTGATCGTCGTGCTCTCCATGCTTGCCTTGCTGGTGGCGACTCTGTCCACCAACCTGGCGGCCAACGTCGTGAGCCCCGCCAATGGTTTCTCGAATATTGCACCACGCCTCATCAGCTTCAGGACGGGTGCTCTGATCACCTGCCTCATCGGCATCCTGATCATGCCATGGCGACTGATGGACGATCTGGGAGGCTACATCTTCACCTGGCTCATCGGGTACAGCGCACTGCTGGGGCCTATTGCCGGCATCATGCTCTGCGACTACTTCGTCGTGCGCCGAACCGAGCTGGATCTTGATGATCTCTACGACTCACAAAGTCAATACGGTGGCGCCAACTGGGCAGCGATCGCGGCCCTGATCCTGGGTGTGCTGCCCAATATCCCCGGATTCATCAACGCAGCGACCAATACGGCCGGGACCCCGGAGGCGATCTTCGATACGCTCTTTGACACGATATACAGCTATGCCTGGTTTGTCGGCCTGCCAGTAGCAGCCGGTTTCTACTGGTTGTTCATGCTGGTTCGAACCACGCCAAACACAACCCCGGCTCAATCGAGGACATCATGATCACTGCCCCACCCACGATCCCACCATGCGATCACCAGCCTCAGCCCTATTCGGGACCTTCACGCGAGGATGTTCTGGACATGCGGCGAGAGTTCCTCACGCCGGCGCTCGTGACTTATTACCAGGATCCGATCATGATCGTCGAGGGCAACATGCAATGGCTCTTTGATGAGACCGGTCGGCGTTACCTCGATGGCATCGCCGGAATCGTCACGGTTTCAGTTGGCCACTGCCATCCGAAAGTCGTCGAAGCCGTTCGTGAACAGAACGAACGCCTCCAGCACACCACGACGATCTATCTGAACCCCAACATCGCCGAGTTCGGAAAGCTGCTGGTCTCGACCTTCCCCAAGGACTCGGGCCTTGGTGTCTGTTACTTCACCAGTTCCGGTAGCGAAGCCAACGAGCTAGCCATGCTCATGGCGAGGCTTCACACCGGCAACTTCGACATCCTGGCGTTGCGCAATGCCTACCACGGTCTTTCAAACCAGGCCATGGGACTGACCGCACTGCACAACTGGAAGTACCCCTATCCACATGGGTTCGGGGTCAAACATGCACCCTGCCCGGATCGACTGCGTGGCCCTCATGGTTATGACGATCCGGATGCCGGTGAGAAGTATGCCCGAATGCTCGAGGAAGTCATCCTCCATGACACACCTGGTGTGGTTGCCGGCTTCATTGCCGAACCCATCCAGGGTGTTGGTGGAAGCATCGAAATGCCGCCGGGCTATCTTCCCCTTGTGCACGAAATTGTCCGCAAGCACGGCGGGATCTGCATCTCCGATGAAGTCCAGACAGGCTTTGGCCGAACCGGTACGGCCTTCTGGGGTTTTGAGAATCACGGGCTCAAGCCCGACATCGTCACGATGGCCAAGGGTATCGGTAACGGCATCCCGTTGGCCTGCTGCGTAGCCCGTCCGGAAGTAGCGGAGTGCATGACCCAGCGATTGCACTTCAACACCTATGGTGGCAACCCGATGTCCTGTGCCCAGGGGCTGGCCACCTTGAAGGTTCTGCTGGAGGACAATTACCAGAAGCGTGCCCTTGAGATCGGCAACTACCTCAAGAGTGGCCTTGAAGATCTCAAATCCCGCCATGACATCGTGGCCGATGTCCGTGGCCAGGGACTCATGCTGGGCGTGGAAATCGTTGAAGACGGCAAGTCTCTCACGCCGGACCCCGCGAAGACCGCCAAGGTTCATGAACGAGCACGCGAGCTTGGAGTGCTCATCGGCAAGGGTGGCCTGCATGGCAACGTGCTTCGCATCAAACCACCGATGTGCATTGAACGTGAAGACTGTGAATTCATGTGCCAGGTACTGGACATCTGCCTCACTGAAGCCAAGGACGCCTGATCCATGCCATTGCTCATCAAGAACGGCCGCGTTATCACTTCAAACGATGATCGACAGGTTGATGTCTATGCCGAGGGCGAGACCATCACTCGAATCGAGGAAGACATCGACCCATCGAGCCTTCCCGCTGACACCGAAATCATCGACGCAAAGAACCGCTACGTCTTCCCCGGCTTCATCGATCCACATGTGCATATCCATCTTCCCTTCATGGGGACCAATGCCATCGATGATCATGCCTCCGCCACCAAGGCCGCCCTGGTTGGTGGAACTACGTCCATCATCGAGATGATCTGCCCGGGTCCGGACGACGAACCCGCAGCTGCCTACAAGGAATGGGCGGATCTGGCGAAAGCCGGCGCCTGCTGTGACTGGAGCTTCCACCTTTCCGTGGTTCGTTTCGATGAACTGGCCGAGAAGCAGGTCCGTGACCTGGTGGCCAATCATGGCGTGCGTTCCTTCAAGATCTTCCTGGCCTACAAGGGCGCCCTGGACATCTCCGATGAGAACCTCTTCCGCCTGATGCAATTGGCAAAGGAACTGAATGTCATGATCACGGCCCACTGCGAGAACGCGGAAGCCGTGGATGCAATGCAGCAGAAACTGATTGCCGAAGGCAAGACAGGACCCGAATGGCACGAACCATCTCGGCCACGCAGCGTTGAAGTCGATGGCGTCAACCACCTGTGCACCTTTGCGAACTTGACCGGGGCGAAGATCTACATCGTGCACACCTCTTGCGGCGAAGCGGTAAAGCGAGCGATGGCAGCTCGCCAGGCCGGTGTCGATGTGACGGTGGAAGCGGTCATTCCTCATCTGGTGCTTGATAGCAGTTGGGCGGAGCGTCCCAACTTCGAGGGCGCCAAGTACGTGATGTCACCCCCGCTGCGTGATCCCGAGGAACACGACCCGCTCTGGGAAGCCCTTGCTGCCCGCGAGATGTCGACCATTGGCACCGACCATGCCCCCTTCTCCTTCAATGGCCAGAAGGACATGGGCCGCGAAGCCTTCACGAAGATCCCCAACGGTATTCCGTCGATCCAGGAGCGGGTCGATCTGGTGCACACCTATGGTGTGTGCGCCGGTCGCATCGACTTGCAGACCATGGTCGACGCGTGCAGTACCCAGACGGCCAAGGTCTTCGGCATGTATCCCCGCAAGGGCGAGATCGCGGTGGGGTCCGATGCGGACCTGGTGGTCTACGACGCTGAATACGAATCACCCTTCTGCGAAGGTGACAGTCTCAGCAAGGTGGACTACTGCGGCTATGAAGGCATGGAACGGCGTGGCCGGGCCGAGGTGGTCACTCTGCGAGGCCAGATCGTTGCTCGCAAGGGTCAGTACGTTGGTGGGGAATGTGCTGGCCAGGACATTCCACGACAATTCCCGAATGGCTGAGCTTCCAAACCTCCAACCAGAGAAACCAAATCTCAATCCCGGTGAAAATTCCCGTGCCTGCGGGATCCCCAATCTCCAGCCGGAATTGCCGGAGCGTGCTCCGAAAAACTTCTACACCTTGGACCCCGATGAGTATCCAGCCAGCGCCTTGCCTGTGATTGCCCGTCGCGGCGCGATGCCGGGAAACTGGCTCTCCGCGATCACCGCCCTGCTGATCATCCTGGCCCTGTGCCTCTTGGCAATCTATGACGGTGGATTCATCAGGACAGCTGTTTTCCTGATCGTCATGTGCCTGATCTTCGTGATTCCGAAGGCCGCCAAGTTCAGGTACAAGGCCATGGCCGCCGAATGGGTGACGTGGACGACTCGCCTCAAGGACATGGTCTGCCTGGATTGTGGTGAACCACTGACCGACCAGCCTGAACAGGGAACCTGCCCCACGTGCACCCAGCCATACTCTCTTGAATCCTGCCGCTGGGGCTGGAAGCGATGGCGTGACGAGGGCCATCTCGCGTCCGAACCTCCACCGCGACCAGGCCCGATGTTGGCCAGTCAACCCTGCCCTTCAATCCTGGCTGGAGGACCGCGGCCCTACCGGATCTTCCTCATTTTGGAGAGCCTGACTGCCCTCATCTTGATCGTCGCCTTCTCCGTGTACAGCTCGCTGCTGGACGTGTTTCGAGCTGAGTATGTCGTCGCGGTGTTCTTTCCCGCCATTGCCGCGATCTGGATCCTCGGCCGTCGCCCGATTCGATTGATGTCCAAGCGTGCTGCAGAAGTCGACGATCTCCTGTGTCCGCAATGCGCGTACCGCCTGGATGACCGAGACACTCGTGGCACATGCCCCGAGTGCGGCTTCTATTACACCTTTGCCAACTGCCAGTGGGCCTGGCGACATCTTCGCAAGGACAAGAACAATCCACCCACCCCACCGCCGTTCTTGGTACCTGGGGAATCCACCGACAAGTAATACTCATGACACGTTTCATGCAAACGCCCCCGGCCCATATGGACCGGGGGTGCGTGAAGAAATATGAACTGAACTTGGATCAGGGGCAGGCCATGCCATAGTCACTCAGAATCTGAAGGACGTCCTCAACATCCACGATACCGTCGCCGTTGGGGTCACCGAGGGGATTGGAGGTGCCCCACTCAGCGATGACGATCAGCACGTCGTTGACATTGACCTCGCCATCATTGTCGACATCCGATGGGCAGTTGCAGCTATCCGCGAATGTGTTGTCGCCACCATCCGTGAACTCACCCCAGATGTGCTGGCCATTCGGAGCCGTGTTGCCGCAGAACTGGCTGAGCGAGATAGTTGCGGATGTTCCGCCGCCAAGAAGCATGGCGCCGCCATCATCTTCCGCGCTATTCTCCGAGAATTCACAATCATGAACCTCGATCGTTGCATTCCAGCAATAGACGGCTCCAGCGTCAAAGCCGGTATTGGCATTGAACGTCGATCCACTCAGCGTGGCCGTGCCACCCTGCATTTGGATGGCACCACCATCGCCCTGGTTCGACAGGAAGTTGCAGTCTTCAACGACAAGGCTGGAAGCTGAGTCGACGAATACCGCACCACCATTATGGCCAGTATTTCCTTCGAGTGTGCAGCTCTCAATGGTCACTGAAGATCCGCTTTGCACATGCATTCCACCGGCGCGTCCGGTCACACTGTTGTTGATGATGACGCAGTTCGAAACGGACGCCGAGGAGCAGTTGGCAAACCACAGTCCGCCACCATCATCGTTGCCATTGTTGTCCTGGAATGTCGAGTTGCGGATATCAAGACCTGCTACGTTCTGTGCAAGGAATCCGGCTCCATCATCAGACACGGAATTTCCGCTGAAGACGCAGCCATCGATCAGACTGGTGCTGTTGTTGGACAAGGCGAGTCCGCCACCGGCAAAGGAACTGTTGGCCTCGAATCGACAAGATTCAAGAGTGACCAGTCCGGCTCCTCCGGTGAACATGCCCCCACCTTCCCAACCGGCATCATTCCCGGTGATCACCATGTTGCGGAAGACGGGCGATGCAGAAGTACCGACAAGGATGCCACCGCCGCTACCGCCAGTTGTGCAATTGGTCACTGTGAAACCCTCGATGACGAGATCAGATTCACCATCAGATGCCACGAGTCCACGCCGAGCATTGTTGCCATCGATGATGGTGACTTCAGGTCCATCAAGAGATCGAAGCAAGATGTTCTTGCCGAAGAAGCGAGCAACTTCACCACCGTTGTTGGTGTAAGTACCCGGGTAGACGATGATCTCGGTACCATCGCCGACGGCGTTGATGGCCTCCTGGATTGTCGTGTAGTCACCGGTCCCGTCCTGGGCGACTGTGACAGTCGCGCATGACCCATCATCGCAGCAGTCCGGGATGCCATTACCGTCCAGGTCTTCCAGTGAACCATCCAGGATCTGGCCGTAGTCCACGATGCCATCGCCGTTGCAATCGGCAGACCATTCGACCAAATAGGATCGTTGCAGGACTTCGTTATTCACAACTGCGACATCAGCCCAGCCCACTTTCCAAGACCCATCAATCTGTTCGGTGTAGTACTGCATGCGTGACTGTCCACCACAGCAGTTGTCGAGTCCCAGCCAGTTGGTGTATTCAAGGAGTCCGCCCGTGATCCATTCCCAGCCACCTCCGGGCTCGGAATAATCGGGAGAATCGAAATTCTGCCAGCCTCCGATGTGCGGGCCGAAGGCGTAGTAGCCGTTGTAGCCCCACAACGAATCATCTGTCAGCAGGGTATTGATGATCCAGAGGTCTTCTTCCTCTGTTACCGGTGTAGCCAGATGGCCGCCTTGTGCCGTTGCAAGGTCCGAAGCCTCTTCCCAGTTCAGGTATGGTTCAACTTCGACAGCTTGATACCAGTGGCCATTCGTGGACCATTGCATGGCGGCTGAGTTGTCGTACTCGACCACATACCATTCGCCTTCGTTGGCGACATCGATCTCATCCTGGCACTGGGTGTAGGCCAACTGGACGAAGTTACGAGTGGGACTGCTGGATGGTCCACCGTCCCACCAGCCAACAAAGGACCAGGGTTCACCGGAGACCCAGCGCCAGCCACCGTCGGGCTCCTCGTAGTCGGATGCGGTGGTGTCCTGGTACCCGCCGATCCAACCCTTGCTGGTCCCGGCGAAGTCCAGGTTGTTGATGAAATCAAGTTCATCCATGTCAGACACGGTTGCGAGGTGTCCGCCGGCAGCTTCTGCCGCAGCCCTTGCATCGCTCCAGTTCATGCCTGATGGAGTCAGAACGACCTCGTACTCATGGCCGTTTCCGCCCAGGGACAATGGCCACTCGACGCGATTCGCCAGGCCGACACTGGTGGTAACCGCCAACGTGGCGATTACCAGTGATGGGCTCAGTCGCTTCAGTGAATTCTTATGTTGTTTCATGTCTTGCTTCTCCTAGCTGGCATCTGGAATGCCATTGATTCATGTTTATTGGGCTCGGGAGGCCCCTTGGGCGGCCTCTATTGCCCCACGCAGAAACCCCTGCGATACTCGGAAGGCTGGAACGCAAGGAATTCTTCAATCCAGGCTTCGCAGACGGGGATTTGAATGACCATCGAGGATCAAGGCCAAGTGACCGTGCTGCTCGATGCCGCTTCCGGTGGCGACGACAAGGCCGCGGAATCGCTTTGGAGTGCGGTCAATGGGGAGATCCGCCAGATGGCAGCCAGTGCCCTGGCCCGAGAGCGGGTGACCGCTTCCCTGCAGCCCACCCTGGTGGTCAACGAGATCTATCTGCGGATGTGGCCATCCGACGGCCCGCCTCCCAAGTGGGAGGATCGCCGACATTTCTTCGGCAGCGTGGCCCGGGTCATGGGCCAATTCCTGGTCGATCATGCCCGCACTCGAGGTCGGCTCAAGCGGGGTGGCGATCGCAAGCGGGTTCCCCTGGAAGTCTCCGAAGGTGAATTGGCTGATCTCAGCCAGGTGGATGCTGAGTCGGGTTCCCGTATCATCGAGGCCCTGCAGAAGTTGGAATCGGTGGCGGCCCGACAAGCCGAGGTGGCTTGGCTGCGGTACGTTGCCGGGCTTACGGTGGATCAGGTGGCTCTGGCTCTGGAGGTCTCCCCCCGCACGGTCAACAACGACTGGCAGTACGCCCAGGCATGGTTGAGACGGGAATTGGCGGAATGATCATGAACTGCCTATCCAAACTTTTCCTTGCGTCTTCTCCGGCAAGTCGACGCAGGTATTCCGGAGGAGATCCATGAGTCCCGATCCGGATCGAGTTCAGCAGGTTTTCAACGCAGCCAGGGTTCTACCCGAGGCCGATCGATCGGCTTGGCTCGACAAGGCCTGTGCTGGCGATGAGGCCCTACGCGAGGAGGTCGAATCGCTCCTCTTGCACAGCCCGCCTGAAACCGGACCCAACGATCAAACCCTCCGGAGTCCTACGTCTCGTTCTACCGGGGAATCTCAGGTCGGCCGCACCATTGATCGCTACGTCCTCCGCAGCATGCTGGGCGAGGGCGGCTTCGGAGTCGTCTACCGGGCCGAGCAGACCGAACCGATTCGTCGAGAGGTCGCTCTGAAGCTCATCAAGCCGGGCATGGATTCCAAGGCCGTGCTGGGGCGATTCGAATCCGAGCGTCAGGCGTTGGCCCTGATGGATCATCCCGGGGTGGCCAGGATCCTCGACGCCGGCATGACCGACGACGGTCATCCCTACTTCGTGATGGAGTTCGTCAAGGGCATTCCCATCACGACGTTCTGCGATGAGAACCGCCTCGGTGTCCGCGATCGCATCGAGATCTTCATGAACATCTGTGGCGCTCTACAGCACGCCCACGGCAAGGGTGTCATCCATCGCGATATCAAGCCCGGCAACATCCTGGGCGCCTTCGAGAATGGCAAGCCGGTGGTGAAGATCATTGACTTCGGCATCGCCAAGGCGATCAACCAGCGTTTGACCGATGACGGTCCCATCACCGTCGAGGGTCGGCTCATCGGAACGCCGATGTACATGAGCCCGGAGCAGGCGGAGATGTCGGCCCTGGAGGTCGATGCCCGCAGTGATGTCTACTCGCTTGGTGTCGTCTTGTACGAGATGCTGGCGGGACGTCCACCCTTCGAATCCGACGAGCTGTTCTCGGCGGGGCTCTCGGGTGTCCAGAAGATCATCCGCGAGAAGGATCCCCCACGGCCGAGCCTGCGCTATGACAGCCTTCGCGATTCGTCGCAGGAGATCTCAGCAGACGTCGCCAA
The DNA here is from genome assembly GCA_029242715.1 of Phycisphaerales bacterium. Taxonomy (GTDB): domain Bacteria; phylum Planctomycetota; class Phycisphaerae; order Phycisphaerales; family SM1A02; genus UBA1668. The sequence continues at coordinate 54,853 of JAQWTL010000033.1, forward strand.
GTCACGATCCATCGATGCCCGCAGCCTGGGCAAACGCCTACGCGGTGACCTCGACTGGATCGTGATGAAGTGCCTGGAGAAGCCGAGGCTGCGTCGTTACGAGACGGCCGATGCGTTGCGGTCTGATCTTGGTCGCTTCCTTGCCAATGAGCCGGTGGAGGCGGGCCCGCCCGGGGCCATGTATCGCCTGCAGAAGTTTGCCAAGCGCCGAACGGGACTGCTGGCCTCGATGGCGGCAGTGCTGCTGGTACTGGTCGCGGGCGTGGTGGTGTCGCTCGTGTTTGCGGTGGAGGCATCACGGCAGCGGGATCTGGCGGAAACACGATATGACGAGGTCAAGACCTTGGCTGGTGATGTGATGTCTGACATCTACGACGAGATCTACAAGAACGACAATTCGCTCGAGGTACGAGAGCAGTTGGCCAAGGCGACCCTGAAGTCGCTCGAAACGCTGCAGGACAAGTCGAGCGATGACCCTGAGCTTCAGGCATTCATCGCCGAGAAGTACAAGCAACTCGGGGATACTGCCGGTGGCATCCGAAGTGCCAGCAGGGGCGAAACCAGTCAAGCCCGGGCGTTGTATCTCAAGGCCATGGCGATCAACCAGCGGTTGATCGACGAGGGCTACGAGACGGCGGAAGCGAAGCTGGCACTGGTTGCCAGCCATCGCTCGTTGGCGGACTTGGACAAGAAGGAAGACAACCACCAGGCAGCTCTTGACCAGTACAGGAAAGCGTTGGACATTGCCAAGCCCTTGGCAGACGGCCTTGCTCAGTCGGACGCGCTGTACCTCCGGGCATGGCGAAACGTGGCTGCATTGCTGCGAAACATCAGTGTGGAGCAACAACAGTTGGGAGATTCAGCGGACTCGGAATCCTCTTTCCAGGAATCCCTTGCCATTCGACGTCGGTTGTATCAGTCAGATCCAAATGAGCAGACCGAGCGGGACCTCGGAAGTGCGATCAACAACCAGGGGTTCCGCCAGGCTCAGGCAGGCGATTTCGATGCTGCGATGGCGTCCTATACCAAGGCGCTTGAGTTGCGAAAGAAGGCGGATCGTGAGTGGCCCAGTGATACCACTCGCCGCGACCTGGCCTGGACAAACTGGTACGTTGGTGACGGGATGGTCAACCTGGACCGCGATGCGGAAGCCTCTGGCTACTACACCACCGCGGTGGAACTCATGGCCGAGGCCTGCAACCGCAACCCCGACGATGCTCGCAGCCGAGGCAGCCGTGGATTGGGCGCGATGATCGAAGTCCTTGCGCGGCCAGCCGATGGGCCAATGTTCACCGGCCCGAAGGCACTAGAATCCTGTCGCAAGGCCTTGGAAGTCAAGGGGCTCAGTAAAACAACGCAGACACAGTTGCAGCAACTGATCGTTCGGCTTTCCAGTCCGTAATCGGACACGGCGATTACTATCGACACGGTCCCCAAGCACCGAGTAATTCAAGCAGGTCGTCCACGGTGTAAGGGTTGTTCCAGTTGGAGATCAGCAAGAGCACGTCGTCGACGTCAACGAACCCATTTCCATCAAGATCTTCCGGACATGCCAGTGCAGGATCGCTTCGAACGAGCCCCAGTGTTCCGGGTTCGCCGCGGAGACCACTGCCTGCGTCGTTGATCGTCACCAGGTCGGGTACGCCATCACTGTCCAGGTCGCCGTCATCGACCAGTACCGGGATGCCTGTGATATTGATATTCTCGGCGGGCGCAATCAGCAGTTGCTCGTAGTTGGTCAGGTTGGAGTCATTGCGAAGGACGTACAGCTCAAACGTGCCGTCATCCTCCCCGATCGCAATAACCGCAATGTCCTGGTCCCCATCGTCGTCAAGATCCGCCAGTGCGACGGATCGAGCGGCTGTACCCACCGGAAGATCAACGGACCCCAGGAACTCGGCGGCACTTCTCTCCCCGTGAAGCAGGATGGAAATTGAACCGTCGTCTGGATTGGCGGTCACAATATCCACGTGGGTATCGCCATCGAGATCGGCCAGGGCAACGGACGTGGGTCCCTGCCCGACAACGTGCTTGTCATCTGCTGGATCGAACAAGAACTCGATCATCTCGCTCGTGCTGTTGTTTCGAAGGACTCCAACCTTGCCTTCGCCGTTGAGGGCGACGACGAGATCGATGAGATCCAGGTCCTTGTCTTCCTCGACTTCACCTGGATCGATGCCAATCGGGGCGTTACCCACGTCGATGAGTGCATCCTCGTTGAAGGCAAGGTCACGCAGGCCGCCAGAAGCCTGGCTTCGCCAGAGCTTGACCTGTCCAGTTCCCGTACAGGAAATGGCCAGGTCATCCCGGTTGTCATTGTTGAAATCAGCCGCCGTGAGACCTTGCGGATTGGTCCCGGCACCAGTGTCCAGGTCCACGGCCGTCATGAATGAGCCGTTCCCATTGCTGATGATGATCGTGACACTGTTGTCAACCGCGTTGGTACCAGCCAGGTCAAGAAAACCATCACCGTTAAAATCACCAGCGACGAGATCGACCGAGGTTGCATTTCCGTTTTCCACCTGCACGTAGGTATCAAAGACGCCATCGTCGTTGAAGTAGATCGACACCATGCCGGTAGTCGACACCGCGATGTCATCATCATTGTCGTTATCAAGATCCGCCACGGCCATGGCTTCCGGCTGTCCGACGAGAACTACCGGCACCGGTTCATCGAACCCGAGGTAGTCATCGAATCCAACGACGACGAGATCCACATTCTGGTCACCAGCACGCAGACCATCGCCGGGATACCGAACCGTCATGTACCGATCGTCACCAAGATCAGGCATGAGTGCAACGTTGAATTGATTGATAACGTTTGTGTCGGCAGTCAGAATCTGGAATTCACTGTCAATGTCCGGGATGTAGCTACCATTGGTGTTCACGATGAGGCCGCCATCGAGCGTTGCAATGCCATGTAGGTTGCCCTGGGTCAGGACTTTCAGTTTCGAGTGGCTTGACTCTCCAATGGACATGGACAGCACGCCGGGGTTGTCATATTGGCCATAGGCTCGGAATGCATTCATAGACAGATCTGGAGCAAATTGTCCTCGATTGACAATCTTTCCTCGAATGATCCCATCGCCGATCATGATGCCGTTTTTCGAAATCAGCATGGACGCGTAGGCATCCTTTAAGTGAAGCTCAGCTGGCGACTGAATCAAGGCGGTGCCATGGTTGAGAGAAAAACTCGCCACACCCGTGAGACGACTCTCATCGGACAACATCATGTGGCCTTCTGATCCAATGCCGTCTCCCAGATCGACTTTCTCGGCATTGATCGTGGCGCCATTAGTGAGCTGGATCAGCCCGATGCCGCGATCTCCGGCTTGGAGCCGATAGACATCCAGCGTGGTGCTGGGTCCGTCAAGTAGCAGGCTGCCGGATGATTGGGCGCCGTAGCCGAGCACCAGTTCGGCTTCTCCAGACGCCCCACTCCCGAACTCCAGTGAGCCAGAAGTAATGCCGAGCACCGCCTGGTCGCCCACGCTCTCGCCGATGATTGCAGTGCTGTTGTCATTGGAGGCCGTGTAGGTGTGGCCTTCAAGATCAAGGGTGACGTTTCCATTTTGGACCAGCAGGTTCTGTGTTTGAGCATTCACACCGAAAGTGATCGTGTAGTCGGCATCGATTTCGAGGATCGCGGTCATGTTCTGGTTGGGCGAGGCAGGCGTACTCCAGTTGCTTCTATCCTGGAAGCTGCCGCCGGCTGAATTGGTCCACTGGCTGGTGGTTGGATCACCGTCGTCCAGGCAGGACCCATCATCGCAACAATCGAGAACACCGTTGCCGTTGAGGTCTTCGTAGCTGCCATCGAGGATCTGGCCGTAGTCGACGATGCCATCGCCGTTGCAGTCGGCGGACCATTCCACGATGTAGGAAGTAAACAGAGAATCGCCCGTGTTGTCCTGAGCGACATCATCCCAGCCAATGGCGCCGTCGAGCTTGTAATACATCATTCGATCCTGACCACCGCAGCAGTTGTCAAGACCTTGCCAGTTGGTGTATGCAAATGCTTCAGTGGTGGTCCATCGCCATCCACCACCGGGCTCGAAATAGTCATCCGCATCAATGTCCTGCCAGCCACCGATGTGAGGTCCAAAGGCATAGTTGTTGTTGTACCCCCAGTGGGCATCGGTGCTCAAGAAGGTGTCGATGACCCAGATGTCTTCCTGCTCATTGGTCAAGGTGACCAGGTGGCCACCTACCGCTTCAGCAAGTCCGTTGGATTGGTTCCAGCTCAGATTAGGGCCGACGAAAACGGCCTGATACCAATGCCCATTCCCATCATCTTCGATGGCCCACTGGATCGCCGTCGGTGTTCCGTACTCGATGACGTACCACTCGCCTTCAGTTGGCAGATCCTGTTCGTCCTGGCATTGGCCATAGGCCAACTGCATGTAGTTGCGAAGATTGTTGTCGGCCGGTGCATCGAACCACCAGCCGATGAATGACCATGACTCACTGGTGACCCATCGCCAGCCGCCCTCGGGTTCGGCGTAGTCGTCGGCATTGACATCCTGATAGCCACCAAGCCAGCCTTTGTCTCCGAGACCGAGGCTATTAATGAAAGCGAGTTCGGCTGCACTGCTGACAGTCGCGAGATGGCCACCGGCTGCTTCCGCGGCAGCCCTGGCCTCTGTCCAACTGATTCCATCAGGAGTAAATACGACCTGGTAGCCATGGCCATTGCCGCCATCTGCAGTATTCCAGATGACGGTTGAATCGCAGGTGTGATCATCACAACAGTCGGGAATCCCGTTGTCGTCGAGATCTGCAAACGTGCCATCGAGGATCTGGCCGTAGTCGACGATGCCGTCGCCGTTGCAGTCAGCCGAGTATTCGACGATGTAGCTCAGCAGCTCGGTGTCTACCAGGTGATCCGCCCATTGGGCAATTCCGCCATCATGATTCCAGTAGCCGGCTGCCTTGGTGTCATCGTTTGATCCAGGTTCATTTTCAGCCCAGGCTTCGTAGTTCCACGGCTCGCCAGTAATGGCCCAATGCCATGACGTGCCATCTGCCCGAGCCCCGATCCAGGGGCCCCAGTCTCCGATGTTGCCGTTGCCGGTAACGACCAGACTGTCGTATACAAATTGGTTTTCTTCTATAGAGGTCAGTGTGACGAGATGGCCACCATTGTTGAATGCGGCCAGGCCAGCATCAATCCAGGTGATACCCGAGGGATTGGTCTGCCGGTCATACCAATGCCCATTGCCTCCTTCGGCCTCGGTCCACTGGACCGCGACCGAACCCGCGACCGCGTGGACGGTGCAGGTCAACAGAACAAGCTGAACGACGGCGTGTCGCATCTGGCTCTCTCCCGGTAGGGGGCTCGGAAGGTGATCCAGGCAACCCCATCAACAATCCCCAGCGGTCAATTGGCACCCCGAGGAAACAAGGCCCATTGTGCCAGACTTGACCCTTGAATCAAGAACTACCCAAGGCAATTCAGACTGGGATCGATTCAATACCCCTACAGGGGACCCTTAAGAGCGAAAAGCCACTCGGATAGCTCGCCGCCGTTCTTGGTACCCAAGGAATAAACGTAAATCGTTCGACTGTGCCCTCAGGCACACCCGCCCCAGGCATCCAGCACGATCAGCAGGTCCACCACGTCGACGTTCCCGTCGCCGTTGATGTCGGCCGGGCAATCACCGCAGGCGCCCCAGTTCTCCAGCAACACCAGCACCTCGGTCACGTTCACCACGTTGTCACCATTGAAATCTGCCGGACACGGCAAGGCTTCCTCGCGGAAGACCAGCCAACCGGGATTGGCCACCGTGCAGAAGGCCCCCATCGCCTCGCCGGACTGGCCGTCGAAGACCTGCACCTGGTGCGACGACTGGCTGGTCACGTAGAGATGACCATCGGAACCAAATGACACGTCGCCGGGGTTGGCTACTGTGCAGAACGCACCTTCAGACTCGCCGGTATTGCCGTCAAAGCGCAGCACTTGGTGATTGGTGGCGCTGGCAACGAAGAGATCGCCGCCAGTGCCGAAAGCCAGCCCGCGTGGATTGGCCACAGTGCAGAAGGCCCCCAGTGATTCGCCCGTCTCGCCGTCGAAACGCTGGATCTGGTGAGATGACGCAGTGCAGGCAAACAGGTCACCCAGCGTGGATCCTCTTGACTTCAATGGACGAAACGCGAGACCGGATGGATTGGCCACGAAACAGAACGCACCCATGGGTTCACCGGTCTGGCCGTCGTAGCGAAGCACCTGATGCTCGGTCAGACTCAGAACAAACAGATCCCCGCCGGGACCAAAGAGCAGGTCACCCGGGTTGGAGACCGAACAGAAGGCCCCAAACGATTCACCCGTCTGGCCGTCGAAGCGTTGTACGTTGTGTGATGTTGCACTGCCCACGAAGAGGTCGCCGCTGAGGGCATCACGTGTCTGCAACGGACGGAACGCCAAACCCACCGGGTTGGCCACCGTGCAGAAGTTGCCCAGCGGATCACCATCCTCGTCGTTGAACTGCTGGACCTGGTGCGAAGAACTGGTGGTCACGAATAAATCACCTGCCCATAGCGAGCTGGCCAGACACATCGAGATAAACACACATCGAACCATGACCGTCCTCAATCGTTGGCTACCAGTTTGTCGGACTGCTCCACGAACTTGTCGCCATCCCACGTCTTGTCCTGGGTGACCATGCCAGCCTTGGCAGCTTTCTCGGCCGCCTTGATGTCCGCCTGACGGCGCACCAACTCCGCATGCGTTGTGAAGTACTGCAGGCTGTGACCGCGGAACTCGTCGATGGTCTTGAAACCATGCTTGTCCATGAAGGCCGACAACTGTTCGCACAGTGTCTTGGCCAATCCATAACCATGAATCATCACTCCAGTACAGACCTGGATGGTGCTGGCCCCCATCAAGAGGAATTCAGCCGCATCATCACCGGTCTCCACTCCGCCAATGGCCGAGAGACTGCGATCCATGTACTGCCCCGATGGTGTCTGGTCATCGAACCGGCCAATCGGGGAGACATGCTTCGGATCAACTCGCTCGGTCTTGCGTTCCGGCGGTGGCGTGGCATCGAGTGCCTTGGGGATCAACTTGCCGGAATTCCCCCCGTACATCATCGTCGCCAGTTCCATCACCATGCGCAGTGCAATAGGACGAACCGCCTTGCAGGAGTATCCCCCTGGAACGGTGTAGCCCTCGACCGTCGGTTCCGGTCGCAACGTGTTGAGGTCGACCCCCATCACGCTCAGGATCGTGTTGATCGCTGCGATGCCTTCGCAGCCACCATCCAAGGCGGCTCGAGCCGGGTCTTCGATGTGCGTGATATTCGGAGTCATCTTGGCCCACACCGGGATGGTCGCGGCTTCATTCACCCAACCACATACCTCGCCGACGATGCCTGGCTCCTGCCCCATCGCGGCACCCATCTTGCGCTCCGGCAGACCATGCGGACATGAGAAGTTCAACTCGAAGGCGTCAACGCCGACGTCCTGGCAGCGTTCCACAATCTCGACCCAGGCATCCTTGCGGTATTCCTCCATGATGGACGCGATAAGAATGCCATCGGGATGCGCATCCTTCACCTGCTTGAACTCGTCAAGCCAGGTCTCGAAAGGACGATCAGAGATCAATTCAATGTTTTCCCAACCAATGACCTCGCGAGTTTCCGTCGCTCGCATTCGGGCATAGCGAGGCGCAACATTCTGAACCTTCTCCGCTTCCAGTGAAATGGTCTTGGCGACGACGCCTCCCCAGCCTTCCTGGAAGGCCTTGTTGATCACGTTGGCGTTGGTACCTGGTGGCCCCGACCCGATCACAAATGGATTGGGAAACTGCAAACCATCAACTTGAACTCGAAGATCAGCCATGTCAGCATGCTCCAAGGCCCACCACGGGCCACATGATTACCCACCAGCCTACCGCGCGAGCGAACGGATGGAACGCAGTCTATTGAGATGACCATGAACAAACCCATCAAGCAACGCGATCCCATGCATCCCTGGTATCCACACGAGGACTTGTTTCCCCAACCAATCCGGTTTGCTTCAAATAAGGTGGCGATCATATGCCTGGTGACGGCGGGGCTTCTGGGCACCATCAGTATCGTCTTGATGATGATCTACAAGGGCACCCGCCTCACATCGCACTTCCCCCAACTGCTCACCGCCATCCCATTACTTCTGGCCTTTGGCGGTATCTCCCTTGTATTCTGGTCATGGAAAGTTCGAGCCAGGCGGAACATGTACGCATTGTGCCTCCAGTGCGGACAGTTCATCGGAAATCTGGGCGAGAAAGGAACGTGCCCAAAATGCGATCGCGCATTCGTGCTGGAACAAACCCAGTGGAGTTGGAGACGCATCTGCGGGCTGCCTGAATCAATGATCCCCCCCGGCTTTCCTGAAGGAACACCACCGGCAGGACCAGCGTTTGGCGGCATGCCACGGCCCGTACGCAACTTTCTGGTCGTCTGCTATGGAATCCTGATTTTCGCTGCGATACTCATCCCCGAACTCATCACATCGGTCCTGCCCTATTTAGATCCTCCCGATACCGTCGATCGATCCTGGTCGATGTTGAGTACCTGGTTCAAATACTTGCTGCTTGGGCTGGTCCTCCTCGCCTTCTTTGTCCACTTGCGTCGCTGGAGAAAAAAAGCCCAACGCCTCGATTACCACCTCTGTGTTCACTGCGCATATTCGCTGCATGGCCTGTCCGAATCCGGCAACTGCCCCGAGTGTGGATCAGAGTACACCTTCCAAGGATGTGAAATCGTCTGGAAAAAGTTCTGCAATCAACAGCTTCAACTTCCGAAAAACAGGTGATTCAGACACGATGCGCGGCCTTCACGCCAGATCTCCCCAGAGTTGATACCGGTTGGTCAAGTCATTTCAGTCCGTCAACTTGAACTCGAAGAGCAGCCATGTCAGCATGCTCTAAGTTCCGGCATGGACCGCATGATGACTCACCAGTCTGCCGCAACGAGGACGCAAGTCATGCCCTTCTTTCGAGAACAGCCTCCACTTCACACATGGCACCCTCATGAAGCCCTTTACCCCGCTTCCATGGTGAAGACTGCCAGGATCGTAGCCATCGTGCCATATCTTGCTGGCCTTCTCGGCCTCGTCCTGTTTTTCATATTGCTTAACTCGGGGTCGGGAAAGACACACACCCTTCAACCCGCGACCGTCTTCTATGTCCTGCCACTGTTCGTTACGGCAGTCGTTGGCTGGCTGCTTTACTTCCGGATACATCGACGCGCCAGGAAGCACACCTATGCGTTGTGCCTGCGTTGTGGACGAACACTCGACAAGCAGAGGCCTCAGGGCCAGTGCTCCGGATGCAATACGCCCTACACCCTCTCACGCGTGCAATGGGCCTGGCAACGTGCCTGTGAGCAACCCACAACGACATGTCCGCCAATCAATCCTGATCCAGAAACCTTTCCTGAAACCAACCCGTCCAAAAGATCGGCCAGATTCATGCCCGATCGCTTCGGGCATGTCTACCTGCCTCGGGCATTTCGAAGATCGACGCTTGGATGGGGCCTTTCAATTATTGCAGTGCTGGCCACTTTGGATATCGGCCTCGCTGTGACCTCCCATGCCATGGACCTGCAGAATAATCTAGGGCTCGATTGGTTTGTCACCTGGAGTCTTGTGTACCTTGCACTGCTTGTTTGCTCCATCATCCTCATGGCCTTCTTGCTGATTCGCTGGAAGAAACGTGTTCGGGTTCTTGATGGCGATCTCTGCCTGGCATGTGGCCAGCAGTTGCTGGGCCTGCCCAATGTCGCGCAGTGCCCTGAATGCGGCCAGCCTTACAACCGAGAGGCCAACAAGTCGATCTGGAAGGCATTTGATCGATCCACAAAGCCCTGGTTTCTTCGCTTCGGAAAGAACGCGTGAGACAGGGCAATGGGCCCTAACCAGTCAACGCTCCCACGGAACCGGGGAATCAGTGATAATGGCTCCGCAACATGGGATTGCTCACAAGGAGCCACCAGAGCATGGGTCAAACAGGCAAATCCAAGAAGCAGGCAGCGAACAAGGCCAACCCATTAAAAAGGGCTGCGCCAGTAACCGTCGCTTCCGGAAAAAGGCGCCAGCCTGAACCAGCGCCAGCCGTGAATAGTCCATTGACAACATCAGCAGGATCCAGCAATGGCCGTATCGTCATCGCCATCACACTGGTGGCCCTGGCCGTACCGGTCATCATCTCGGTCATCATGATTTCAAGGACCATTCCAGCCCAGAGTTCACCTGATCTGTTCACCCCCTGGTGGGCCTACCTCATCTCGTTTGGCGTGATTGCCGCGACCTGGTGCTTCTATATCGTGTGGGCCAGAAAGACAACCTGACCGGCAGATCAATAGACGCGACTCGTCTCCTCAGATCAAGAAGATGCCACGGAGCATGCCCAGGTGAATGACAACATCACTGCACCAGGACCCATCGCTGAAGTCGTTGAAACTGCGGCCGCTGAAGTCGTGCATGGAAATGCATGGATCACCAACCAGGCTGCAGTGCTGGGGATCCTGCTCATCATCCTGGCAGTCATCTTCCGCACGGCCTCCCGGGAAACAGGTGGATGGAAAAAGTTCTACAGCATTGTTCCCTCAATCCTGCTGTGTTACTTCATCCCCGGACTTCTGGGAACCTTCGGCATCATTGGAGATCCCTCCGGTGATCTCTACTACGTTGCCAGCCGCTTCCTGCTTCCAACCTGCCTTGTCTTGCTGTGCCTTGCCATTGATCTGCCCGGCATTGGACGCCTGGGGCCCAAGCTCCTGATCATCTTCTTTACCGCGACCGCAGGCATCATCCTTGGTGGACCTTTCGCAGTCTGGATCGTCAGTCTCTTTGACCCAGTATCTGTTGGTGGCGAAGGCGCCAACGCAACCTGGCGTGGACTTTCAACCGTTGCCGGCTCATGGATTGGTGGTGGCGCGAACATGACCGCCATGAAGGAAGTCTTTGGGCCATCCAAAGAACTGTTCTCTGCAATGATCACGGTCGATGTCATCGTGGCCAACATCTGGATGGGCTTCATGCTCTGGATGGCCGGCCGCTCCGGGATGTTTGATCGTTGGCTCAAAGCAGACATGACCGCCATAGATGATCTGGAGCGTCGCGTGGAGACCCTCTATGCCGGCAAGGCACGCATCCCTTCCACTGCGGATCTGATGACCATCTGCGCCGTCGGCTTCGCTGTCACGGGCGGAGCCTTCATCGCGGCAGAAGCGATCGCGCCCTGGTTTGAAGCCAATGTTCCGTGGGGCGCACGGTTCAGTCTTACCAGCATGTTCTTCTGGTTGATCGTGATTGCCACAACAGCAGGCCTGATCATCTCCGCCTTCCCAGCGGCTCGCAAATTGGAACACGTCGGAGCCAGCAAGGTCGCCAGCCTCTTCCTCTACATTCTTGTGGCTGTCATCGGCCTGGAAATGGATCTCAGGGCCATCGCGGATTACCCCATGCTCTTTGTGGTCGGATTGATCTGGATGGGCTTCCAGGGGATCCTGCTGTTCACGGTTGCCAAGTTCATCAAGGCACCGAGTTTCTTCATTGCCGTGGGATCACAAGCCAACATCGGTGGCGCCGCCTCGGCACCCATCGTGGCTGCCGCCTTCAATCCACGCCTGGCACCGGTGGGTGTCCTGCTTGCCGTACTGGGTTATGCGGTTGGGACGTATGGCGCCTGGCTCTGTGCCAACCTGATGCAGGGCGTCAGTCCGGGCTGACCGGCTTTGAATCAACCTTGTGCTGTTCCTCTGGGATCGCAGGTGCATAGGTTCCATCCGGCAGCCGAGTGGGAAATTTGTATTCCGGACGCTGCAGCAATTCAACGATCCAGGGATCGCGTTTCTTGATTGCCTCAGACGTACACGGTCGCCATTCGTCCTTGATCTCTGCACACCGACGAGGATGTTGCTGAGCGCCGAGGAGCGATGTCAGAGACCAGTACACGTACTCGGTCACCATGCACTGATATTCGCAGGTCTCATCGTCATAGCTGAACCAGGCTTCTGCCGGATACCGACGCGGGACCTCGACGAAATGACCACCCCGAGCCCTGTCCAGGCATTCGGCAACTTCCGTCCCCCGCCGCTCGCCCCAGGTCGCGGGATACACGTTGGCCCAGCCATGGGCCGTAATCAGATGCAGAACTTCCTCAAGCGTCGCATCGAACTCGCCATTTCCTGGCGCTGTCTCAAGCGCGAACTGGAATTGACCGGCATCAAAGCCTTCCCTGAACCATGAATCAGGATCGATACGCTCAATACCCTGTTCATCGAAGCTCATCACCATGTACGCATCCCTGTCCGCCAGAGCCGCTGCCACCAGTGGATTATCCGGTGTGCCGTCCTCGTCATTATCGAGGTACTCCGCCATGACCGCTGCGACATGACGGACCTTGTCATCAGGCACGCGATCCGTCGCGAAGATGTGGACGCCGAAGACGTTGGTGTACTTCTGAAAACCTTCCTGGAAGGGTTCAAGACGATCACCAGGCACTGGTCCCACTTCAAGATCGGGAACCACCCAGGCACGTTCCGTTTCAACTGCCAGCAGCAGGGGCAGGATCATGGACAGCATGTTGAACATCACTCCGTGTCAAATTCATGAATCATCAGGTGACGGTAGGTTTCGCCAGGACTGAGTATGACCGGCGACCAACCTTCCACATCCTGCTTGTTGATTGAATCAGGAAAGGCCTGAGTCTCCAGGCAGAAAGCAGTGTTCTTCTCGTACACCGCTCCATCCTTGCCGACAACACCATCAAGATAGTTGCCCGTGTAGAACTGAAGGCCAGGTTGATCGGTCCAGATCGTCATGACCCGGCCACTGGCCGGATCACGGACAACACAAGCACGATGCAATCTGGCATCGGTCTGCTCCAGGACATAATTCACGTCATAACCGCCTGGATCATTCTCATCACCGGGCAGTTGATCCATACGCTCACCAATCAGATGAAACTCCGTGAAATCAAATGGCGTGCCCTTGACCGGTTCGATGCTTCCCGATGGAATCGGGCCGCCCTCACTGGGTGTGTACTGCATGGCATCAACCATCAATTCATGATCCAGAATGCTGCCCCCATCATGCCCCGAGAGATTCCAGTAACTGTGATGAAGCATGTTGATCGGGGTTCGTTCCTGAGCCCTCGCTTCCATCACAACACGTAACTGGTTGTCCTCGGTAAGGACGTACTGGACCTCGGCATCAACCCGACCTGGATAGCCTTCTTCGCCATCTGAAGATGTCAGCCTGAACCGAACACCCGGACCAAGTCCGCTGGAGATCGGCGACCCCTTCCAGATGCGCTTGTCAAAACCTTGATTCCCGCCATGAAGATGATGATCGCCATTATTCGCCGCCAAGTCATAGGGCTTGCCGTCGAGTTCAAAGCTGGCGTTGGCAATTCGATTTCCGACTCGACCAACGGTCGCACCGAAGTATGGACTTGATTCCACATACTCATCAACGGAATCAAATCCAAGGACGACATCACCACTGGTGCCCTCGGCATCAGGGACCTCAAGGGCCGTCACCGTTGCGCCATAGTCCATGACCTTCACGGTCATGCCTCGATCGTTGTCAATGGTCCACAAGGTCACGGGCTGCCCATCAATCATCCCGAAATCCGAATGACTCACATGGCCCGGAGCATGCTTGGCACAACCTGTAGCCAGCAAGAAGAGCAGGCCAGCAAACAAGCACCATGACGTCGACAGTTGTTTCATCAAATCACTCCCTATCAACAATCCCTGTGGAATCGTGACGGAGAGGATAACGCTAGCTTGCCGAATCAGCCCGATGGCCTTTTACGAGGGCTTATTCACACAGATCTGGAAGTGCTCAAGTGCCTTGCACACGCGAACAACGGCCAAGCCCCGCTCTTGGGCAATGCTTTCGATGGTAAATCCCTGCCGGAGTTGCTTTACAAGATCACGGCGATTCAATCGTTTTGCTGCTCGAATCTTCATTGAACAGGCTCTCCTCTCTCAATGGACTTCACTGCCTGCAGACAGTGGGTACTCCATAACAAAGAGGTCGCCCAAGAGGAGATTGGTATGAACTTCTGAAAAAAAGCCCGATCAGTCCTCGCCCCGCGCCAATTCCTGACGTTGCATACGGAAGGATTTTTCCTTGGATTCAAGATCCTCTCGAACGGCATTGAACTGAGCCTCTGCCCGTGCATGGGCTTCCTTGCTGGGTACACCGAAGCGAGGATGTTCAAGGAGCTTTTCAATGTCCATCGCCATGACCAGTGCAACGAATTCCGCATCGATCAACGGCTCACCGGCCTCAATGGCGATTTCATCCCATCCCTTGAGTTCATCAACCAGACTCTTGGCTATGGCATTCGTGTCCTCGGTCTCGGAGAAGAGCAGCAAGGCTTCCCGCGTTTGCTGCCGTTGTTTCTCAATCGTTGATTCCAGGGCCTCGCCCTTCTTCCATTCAGCAGCTTTCTTAGCGTCCAGGCTCTGACGTGGCGGCGGTTCAAATGCATGCAATTCCACCTTGGCCCCACGCTTGACTATTCGGCAATACCACCCTGAAAGCCGATGCGCATCGTGCAGTCGACGCATGGCTGTTGGACCAGGCGTCGTTTCCCCATGCACAGCAGAATTTCCATCGCGTCGAATCGCATGCATCTGATCCGCATGGGCACGCGAGAGCATCTGTGAACGTTCCAATGATCGAAGCATCGTGCTGAGATCTGAATCCACCAGATGGGGCGCCTGCATTTCGATGAGTGTTCGAGCCATGGTTTCGACCATGAGCCGCAGTTTGAAAAGGCACGACTCGGGATCGGTATAGACATAACGCTCCGCCTGGCCTGCCAGGCGGCCGACGCGCTGATCGTATCGATCCATGAAACCGAAATTATTCGAATTCGGCATCAGGCCCCCTCCTCATCGGAAGGATTCAACATGGTTGCGATAACCCGGGCCCCGACACAGCATCTCTGAAAATCTTCTTCAGACAAGCCGATTGCAGAAGCAAGCATCGAAGCCCACCTCACCTCCAAGGGATGCATCGCCTTGTTGGAATACGCGATCATCATGACGCCCGTCATGATCTTCTCACCCAGTTCACGTGGCAGGTTGCGAACAGCCAGCAGGCAATCCTCGATCTTCAACGCTCCAATGTTGCCTGGCTGCTTGGCCTCAATGCAGACACGTTCTGGCAACTCGAGAATGGCCCGGGCATAGAGACCTGCTGCGGCCTCCTTGACCTTCGGGACATTCCCATCGGCTACAGCCATTGTCCGGGCAGCCAGGAACCACGTCGTGGCCAGCTGGATCTGAGTGTTCAGCATCGAATCGCTCATGGACCGCTCATTGTAGATCATCCGAACCAATCAGCCTGTAGGATTTCAGCCCTGGTCCAAAAGGACTTGTGCCTTCAAGGAGTTTCGCCCCATGAACCCCCTCACACGCCTCACTACCTGCTGGCTTCTGCTGGCCATGATCTCAACAGCCCTGGCCCAAGAGGCCTCCAGACCCTCTCCGGAACCAAGCCAATCTTCCGCTGCTGAGGCCGACACCGCCCCCGTTGATGATGACACCAAGGCCGAGGAAACAGAAGATGACGATGTGGCTGTGACAGAGTCTGTCATCACCCTCGGTGGGAAGACCATTCGATACCGGGCAAGTGCCGGCATGCAGCCACTCCTTGCTGAAAATGGCGAAGCCCGTGCCAACATCTTTCATGTGGCCTATGAACGACTGGATGAAGATGGCAACCTGATGGCCGGCGAGCCAGGCTCCAGGCCAGTTACGTTCTGCTTCAATGGCGGCCCGGGATCCTCTGCCGTGTGGCTGCACATGGGTGCCTGGGGGCCGGTTCGAGTTGATATGGGTGATGCCGGAAAGCTCAAGCCTGCACCATGGAAACTTGTTTCCAATGAAGCCTCCCTGCTCGACGTCTCCGACCTGGTCTTCATCGACCCTGTCACGACGGGATACAGCCGAAGTTCGGAAGATCATGACGATGGCGACTTCCATGGACTGGAAGCAGATGCCAATGCCGTTGCCGAGTTCATCCGCCTCTACCTGACGAGAAATGAACGCTGGCTCAGCCCGAAATACATCGCCGGAGAGAGCTATGGAACAACACGTGCCGCCGCTCTTGCCGATCGACTCCAAAGAAGGCATGGCGTCTTCCTCAATGGCGTGATTCTCGTATCCGCCATCCTGGACTTCCAGACCACTGATTTCGCACCAGGTAATGACGTGGCCAATCCGCTTTACCTGCCAACCCTGGCTGCCACGGCCTGGTATCACGGCAAGCTTGCAGATGATGTTTCACTTGAGCAGGCCATTCAGAGAGCAGAAGCCTACGCCTCCAACCAGTATCTGGTGGCGTTGTATCAGGGCTCTTCACTTCCAGAAAGTCAGCAACAAGCTGTTGCACGCTCCCTGGCAACGCTCACAGGTTTACCGGCGGACTACATCATGCGATCCAACCTGCACCTCTATCCCTCGCGATTCCGCAAGGAACTCCTGAGGGATGAACGACGCACGGTTGGTCGGCTGGACAGCCGATTCACTGGTGTCGATGCTGATGCCGCAAGTGATCGGCCTGCCTATGACCCCTCATATGCCGTGATCCAGGGGCCGTATACGGCCGCCATGAATCACTATGTCCGTGTGGACCTCGGTTTCGAAAGTGATGTCCCCTACGAAATCCTCACCGGACGTGTTCATCCCTGGGACATGAACGCACGCAATGAGTACCTGGATGTTTCAAACAGACTGACCAATGCCATGCTCTTCAATCCAGATCTTCATGTCTTCCTTGCCGAGGGCCTCTACGATCTGGCAACACCATTTGCAGCTGCGGAATACACGCTGAGACACATGCGACTGGAGCCTTCTTTTCTGGAGCATGTGATGATCAAACGTTATGAATCCGGCCACATGATGTACCTGCACGATGAATCACGATCCGCCATGAGACGGGACCTGCTGGATTTCTACACAACATCCAGTGCAGACGTAGCCGAGTAGACAACAAAAAGATCATTCAGGATCTGATGAGCGATTGCATTGATGCCGGATCAAGTTCCGACAGTGATTCAATCACAAGATCGGCTGCAGACAATTCATCAGGCGTACGCCCCTTGGAACTGAATCCAATACTGGCCATTCCGGCCCTTTGAGCAGCCTCAACCCCTGCGGGCGCATCCTCAATCACGATGCAATCATCAGGCGAAACGTCCAGTCGCTGCGCCGCCAGGAGGAAGACCTCCGGATCAGGCTTTCCATGCGTCACATCATCGCCCGTCACGATGGTTTCAAACAGAATGCCACAACCAAGCTGCTCCCGAAACATCTCTGCATTCTGAGCAGGCGCCGAGGTACCCGCTGCCAGACGCCAGCCAGCTTTCTCAAGAGATCGAACCAGGTCTGTTGCCCCTGGCATTTCAGGAAACGCCTTCTCGATCATCGATCGGAAGTCCGCTTCCTTTCTTTCTGCGAGGACATTGATCTCCTCAACCCCAGGCTCGGGACGCCCTGAGAATTCAAAGAGTTCACGAATGATGGGGGCATTCACCCGGCCGAATTGCCGGGCAAATTGTTCTTCCGTGAGCTCATGCCCTATGAATGCCGCCACCTTGATCCAGGAGGCAAAATGGGCGTCATAGGTGTCCACCAAGGTCCCATCGATATCAAAAATTGCTGCAGGCATGATCCACACGATATCAAGAGATTGGTTTTCAGCGTTCACCGCTCATTTGATCTCATTTCAGAGTTTGATTCGCCAATGTTCCAGTACACTCGAAACTGAGGTGGTTAGCCAATGTCCCGCTTGACTCGTAGACAATTCATCGGGCGAACGGCCATCATCGCCGGCAGCCTCCCCTTGTTTGCCTGGGATGATGCCTGCCAACGTGCCAACGTCACGACTTCCACACTGCAAACATTTCGATCCAGCCTTGATGGAACCGTGATCTATCCAGTTGACCAGGGATACGCCCAGGCAGCTCTGGCATACAACCGTCGCTACCATCACGCGCCCATGATGATCGTGGTGCCCAAGAATGCCCATGATGTCAAGAAGGCAGTCGAGTTCGCAAAAGCTCATTCCATCACCCTTTCTCCAAGGGGCGGTGGGCACAACTACTGTGGCTGGTCAACCTGCGACGGGATGGTGATCGACTTCCAGGACATGGCTGGTGTGTCACTGACGAATAACGCAAGCCGTGCCCATATCGGCCCCGGTGCAATGCTTCTGGATGCCTACCAGACACTCTGGTGTGAGGGTAAATGCAGTCTCCCGGGTGGCACCTGCCCTTCGGTTGGACTCGCGGGATACACCCTTGGTGGTGGCTGGGGACTCTACTCCCGAGCCTGGGGCTTCATGTGTGATCGACTCCGAGAGGTTCAGGCAGTGACGGCTGACGGCAACATCATTGTTGCCAATGCCAATAACGAACATGCCGATCTCTTCCGCGCCTGCCGTGGTGGCGGAGGTGGCAGTCTGTGCATCGTGACCGAATTCGTCTATGAACCGATACCGCTGGCGGCCGCGACCCTGTCCAGATTCGGAATCACCTTCGAGGACGCCGCAGCGTTCATCAATGCCTACCAATCCTTCGTACCGACTGCTGCAGAGAACCTGACCTGTTCAATGAGTTTCTCCAACAGGCCAGGGCATGACACACCCAGAATGGGAATGAGCAGCATCGTCATCGGAGAAAAAGCCGACTGGCATACCGTCATGGACCCGTTCATCCAACAGATTGAAGATGCCAACGTCGGGCACACGAATCCGAATCCAACCGAATCAAATCCCGCCGAGATCGCAGCGATGTTCGGCGTTCCCGACTGGCATGACTACACGATCTGCCAGGACCTCCCCACCGCCAGAAGTCTCGACAAGTCCGCCGCCTTCAAGTCGACCTCCGTATACATCGATGATCCCTTGACATCGGACGGCATCAATACGTTCCTTTCCGTGATCGAGGAACGCCAGAATGACGCAAGCTTCACGACTTCAGCAAGCATATCGATGGACTGTTACGGAGGCCAGATCACCAATGAACCCGAAGGTGGCTCGGTGATCTGTCATCGGAACGCAACAGCAGTATCACAGATCATCACAGCCTGGGATGAAACGGCTGAAGCCAGTTACATCAAGAAGAACATCGACTGGATCAATGACACCCGGAAGACCCTGGCTGCCGTCGCCACTTCAGGGGCCTATGTCAACTATTGCGATGATGCGATCGAGGATTGGGAAACCGCTTACTGGGGAGACCAGTATCCGTTCCTCCAGCATGTCAAATACAAGTATGACTCGGAGAACGTCTTCAACTTCCCCCAGAGCATCCGCCTACCTTGAGAGTGATGGCGTGCAACCGTAGTTGCCAAGAACGGCCAGCAGATCATCGACATCTGTCACGCCATTCCCATCCAGATCACCACCCTGCCCGTTGAACACAGAGAGCACGTGAAGGATGTCATCGACATTCACCACGGAATCTCCGGTGAGATCTCCAGGGCAACAGGAATCAATGAAGCCATCAAGATCACCATCAAGTTCTGGTGTCTCTGCGATATCCAGAGCATCCGGAACACCGTTGGCATCACAGTCAGGTGGCGTTGCAAATGATGCGAGTAGTGAATAGACCAGCTTGCCTGCATCAGGCGATGCCCATGTAGCCGCCCATGTCTCCAGAACATCGGGATTGGCATCGAGCCGAAGAGACCAGGTCAACCACTGGCTTCCGTTGGGCTGATCGTTCGTCCATGCGGAATAAACCATTGATGTTCCATCCACCCACTGCCAGTTATCCGTCAGCGGCGTGGTTGTGGCGGTTGCATTCCGTTGGGCACCCATCCATGGACCATCACAAGGTTGGAGATCAGCTCCTGATGCAACTCCAAAGAGAAAGGCATTCATGGAAGATGAATCCGATATGGACAACTTGCCACCAGCATTCACTGCCAGCGAAGAGGCGTCTGTCCACTTGATTGGATCGTCCGCCTTGTAAAGCATGACCCAACAGGAACCATCAGGAGCCTGTTCCGGGACTGTCCACGTACCTGATGAGAAGTCCGGGAATCCCACCATGAACGAGAGCGAAATCAATATGCCTGGGATGGCCATGACACCCATGATGACTTGCCAGGAGAGGCATGGCAACAAAATTTACACAGGAGGCTCACCACGCCCCTCCGTGGGGTGATTTGGCTGTCGAAAAGGCAGGCCGCCAACCGATACGGCGGGAGCGCTGGTGGATTTTCGCGTTTAAACCACTCTATCCCTGCAGGGTCCGTGCCACTAACTGGCATGGAATCTGTGTACAGACTTTTCCTGGTCCTATCGGACCCTCAGCACTCTTGCTGCATGGAATAGAAGATTAGAAGGAAACGTGTAATGGCCACTGCAGGAACAACAATACGAAGACGCTTCTGGCGTTCTTCGATCGTGATGTGGATGGTCTGGACTCTCCTGGGAATACTGCTGCTGGTGGGCTTCAGCGTGCTCTCTTCCTACCCATCAGTGATCAACCTTGTCCAGGCTGGAACACTTGGCGCCTTGGGTAGTTGATGATGACATCTGATTGATGAGGTCTCATCTCATGAGGTGTAGGTGCGCATACCCACGAAGTCATGTTTGGGAGAACATGACTTCGAAGGTAATTTCTTGGCTCGCGTAAAAAATTCTGCGGGCCCGGCACCCCAGCAGCGACGAAGAGGTGCCTCGCACATCAACCAAACTGAGGAAGCCTCAATTTAGCTTTCTTACGGTCTCCTATCCTGCCCTAGAGTTTTTGGTTGTCGAGAGAAAATTGGCGAAGTCATGCCTTGATTTTGCCTGAATACGCCTGCCGCCCACAAAACGACTATTCGCCACGGCAATATTTCTCAGCAGGCGATTCAATATCACCTCAGAAACTTCGTGAGCAGGAGCGGCCCGCCTGATTCTGACTACCTCCAGGGCCGGGATCCCCTCGGGAACCGAGCCGTTGAGGATCCTGCTTGGAACTTCAAGCAAGCCCCAGCCTACGGGCAACTCTGCAGGTGACACCATGCCCTCTGGAGCAGCCAACCACATCTGATTAGCGCCACGCCAACGAACGAGGCGAGCAAACTTCACACCACGAAACAGACGCCTCTCGATGGAAGACAACTCGATACGCAACCGACGAATATCCTGGCCAGGTCGCTGGGCGTCCCGGCTGATGCCCTCAAACAAAGTCCCCTTCCCTCCGGCCGTGGATGGAAAGAGCCTGGCAGGTGACAGGCCCCGGACAGCCAACGCATCAATCAATTCAGCTCGACGCGCCAAGAGGCCCGATGCCTTGACTCCATCGCGAAGAAAGTCGCCACGGCTACGCTTGCACTCCACCAGGACGGCTCTGGGCTTGGCCCGAACCAACCCACTGTTGGCTGGTTCACGATCACTCCATCCCGCCACATCAACCCGGAATCGACCGGTTGAATCCGCCACTTCCACCCCAACAGCAACATAGCCCTGCTCTCGCAGCCATCGACTCGACCATCGCTTCAATTCTCGGTGCTCTTTGCTCTCAGACATGGGACCTCCACCGACACTTCGGATCCAATCGCAGAATCCCGATAGAAGTCCCCAGAAGCTGGATGAAGAGCCTTTCTTCCGGGTCCCCGGATACACTCTGGGTCATGAGTGAGCAACTCTCCATTGCATTGATCAGCGACACCTTCCACACGGAGGATGGCTCGACCAGACTCGCTGACAGGCTCAAGGAGGCCCGAGCAGGTGGTGCCACCGTTGCGGTCCTGCCGGAACTTGGTTGTAACCGTTGGTGTCCGGCGACTCAGGACCAATGCGAGTCCGATGAAGAACCCCCAGGGGGTTCTCTCGCGGCAATGCAATCCAAGGCCGCTGCTGAGGCTGGCATCTGGCTGGTTGGCGGAAGTCTGATCCGTGATACAGATGGCATTCGCCGCAACTCGGTCCTGGTATTCGATCCCCAGGGCTCGCTTTGCCATCGCTACAGCAAGATTCATATCCCCGATGAACCCGGCTTCTGGGAGGCAGACCATTACCAGGCGGATGACCAGATTCCCAGACCATTGGATATCGCCGGGGTCCCCATGGGTATCCAGATCTGCAGTGACATCAATCGTCCTGCAGGAACACATATCCTCGCTGCACAGGGCGCTGAAGTCATATTGGGCCCGCGTTCCACAGAACAGATCACCTATGAGAAGTGGCGCCCCGTGTTCCAGGCCAACGCCCTGACAGGAAGCTGCTATGTCCTGTCAGTCAACAGGCCCTCACCCGAGGACGGCGTCCTGATTGGCGGCCCATCCATTGCAGTAGCCCCGAATGGTGAAGTAATTCTCGAAACTACCGATCCAGTCGGCATTATCACCATTGACCGGAACGTTGTTCACAAGGCTCGCAAGGAGTATCCCGGTTACCTCGCCATTCCCAGCGATCTCTACGCAAAGGCCTGGGCCAGCATCCCACCCCGCCTTGCGCATGGGTCGATTGAAAACAGCATCGATTCTTTGAAACAGTAAAACCACGGCTGCTTGAAGCCGAACTGCCTTGAGAAAACGACATGAACCCAGGGCGACAAACGTCACCCCAGTACCCAGGAAGAGATCGCATGACGACTCCCACCCCAAATCTCGACGTTGAAGTCAGGCTCCAGGAACTCGAATCCCGCCTGAGTGATACAAGACGCTCCCTGCGAAACACAAGGCGATGGTTGACCATGGCTGGCATTGCCGGCTTCGGCCTGTTGGCCGCTGCCGCTGCGGATCTTGCAACGATTGACGTCCTTCGTGCCAAGCGAATGGAAATCGTCGATGATTCAGGCCATGTTGTTCTGGCTGCCTCCAGTGACAAGAGTGGCGGCCGAGTTGACTTCTGGAATAACCAGGGATGCAACTTCATGCGAATGGCCTCCAATGAAAATGGAGGTGATGTCGCCATCTGGAATTGCGATGGAAAATCCGTCGCAGGTCTCTATGCCAGTGCGTCAGGCGGAGAGCTCTCGATCTGGGACAACCAGGGCCGTCGTGCTGCTCGAACGCTCGCGGGAGAAGATGGAGGCATCTACGAGGTCATGAAGGGGGACAAACTGCTTGCCGCCCTCAAGGGCACGATGCTCGGGTCTGCCATGGAACTGCTCGACAATAATGGTGACGCGATTGTCAGTGCCTCTACCGCCGATGAATACGGCTACCTCGGAGTTGGCCAACATGTCCTGCTGGCCAGCAACGAAGAGTGGGGCGCTGTCACCATCAAGGGAGATCATGGACATCAACTGCTCCAGTTGAAAGGTGACACACGAAAACAAGAAGCGATGCTCACACTCAAGACTTCCAATGGATCGGTTCACCTTGAGACCGGGAACGAAACGTCGCTTCCGAAAGTCGCTGTTCACAACAGCAATGGAAAACTGGCCGCTCACATGACCGTACGGACAGAAGGCGGAGGCGTACTCACCGCTTCATCTTCAGAAGGAACCGAAGTGGCATCCATACGCTCAGATGCCCAGGGCAATGGACGAGTCGATCTTTCAGACCAGGCCGGAACTCTTTTGGCCACCATGCAGACTCTGCCCGCACGCGGAGCCACGCTTGCACTCATGGCGCCTAACAAGACGACTGCATGTGCCATGGCGGCCTCAGAAGATGGAGGTGTTTTGAACCTGTCCAACGGACAAGGCACACCAGTGCTGGTTGGAGGCATCGCCTCTGGAAGACGGGATGGTGCGATCAGTGTCTACAACCATCGGGGGATCCCGGTAGTCAACGCGGGCAGCACCGTGGGAGGCATCGGGCAAGTGGTCATCAATGACGATAATGGTCACCGCGTACTGACACTCCCCCAGCGGTTCACCACATCCATGGAACCACCTGTTCAGGAGTGATCAGGCTTCTGGAACCACTGAGAGATCGACGTGGACCTCTCCGGATTCATGTCGCTTGGCGTAGCCCAGCTCTTCAAGAGCACTCAGTGCTGCTTCCTGCTCTGCACGCTTCTTGCTGGGCCCCCAGCATGGAGCGAATCGGCGTGTGCCGATGGTCACAGCAATTTCGAAGCACTTGGCGTGATCCGGCCCCTGTTCGTCCAATAGTGCATAGGTCGGAGTCTGGCTGAATGCCTGTTGAGCAATCTGCTGCAGGACAGATTTGAAATTGGAGTGGTGGCCCGATGCTGCTGCCTGCCGGATGCGTTCCTCCAGGCCCGAGATGATCAAGCTTCGAGTCGTGTCAAGACCAGCGTCCAGATAGACCGCCCCAAGAACGGATTCATAGACAGCTGCAGCCACGGAGGTTGGCAGGGACTCCCGTGAAGCCATCCCCTTGCCAATCATCAGGATTCCATCAAGGCCCATTTCCGAAGCCACCTCGGCACAGACTCGCCGACTGACAACTGTAGATTTGACCTTGGTCATCTCCCCTTCGAGGAGGTCCGGAAACGTGTCGTGCAAGTACTCACAAACAACCATCCCGAGAACTGCATCGCCAAGAAACTCCAACCGCTCGTTGCTGTCCAGTCGGTCGTCCGTCAGCGAGGCATGCGTCAATGCACGCTTGAGAAGCAGAGGATCCTTGAACTGGTAGCCAATCCGGGTCTGGGCTTCATCCAGCATGTCTTCCAGCATGGCTTGAGCCCTCATTCCGATTCGCAGTTCAGCACCCTGTCCAGGCTTCAAAGGGCTGTGTTTCGAGCCCTTCGGGGCAAGACAATAGCCTTTTACTATATATGGAGGGGCCATCCGCAGGGGCAGAAACCCCCCAGCATGAGCTCCAGCCTTGGCCTGAACCCCTCTACGTGCTACTATGGTCGATCCTCGATTCAGGGGAACAGCTACCAGGGAACTGCCATTATTGCTTTCCCCAACGGACACGGAGACTTCTCGCCATGGCGATGCACTACCCAAGACGAACGAGCAAGATCAAGCGTGTCCGCCAGTTTGGATTCCGCGCCAGGATGAAGACCAAGAACGGTCGCAAGATGATCAATCGCAAGCGTCAAGCTGGCCGCCGTCTCACCCCGAGCGACTGAACAAATTTGTTTGAAGCGCCATCAAGCCTGGTCCTTGGACCCGGAATTGTCTTCGTGCGCCATCCTGGAGATCCGGCCAAGGATGGTCTCCAGATCCATCTCCCCGACATCCAATTGATGATCTGAGATAGCCCGATAGGCCTCTTCTCGTGATGCACTGACTTCGGCGATCTCCTCTGCTGGTGATTGGCCTGTCAGGCTTGGCCGATCTCCACTTGCCCTGATGAGACGTGACTCCAGAACCGCAGGATCTGCTTTTAACCAGATCACGATGGCACTTCCTGAGGAGCGCGTCTCATTCAGACAATCCGCTGCTTCCTGGATGGTCGGAACGCCTCCACCCAGGGCGATCACTGATGGAGGTTCGGAGAGAACACTTGCCAGAACACGCTTTTCCGCTTCACGCCATGCCAATTCACCATGAACGTCCCACACGTCGCTGACTGTCTGATTCTCAAATGTCTGCAGAACACGATCATCCAGGTCCACGAAAGGACGTGACCAGGCAGCAGAAATCGCTTTACCTATGGTTGTCTTGCCAACAGCCCTCGGGCCGGCAAGAACCAGATGGAATGACTGTGTTTGATTCACGGATCCAGAAGGCTCACGAGTCAGTAGACGGGGCGCTCTCTGCTCTGGCCCCCTTCAACTGGACATCAACAGAGTCGATCCGGACCCCCATCCGGTCCTCGATTTCCGAAAGTATGGATGCCGGGATGGACTCCATGATCTTCTCCCCGAGATCTGCCGGTACATCCATCATCTGATCACTTCCCTGGAACTGGAAATGCATGTGGGAACGCTGCCCTCCGCAATATCGGAAGCTGCCCGATTTCGATGGGATTCGGAGGATGAGCCCTGCTGAACTGAAGAGGTCAAGAGTGTTGTAGACCGTCGCCAGACTCATCGCCATCTCCTTGGAGACCGCCGCATGCAGTTCCTCGGCTGTTGGATGACTGGACGCACACAATGTCTGGTAGACGGCTAATCGCTGCGGAGTGCACCGGAGACCTTCTGAGCGGAGCCTGGAACGGAGGCTCTCTGGAGAGAAGGGCTTCTCTCCAGGCTCATTCACAGTCCCCTGCGTCGTGTTGTACTCCCGGGATACCATCAGTCGTATGATACCCCCCCTGGAGGACCCCCGACCCAAATCATGACCATACTGGATGCCATCATCCTGGGAATCGTGGAAGGAATCACCGAATACCTGCCGGTGAGCTCCACTGGACACCTTGTATTGGCCAGTTCACTGCTTGGGCTGGATACCGGGGAATCCTCAGATGCCGTGAAGGCATTGCTGATCGTCATACAGGGAGGGGCCATCCTTGCTGTGCTGGGCCTCTACTGGAACCGTGTGAAGTCCATGGCCATGGGCGGACTGGGCCGTGACCCCCAGGGCTTTCGGTTGCTCGTGAACATCTGCATTGCCTTCGCCCCTGCACCAATTGTCGGCGTCCTGTTGGATGACTGGATCGAACAGACATTGATGCGACCAGTACCGGTGCTTCTCGCCCTGGGAGGCGGCGGCATCCTCATGATCTTCATTGGCAAGGGAAGAACCAACAAGGATCGCAACCTGGATCTCTGGGAGCTGGCGCCTTCTGCAGCGCTCATCATTGGATTGATGCAACTGCTTGCCATGTGGCCTGGTGTCAGTCGCTCGATGATCACGATTGTCGCCGGGATGGCCATGGGACTTCGGCCGGCTCGCGCCGCGGAATTCAGTTTCCTTCTGGGGCTGCCGACTCTTGGCGGGGCCTGCGTCTACAAGTTGATGCAGAACCTCTCAAGCGATGGCCCGAACCTCTTTGACCAGTTGGGCTGGATCAACGTTCTCATCGGCATCATCGTCGCAACAATCTCGGCAGCTATTGCGGTCAGATGGCTTGTGGGCTACCTGAATAAACATGGACTGGCCGTATTCGGCTGGTACAGGATCGGCCTGACTCTGTTGATCGGAGCCCTGCTGATGAGTGGAACCATCAGCCTGTCACCCGAAGCGCCCACTGAGTTGCCTTGATTCAGGTCCCGGACAATGCTGACCAAGCCTTGACTGCTGATGATCGATCCGCATGTGTTTCCTGTTTGACGACCTTGCCGGTTGTGTCGATCATCAACATGTGCCAGGTCATCTCTTGACCTGCTTGAGCACCACCCACAGCCACAAGTTGATCGCTTGATATGGCAAGCGGCAGAATCTCGACGAGATCCTGCCCCTTGAATCCCTCAAACTCAATCACTTGACCTGCCTGATCACGATGAATCAGGAAGTACTGAAGAGGCGACTTGCCTGATGGCCTTGGTGAAGGGTCCATGCAGGCGTTCCACATCCATTGACCACTTCCGAAGTTCACTGGATCAAGCGATCTGCACAAGGGCGTTGGCCAGAGGGTTCCACCAAGTGCCCACGCAAGCAACGCCGCCATGATGAAGAACACCAAGGCTCGAAAGAACAAACTGCGGAATCCTAACGCTACTTGGCCCATGGACGGCTGCCATAGTAGCCGCGCACGGCAGCATGTTCACATGGGACCGATTCGACTGGCCATGGTCGCCTCATCCCAGACCTCCACGCCCAGTTCCTGGGCCTTGGCAAGCTTGGAGCCCGCCTTCTCCCCGGCAATGAGAAGATCCGTCTTCGCCGAGACGCTGCCTGTGATCTTGGCTCCCAGGCCCTCCAGACGGCGTTTGAGCTCCTCACGCCCTGTTGTCGCCAGCGTCCCTGTAATCACGATGGTCTTGCCGGAGACAGGGCTGCCCTCAGCGACCTCGATCAGTTCTGCCTCAAGGATCACTCCTGCTTCCTTGAGGCCCCTGAAGACCTCCTGGCCAGCAGACGAGTGCAGGAAGTCATGAAGCACTCCAGCAGTAATACCTCCGAAGTCCGGAAGGGACTCCAACTCCTCAAGCCCTGCAGACATCAATGCATCAATGTCCTGATAGTGACCTGCCAGTGTGCGGGCAGCAGATCGACCGATGTTGCGGATTCCAACGGCTGCCAGGACACGTTCCAGACCGCGAGTACGACTCTGATCAATGGCCTTCAGAAGGTTCTCCACTGATTGAACGCCCATCCGCTCCAGCGGAAGCAGGTCCTCTGAAGTCAGTCGATAGATGTCGGCAAAATGTCTGATGAGACCGGCCTCAAGGAGTTGGTCAACGACCTTCTCCCCCATCCCATCAATATCCATCTGGTTGCGACCAACGAACCAGGCAATACGCTCCCGAAGCTGAGCGGGGCATTCTGGATTGATGCAGAACAACTTGGGGCCTTCCTGCTCAACCATGCCATGGCAGGCAGGGCAGGATGCCGGCGGCTTGATGACCGATTCCTTTCCGGTTCGCTCAGCCACAACAGCCGAGACCACCTGAGGAATGATTTCTCCGGCCTTCTCAACAATCACCAGATCACCTGTGCGAATGTCCTTGCGACGAATCTCTTCGATGTTGTGCAGCGTTGCATGCTGCACGGTCGTCCCGGCCAGCGCAACTGGCTCCATCGTGGCTCGAGGGGTCAACGTGCCGTTCTTCCCGACCTGCCAATCCACCTTGAGCAGTCGCGTTCGCCCCTGCTCGGCTGGATATTTGAAGGCAACACACCAGCGTGGGGCCTTTGATGTGGCCCCCAACTCGTCCTGCTGACCGAACCGGTCCACGCGTATGACCATTCCATCAATGCCATAAGGAAGATCTCCTCGCTCCAATCCAAACGATTCGATCAGGGAAATCACCTCGTCGATGGAGGACACCGGGCGCACACGATCACTTGTTGGAAGACCCCAGGAAGCGATTCGATCAATGAATTCCGAATAACAGGAGAACAGTCCAGGTGCCGCGTCACCAAGCCCATGAATGATGCAGGTCAGTCCGCGATCTGGAACCACGGATGTATCCAGTGACTTGAGTGTTCCTGCGGTTGCATTGCGTGCATTGGCAAACGGATCGTCTCCCGCTTTCTCCCGTTCGACGTTGACACTCTCAAAGGCCTTGTTCGGCATGAAGATTTCACCACGGACCTCAATATGATCCGGCGCCGATTCGGGCAACTGCAATGGCAAGGCCGTAATACGGCGAACCTGTGCAGTAATGTCATCGCCTTTCACGCCATCACCTCGAGTAACGGCAATAGCCATCTTTCGCTCTTGGTAACGAACAGCAACGGCAACACCATCGATTTTCGGATCACAACAGAGCGTCGGGGCTTCATCCCCCAGACCCTTCACAATTCTGTCATGCCATGAACGAACATCCTCGACCGAATAGGTGTTGTCGATGGAGAGCATGGGCCTGGAATGCTGCACCGTGCTGAAACCTGAGACAGTGCCCCCGCCTACCAGGCGTGTAGGCGAATCTGGATCGGCCAGATCGGGCCGGCCAGCTTCCAACTGCCCAAGTTCGGCCAGTAATTCATCGAATTCCCGATCTGACATGACCGGGGCGTTCTTGAGGTAATAGGCCTCATTCGCCTCGGTCAAGAGCCGTCGAAGTTCCATGATCCGGAAAGTTTCTTCATCTCGTTTGGCCATGACGACCGAATCCTAACGGAGTAGCATGCAGTTGATGAATCCACGCCAATTCTCACCATCAATGCCGAGGAGACTCCCCCGGGGAAGGCTCCTGGGGCTGCTGTGCGGAGTACTCCTGGCCGCTGTCGAGCCAGCCGGAACACTGGCCTCTCTGCCCTCTGACATCGAGCAGGTCATTACCCAGTCTGGGATCCCCAGATCCCGCATCAGCGTGTCCGTGAGAGATACCAGCTCTGGCCGTGAACTGGTGGATGTGGCCAGCAGTACACCACGGATCCCCGCCAGCAACATGAAACTGCTCAGCACCGGGGCCGCGATCTCCAGTTATCCGCTGGATCACCAGTTCCGCACCCGACTGCTTCTGGAAAACGGCCGCATCGTGATCATCGGAAATGGCGACCCCGCACTGGCAGACCCTGATCTCCTTTCTGACATGAGAGACGGAAATGGTCGCACACTGAACGTCGAAGGCCTGCTTGATCTCTGGGTCAAGGCGATTCGAAAGGCGGATGTGACACAGATTGATGAGGTCATCGTGGATGACCGTATCTTCGACCGGGATCTGCTCCATGCCGACTGGCCACGAAATCAGATCCAGAGAAGCTACTGCCCAGAGGTTTCAGGACTGAATTTTCATCGAAACATACTGGAACTCCGGCCAGAACCTCGACCCGGTCATATTGCTCTTGGCGAATCCCCTTCTGCACCATTCATGTCCATTCACAACGAGATGACTCCAGGCAAGGGCAAGGCCAAGTCAAACACCGTTGATCCACACAGGCAACCACTCTCAGAAACCATCACCGTGCGTGGAACCGTCGTTGAACCGCAGATCTCACCTGTTGAAATCACGGTGCATGATCCAGCCATGTTCACTGGCCGACTGCTGGCCGATCGGCTTGCGCGTGAGGGCATCAAGACAGGCTCAGTCCGAAGAGCCTCCAAATCGGAAGTATTTGACCAGCAGCATGTCCTGTTTGATGTCGTGACCCCGATGCAGACGGTAGTCAAGGAATGCAATCACGAGTCAAAGAATCTGTATGCGGAAGCCATCCTGAAGCACCTGGGACACAGCAAGACAAACCAGCCCGGTTCGTGGTCCAACGGAAGCGAAGCCCTTGCTGAAATTGTCCGCGAGCGAACAGGACATCAGGCCAAGAATCTCGTCATTGCCGATGGCTCCGGGATGAGCCGGCGAAACCGCGTTTCACCCGAACTGATGACACGCTGGCTGGCCACGTTCGCAGATGGCTCCACGACCAGCCGGGCATTCCAGGCTTCCCTGCCATCTCCGGGGAGCGGCACTCTTGAAAGACGTTTTGCAAACCGATCACTACATGGCTGTGATGTCGTAGCGAAAACCGGTTACATCAACGGAGTCAGCGCCCTGAGTGGACTCGTGATCGCACCGGGTGGCCAGAGCTATGCTTTCAGCGTCATTGGAAATGACCTGAAGAACATCCGGCGGTGCAAGCATCTGCAGGAATCCATCGTCGAAGTCATTGCCGAGGACATTGGCAAGAAGACTCAACGGGTACAGGTCAGGCCTTGAGGATCAAGGCTGCAGAGCAGCCTCGATCTCCTCACGCAACTTGTCGAGATAATCAGCACCCGCCCCCGTATGCGATGCCACGATCTGTCCATCTGGGCCGATCACGAACGTGGCGGGTATTCCCTGAACACCCCAGTTCCTGGCCGTTTCCCCTGTTTCATCCAGCAGGATCGTAAAAGTCAGGGAGAGCGATTTCACACGAGCCTCCACCTTTTTACGAATCTCACCCGCTGACCCCTTCTCATAACAGTCCACACCAAGGATCGTGACAGGCAAGTGAGCCATCTCCTCGGACAACTGCTGGAGTTTGGGCAGGGCCTTGATGCAGGGATTACACCAGGTAGCCCAGAAATCCACGACAACCACACGACCACGCAGGGACTCCAGATCAATCATCTTGCCGTCAAGCGATGCCAGGCGAAGTGTTGGAATTCGAACCACTTCATCACCTGAAACAGTCAGCGCTGTCAGCCGATCCACTCGGAAGCGGTTGCCACGCTGGAATGCCACCGCATCCTCTTGTGGAATCTCTTCGTAGGCCCATGACCAGCGGGAACGCAACCGGGAGCCTGTTGGAAGGCCTGCCACATCCTCTTCAACAAGCATGCCTGTGACCGGACGACCACTGACAGGATCAATCTTCAACACGAACTCCGAGTTCCGGCCGGTCCATTTCACCTCATTGAGATTTCCCTGATCATCACGCATTGCTTGCATGGAAAGCTTGCCTTGCAAGCCAGCATGCAGAAAGTGTTCGATCTGTTGCCCACTACTCGTCGGGAATGCAAGTGCGAGCATTGGAAACGGGCAGGATTCAAAGGATGCCCGGATCGCTTCGACAGGAAGCATCGCGGGCGAACATCGCACGTAGGCATCATCCACACCGTCTCGGGTGATGATCACCTCCGTGCCCTGAATGTAGGCGTCGTAATCACCGACTCGGAACACACCGTGGCCAGGCGATGTCCAGTCAATCGTGGCTTTGACAGGCTCGGAGACTTCTGGGCTGGCATCTTCACCTGCTGGCAGAAGTTCCAGAAACAATTCGGACGTGATGCGAACAGGCCCTTGTCGGTGAATGGCTCTGGAGATCTCCTCCAGAGCACTGGAGGGATCAGCATTTGCTCCACCCAGGACCGCCGCAAGAACCAACCAGGCAAACATCTATTTGGCCCCTGCTCGTTCGATGGCCTTCTCGATCTTTTCCTTCATGTCCTCGTAATAACCATTGATCACTTCCACGATCTTGCCATCCGGTCCGACAACGACCAGCTTGGGTATGGAGGTGATTCCCCAGAGCCGCTGCGTTTCATCATCCAGTGAAATCAAGGTGGGAACTTCGTACTTCTGCTTCTCCCAGTATTCCTTGACTTTCTGGATGCGATCCTCGGGCCGCCTCATCCGCTCCATGACATCAACCGCATAGACGACGACGTCACCTTTATTCTTGCCGTTATCCAGATACAGAGTGTTGAGCTTGGGCAGGCCGCGCTTGCATGGAGAGCACCATGTCGCCCAGAAATCCAGAACCACCGTCTTGCCCTTGAGATTCGCAATATCGACCATCATGCCATCCAACTGAGGCAGCTTCAGTGTCGGCACTGGCTGGCCAGCGGCCAATTTGTTTCGCTGAATTGGATCAAGTTCCGCACGGGTGGCCACGGGTGTTCGCTTGCCAGGATCAAAGGTGATCGGCTCCGGCAATGCCTCAAGGAACTTGGTATCCGTCTTCAAGTTCATTTTGAAGAAGAAACCGTCCGCCCCCTCGATTGGATACATGTCTGAATGCACCGCAATGATCATCTTCGTTTCCGGGTCGTAATCCAGCCACCCGGAACCCATGTTCCCGGCAACGCTGATACGGGAGATCGTCTTGTCATCTTTGGTCTTGATCTCTTTCACTCCGGTGATGCGAGGACTGATCACGGATCGCATCGTCACCGCATCAAGCCATGTGTTGATCGGCTCACCGTCACGCATCATGATCTCGAAACCGGCGACGAATCGATCTCCCATCAGACTCTCGATCACATCCGTCACGGATCCGTTGTACGGAACACTGAGATACCTGTCAGGAATCGAATACACAACAATGTTGAGTTTGCCATCCTTGCCCACGATCAATGAATCCGGAGTCTCGACCTTGAGTGAATGATCAGGACCGAACTCGGCCTTGACCGTGATCTCATTCTGATTCGGACCAGAGACCACCTTCACATGGGTATTGCAAGTTACAGCTGGCGCGGTCTTGAAGGCATCTATGGCCTGCTGCAACATGCCCTCTGCAAGAAGCTTCTCGGCGGGATCCGCTTCCTTGATCACCGGGGGCTTGGCCGGACGAAACTGAGACGGATCCTCCTGGGCGAATGCCGAAGATCCTGAAACCGATGAGACCAGTACTCCGAAGAGCACCGCAGCGATGGAACGACTCGTGAAAATACTCATGCCTTCAGGATACCCGTGCCAGGGGCCCCAAGGCCACTTATCCAAGGCGATTCAGTCAAGGTCTGGGGTTCGAAGAGGGCCTCGGCCCGCTGGACGACACCGATCCAGAAGCTCACCGTTCCGCTTCATTTCCTCTGCCAGGAGAACCTGCATGCTCTTTGCCAGTGTTGGATGCACCAGATCCGGGGCCAGTTCCACCATGGGAACCAGAACGAAAGCCCGATCAGGCAGACGTGGATGTGGGAGTTGGAGGCCTGGTGATTCACTG
This sequence comes from Phycisphaerales bacterium, assembly GCA_029242715.1. Lineage (GTDB taxonomy): Bacteria > Planctomycetota > Phycisphaerae > Phycisphaerales > SM1A02 > UBA1668. The sequence continues at coordinate 88,655 of JAQWTL010000033.1, forward strand.
GTGCATTCGCCCCAGAGAAGAAGATCAAGATCAATGATCCTGGGCCCGCCTTGATCACCCTCAGATCGAACCCGGCCAAGCGACTGCTCAATTGAAAGAAGCGATTCCATCGCTTCCAGAGGTGAGAGTGTCGAGCGGACCTCCGCTACAGCATTGAGAAAATCCGGCTGTTCAGCCAGTCCCACCGGGTTGGTTTCCAACAGAGTGCTCAGGCGACTCACAGAGATGCCTGGTGTCTCATCGATCACATCAACTGCCTTGAGAATCACCGCAATTCGATCACCCAGATTACTTCCGAGTCCTATGAAACCTCTTGTACTCATGGCAGATCCCAGGAAGTCGGTGTCATGGGATCCTCGCCAACCAGACACCATCGAAGAATCTGAAGCGACATGCTGGCCGCCCTTCGGCGAATACGCATCCGATCGGTCCCGAGATTGAAACAACGTGCAAACGTGCCTGAAGGACCATGGCAACCAATCCAGACCATCCCCACCGGTTTGTCTGGTGTCCCGCCATCAGGACCAGCAATTCCGGAAACGGACAAACCCCATTGTGCGCCTGACAGACTTGCTGCAGACTCGGCCAGAGAACGGACAACTGGTTCCGAAACGGCACCATGTTTTTCCAGCACGGCCTTGTCAACGCCCAACTGACTGGCTTTCATCTCGTTGGAATACACGATCCATCCACCTGCATACCAGGCACTGGAACCCGAAACATCCACGATGTCCCTGCCGATCCATCCTCCGGTACAGGACTCCGCCGTTGCCAGCATCTCGCCTCGATCACGTAACAGAGACCCGACAACGGACTGCAATGTGTCCGTGCCAGTGCCATAGTTCCATGGATGCAATCGAGCACTGCAATCCTTCACGCAGGATTCCATCACATCCTGGGAGACTCCCGCAGGATCAATGTGCAGAAGAAACTCATCTCGGCTGACACGTGTACCCAGCAGAGGCCGGTGATCCCTACGGGTGGATTCCCCAAGACGCTCCTCGAAGGTGGCCTCGATGAGCCCGAAGGATCTGATGTCCACAGACTTGCTGATGACAACACCACCAAGCGCCTCACGAAGCCAGGCATCGACATGTCGATCCCAGGCATCATGCATCTCTGCAGGTGGCCCGGGCAACAACCAGAGATCACCATGCGTCGCCCTGGCATGAATCGTTGGAGCCGTCCCAACATGATTGCGAAAACATGTTCCGCCCGATGGCCTGGTCGCCAGTCGACGTTGGGATGCACCCATTTCAAGACTACGGTTACTGAAGAACGCCTCGAGCCATTCCATGGCCCCTGAATCCTCGACAAGTTCCTGCCCGAGAAGACTGGCAACTGATTCCCTGGTCAGGTCATCACGCGTTGGCCCCAGACCGCCTGTCATGAAGACCAGATCTGCTTCTGCCAGCAATGACTGCAGCGCAGCAACGATCCTTTCCAGATCATCTCCGACAGACCGCGTCTCCAGAACCTGAACACCCATCAAGGCACACCGGCCAGAAAGCCATGTGGAATTGGTGTCCTGACAACGACCACCCAGCAGTTCATCACCGATCGCAAGAATCGCCGCCTTCATGCCTGGTGAATCCCATCCCCAAATCTATGCACGGTGATTCTCGCAGAATGGCATTCCTCTTCCAAGGGCCTGCCCAGAACGACGATGATCGCGTCTCCGTCCTTGAGCCAACCGACATCTGCGAGTCGGTGCTGCGCATCACGACTCAGGATGGCATCATCAGGAACAATTTCCATGCGTTCTGGTATCACTCCACGACAAAGCAGCATCTGCCTGACGACCGACTGGCGTGGCGTGTAGGCAACGATGGGAACCGAATCGATTCCACGGCTGATGAGCCGTGACCAGGTCCCCCACTCGGAGAATACGACAATGCATTTGGCATGAACTGCCTTGACCGTCGAATGGATGCCGGCAACCAATGCATGCGTGTCATCAACAGCATGGCCACTGACTGATCCGTCCAGATCATTGCAGACTCCACAAGAGGAATCCATCCATTCCTCTGATTCGTGTGCAATTCTCTGCATGGTTTCAACAGCCAGAACCGGATAGTCACCGATCGCAGTCTCTCCTGAAAGCATGACAGCATCTGCGCCATCAAAGATGGCGTTGGCAACATCACTTGCCTCCGCTCGCGTTGGCACGGGCGATTCAACCATTGATTGCAGCATCTGCGTAGCAACGATGCATGGCCGATCCAGACTCCGGGCGATAGAAAGAAGTCTTTTCTGGATGACGGGGACCTGAGCCAGATCCATCTCGACTCCGAGATCGCCTCGAGCCACCATCACGCCATCGGCAGCAGCAATGATTTCTTCTGCAGCAGCAACTGCCGGTGGCACTTCGATCTTCGCAATGATGGGCAGAGGACGTTCATGACCACTTTGGGCCAGTCCCTGCTTCATGATTGTTCTGATGCTCTCGATTTCCACAGGAGACCGAACGAAACTCATGGCCACGAGATCAACATCATTCTGCATGGCCCAACTGACCAGTTCGCAGTCTCGTGGCGTCGGAACCTCGATATCAAGAGTGCTGTCAGGCAGATTCACACCTTTGTGAGATGTAATCAGACCACCGGATGTCACTCGGCAGTGCAGACGACCATCTGTAGATTCCGTCGCCAGCAATCTGACCGCCCCATCATTGATGAGAACACGATCACCGGGCTTTACGCAATCAACCAGACCTTGCCATGTGCAACCCAGTACGGGGGATACACCGATCTCATCAGGAACTTCACAGGGCCCCTTTTCTTCTCGATTGAAGATGACTTCCTCGCCAGCCTCTACCTGAATGCCATCTCCGGCCACCTCAACTACCCGGATCTTGGGGCCTGGCAGATCGCACATGATGGCAAGTGGAATGCCAAGTTGTTTTTCCAGGCTTCGAACATCCTTGATGTTCTGACGGTGATCGTCCAGCTCTCCATGACTGAAGTTCAAACGGAAGATCCTGCAACCAGCCTCAATGACCTGTTGCAGAACACCCTGCCGAATCGTTGCAGGCCCCAGGGTCGCAATGATTGCTGTCCTGCTTGGAATACGATCATCAAGGGGCTGGGCAGCCATCAGTTCGCCTGCTTTCCGGAAGACTCCGTGGAGAGTTTGAGTATCTGACGATAGTTCTCGGCAATCTGATCCCCCAACCTACGTCGGAGAACATGACGAGAATCTGCTTCCGCAGGCCAAAGCCCTTCTCCCTTCCAGCCTGCCTTCAACCAGCCTTTCTTGATGGCCGAACGACCCTCTGGTGTCGCCAGCGAAAATGATTTGTCGTCCGGGCCACTGACGTCTGGAATCTTGTCGAACAATCGAAGCATCTCTGACAACTGGGAATCCTCGACATCTGCTGCTGTCACGATGTCCCCTGCTTTGACAGGCGGATAGGCCGGATGGGTAACGATCGTGTGCCAGGCTGCTTCAAGGTCGTGCGCGTTATCCATGGCAGCCGCCTGGAAGAGAACCGGGATGAACGATCGCATGTTGCGATCGTTAAATGGCGGCGGCTCTGCATTGATGAAAGGGTCGACTTTGTCGGTAAAACTGTCAAAGTGATCTTTGTAGAGTTCGGCGCAGATGGGCATTCGACGTAGTGAGAATTCCTGCGGCCCCAGGCCTTCATCATGCTTTTTCGGTTCAAATTGCCAGAGAGACTGGCCCGCCGGTGACAAGGTGAACTCGATGAAACGACGGGCCATGACGGGGTCAGGCGGATTCAGGAGCAATGAAATCGGATCCGGGTCCAGCATGGTCTCGCCCGGAGGATCGATGTAGCCAATACGGTCCCCCTGGCCATGATCGCGAAGTGACTGGGATTCAAACCGCCCGAAGAAATCGATGCAGACACCCATTGCCGCATCGCCCTGTGCCACATCAGTCGGTGCACGAAGCGAGCTTGCCGAGAAGTAACGGGCATTTGCTGCGGCTCGTCTCAGAATCCTCCAGCCAGGCGTCCAGTCACGTCGCTTGAGAATCGTCTCGAACGCGGTTGTCACCGAACCGGACTGGGCCGGGTTCACCAACGCCACTTCCTGCTGCAATCGAGGATCCGCCAGGTCAGACCATGTCGTTGGCTTCGGGACGTCAAGCGTCTTCAACAGATCGTTGTTGTAGATGATTCCGAAAGCTGAAAGCGCCGTACCAAGCCAGTACTGATCAGAATCCCAGAGAGGTGTTCCGGCAACCTCTGATCTTCCATAAAGATCCTTGAACATTGACGATGGATAACCAGCTGGCATGCTGATAGTGGCCGTCGCCTTGATCGTGTACAGATCGCTCTGTTCATCACGCGTGATATCGGCTGTGATGCCCTCTGCTTTCAATGCCCCAAGTGGGACGGCCCCGGATGGCTGGTCTTCTGAACCAATGAGATTCGTGACCCAGTTGTTTGCAGCAGTCGCATCAAGATCCTCAAGGGTCACGCTCACTCCGCGTTTCAACTGCCCGTGTTCCCAGGATCCTCCACCGAAAACGAGATCGGCATTGCCACCCGGCAGTTCCCCACGCTTGAGACTCGAGATCCACTCGGATTGCAGCATCTTGCGGATTTCGGAGGTCCCCCCGGGAATGCTCCAGTCAACACGTGCCGGTTCGCCGAAACGAGCCTGGTGCCACAGATCGAAACCGCGGCCGAACTCGTAACGAATCTGCTCATTGTGCGGGCTGATGATGATGACACGCCTGGCATCCTCAAGAGATTCCTCTGCAGTAGCCCGGAAGATGAAGGGCAAGGCCAGCACGATCCCGAAGCAGCCGAAGACCACGAATATTCGCCATCCCGGAAGAGAGATTCCACTGCGTGCGTGCCCTTGCTCACTCATGAACGTAGCCCCGAAACGGTTCCAATGGCTTCAGCGAACTCAGATGCCGCCGATTGAACATGTGCAGACCAGTCGCCGTCCCGATCCTTGAATGCATAGATGACACTGCGACTGGCTGTCACGATTGCACCGAGTCCATTTGCATCAAAGGCAGGTGACAGAGATTCAGCCGTGCCGCCCTGTGCCCCATAGCCCGGAAGCAGCATGAAGACCCCTGGCATCCGTTCACGGAAACCCGCCAGCTCTGCGGGATGTGTTGCGCCAACAACCGCCCCGAGAGTGCTGTACCCACAGGCACCGCAATGATCTGAAGCAAGTTCCGTGACCAGATCGGCCATGCCCTCTGCCACGGTTCTTCCATCTTCGAGCTGAAGACACTGCATCTGCTGGCTGGATGCATTGGATGTGCGAACCAGAACGAATGCGCCGCTTCCTTCTTTCAGGAAAGGGGAAATGCCGTCTTCACCGAGCCATCCATTGATGGTCATCCAGTCTGCGCCCATGCGACTGCCAGTTGCCGCGTAGTGAGATGCCGAGATTCCGATGTCTCCACGCTTGGCATCCAGGATGGTTGCCAGGTCTCTTTCCGCAGCAGCTCTGATCAATCGTTCCAGTGCTGCAACACCTTCGAACCCATATCGCTCGAAGCAAGCGGATTGAAACTTGACGATCCCGACCCGCCCCGAGATGGCATCCAGAACCTGGAGGCTGAAGGACTCGATGGCCCGAGCGACCGAGGCATCGGCCCCATCACGCGGCTTCAGGCTCGCAGGAAGCTTTTCGAGAACAGGATCCAGTCCCACACAGGTTGGCGAGGCAACCCGCGAGATCGCCGCACAAAGCCGATCAGCGGCATGGCCTACCATCCCTGAAGGTGCCTGTAGAGAAGGCTGCATCACTGTTCCTGGCTCCTTGCCCGTGACTTTCTCAGCAGCGCGATCCACCGCTGCCCGAAGGTAGGATACAGCTCATTGTTGGACCTCGATGCAATTCCAGCTTGCCCATGGAACCTCCACCCAGACATCTTGACCTGCAACGGGCCAAGGGCCTGAATGTGACCTGGCACGACGGTTCAACGTCCTTCTTGCCGGTGGACCACCTTCGGCGGATGTCCCCTTCTGCTGAAGCTCGGGCCCTGCGGACCGAAATCGAGCAGAATCCCCTCACAGTCCTGCCTTCCGGTGACGGGCAGGCCCTTCGGGCAGAGGACCTTGAACTTGTCGGTTCATATGCCGTGAGGATCACTTTTTCCGATGGACATCACACCGGCCTGTACACATGGGCATACCTGAGATCACTGGACACCAGCCAGGGGGACAAGACGACACCATGACACCTCCCCTTGCCCCCAGACAATCACCGGAAATGACAATACTCCCTGAGGCTCCTCCCACGATTCCAGAGTGGGTCGTACACCCGAACCCCGTGTGGCTCAGCGTCCGCCCCTCTCAGGATGAAGCCAGTGCTGTGATTGCACATGTCTCCAACGTCTCGTATCTGCACTGGATCGATCATGCCGCAGAACGGGCTCTTTCTACAGCAGGTTGGACGTACAAGGATCTTCTCGAGCAGCAAGCCATGTTCTTTGTTGCAAGACATGAAATCGATTACCGGCTTGAAGCCGATCAGAATGAACTGCTGTACATGGCAACCTGGGTTCGTGATGTTCGTCGCGTGAAGTCCTGGAGAGACACCATCATCTGGAGAATCACCGAAGGACAGCCCGCCGTAGTCTGCACTGCATCAACCCTCTGGGTCCATGTTGATCTTGACACGAGACGACCAACACGCGTCCCGGCCGACATGACTGCAGCACTCGCACCATTGCAGCACACTGATCCGCCATGGAGAACCCGAGCCTGATGCACCTCCTAGCGATCATTGACAAATCACGACGACAGCAGGAAAACAACGCCATTTCGGATGTTCTTGGTGGCATTCAAGAAGCTGGGATCCAGTTGACCGAAGTGGTTGCGCCACCTGGCATCCCGGGAGAAGAACCCCGTGGAATGGCCACTTCTGAGCCACTCATCGCACCCATGCCGGCGCCCTGGTTTCAGAGATCACGCGTGCTTGCCGGCCTGCTGCGCGACATCGGAAGACCGTTGCCGGATGTGGTCCTCTGCATGGGCGATTCTGCCGGAAATCTCGCTGTTGATATCGCTGATGCACTGGATTGCCCCCTGCTCGCAGAGTGCTGGTTGAGCAGCCATCTCAAGCGACCTCCTGTTCGACCACACCTTGTTGCTGGTTATGTAACGGCGTCTGCTGGACTGGCTTCAGCACTTCGAGAACGTAAGCAACATGAGCTCATCGTCACCGTTCCCTTTCCCGTTCATCAGCCCAGCCAGATGGAAGATCTTCCCGAGGCGGCCCCTTCAATCGCCATCCTTGATTCAGCCATGGATCACAAGTCGGCAAAGTGTCTTCTTGATGGACTGCGAGGTGTAGTCCAGGAGATACCCGACCTGCAGATCTGCCTTGAACTCACCAAGGCCAGCGGAGATCCAATCTGGAAGTACGCCGAGTCAATCGGGCTCCTTGATCGAATCTCATCAATCAGCAATGCATCCAACCTTGGACCGCTGGTCAGCGACTGCACCCTGACAATCCTCGCCTCATCCGAGTTCGCATCCAGATCCGTGGTGGATATGGCCATGGCCCGTGGCCGGGTGGTCGTCCAGGCAGACCACCCCCTGCTCTCAGAAGCCCAGCGGTCACATCAGTGCATCCTGTTGGAACCCACCCCCGACAACTGGGCCCGAACGATTCTTGATCTGCTCCATGATCCAGATCGCCGAGCCAAACTGGGCCAAGCTGCTCAGCAACACGTTTTGACTCGAAATGACCCCGATGTCGTTTACAGCACATGGACCCAACTTCTTCATGAAGTCAGCAAAGACATCACCTATCCCTTTGCTACCACTGGAACAAGCCGCTAAATCGGTGGCTGAACCGGCTTCCTTTCTGCTGCGAAATGGCAAAGATTCTGAAGTTTTTTGGACTAGATGGGACCATGCAGTCGATCAGCGTGCGGTACAGGGGCCTATAAAGCACCCACAGACCTGCCCAGCAGGCCCCATGGCATCCAGAAGGATGCCGTACTAACCGCGACCAGATGATTGGTCGCCGACAACTTGCTCTTTCTCCCCTCCTCCCCGTCGAGGCCTCGTGCTTCGACGGGGATTTTCTTTGGAACGATCCGCCCAGCTAGGCCATCGCCTTGGCAATGGCCTGAAGCCCTTCTTCCAGAGCCTCATCATCAGTGGCATAGCTGATACGCATGTGCGTATCACGATTGCTGAAGACGCCGCCTGGAATGGCAATCACATTATGAGCGAGGAGGGATTCAGTGAATTCCGTACCGGTCATGCCAAGGCTGGAAGGTATCGCGGGGAAGGCGTAGAAGGCTCCCTCTGGTATCGCCAGGTCCGTCACAGGAGAGAGCAACTCCACGACGCGATCACGCTTGCCTTCGTAGGCCTTGACCCACGGAGACATGTCCACGTCGTGTGCGCTCATCACAGCATGCTGGGCCATGCTTGGTGCACAGACAAATGAGTACTGCTGGAACTTGGCCATTTCATGAATGAGCCAGGTTGGCCCAGCTGCAAATCCGAGTCGCCAGCCGGTACACCCGTAGTTCTTTCCAAATCCACGGACAATGAGCATGTCACTGCCATGATGTGCAGGCGTCGGCGATCGACCACGTGAATCCCGTGCAGCCGAGTAGGTAAAGAGGTCATAGATTTCATCCGACAGGAGAACGACGCCACGTTCACGGCACAAGGTCGCCAGATCACGCATCTCATCATCAGTGAGCACGATGCCAGTTGGATTGCCCGGCGAATTGATGATGACAAACTTGGTTCTGGGCGTCAGGAGTGGTTCAACACGTTCGGCGGTCATCCTGAAGTCTGGATAGGTATCGCAGCAGACCGGCTTGGCACCAGTCATGGCCCCCAACGCGGGATAAACCACGAAGTGCGGATCTGGAATGATGAATTCATCGCCTGGATCCAGCAGCGCCCAGGCCGCCAGCACCAATGCGCCGCTGGTACCTGAAGTCACCATGAAATCAATGTTTTCATCCTCGAAGTCCCATTCAATGTCCTCCGTCAGGAAGGATTGAATGGAAGACAGCAAGGTCGAATGGCCACGGGTCAGGGTGTAACCATTGGCATCCGATTTGATGGCCTCGATGGCGGCTGCCTTGATTTCTTCTGGAACAGGAAAATGAGGCTGTCCGATCGACAGGTTGATCGGGTTCTCCAACTGCGCACCAAGTTGAAAGGCGCGTCGGATTCCAGAGGCATCGATCTGCCCTGTTCGCTGGCTGAGCAGTTGTCCCTCATCAAACATGGGCAATCATCCTGGCACTGAGGCCAGTGAATTCATATCAGCAACTGGAAATGAATCGAATCAGGAATCGCTGGTGGCTTCTGTGGCTTCTTCGCCGCCTTCAGTCTCAACCTTCTTCTTCTTCTTGGCCACCATGCGACGCTGGGCAACCTTTACGAGACCAAGAGGAGAGTCGCCATCACTGAAGTCGCCTTGATCGCTCAGTTTGGCAATCCGCTCACTGCGCTTCAGCACGGTTCGGAACTGGTTCAAGCCTGAGGGCTTTGTACGAAGGCTTGGGTGAATACTCATCGCGTTACTCCTCGTGGACCATTGGCTCGAGTATTACTCGATGACGGCCACGATCCGGTCAACGTAGCGGTCGGAGAAATCTGTACGACCACCATTTCGCTTCCACTGTCTACCCAGTTCGGCAATCCGTGCCTCCTGAGCCCGCACTTTCTCCGTCTTTCGAGACGAGGTCGCCATCCCTGGCAGGGCGATGACACGTGCAAGTCCCGTATTGTGACGGGGAACGACCAGCACTTCAAGGCCCTGCCCCCTGCAGAAACCCGCCAATCGCTCTGCTCCGGCCAGATTGGTCTCTGCGAGCACGAAATGCCATGGATTCTGGCTGTCCAGAATCGTCCCGGAGCCCCAAAGGGGCTCCTGAGGCTCCTGGGCCTCCTGGTTCTGCTCTGGGGGAACCATCTGCGATTGGACCAGCAGTGGATCGACAAGCACCCCTCCAGGGCTGGCTGCCATGAGTGATTCTGTTCTGGAGGCACCCTGCCTGTATCCAATCCACCAGGCCAGACACACGAAGGCGACCAGAAGAACCGCCCCCAGAAACAGGAAACCACCGGGAACACGAATCCCTGCACCAGGCGTGAGCCATGTCGTGGCAGGAACCGCTTCTTCGCCTCGTTCGACACCTGACTCCTGTACGGGCCCTGATCGATCCGCCTGTGTCTGCGTCAGTTCGTAGAGCGCTGGTCTGTTGCTTCGTCTGGCCATGTATCCATCCTTCCCTATCCCCTGCAGGATCGCTGCCTCAACTCGCAACCACACTTGCAATGGCCAGACCCCCTGCGTGGCTGAGGCTCAATCGCCATTGACTCAGCCCAAGTTCGCCTGCCCGCTTGGCCGCAACTCCTGAGACATTGACCAAGGGGCCACCCGCCTGACTCCGACCGACATCAATATCCTGCCAGGTGATTCCGCCACTCAAACCGGTACCCAAAGCCTTGAGCACCGCTTCCTTGGCAGCGAAGCGTGCGGCATAACGCTCCGCACGACCGCGAACCGTTCGTTCTGCATATGCCCGCTCACCCTCGGTAAAGACTCTGGAGAGGAACCGATCCCCATGAGCTGCAAGCATTTGCTCAATGCGTGCAACAGGAACAAGATCAACGCCGTGTGCCAGGTCTGTCATGCATGCAGTTTAGGTCACCAAGAGTAGTGAGGCTCATGCATCAGCAATACCCGCTGATCGCCAGGCCTGCCGACCCGCCTCAAGGGCTTCCCAGGGCGATGCAAGTTGCCGAAGGTCCAAGGCAATTGATTTCTCCGGCACTACCGTGACAACTGCAGCACGATAATCCGCCACGTTCAATCGACCATCCGAAGAGCCCACTGGCCCCCTGAGGCCTGTTGACATCAGATCGGATAACCGGGGAGCAACCAGCCTCGTACCCAAACTGATGACTTCCTCGACAGGGTCACGATCCATTGCAAAGCAGGCCGCCGGATCGAGACCCGCACCGAATGACGCCTGGCTTTCGGCCCCTAGTCGATGGTCTGCAAGCAGCACTCCACGACGAACAGCAGAAGAATGAATGGCTTCCAGGACATCTGGATCAATGCCATCCTGTGCAGGCAACTGCACACTGAGCGAATCAATCCCGAGATCTGATGCCAGAGTGCAAGCGGCATCTATGGTCGAGACCACACGATCAACGGTTGTTGGATCAATGTAGTGCTCACCGGGTATCCAGAGATCCATTCCTGCCGGCTGAAGTTCACAACGCCTCAAAGTCGCCAGAATGTCACGGCGCGCAGATGATCCAAGGTCACGAGGGCGTGTGCCCGGCATGGCCGCAGACAACTGGACCGCCTGCCAGCCTTCACGGTGTAATCGATCAAGAATCGACCGCAGGTCCGTACCAAGAGATGCAACAGTAGGCGCGAGGTGCGCTTGCATGGCGAAAGCTTAGCACGCCACCAGCCATGACCGGTGGTGATGGGCGATCCAGTAGCATGTCGACGTGGATCATTCACCTCCCATCCTGGATCTGGACCTCATCCAAGAGCCTGTACATCCGTCTGCATGGACGTCATTTCCACCCGGCGGAGCAGAATGCACCTTCCTTGGAGTCACGAGACCAGAGTGGCACGAGTCGCATGGTCAACTGACTGCCCTGAAATATGAAGCCCATGAATCCATGGCAAGAGCCGAACTGCAAAAACTTGCAGAGGAAGCTGCCAGCCGATGGGCCCCGCTTGCCATTCGCATCCACCATGCGATTGGGACTGTTCGAATCGGCGAAGCCAGTGTCGTGATCCAGGTCGTGTGCGGCCATCGCGCGGAGGCCTTTGAGGCCTGCCGCTGGCTCATCGATGAACTCAAGACCCATGTGCCGATCTGGAAGCAGGAGCTCTGGGAAAATGGCGCAAGCTGGTCACAAGGCACGCGGCTGATGACAGACACGGCGGTGACAGAATCATGAATGCCACCAGAACACTTTCCAGCATCGGACTTCTCTGCCTGTCACTGTGGCTCTGTGCTGTTGTCGCCGCAGGACTTTCTGCCAGTGTTGTCTTTACGACACTTCCCCCACTCGAGCCCGAAATCAAGGGTTACGACATCCCTGATATTGAGATGCGAGGCAGATTGGTGTCAGGCCTGGTCACAGAACCAGTGTTTCAAATTGCCGATTGGTCACAACTGGTGCTTTGCCCTTTGCTGCTGATCGTGATCATGCTCCAGGCCTTCAACAGAAGTATTCGCCAAGGAACCCTCGCCCAGTGGATTCGTTTGATTGCAATCGGACTTGCTTCGCTGCTCTTCCTGGGTCGATTCCTGCTGGTCAACCCGCCCATGGCCGAATACCTGGATTCCTATCGAGCAGCTGCACAAGCAGGTGATATCGACTCTGCCAAAGCACAACAGATCGCCTTTGACGGCTGGCATCACACCGCAGAGAGACTCTGGGGACTCACTGGTGTCTGCCTTGTCATCGCGATCGGAGCTACCGGCGCCACCCTCATGCCCGGAGTGAGGCAGAAAGCATGAGCGTTTCAAGCAAGGCGGGTTTCAAGCTTCCAGAAACCACAGAAGCCCATCGTCGCCGTGCCTCCCGGCTCTATGCCGCCATGGAAAAGGCCTACCCGGATGCAACATGCGCCTTGAATTACCGCACACCACATGAACTGCTGATCGCCACGATTCTCTCTGCGCAATCAACCGATGTCGGTGTCAACAAGGCCACGCCTGCCTTGTTCAAACAGTTTCCCAATCCGAGTGATTATGCCGCCAGCTCTCCAGAAGATCTTCAACCATGGATCAATTCCATCGGGCTGTATCGAAACAAGTCCAAGGCGATACATGAAGCCATGACTCGAATTGTCACGGAGTATGACGGCGAAGTACCTGCCACGATGGAAGATCTGCTCTCGCTTCGCGGAGTAGCAAGAAAAACAGCCAATGTGGTTCTTGGCAATGCCTTTGGAATCAACGTTGGCGTTGTCGTCGACACCCATGTCATGCGATTAGCCCGTCGCTTTTCACTTACAGAACAAAAAGCGGTGGCCAAGATCGAGCGTGACCTGATGGCGTTGTTCCCCAGGCCCAAATGGACCCAACTCAGCCACCTTCTCATCGCTCATGGACGTGCCGTGTGCAAGGCAAGGCACGCACGATGCAGCGATGACCCGATTTGTCAACGATACTGCCAGTGCGAATGGTGCGAAGAAACCCAGAAGTCCTGAAGCTTCGACTCACCAACTCTCGCGGACAACCCCGAAACCTCCATTGCCGGCGGCATAGGCAATCCCTCCGCCAAGATCCAATGGCTCAATGAAGATCACCGGTCCATCGATTTGGAGAGTCAACTTCTGAACGCCCTGCAACGGGGAATAGCCCGATGCGACCCGCTCTTCCTCAGTCATCTCTTCCCATCCCATTGGGACTGTTGGCATGTTCGCAGGAGGCCTGAGCATCATCACTCCCTCCTGATGACCCAGCCAGAATGAACCATCCCCGGCCGCAACCGTGGTGAAATGCGAGCCAACGGGCGCAGGCACGATGGCTTCACCAAAGTCGTTGCTCACGACGGCATGGTTGCCATCTGGTGAAATTCTGATCTCCCAACCAAGCAGCGCGACACCGCGTGCCGGTGGCGGGTAGACACTGAACCTGGAACTCATCAGATTCGCAGCATCACCGATTCTGTACTCCCAGGTGCCATCAACACCCGTTGCCATGATGGTTCTGCCATCGGATATGGCCTGAACAAGACCACCAGGCGCATCACGGCGGAATACCTGAGGATCGGTCTGTCGATCTGTACGGAAGCAGGCTTGACCGAACTCGCCGACAACGACGATGCGATCTTCCCCCATGAAGTCGACGTCGCGTATTCCCATCAGATTCATGGACCAGTTTTCCTGCAAGGCTCCACTCGCCTCGATTGTGTACTGATGCACGCTCCTTGGGCCGGCGATCAACACCTGGTCACCCTGTACCCGAATGCGATTGACGCCGCCGGGCAAAGCTTCAGTGGAATGATGCGAATCCACTTCCCTGAGCAAACCGTTTTCCATCACGGCAAATCCACCAAGCCCACCACTGGTCTCATTACGTATGAAGAGAAGGGTGTTCTCAGGAAGAACCGAACCCAGGGCTGTGGGCGTACTCGACATCGCAGCCTTTGGAAAAGTAGCCAAGCTGCTTGCAGAACCGACATACTCATCATCAGAAACTCGATAGGCCCTGCGACTGGTGGTGTACAACGCACCTGATTCAAGCTCGACTACTGAAGTAACCTCGCCATCATGATCAACCAACCTGTGCAACGAGGGAATCTGAATGGATCCGCCAATGCCGCTGACGATCGGGCCTGAACTGCCAGGGCTGAGATGACGAGGCTCGATGCCGAGCGACTCGGTGTCCCAGGTGGTTTCAATCCACGGCCTTCTGGCATCGGTCCGGTCAAGTGAGACAACACCACTGTCTCTGAGTACGACATAAATAACAGTGGGCTCAACAATCATTCCCACGGCCGGGCCGGAATGGCCCGCTGGCATCAGATCCAATTCGCTGATCTTCCGCCCCGTATCATGATCGAGTACCAGCAACTGGTTGCCCTGGGCGACATACCAGAGGTCGCCATCCACAAACGTGGCATGGGAGGTGCCATGAGCCTCGTGTCGAAGTTCCAGATGAACGGTTTCTGGCCTGGGCTTCTTCTTGATCTGGTATCCCAAGCAACCTGATACGCCCAACAAGGCAATCAGAAGCAGGCCAGGCAGGAGCCGGGGTAAAATACGATTGATCCAGTGATCTGCAGGTGGCGTGAACATCCCGACAGCATACCCGTCACCAATTGCCCGTGGCCCAAAGAGACTCCCAATGACTGACCGCATCAACCAGCTCAGAAACATGCTTGAATCGGAACCAGATGACACTTTCTGCCTCTATGGGATCGCCATGGAGTATGCCAAGGCCGGTCAGCAGGAACGGGCTGTTGCTCATTTTGATCGAACGATAGAAATTGACCCCGAGTATTGCTACGCCTACTACCACAAGGCACGCTGCCTGGTTGACATGCAACGGACTGAAGAGGCCCGGGCGACCCTGGAAGCTGGCCTGTCACAGGCTCGATCAAGCGGTGATATTCATGCGGAAGGTGAGATCGAAGCCCTGCTGGCTTCCGTGAACGAATGACAGAACCAGGCGAAAGATCTTCAGGCAGAACAGGCAACAAGAGACCGACCGTGCCTGCGCATGGGGCCATTACATCCCTGGACGTGGCCCCTCGTGACGGGGACTCCCGTGAGATCAAGGTCAACAGCCGCAAGGTCGCGACTCTGCTGGAATCCGATGTTGCCCGTCTGGGACTCCACCTCGACATGCCCATGACCGAGTCAATGGCGCAACGCATTGCCTACCACCACGAATGCCGATTGGCCTGGCGAGCTGCGATTCAGAGATTGGAGAAATCAGCACGTTCCGAACGCGACATTCGTGAAGGACTTCAGAAACGTGGACATGAGGACGACGTAGTCGAACAGGTCATCTCAATCCTGGCCGGAAGTGGCCTTCTTGATGATGTTCGATTAGCGGCTTCAGCTGCTGAATCAATGGCCAGGCGATCACCCGCTTCTGCCGCTTTCATCGAGGCCAGACTTGTCCGTCACGGCATTTCTTCTGAAGAAGCAGAGAAAGCAGCCGTTGAAGCTGCTGGTGATCCCGTGGATGCGGCCACTGAGCTGGCGGCCAAGTCCTTGAAGTCTCTTGGCTCCTGCGCTCCGGAGGCTCGTGTTCGACGCATCTATGGACGGCTTGCCAGACGAGGTTTTGATGCAGATGTGATTACAGAAGCAATGCGCCGAATCAATCTGGAGATCCCGGAATAGGTTTCAGAAGTGGAATCCGCTAAGATGGAACAAGCATGAGCTTCCAGCAGAAGATCCCGGTGCCACATGCAAACTCACGCGTGAACAATACGCACTGGGAAGTGACAATCGACGCTGTAGCCCACCTTCTGAAAACGAGTGAAGACTTCCTTCTTCTGGATTGTCGCTCCCGGGAGGAATGGGAAGAAAACAGAATTCCAGACGCGATGAACCTGCCGCTGCAGCAATTCAGCACACGGTGTCATGAGCTTGAAAACCACCGCGACCGACCCATCGTGGTCTATTGTCGAACAGGACGCCGTTCTGCCATCCTGGCAAAATTCTTGCACCTCTCGGGCTACCCCCATGTCCGTTCGATGGCCGGTGGCATCGAAGCCTGGCAGGAACAGCCCGGACTTTCGAGCAGGGACTGAAGTGCTAGCCAAACGCCTCGTTACAGGAGTCTGCTTCATCATCGCACTGGTGGGGCTGCTTTGGCTGGATGCCTGGATGGGGCCCGTTCGTGTCGGCACCTGGACTTTTCCACCAGGCCTGGTTCTCGCGGGAGTCGGCGCATTGCTGGTGGGCCTTGGCAGTCATGAACTGACACGAGTTGCTGCCAAGGCAGACATTCGAGTCGATGCACTGTTCACAGCCGTTGTCACGATTGCGGTGATGTTGGCAACCTGGCTGTCTTCTTCACTGTCAGACGACTTTGGCTCCACCATCCCTCTGACCATCATCGTCCTGGCACTCGTGGCATCCATCATCCGCTTCAGTCATGGCAGATGCGTCGAGCACGCCTTTGCGTCCTCTGCGGTAGTCATGCTCTCGGTGGTGTATCTCGGCGTGCTGAGCGGATTCCTGCTGTTGATTGGTGCCGACATCTCCGTATGGATGATCGGAGGAGTCGCACTGATCGTGAAATGCTGCGATATCGGCGCCTACTTCACTGGTAGAGCCATTGGCCGACACAAGCTGATTCCATGGTTGAGCCCAGGAAAAACCGTTGAAGGGCTCATTGGAGGAATCCTGGCGTCCATGATTGCGGCCATCATCCTGAATGCAGCCCTTGGAAGCCCTCTTGACTGGTGGTGGGTTCTGATCATGGGTGGCATTCTGGCTGTGGTGGGACAAGCAGGCGACCTGACCATGAGCCTTTTCAAACGTGGTGCCGGCCTGAAGGATTCTTCAACCTTGCTACCTGGGCTTGGTGGGGTCATGGATGTCATTGACTCCCTTTTGCTGGCCGCTCCAGTAGCTTGGTGGATGCTTCGGCTTTCGTTGGGAGCATCCGATTGGCAGGCTTCCCTTGGGAGCTGATTGCTACGCATTACCCAAGTCGCTGCCCACTTGAAGCCTTGGCGCGTGTAGACTGAAGGATCATCAACAGTCGGAATGCTCCGGCCCTGCACGATAAGGAAGATGACCTCTTATGAGCCTCATTGACGACCTCCTGGAACTGAACCTCGTTGAGCGACAACTCCGCGGGCTGCAATCCAGAGTCAACTCCGCAGAAGTCTATTTCCGTGCCCAGACCCGACAGATGGAATCATTGGAACAGCGCCTGGAAGAACTGCAGACCCGCCGCAAGCAGCGACAGGTTGCCACCCATGGCCATGAAACCGATGCCAAGACGATTGATGAACGACTTGAAAAACTCCGCAACGATCTGAACACCGCCAGCACTACTCGTCAGTACTCCACCGTCCTTGAAGAGATGAATACTCTCAAGTCGACACGATCAGGCACTGACGAACTGATCCTCACGGAAATGACCGAGATCGAGACGATTGACCAGGATCTCAATGAGCTTCAGGAAGGCATCAATGAGCGGAAAACGGTTCTGGATTCCGCTTCTACTGAACTTGAAGAACGCAAGGCAGAGATCGCCGATCGAGTTGCCACTCTGAAAACCGAGAGAGAGGTCAAAGCCGCCGTCATTCCTGAATCATCCATTGAAATCTTCAACCGTTGTGCTGAAGACTTTGAAGGTGATGCGATGGCTGCCATCGAGGAAATCGACAAGCGCCGTCGCGAGTACTGCTGTGGCTCCTGTAATCTCAACCTGCCATTCAATGTCGTCGTTCAACTGCTTGGTGCAAGCGACACGATCATGCAGTGCGAGAACTGCCTCAGGATCCTGTATGTCACGCCTGAGTTGAAGGCGGAGACAGTCAGCAAGTAGCCCTGAAAAACCTAGAAGAGCTTGTCCTGACCTTCGGCATCACGGGGGCGTGTCTTGAGGTCCGTGACCTCCTCCACGAATTCGTCAATGGTGCCAAAGCTGTGGTACTCACTGGCATATCTGATGTAGGCGATATCGTCGATTTCCCTGAGCTGAGCAGCCACACGTTCGCCGATTTCACGACTGGGCACTTCCCTGTCAAATTCCCTGTGGACCTGGGCCTCAATAGCGTCCACGATCTGATCCTTGACCTCCTCAGGAATGGGCCGTTTACCACAGGCCGCCTGGATCCCTCGAAGGATGTTGCCACGGTCATAGGGCACTCTGGCCCCATCTTTTTTGACCACAACCAGTCTCTGACGGCGTTCTACCCGCTCATAGGTGGTGTAGCGGTGCTCACAGCCCACGCATTCCCGCCGGCGTCGAACGACATAACCATCCTCGGCAGCTCGGCTGTCGATGACTCGGTCGTCGTCAGTTCCACAGCGTGGACAGATCATGGGTTGCCTCCAAGTCCCCAGTTCAAGTTGTGATGTCGGCCTGCTGAGGCTCCTGACCCCAAAAGAAACCTGGCGAGGTGGTTACTCTCCCTGCCAACGAACCGGCCATCGGCCCTCATGATCCGCTCATGGCGGGGTATCCTGTTGCCCCGCCAGAAACGAGAATTATCGACATGCCCACCATCCAACTCCCTGACGGTTCAACTCGAGAATTTGACCAGGCTGTTACCCCGGCACAGGTGGCCGAGGACATCGGCCCCGGACTTGCCCAGTCGGCCATCGGCGCCAAGCTCAATGGCGACCTTGTTGACCTGCAGACCCCCATTGATGAAGACGCTTCCCTGGCCATCGTGACCGCACGCAAGGGGGAAAGTGATTCCAGTGATGACGCCCTCTGGCTGATACGCCACAGTGCGGCCCATGTCATGGCGGAAGCCATTCAGCGAATCTGGCCGGATGTCCAGCTGGTCTACGGACCACCAGTAGAAGGCGGCTTCTACTACGACATGTGGTTGCCAGAAGATTCGAGGATCAGCAGCGATGACTTCGAACGCATCGAAGCCGAGATGAAATCGATTGTTGATGAAAAACGACCCTTCACCCGTTATGAGATGAACGCCAAGGAAGGCCTTGCCAAGCTCCAATCAGAAGGCAGCAAGTACAAGATCGATAATGCCCAACGGGCCGTCGAGGCCGGTTCGGATGAGTTGTCCTGGTATGCAACTGGTGATCCGGGCAACAACTGGGAAGATCTCTGCCGTGGCCCCCATGTGCCAAACACGGGTCGAATTGGTGCCTTCAAAGTCATGAGCATCGCCTCCAGCTACTGGCATGGCGACTCCAACTCTGACCGCCTCACCAGAATCTACGGGACCGCGTTCACCGACAAAAAACAACTCAAGCGTCACCTCAAGAGACTGGAAGAAGCACGGAAGCGTGATCACAGGGTGATCGGCAAGCAGCTTGGGCTGTTCACAATCGATGATGCAGTCGGGCCTGGACTCATCCTCTGGAAACCTGCCGGCAGCGTCATCCGCCAGGCCCTTCAGGACTTCATTTCAAAGCACACCTACAGACAAGGCTACGACCAGGTCTTCACCCCACACATTGGTCGCCTGGAGCTGTACCGCACATCCGGACACTTCCCCTACTACCAGGAAAGCCAATATCCGCCCATCATCGAACGCGACCAGTTGTCGATGCTGGCTGCCGAGGGATGTACCTGTGGCGACCTTTCCAACCGCCTGCAGACCGGCGAGGTCGAAGGCTATCTGCTGAAACCCATGAACTGCCCTCATCACATCAGGATCTATGCCAGTGAGCAAAGGTCCTACCGTGATCTCCCTGTCAGGCTGGCTGAGTTTGGGACGGTCTATCGTCACGAGCAGTCCGGGGAACTCAGCGGCATGCTCCGAGTACGTGGCTTTACTCAGGATGACGGGCATCTGTTCTGCATGCCTGAACAAATTGGTGACGAGGTCCAGGGCTGTCTGGAACTCGTCAAGATCATCTTCAAGACACTGGGGATGGACGACTACCGAATCCGCGTTGGCCTCCGAGATCCTGGCAGTGACAAGTATGTGGGTGATCCAGCCAACTGGGAACTGGCGGAAGCCGCCTGCATCCAGGCCGCAGAAGCCCTCGGCATGCCCTTCGAATCAGAAGAGGGCGAAGCCGCCTTCTACGGCCCGAAGATCGACTTCGTTGTTCGAGATGCCATCGGCCGGGACTGGCAACTCGGAACGGTTCAGGTCGACTACAACCTTCCTGAGCGATTCGAACTCACCTACATCGGCGCGGACAACACCGCCCACAGGCCCGTGATGATCCATCGAGCGCCCTTCGGTTCGATGGAACGGTTCATTGGCTTCCTCATCGAGCATTTCGCCGGAGCCTTCCCCGCCTGGCTATCCCCTGAACAGGTCCGGGTTCTCCCCGTGAGCGAGAAAAGCCTGGACTATGCCCGCGAGGTCAGGAGCCACCTCCTGGAGCAGGATCTCCGGGTGGGGCTGGATGCCACTGATGAGCGACTGAATGCCAAAGTCCGCTCCGCTGCTGAACTCAAGATTCCCTACGTCCTGGTGGTTGGGCCAAGAGATGCCGAGAACCGCACCGTCAGCGTTCGTGTCCATGGCATTGAACGGGATTTAGGTGCGGTCGGACTGGATGCTTTCGTGGACGCCCTCGGCACGGAGGTCCGCGATCGTGGGCATGGAACCGCCATGAAGACGCTTTTTCCCGATTTGGAACCTGCCAAGGAGTCCAGTGACTGAGCCAGCCCAGGCCGGTCTTCCACGGGAATCGTGTTGCTGTAAACACACCTCCCCGGTAATCTTTAGGCTTGGAGATGGACATGGAGTCCTCCCCTCGAAGCAGCCAACCAGGAGCCATTGCATCCGTGCAAGCCCTCGAATACAGCCTGGCCCGAATGCACTCAGCATGAGGTGCTGCTTCCCTTCAAATTGGTTCGCATACAACGCGTCATCGCAGAGTCGCGATGATCGTCAATCACTATTCCTTCTGGAGAACTGAGTCATCGCACGTCGCCGCTACTTCCGCCCGCAGGAGAACATTCGAAACCTGCCCCGGATCAACGACCAGATCCGCAAATCGCCCATTCGCCTGATCGACGAGAACGAAGACATGATTGGTGTCGTCGATGTACGTGACGCCATTGATCGTGCCAAGGAAGCTGGACTCGACCTCGTCGAGGTCTCACCAGAATCCGATCCACCAGTCTGTCGCATCCTTGACTTCGGCAAGTATCGCTATGAACAGTCGAAGAAAGAGAAGGCCAACAGGGCACGCTCCAAATCAGTGGAAATGAAGGAAGTTCGGCTTGGACGATCAATGAAGATCGATCCGCATGACATTTCCATTCGACTCCAGCAAGCCAGAAAGTTCCTGATGGATGGACACAAGGTCCAGATCGTTCAGAACTTCCGTGGCCGTGAAATGCTGCATCGTGAACGTGGTCGTGACCGAATGGCAGACGTGATTGCAACTCTCGAGGACATCGCAAAGGTCGAGATGGAACCACGCATGGCTGGCAGGCGGATGAGCATCATCCTCTCACCGGACAAGAACAAGATCAGTCACATCCAGCGGCAGGAAGCATCCAAGGCGCCAGCAAAGGCACCAGCAGAGGCGCCACCTGAGCAACCCGCTGCTTCTGATGACAGCACGACTGAACCTGCCGGCGAATGAAGCCGGTGGGTTGATCGGTACGCCCAAGAGCCCGGTCAGATCTCTCGTTTCGCCCAGCCACCATTGACGAACCTCGCCAGGAACATGATGGCGCGGATACCCAGTTCTCCGCAGAGGCCGAGCCAGATCCCCGGAAGCCCCCACTCGAAGTAGACACCGAGCAGCCAGGCAGCCGGCAAGCGGATCCCGTAGCTTGAGACGACTGTGATGATGAAGACCCATACAGTGTCACCCGTGCCTCTCAAGGCCTGACGGATGACCATCGACACGGCAAAGAACACCTGCGTCGCACCACATATGAGCAGCAGCTTCGGAACCACGGCCAGATGCAGTTCCTGAGTCGAAATGATCCTGGTGAGTTCCTCACCCCAGATCATGAAGACGACTCCGATGAGACCCATCAGTACGACACCGATGCAAACGCAGAACCAGACCGCTCTTCGCGCCATGGCGATGTTGCCGGCACCCAGATACTGACCGGCAAGCGCCCCGGCAGCAATGCCGATGGCAAAGCCCGGCAGGAAGCTGAAGGCCTCCCATTGCACAGCAATGATGTGTGCACCCTGCAATCCTTCACCTGACATCATCAGGCCAGTTGAATCCTGGCCGGTTTCCCCCATCATCGCCGTGCGGATCTCCTTGCCAGCAATCGAACCGATGAACCCCAGGACGATGATGTTGGCAATCCACATCGCAAGGCCTTCAAAGAAATTGGGGATGCCGATTCGGACAACCCTCCATGCGATGGAAGGATGAAGTGTCATCAACTTCGGCTGAAGCCGAAGGTCTCTGATGCCTTTGAAGAGTATGAACAGGGTCAGAAAAGCTCCCACGCAGATACTGATGAGACTTCCAAGCACGATCCCCAGCACTTCAAGATCAAAGCTGAAGGGATTTGCCAGCACCTGATCACCAAACTGAATGTCCGCCCCGGAGAGCATCCAGGAAGCGAAGACATTCACGATGTTGATGACCACGCTGATCAGGAAGGGCTTGAGCGTGTCACCGGCACCTTGCATGCACATGGCACCAACAATGATCACCCCGAAGAAAGGCATGGAGACCGCAAAGGTCTTGACATACTGATTGCAGAAAACGGTCGCCTGCTCGCCCAGGCCACCGATGCTTGCCAGATAGTCACTGCAAACCCACATGACCACACCACACAGGACGCCCCAGGCGACGCTCAATGACAACGCCTGGCCCAGGGCACGCTCCCCAAGGCCAACGTCACCAGCCCCCATGGATCGAGCAATGATGGCCTGTCCGCCAATGCCCAGTCCGGACATGGCGATGCCGATCAGCCAACCGACATAGGAACCCACACCAACACCATCAAGTGCTGCAATGACGATGTCTTTTGGCAAGTGACCGGCCAGGATCTTGTCCACGAGACCGACGAAGGCCGCCATGACCTGCTGCAGCAGGACGGGAAAGGCCACGATGGCGATGGCAGCGCCCAGCGACTTGCCCGCCAGGCGGCCGGATTTGATCTCGCCAGAGGCTGTAGCGGGCGCCTCAATCAACTCGGTGGGGTCCGAGGCTGGGATGTCCTCGCGATGGGGATCTTCCACGGGACTGATAGCCTAACGTCAGGGGCTTACAAGCACCTTGCGACCAGTCGCCAATTGCGGATCAACCAGTACCGAGGGGACATCCTCCAGCCGTCGCCTCACGCCTACCAGGCTCACGACATCGACCTGATCGGTTGCGATGTGATTCAAGCCTTCCCGGACAGGGCCGAAGGAAGATCCCAGCAAGCGGACTTCAGAGTCCACCAGCCTCTGCAGATCAAGAGATGTGCCACCAGCCCCCATCACCTGTGGGGCAATCATCTGGATGATCGTCCCCCTGGGACGCACGAAGCCGAGTGTTGCTGCCACGGAAGCAGGATCACCAGTGCATTCCACGACGATGTCCTGGTCACCTCGAAGGCCTGCCTCCTCACGATGGCGATGTCGAATCCCCCATCGTTCGCATCGTTCCAGCAATTCAACATGCTCTCCAAGCACACGAACCGAAGCATTCAGGCGAACAAGGACCTGAGCGGTCAGCATCGCCAGGGCGTTATCACCAACGATCGTGACATAGGTCTGCCCTTCGATCCTGGCTTGCCTTGCAGCCTGAATCGCACGGGCTACTGGAACGGCAAAGACTGCAGAATCATTGTCGACATGGTCGGGAATCTTCACCAGAGACTCGATCGGGACCACCAGTCGTTGCGACAGCCCTCCATCAGCACCATCACGACCCATGATTCGACGTTCACGACAATGTGACCGCAAACCGGCTCCACACCACTGGCATGAACCGCAACTCAGCAGCGGATCAACCACCACCCTGGAATCCAGCCACTCTTCAGAAGCCGCTTCAACTTGTCGCACCCTGCCGACGATCTCCTGGCCGGGAACTCCATTGAACGGCACGCGGCCCTGCCCGATGGCCGCATCAAGGTGGGACAAGCCGACGCGGTTGATGTCAACAAGAGCCTCCCCGGAAGCAGGCATCGGGTCGGGCCTGTTTTCAAGCTCGATCGTCCCATCTCGGACAACAACGCAACGATTGACCTCGGTCACGGGGTGTTGTCCACCTTCTCAAGCTCCACGGTCGCCTCTTCACGCTCGAGCGCTTCTGGTGAAGGCGTCTCCTCCCACGTGCGACGTTCGTCGCGGGATCGCTTGCCAGTTGGCGTACCTGGCTTCTCCCAACTCATGTCGAGCCAGAAGGCCGCGTACTCCCACCAGGACGAGTCTCGTGAGTAGGTCGGGAAGAAGTATTCACGCTGATCCTTGAATGCGGTTCCATTGGCAATCGCTGAGGAATACCAGGTCTGCCAGGTCACACGGTCCAGCCCGAATTTCTGACCCGTCAACATCCACAAGGACTCTGCAGCTTCGGTATTCACACTGAGTTCATTGGCATCCAGTGCAAAGAACAACATCTGAACAACCCGATCCTCGGGATATTGCCCCAGGGCAACACAGACCGAGGCCCTCACTTCTCCATTCTCCTCCGAGTCCCGAATCGATTTTTCGAGAACGCTGATCACTTCCGAGTTATGAAGTCTCTGAAGCGCCAAAGCGGCATACCACCGCACGGTCTCGTTCTTCTCGACCTGTTGACTGAGATAGGGCGCGATGAGCATGGCATCCTTGGAATCTCCATGACGAGCCAAAGCCGTGATGGCTGCCGCCCGTACAAGGGGATCAGGATCGTTCTCGACATAATCGCGATACATCTTGAGATAGGCCTCGACACCACCGAAGGGGGCATTGGCCAGCAGAACGACGCCCTCACGACGCAGGTCGGGGTTGTAAGGATCCAGAGCATCACGAGCCGCTTCAATCGGCGACTTGGCAAAGAGGGTTTCACCGATGTCGTTGAAATCTTCCATGACACAGCCAGCAGTACATGCAAGGACAGCTGCTCCCAACAGCCCGAGCGCTGTCGAAAAACCGTGCCTGGATCTGTTCCTGATTGGCTTCATCTGTTCAATCCTCCAGGAGAGCCCTTGCCCCCGTCAGTGCTGCGGGGATCCTCTGCAATCTCATTGGCTCGTTCTCGCAACCGTTCCATCATCTCACCAACTTCATCTGCCATCGTATCCATCGGATACTCCATCGTGATTCGTTCACCACATCGCACGGCTTCCTGCCAATCATGCCCGGAAACGGCATCACGAAACTGCTTTTTCAAGAGCCTGCGATGTTCTGCGATGACCTCCTGGGCAGAAGACCGCAAGGCCTCGGCTTCCTCCCGTTCAAGATACCGATCGAGCTCTCGGAGCAGGTTCATGGATCGCTCTGTATCACCTGCGGCGACAGCCCCATCAAACTCCACTTGAAGTGACTGTTTTCGCTCTTTGATGACCACTTCGATGTTGTGCTCCAGTTCCTCAAGCTGCGGCGAATCCGGGTAGAGCCGATGCAGACGGATTGCGAGTTGGCGAGCTCTTCGCCAACGCCCTGCACTCAGGAGGCGATGGACCTCCGTGACCTGCTGCTGGATGTCCTCGGACAACGCTGCATTTCTCAGTTCAAGCACTCGAGAGCGGGCCGTATCAGCCTCCTCGTTGTACCCAAAGAGTTTTTCCATGTCCTGGCACAGGACCAGGGCAGCGTTGAAATCCCCACGATTGACATCGTTCTCGATGGTGCGGCGAAGCAGTTCCAGTTCTCGCTCACGGTAAAGCACACGACGAGCTGTATCACTGAGCATGGACTGCTTGTGGATTTCAGCAAGCATGCTGAGCACTGCAGCATTGCCGTTCTCTGGTGCCCCACCTGAAACCACCCGGGACCAGATCGCAGTCGAACAGAAGGCGATGATGAGGAAGAGGCCACCCATTCCATACAACACAACGGCAACTATCTGCTCAGGGGACTGCGTCATGACGTACCCCATGCCAAGAAACATGAGACCGATGACTCCCGCGAACCACAACAATGGCGCCTCATACTGCTCGAACAAGACACCGACGATCACGCCGGCTATTGCAAGAATCGCAGCCCCCAGCAGAAAGGCGCCAATCCAGTTCTCAGGCGAAAGTTTCGCCTGGCCCGGGAACCGCTCACTGATGTAGTCGAATCCAATCCAGATCATGAACAGGCAGATCAGCAAGACGCTGATCACCGGCAAAGTCCGGAACTGCAACCGCAGGGAAGAGGAAGGCTGTCCATTCACGAAATCAGTGTAACCGGCCCGCCAGATCAGTCATCATCAGCATCGGGGCTGAAGGCGGCTACGACATCAGCCTGGATATTCGGAGGCGTATTCTCGTCATGTGAATACTCCATTGAATAACTACCCGCCCCGGCCGTAATCGACTTCAACTGGGCCGCATAGGTCATGACCTCTGCCAAGGGGGCCTCGGCGTGCATGACGACCTGGTTGCCTGGAAGCACATCCGTTCCCTGAATTCGACCACGACGACCCGAGAGATCCGAGGAGATATCTCCGATCGCATCCTGGGGGACCGTGATCTCGAGCTTGACGAAGGGTTCGAGAAGAACCGGATGGGCCTTCTGTACGGCATCGACGAATGCTCGCTTGCCCGCCGTGACGAATGCGATTTCCTTGGAATCCACGGGGTGATGCTTGCCGTCATATACCGAAACTCGGACATTCTGCATCGGGTAACCAGCGACTGCGCCACCCACCATCACCTGCCGGACACCCTTCTCAATGGCTGGAAGGAACTGCTTGGGGACTGACCCACCGAAAGTGGCGTCCTCGAAAAGCAGACCACCGGTCATTC
This sequence comes from Phycisphaerales bacterium, assembly GCA_029242715.1. Taxonomy (GTDB): domain Bacteria; phylum Planctomycetota; class Phycisphaerae; order Phycisphaerales; family SM1A02; genus UBA1668. The sequence goes on from JAQWTL010000033.1 coordinate 115,613, forward strand.
CTTCCTGATCCGATTCAACCGGTTCAACGCGAAGGAAGACCTCGCCGAACTGACCCGATCCACCAGATTGTTTCTTGTGACGATGATGACCTTCAGCCTTGCCCGTGATGGTCTCCTTGTAGGCAACCTTGGGTGGGCGAGAATCAACTTCGACACCGTAACGGTCCTTGAGCATGCGCAACTTGGCGCGGATATGGTTTTCACCAAGTCCGCGTACAACCAGTTCACTGGTCGCAGCCACGCGTTCGATCTCGAAGGTGGGATCCTCCGCTGACATCTTGGACAGCGCGTCGCCGATCTTTGATTCAGCACCTTTACTGGTACCCTCGATTGCCAGGCCGAACATCGGCTTGGGAGTCGGGATTGGCTTCAACGCAACCTGGCCCTTGTCATCCGTGTGCAACACGCTGTTGTAGTCAATCTCGTCGACCTTGGATACCGCAACGATATCGCCAGGAATCGCCATATCGACTTCCTTGCTGTCCTTGCCCTGAAGTTCAAAGAGGTGGGCGACTCGAACGGGCTTGCGTTCATCATCAACCTTCGGAGTCGCACCGGCTTTCAATGTGCCCTGATGAACACGCATGTAGCTCATCTTGCCGACATACGGGTCAGAAGCGACCTTGAAGACGTGTGCAACCAGTGGCTTCCCACCATCGGCCTCGGCCACCATGTCCTCATTGCCATCGGATTTGATGGCATGGAAAGGACGAGGATTGCCTTCGGCAGGATTCGGGAAGAACTCGGCGATCTGGTCAAGCAGTTCACAGACACCGGTTCCCTCACGTGCAGACGTGAACAGAATCGGAACAAGATGGCCTTCTCGCATGGCACGCTTGAAGGGTTCCTCGAGTTGCTCAGGTGTTACCTCACCTTGCTCGAGGTATTGCTCCATGAGCGCCTCATCGACTTCGACAACCTGGTCAACCAGGCCCGTGTGGAATTCAGAAACAGAGCCCAGATCGGATTCGCCTTCTCCAGACTTGAAACAACGAATAACGCTCTTGCCACCATCAGCTGGAAGATTGATCGGGCGACAAACCGAACCGAATGTCTCCTGGATGGTGGAGATCAGATCTTCAAGATCACCTCCGGAATCCAGTTTGTTGATGATGATCGCCCTCGGGAGGTTCCGATCGGCGGTGACTTTCATGAGTCGACGTGCCACGGGATCAAGCCCGATGGCAGGATCAAGTACGAGCACCATGGTCTCGACTGCAGGAAGGCTGGCAATCGCCTTGCCAAGAAAATCATTTCGTCCAGGGGTATCGATGAGGTTGAGACGGCATCCACCATGAGTCAGGTGAAGAACACTGGAATCCATGCTGAATCCCATCTCCTTCTCGAGATCATCCCAATCAGAAACGGTATTGCCATCTTCGACGCGTCCAGCACGCCCAATAACGCCAGAGGTTGCCAACATCGCCTCGGCCAGAGTCGTCTTTCCGGCTCCGGATGTTCCGGTCAATGCGACGTTCCTGATCTTCTCAATCGTATGGCTAGGCATGACGTAAATACTCCTTCTGACCCCCCTGACGCAGTACCGCAGGCGAGTCCCGCAACTATAGCGACATCCAGGCCCTGGGCGGACGCTAGACTCCCCCCCGTGCCCTCAGCCCCACTCAACATCGTTTTGATCCAACCTGAGATCCCCAACAACACCGGCAACATAGGCCGGACCGCCGCTGCCACTGGTTGCAGGCTTCATGTGGTTCATCCCCTGGGATTTGACATGTCTGAGAAGGCCCGTCGGCGGGCCGGGCTGGATTACTGGCATCTCGTTGACTGTCATGAACACGATGACTGGTCTGACTTCCTGGCCAAGGAACGACCGCCGCGTGGATGGCTCCTGACCACGAAGGCCAGTCGAACCATCTGGGATGCCCAATTCCAACCAGACGACTACCTGCTCTTTGGAGGAGAAACCAAGGGAGCGCCTGCCTCTGTTCACGACTGGGTGACAGACAACTGGGGTGAGGACCACCGGGTCACTCTTCCCATGGTTCAAGGAATCCGCAGCCTCAACCTGGCGACCGCCGTGTGTGCCGCCGTCTACGAAGCCCGACGGCAATTGCAGTAATCAGTGAGGCAAAGGAAAACGTTCACACATCGTGACAACATCCTCGTGAACCGCTTTACAAGTTGCCTCATCTCCGCCCGAACCCATGACACGATCGAGGAGGGACGCCACCTCAACCATGTCCTTCGTTCCCAGCCCTCGCGTCGTAATCGCAGGTGTTCCCAAACGCAGACCACTGGTAACTCTGGGAGAACGCGGATCATTTGGAATGCCATTCTTGTTGGTGACGATACCTGCTGACTCCAGCCATCGCTCAGCATCGGCCCCGGTCAAGTCGGCGTCTCGTGCCCGAAGATCCACGAGCATCAGGTGATTGTCTGTTCCACCAGTACACAGGCGATACCCATGCGAGATCAATGCCTCGGCCAATGCTGCTGCGTTGTCTACCACGTTGCGAGCGTAATCACGGAAGGATGGCTGCAGGGCTTCCTGAAAAGCAATGGCCTTGGCCGCAATCATGTGCATCAGCGGACCACCTTGTGATCCAGGGAACACCTTGCGATCAATCTTGACGGCAATGTCCTCGTCATTACTGAGAACAAGACCTCCTCGTGGGCCACGAAGCGTCTTGTGCGTAGTCGTTGTGACGACGTGGGCATGAGGGAATGGCGAAGGATGAACACCGGCCGCAACGAGCCCCGCAATATGAGCGATATCCGCCATCAGAAAAGCGCCGACCGAATCCGCAATGGCACGGAATCGTTCAAAATCGATCGTACGTGGGTAGGCGGAATACCCGCAGATGATCATTCGCGGCTTGACCTCTTCAGCAATCCTGGCAATCTCGTCGTAATCCAGCTGTTCGGTTTCCGCATCAAGGTCATAGCCATGGATCTCGTAGAACGTCCCGGAGAAGTTCGGCTTGAGACCATGACTGAGGTGGCCACCAGACTTGATGGGCAATGACAGGACACGGTCACCTGGTGACAGCATCGCCATGAAAGCGGCAATGTTGGCATTGGCCCCACAATGCGGCTGAACATTGGCGTGACTGCAGCCGAAGAGTTCCTTGGCACGATCACGGGCCAGATCCTCAACAAGGTCGTAGTGCTCACAGCCACCGTAGTAGCGAGCGGACGGATACCCCTCGGCATACTTGTTGGTCATCCATGAACCCATCGAGTGCATGACCGCAGAACTGACATGATTCTCTGAGGCAATGAGCTCGAGAGTGTTCGCCTGACGGGCAGCTTCGTCTGCCAGGATCGAAGCCACGGCAGGATCATTCGACTCCAGTAGATCGAGCAAGCCACGAGAGAGTCCATCCAGTGATGTATTCGCAGTCATTGACATTCCAACCAATCTCCTCATCGGGGGTTCAACTGAAGATACAGGGTACGATCAACGGATGAGCAGGATCGAATCCTGGAGAGATATTCACACCCGGATTGGAGTCTTCCGGGTGGCCATGGACTCCTCAGGGGCGGTGCACTCCGGCTGGCACCATGTCGGGCAGTATCCCACCGGAGGACTCGAGGATGCTGATCTGCTGACGGACTTGGTGGAATGGATACGGGCTTTTACAGCAGGCAACCCACAACCGGCACCAACATTCACATTGCCTGACGGCCCTCCTTTTTATCGCCGTTGCTGGGAGATCTGCCGAGAGATCCCTCCAGGCCAGTTGCTCACCTATCGCCAACTGGCATCGCGTGCTGGCAGGGATGGAGCCGCCAGGGCTGCCGGCGCGGCAATGCGGCACAATCCAACCCCAATGTTCGTTCCTTGCCACCGGGTGGTGAGGCAAGGTGGTGCCCTGGGTGGTTTCGCTGGCCATTCAACCCCCGGCGAACCGGCCCTTCTCTTGAAGCAGGAGCTGCTGGAACTGGAGGGATGTTGTCCTAACAACGCAGCTCGTCGGGGTATACTTTCGCATTCGCAGGTTGATCCTGCATCGCATTGAAGGCCTACCAGCAGGGAGCGTGAACCGTGTTGAATGTCACGATCGTTGGATCTGGATACGTCGGACTTGTCACTGGCGTCTGTCTGTCAAATACCGGCAACGAGGTCACATGTCTGGATATCGATGAATCCAGAGTTACTTCAATGAAGTCCGGGGCTTGCCCGATCTACGAGCCAGGTCTTGAAGAACTCATGCATCTCAACACCCGGTCTGGCCGACTGACCTTCACCTCTGATCGAATGAAAGCCTACTCCGGAGCGGATCTGATCTTCATCTGTGTCGGCACCCCGACCGGGGCCGACGGCCGTGCAGACCTCTCGGCAGTCATGGCGGTTGCCCGTGATATTGCGGCGGCACTCAATGATCCGTCCTGTGACACCAACCATCCACTGGTCATCGTGAAGTCAACCGTACCGGTCGGAACCACCCTGAAGGTGCGTGACCAGATTGCCTCACTCAGCGAAGCCCCCTTCTCCGTTGCTGACAACCCGGAGTTTCTGAAGGAAGGCGATGCCATCGGTGACTTCCAGAAGCCCGATCGAATCGTCTGTGGCATCCACGATGACATTGGGCGAGAGCGACTGGAACGCCTCTATGAGCCATTCGTCCGACAGGACCGTCCGCTCATGTTCATGGACATTCCTTCTGCGGAAATGGTCAAGTACTCCTCCAATGCAATGCTCGCAGCCAAGATTTCATTCATCAACGAGATGGCTCGACTCTGCGAACACTATGGCGCTGACATACGCCAGGTCCGTGATGGCATGTGCGCCGATCATCGGATTGGGCGGGAGTTCCTCTACCCAGGCCTTGGATATGGAGGCTCGTGTTTCCCCAAGGACACCCTTGCCGTCATCGAGATGGGCGAGGATTCAGGCATCCCATGTCTTCTCAATCAGGCTGTTCATGAAGTGAACCAGGCACAACGGTCATGGTTCATCAACAGGATCCTGAAGCACTTCAAGAACGATCTTTCAGGTGTTCATCTGGCAATCTGGGGACTGGCCTTCAAACCCAATACTGATGATGTCCGGGAAGCCCCGGCCCATACCATCATCACCCAGTTGCTGGCCGCCGGTGCCACCATCACGGCATTCGATCCAATCGCACGTGAGACCTTTGCCGCTTATGAATTGGACATCAACATCGTCGAAGACATGTATGAAGCCTTGCCCGGCGCTGACGCCCTGATCGTCTGCACCGAGTGGCCTGAATTCCGAACACCGGATTTCAACAGGATCCAATCAACCCTCAAGGCCCCACTCGTGTTTGATGGACGAAACATCTGGGATCATGACACGATGACCAACAATGGCTGGATCTATTACAGCGTGGGCCGATCTGCGGAACACGAAACGGTCACAACCTGATCGGTACCGTTCCCGTTCATATCGCCATGGCCCGTCGAACCTCAGACCATTGACTGCGCAGGGTTTCCTCCGTCACGGCAACAGCCTGAGCCCGCGCGCTGGAATACATCCGAACACGCCACTCCTCCAGGAGCCATGCCATCTGGCGAACTGCTGGAACGGTCTGCTCGTCCTGCCACGCTTCGGCCAGGGGCCCTTCCCAGCAAGTCACCGACTCGAGATCATGCTGCGACTGGGGATCCCGTCTTGCCCGAACAAGACGGCCTGAGATCAACTCAAGCCATCGTGGATACTGCATCAGCCATCCACGAGGTGTCTCGTGCAGGACATCCGAGGGAAAAAGCCTTCGCAGGTGATCCGCCTCGGATTGCCAGATCGCTTCTGCACCAGGCGGGCAACCCGATTCCAACATGATGGCTATCTGCTGCCGCTGTTCAAAGAGAGACTGGCAGAGCTCGCCGGCTTCAAGTACTCCGGCCACAATGCCATCCATGCCTGCATCAAGACGGGATTGGAATGCCTCCACATCCCTGATACCTCGGACACCCGTTTCACCCAGAAAAATAGACTCGCAGGCCAGCATGCCCATCCCATCACGAAGCCGATCACCCGGCATGCAGACAGAAGCAGGCAGCGTAATACGATTCAGGTCCGGCAGATGCTCGATCTGGAACCGAAGACTTCCACTGGTATTCAACAGGAACAGTCGACACAGACCTCTTCGAGTTCTGGAAACGGCCTCTGCTTCTGAGGAAACCAGCCGGGTGCCAACCGTGTCCTGTTCATCAACCAATGCGATCCAGGCCTGCACCGGAACATCACCCACCGTGATCTTGACCGGCTCAAGGAGTCCCTGAAAATCCCAGGTTCGCAGACCGGTTGACCGGGCGGCATGTTCGTTGGCAACCTGCGAAAATTCTTCCACACCACTCTTCGCGTGCGCCATGCGAAGTTGCTGGACATCACGACCCCTGCCAATCACACGATCTCCATCGACAATTTCAATCACGGCAACCAGATGCGATGGCAATTCAATGGCTTCAATCATGCCCGCCGTGACTTCAAGCCCGGTATGCCTGCACAAGGCCCTGGACATCGCCACCACAAAGGCCCCTTCCATCTCCGACATGAAGGCGCGACAGGAAGCAACCGTCTCATTGACAGGCTGACAAGCCCGCCGGACCTCCTTGTTCATGCCTCGAATGATGGATTCGATCTTGTCATCGATGAGACCGGGAACCAGCCACTCCAAACGACTGAAATCAAGTCCAGGAAGAATCGCCAGTGGAACCGTGACACACAGACCATCATCCTCTGCCCCTGGCTCGAAGCCATATCGAACCGAGCACGTGGTCCCGGCAAGATCGATGTGTTCGGGAAACGCATGGTCTGCGACCTTCACCGTATTCCGCAGCAGGTCAGCTTCGGTCATCTGCAGACGATCTGTTTCCTTCGATGATGCAGAAGCAAGCCAACTCTTGAGTGATGCCAGGTCCGCAATGTGGCCAGGTAATCGGGACTCATAGAACGCCGCCCGATCCTGTTCGCTGGCAAGAAGATCCCGGCGACGAAGTCTGGCTTCTCTTCGCTCGATGTCTTCCTGAAGTTTCCTGTTCCCTGACAAGAACTCGGCATCCAGAGTCATCTCGCCTCGGACCAGACCCTCGTCTATGAACATGCGTCGGGCTACCCAGGGATCAATGGCCGCGTAGGGCACTCTCCGGGAACCCGGAATTCTTAATCCACGCAACGTGCGATGTTCGGTTGCCATCGCGGCTCCACGCGATGCCTCCCATTCCGGATCGCCATGCACTGGCTCAAGCAGGTGAGCTGCGGTTGTGCCAATCCATGCCGGATCAATGCCCCCCACCGTACGAGCCCAGAGTCGATTGGTCTCGACGATCTCGGCCGCCATGATCCATGCCGGGCGTTCCTTTGTCTGCCCCGATGAAGGGTGGATCCGGAATCGTCTTCGATCCGGTCCTTCATAAACCCCCTTCTCAACCTTGCCGCTCCCCTCTTGCTCCACTCGATTCCTTGAGAGGTTTCCGATATTGGTCACGAGCCCCGTCAGCAGTGCGCGGTGAATCGAATCGTCATCTCCCTTTCCACGACGCATGTGTATCCCTGACTCACGCAGCATTCGATGCAACTGGTCGTGAATTTCACGCCATTCACGCATCCTGATCCACGAGAGGTAATGGGTTGAACACCATCGGCGTTGACCGCCTTCGCCTCGGATCATGTCGACCCACGACTGCCAGAGCAGTCGGAAGGAAAGAAAGTCCGAACCTTCGACTCTGAAAGCAGCATGCCTTTGATCTGCAATCTGCTCTTCTCCTGGTGGCCGTATCCTCGGATCTGGAACCGCCAGAGCACTCGCAATGATCAGGACGTCCTGAAGGCACTCTTCTTCCAGACCCGCAAGCAACATGCGTGCAACACGCGGATCTACCGGCAACTTGGCCATCGAACGACCAAGGGGCGTCAGAACGCCACGAGAATCCAGAGCCCCCAACTCAAACAGCGTGTCCATTCCAGCCCGAATCGCTGCAGGCCGCGGACGATCAATGAGTGGAAATGCTTCAATGTTTCCCAGGCCGAGATCGGCCAGCCGAAGAATGAGTGAAGCCAGATTCGTCCGCATGATCTCTGGAGCGGTGAACTCGTCCCGGCGATCAAGAGCAGATTTCGAGTAAAGACGGATGCATGTCCCGGGCGCCACCCGACCAGCACGACCTGCACGCTGGCTGGCAGACGCAATCGAGACACCTTCAACAGGCAGACGCTCCACACCTCGCCGTGCGCTGTATCGATTGATTCTCGCAAGACCTGAATCGATTACGACACGTATTCGAGGAACCGTCAATGAGGTCTCCGCGACATTGGTGGCCAGCACGATGCGGCGGTGTGAACCAGGGCGCAACGCCTTCTGCTGTGCAGCCAGTGACAATCTTGCATAGAGGGGGACAACATCGAATGTGTTTCCATGCGACCCCTCGAGTGTGCGTGCAACTTCACGGATTTCCCTCTCACCAGGGAGAAACACAAGAACATCTCCCTCACGAGGGTGAAGTCCCAATGCCTGGTCCATGGCTGTGCGCACCCGCGTTGACACCGACTCGGGATCCTCTGGGGAATCGCCTGTTTCTGCATGAATGATGTCAACTGGATATTGACGACCTGAAACTTCAATGACTGGAGCGCCGTCGAAAAACTCAGAGAACCGCTCTGAATCAATCGTGGCAGACGTGACAATTACACGCAGTTCAGGCCTCTTGGCAATGATCTGCTTGAGACATCCAAGAAGCAGATCGATATTCAGGCTTCGCTCATGAGCCTCATCGATGATGATTGTGTCGTACTGCTCAAGGCGTGGATCATGGGCCAACTCTGCCAAGAGGATTCCATCTGTCATCACCTTGATGACCGCCTCTTCAGAGACGTCCCGGCGAAAGCGAACTTGGCAGCCAACAGCTGAACCCGATCCCATTTCTTCTGAAATTCTCTGGGCGACCGCCCGTGCAGCCAAACGCCTCGGCTGGGTGTGCCCAATCAGGCCAAACAAACCCCGCCCAAGATCCGCACAGATCCTGGGAAGCTGAGTGGTCTTGCCAGATCCCGTCTCCCCACACACGATCACAACGGGATTGTCCTGAATTGCAGATCCTAAATGAGACCGAATCTCAAGTATGGGAAGATCGGCTGTAAATGTCTGAGCTGTAACAGCTTGGCGCTTATTGTTTACGGCTTCAATCGAGGCCTCAATACCTGTTTGCAGCTTCAACAAGCCGCGTTCACGCGCCTTGGCATCATGTCGACCTTTCAAACGACGTAACCGACGTCGAAAACGACGGCGATCTTGCAATAGACATGCATCAATTGATCTGGCCAGATCATCGATGCGATTTGATCCGTTCATAACTCAACTCCATGCGTCGGATGAGCATCCCAAATGCTCTGAAATCCCTGTTGCAGGCCCTTCATACCCGGTGGTGGCGTTTGCCACTACCTACAACAAACTGTTAGCTTGCTCCTAAGTGGCAACTTAACGCCATGACAGACGTCGCCAACGTGTCACGGCTGAGGGAGCAGATCGGATGACGCCAGATCACAAGACGAAGCTGGCCCGGGCCGCGTCTGGTCTCATGTCAAAGCCGATCCATGCCATTCTCCTAGCCTCGATTGCCTTGCTTTTAACGCCATCTCTGAACTCCTTCGTGATGGCTGATGAAGTTGCCACAGTGCCAAGCAATGCACCTGTATGCGATGGCGCAGCCCCTTGGCCAACAATGTTCGCGCCACGGAGCGCACCGGCTCAAGAAATCCTGAACATCACATGGCTGGTCATCGGCATTGTTGGTGCCCTGGGAATCATTGTGATGACGATGATCATCTTCAGCATCATCCGCTATCGCTACAAGGAAGGCGATGATGAAACCGAGCCAGCACAAATTTATGGCAGCAATCCAATCGAATTGGCCTGGACCATCCTGCCAACCCTGATTGTCTTCGTGTTGTTCATGGTTTCGGCCCGTGGCATCTTCGAAATCGAAAAGGAAACCCCACCAGAAGGTTCCCTGGAAGTCACCGTTGTCGGACACCGATGGTGGTGGGAATTCGAATACCCCGAGTATGGGTTCGTGACTGCCAATGAACTCCATATACCCATTGGCGATGATGGCACACCGATCCCGACTTTCCTCAGCCTTCAGTCGGCAGATGTCATCCATTCGTTCTGGGTTCCCCAACTTGCTGGCAAGACAGACGTCGTTCCCAATCGTGACAAGAATCACCTGTGGCTCCAACCAAACATGGCTGGCAAGTACCTGGGCCAATGCGCTGAATACTGCGGCGGCGCCCATGCGAACATGCTGATCACGGTGATCGTGGAACCCGAATCAGAATTCAAGAAGTGGGTCGCCAACCAGCAGAAATCTGCTGCTGTTGTTCCGGCCGCGACCAAGGGTCGCCATATCTTTGAACGCACCGCTTGTATCAACTGTCATACCGTCCGAGGCACCGTGGCGAACGGAACGTTTGCCCCTGATCTGACTCACTTCATGAGCCGCAGCATTCTTGGGGCAGGTGCCGCTCCGAACAACCCGAAGACTCTACGCCAATGGGTCTTTGATCCACAGACCATCAAGCCGGGCTGCGACATGCCGGCCATGAAACTGACCAATGAAGAAATCGACCTCGTGTGCGACTACCTGGAGACACTCAAGTGACCATACTTGAAAAACCCAAGCAGACTCTGCACACGAAGGATCCCAATGCCTCCTTCCTGTCGTACATGCACCAGTGGATTGCGACTTCGGATCACAAGAAACTTGGCGTGATGTACGTCACGACAGGCCTGCTGTTCTTCCTGATCGGCGGCCTCGAGGCTGCCATGATGCGTTGGCAACTCGCCTGGTCAGGAATGGATGTGGTCGGCCCAGAAGAGTTCAACCGGCTCTTCACGATGCACGGCACCACGATGGTCTTCCTCGTGGGCATGCCCATTCTGCTGGGTGTCGCAAACTACCTGGTCCCCCTCATGATCGGGGCCAGAGATCTTGCCTTCCCTCGATTGAACGCATTCGGATTCTGGCTGTTCTTCTTTGGCGGCCTGCTTCTTTACTTCAGCTACTTTGGCGCCCAGGGCCTTTACGGAATGGGTTCTGCTCCAGATGTCGGCTGGTTTGCCTACGCACCGTTGACTGAGCGGACATTCAGCCGCGGCCACAGCACCGACTACTGGATCCTCGGGATCGGCATCAGTGGCTTCGGGTCAATTGCCACCGGCATCAATCTGATCACGACGATTCTGACCATGCGCTGCCCTGGCATGTCGCTGATGAAGATGCCTCTGTTCGTATGGCTCATGTTCATCGATGCCATCCTGATCATGATCGCGATGCCTCCACTCACAGCGGCACAGATCATGCTGCTGTTCGATCGCTGGCTCGGAGCACACTTCTTCGATACCCAGGGAGGAGGTTCAGCGGTCCTTTGGCAAAACCTGTTCTGGTTCTTCGGACACCCGGAGGTCTACATCCTCATTTTGCCGGCCTTTGCCTATGTATCGGAGATCATTCCGGTCTTCAGCCGAAAGGTCATCTTCGGCTATCCACTCATGGTGGCGGCCACCATCGCCATCGGATTCATATCCCTTGGCGTCTGGGTGCATCACATGTTCGCACTCGGACTCAGCCCGATGGTCAATGCCATCTTCATGGGCTCAACGATGCTGATCGCGGTCCCGACTGGCATCAAGATGTTCAACTGGATCGCCACGTTGTATGGCGGAAGAATCCGATTCCAGACCCCGATGCTCTTTTCACTGGGGTTCCTGACCCAGTTCCTCCTTGGAGGCCTGACAGGCATCATGCTTGCCGTCGTCCCCTTCGACTGGCAGGTTAGTGACTCTTACTTCGTCGTCGGGCACTTCCATTACGTGCTGTTCGGCGGCCTGGTGTTCTCGATCTTTGCCGCCATCTATTACTGGATGCCAAAGGTAACCGGAAGGATGTTGAGCGAAACACTGGGCAAGTGGCACTTCTGGCTGCTCTTCATCGGATTCAATCTGACCTTTGGCCCGATGCATGTCAGCGGAATGCTCGGTATGCCGCGTCGCATCTATACCTATCATCCGGACAGGGGCTGGGAACTCTGGAACCTGCTCTCCTCAATCGGCGTGCTGTTCCAGATCGCAGCCATCCTCTTCTTCACCTACAACGTGCTGAACAGCCTCTTCAAAGGCAAGAAGGCCGGTGATGATCCATGGGATGCCTGGACGCTTGAATGGGAAACGACGTCTCCACCACCTGAATACAACTTCCCTGAAATCCCGACCGTCCACAGCCGTCGCCCACTTTGGGACAAGAAGCACCCTGAAGATCCAGACTGGAAGTACGAGTAGCCATTCCATGACTCAAGCTACTGCCAAATCGATGCCTTCTGCCTCCACGATGGAAGCCCCCGTTGCACCCCGACGGAACCTCAATCGTGGCAAGCTTGGCATGGCCTGCCTGATCTGCTCGGAGATCACGTTCTTCGGCACCTTGTTGGCGACGTACCTGTTCTACATCGGCCGAGATATCTCGGGGCCCTACCCACAGGATGTCCTGGATATCTCCGTGGCTCCGATGAAGGTCGTATTCAACTCCATCTTCCTGCTCACCAGTTCCATCTGGATCGTGCTGGCAGTCAAGGCGCTTCGAAAGGGTCGCATCAAGACCTTTGCCTGCTGGTGGCTCCTGACGATCCTCTTTGGCGTGGAATTCCTGGTGGGAACCGGGATGGAGTGGTACGGACTGATTGTTGATGACGGCCTGACCATCAGAACCAACCTCTTTGGCTCTGGGTTCTATACAGTCGTCGGCTTCCATGCTGGCCACGTCTGCTGCGGACTGATCCTGCTGACCATCATCTTCATCCTCACCCTCTGTGGCTACATGCACAAACGTCATACCCACAAGGTGGACATGCTTTCCTGGTATTGGCACTTCGTTGACGGTATCTGGATCGCCGTCTTTACCATTGTCTACATTCTTGGAACTGCCTGATCGAGAACTGCTCGCCCATGACCACTGACGAACTTCATCCAAGACCATCCGAACCACAAGGCATCGAACTTCCGGCGCCAAGTAGTTCCCCCTTCACCTGCGCGTTCGGGGTCACCCTGATTGCTGCCGGGCTGGTCACACAATGGATCGTCACCATCATCGGCGCCATGATCATGCTCATTGGCGCAATTGGCTGGTTCAAGGAAGTCCATCCTGATGATCGGGAAGAAACAATTCCCTTTGAGGAAGGACCTGCAGCAATCACTGCTCGCAACCAGAAGGTCCTTCGGCTGATGCAGGGCACTCGTCACAGGCAGCGTGTTCCCGCAGAAATACACCCATACTCCGCAGGTCTCTGGGGTGGCATCATTGCAGGCATTGTCATGGCCGTTGTTGCCACCATTGGAAGCCTCATCGAACATGGCAGCCTCTGGTATGCGTGCAATCTTCTCTCCGCCACGATTCTCATTGGCGTTGAAAGCCAGACGGCCGAACAACTTGCTCAATTCAATTCAACCAGCCTGATCGTCGCAATCACAATCCAGGTCGTGATGTCCATCTTCATTGGGCTGATCTATGGAGCAGTCTTGCCGATGATCCCCCGGTTCCAGTTGCTCTTTGCAGCCGCGTTCGTTCCTCTCCTGTGGACTGGCCTGACCTGGGCAACGATCAGCGTGATCAACCCCACACTGCAAGCCAACATTGACTGGCTCTGGTTCATCGGTGCACAGATCACCTTTGGCCTGGTTGCTGGCTGGTGGATCATCCACACGGAAAAGATCGACACCATGCAGAACTGGAGTTATCTGGAACGAACAGGAATGGAATCACCGGGCATCCCGAGCCAGGGAGGCGAAGAATCTTGACCTGGAAAGCCGCCATCCTGACGTGTTTGATGGGAACAGCCATTGTTGCTGCAGGCTGCGACTGGATGCCCGGCAAACCCACTGAAGCGGACAAGCCGGTGATCAAATCAACGATCACCGACTTCGAAATACTCTGGACAAACCAATGCTCCGGCTGCCATGGCGCAGATGGACGCTGGGGACCCGCACGCCCGCTGAATGACCCGCTCTACCTTGCTATTGCCGGCAAGGAATACGTGACTCGTGTCATTACCGATGGCGTACCCAATTCGCTCATGCCACCTTATGCACAACACCAGGGCGGCTCGATGACCGATGAGCAGATCAAGGATGTCGTTGATGGCATGTGGGAGCACTGGTCCAATCCGGACGCCATCAAGAACATGACGATCCCGGAAATGAGCGGCAAGCTTGGCAAAGCAAGTCGCGGGCAAGGACTCTTCACCACCTATTGCAGCGATTGCCATGGCAAGGACGGAAATGGCGGCAAGGCAGGATCAGTTGTCGACCCCACCTTCCTGTCGCTTGTCAGTGATCAGGCGCTTCGCTCCGCCGTCATCTGCGGCCGCATTGATCTTGGCATGCCCAACTTTGCTGGTTACTCCGGCGGGCACCGGCACAGTGGCCGATCCAAACTGGCTCCACTCAAAGATTCCCAGATCAGTGACATCGTCGCTTGGCTGACTTCTCACCGGGTCGATTACCCCGGTCAACCCTATCCAAACACAACCACATTGGACGTCACCGCCGAGGTGACAGCTTCCGAAACGAACTGAAACGAGAACACGTAGCGTATGGCCGAGAATTTTTCATACAGAGAAGCTCCTGACGTCTCGATGCTGGGCGAAGGCCCGACACCCGAGCCGCCGCGCCGCACGTTCCTTTTCTGGCTTGGAGCAGCGATGAATGCCGCCGTCGGCGTGCTCATCGCATTGCCGATCCTGGGCTATGTCTTCAATTCCTGGCGTGGCTCTGGATGGCAGAAGTGGACCAAACTTGGCCCTGAGAAAGAATTCCCCAAGGGACAGACACGGCTGGCCTCCTACATCAATCCATTCCGTACTCCATGGGACGGCTATACCGCTGACACCCCATGCTGGGTCCGCCGACTTGAAGACGGCTCATTCACGGTTTTCGCAATCAATTGCGCGCACCTGGGATGTCCGGTGAGATGGTTCCCCGAATCCAAGCTTTTCATGTGCCCTTGCCACGGTGGTGTCTACTACGCGGATGGCTCTCATGCCGCAGGCCCTCCTCCACGAGGTCTCTATACCTACCAGCATCGAATCGTCGATGGCCAACTGGAGGTTCTTGCCGGCCGCCTGCCAACACTCCAACAGTCCGCCTGACCTGAGGTTTCCAACGTCCTGATGAACACTGCCCCGCTGAAAAGATTCCTGAACTGGTTTGAAAGCCGACTGCATCTCGCAGAGGTCATCGGCCCAAGTGCCACCCACTCGGTGCCAACCAGTGCACGGTGGTGGTACGTGTTCGGAAGCATGACGCTGACGCTGTTCATTCTCCAGATCACAACAGGTATCTGCCTGGCGCTTGCGTATGTCCCCTCAGGCAATGAAGCCTGGGAATCGCTCATGTACATGAACTATGAGCTGTACCTGGGATGGTTCCTGCGAGCCATGCACGTATGGGGCTCGCACCTCATGATCGCCTTCATGTCCATTCACATGATGCAGGTGTTCCTTTATGGCGCGTTCAAGTTCCCCCGCGAACTGACATGGATCGTCGGACTGGGGCTCTTCCTCTGCACCTTGGCGATGGGCTTCACAGGACAGGTCTTGCGTTGGGATCAGGATGCCTACTGGGGCCTCAGTGTCGGCATGGCCATGGTGGGTCGTGTTCCATGGATTGGACCGGAACTGGTCCACTTCGTGCTCGGCGGTGCCATCATCGGATCAGAAGCCCTTTCTCGATTCTTTGCGCTGCATGTCTTCGTTCTTCCCGGCGCCCTCTTCGGGCTCATTGGTCTCCACCTCCTGCTGGTCATCAAGTGTGGCATCAATGAGACGCCCACGCCTGGCTATCTGGTGAACAAGAAGACCTACTTCGAGAAGTACGAGACGGAAGTCAAGAAGCGAGGCATGCCCTTCTTCCCCAATGCCGCTGCCAGAGACATGATCGCCGTGGCGATCACCCTCTTCCTGGTGATCCTTTTCGCTTCCCTCTACGGCCCATCCGGACCATCAGGCAAACCTGATCCAACTCTGATTGACACTGCTCCGGATCCTGACTTCTGGTTCATGTCCATCTTTGCCGTGCTGGCATTGCTGCCGCCATACATGGAAACGTTCCTGATCATCGGGTTCCCCATCCTCGCGGCCACTGTTCTCATACTGCTGCCATTCATTTCAGGACGTGGCGAAAAGCATTGGAAACGCCGACCCTTCTCCGTAGTGTTCCTGCTCTTCCTGATGGTCACCCTTGGCGCACTGACCTACCTGGCCTATATCGCGCCATGGTCGCCGGTCATGAATGCCTGGAGAGGTATCCCCACACCAATTGCTTATGTCAAAGGACGTACCCCGCTTCAGCTACAAGGCGCGATGGTTGTCCAGAACATGCAATGCAGAAACTGTCATGCACTCAAGGGGCGTGGTGGACACCGTGGCCCGGCCCTGGACGATGTCGCGACCAGACTCAATACCGACCAACTGATTCGCCAGGTCATTCAGGGCGGGGGCAACATGCCCGCCTATGGAAAGAACCTGTCACCGGAAGCTGTCACTGCGGTCGTTTCCTTCCTGGACACCATGCATCCTGACTGGGAGCATGAACCCGCTGCTGACTTCTCGATGTCCCCTGGGGAAACCCAGGACGCAGATCCACCCGTTTTCTAGCGGATAGCCGCTAGGATCCTAGACGTGAATCCCGCCGCCGAAGCCCTTCTGAAGTCCTGGACACTTGAGCCTTGGATCATCCTGCTCTCGGCGCTTTCGATGTGCGTCTACCTCAGGGGCTGGGTGGGTCTTCATCGCCGCATGCCACAACGATTCCAGCAATGGCGAGCCTGGTGCTTCCTGGCAGGCCTTGTGACGATCTGGGTATCCATCGCCTCACCACTGGATGCAATGGGCAATCTCCTGCTCCAGGCCCATATGACACAACACCTGCTGATCATGATGGTGGCCCCGCCCCTGATCTGGCTTGGTGCGCCTGGCATCCCGCTCTTGCGAGGCCTGCCAAACAAGATCCGAAAGAATTGGATCGGCCCCTTCCTTGCATGGCGAAGTCTACGCGTGTTCTTTCATGGGATAACCCACCCGGTTACATGTCTGATCCTGTTCATTCTTGTTACCTGGATCTGGCACTGGCCACCACTCTATGAACTGGGACTGAAAAACGAAGGCTGGCATCAATTCGAACATGCCTGCTTCCTGTTCGCTTCCATGTTGTTCTGGTGGCCCGTCATTCAACCGTGGCCCAGCAAGCCCATTCTTCCTCGCTGGACAATGATCCCCTACCTGCTGATTGCAGACATCTCCAATACGGTTTTCTCTGCAGCATTCTGCTTCTGGGAATACGTGATCTATCCAACCTATGAAACAGCACCCAGAATTCTGGGCATGAGCGCACTGGACGATCAGGCTGCCGCCGGCGCCATCATGTGGGTGCCTGGTTCAATCCTTTTCC
The DNA here is from genome assembly GCA_029242715.1 of Phycisphaerales bacterium. Classification (GTDB taxonomy): domain Bacteria; phylum Planctomycetota; class Phycisphaerae; order Phycisphaerales; family SM1A02; genus UBA1668. The sequence goes on from JAQWTL010000033.1 coordinate 133,033, forward strand.
TGATCCCGGTTGCCATGATCATTCGCGAACAACTGAGCCCCAAACTGGCGCGACCAGTTCGACGCCCAGCAATGCGGCTTGCTACCGCGGGCGGTGACTACAAACTTCCAGTTCTGGGCGGAAGCCAATCGGACGTTCCGGCTGCAGAAGTATCCAGCCGCCGCAATCGTCTTTCGTTCGACCTCCTTCGGCTGCCATTCATCGGCCGGGTTCTTGCCCATCGCCTCTTCAGACGAAGCATGCAGGCGCTGATGCTCTTGCTCGCTGTTGCTGTCATTCTCGATGGACTGCTGGGGCCACAAATCAGCCCCATGAATCTTGCCGGGGTCTTGCCTTGGATTCATTGGAGAGGCTTTGTTGTTCTGGCATTGCTGGTTGCCGGCAATCTCTTCTGCTTTGCCTGTCCGTTCATGCTCCCAAGGGAACTGGCTCGCAAACTTGGCGGTGGACGGTTCCCATGGCCTCGCATGTTCAGAAGCAAATGGCTTGCCGTGGGACTTCTCATTCTGTTCATCTGGGCGTATGAAGCTTTCAGCCTCTGGAACACCCCATGGTGGACGGCCTGGATTGTCATTACCTACTTTGTTCTGGCCATGGTGGTCGATGCCTTCTTCCGCGGCGCCTCCTTCTGCAAGTATCTCTGCCCGATCGGACAGTTCCATTTCGTCCAATCCATGGCTTCGCCCCTGGAGGTTCGCGTTCGCTCGATGGATGCCTGTCACAGCTGTACCACCTATGACTGCATACGAGGCAATGAAAGCAACCGGGGCTGCGAGCTTGATCTCTTTCTGCCGAAGAAGAAAGGCGGACTGGATTGCACGTGGTGCCTTGACTGCGTGCACGCCTGCCCACATGACAACATCGGGATCATGACCCGTAAGAATGGAACTGAGCTGCTTGATGATGGCTGGCGATCATCACTGAGACGGCTCTCAAGCCGCTGGGATATCGCAGCGCTGGTTGCCGTTCTTGTCTTTGGAGCCTTTGCGAATGCCATGGGCATGGTGGGACCTGTACTCCAATGGCAGGATGAAGTTGCCGCTTCTCTGGGCCTTTCCTCCAACTGGTGGATCGTTTCGATCACCTTGCTGCTCAGCATCACGGTCCTGCCTTCCGTCATCCTGGGATTCGCCGGCAGTGCCTCCCAGTCACTTTCCTCAACTACGTCCACCTGGAAACAGGTAACAACTCGCTTTACATACACACTCGTACCGATTGGTTTTGCAATGTGGCTGGTCCATATGCTCTTCCATCTGCTAACCAGTTGGGGGACCGTCATCCCCTCGGTCCAGCGAGCTGCCGAGGATCTGGGGACAACGATGCTTGGCGAACCGGCCTGGATCCTGTCCTGCTGCGGGCCAGCTCCAACCTGGCTGCTGCCACTGGAGCTTCTGATCCTTGATGTCGGCCTGGTTGCGACCCTCTGGCTCCAGTACCGCCTGGCCAGATCGCTGACAACCACCCTCTCACGTGAACTGGCCGCCCTCCTGCCATGGCTCATTCTGAGCCTCGCGCTCTGGCTCACAGGAGCCTGGATCGTTTTCCAACCAATGGAGATGCGTGGCACCATGCCATCATGAGCCCCCGGCCTGATAGGCTTCTTGCCCATGCAGAAGGACAGCCTCCTCATTCTCTGCACGCTCCTGGCACTGTCTGCTGTCTGCCTGTGTGACAGCGGTGTCGTACGAATATCACAGGTTGATGGACCCTGGCGAATAACCGTCTTTTCTGAACCAACACCCTTCCGGGCCGGCGCCGTTGATATTTCCGTACTTGTACAGGAAGAAAGCGATGACTCACCGGTGCTTGATGCGACTGTTTCCCTGATGCTGGAACATGCAGAAGGGCTGGCAGACTCGATGCTGGTGGAGGCAACCCGTGAAGCCGCTACCAACCAGTTGCTCTATAGCGGCAAGTTCGATCTCCCGGCTTCGGGCATGTGGAACATTGAGGCGGCGGCGCTTCGGGGGGACCAACTCTCCCGTGTACGCTTCGAAGCCGAAGCCGCCGAAGCACTTCCGCCTTTTCTGGAACTATGGTTCTGGTTCCTCCTCCCTGGAATCGCCATCATCCTCATCGTGATGAACCAGTGGTTGCAAAGACGCGATAAACGATCCCCAGCAACGGAGTCAACATGACCACCACTGAACAGACACCAAAGCACCAGGACAGCCAACGATCAAAACCAGGCAAGGGATGCCTGCTGCTGGCCTCACTCGTACTCATCGGTTCCAGTGTTGTCCTGTATGGGTTCTGGCAGATCTGGGCCACGGTCTCCAACTACGAGGATCGCTACCTGGATGCCGGCTATGTCCTTCAGGAAGGAACCAATCTGAACATCACAGAACCCGTTCTTGTGAACACCTACTTCTACGCCCGTGAGACATTGATTCTTGAATCCGGAGCGGACGCCAGCCTGGCCATCACCGCACACGAAGCCTTCATCAAAGGCCGAGTGACCGGTGATATCGCCTTTCTAGGCGGCGACCTTGAAATCAGCGAAGGAGCCTTCGTCGAGGGAACCATTGATGTCTCCATGGCTCGAAATGTAGTGATCAGGGGTGTTGTTGGCGGGGAGATCACTGGGACATGGACAAGGCTCTATGAACTGCATCAGGAGCAAGGAGCCGAAGAACCCGCCTCCACCAACGATGCTGATTCGCCAACAGAGTGATCCAAGGAGCTGAACTGGGCATATACTTGAGTCACCTCTCCTCCCCCCGTACACAATGGAGTCGCCATGGCAAAAGTCATCGTTGATCCCGAGGAAGTCAAGCGATTTGCCCGTGAGCTTGCCCGGTTCCGTGAGGAATTGGAGAAGGGCATGAATCACATGAACGCCAGGATGAATTCACTCGCCCAGACATGGCGAGACCAGGAGCACCGGAAGTTCCAGGAGGAATTCGAACAGACGATGCGTTCATTGGCACGATTCAACAAGGCAACTGCTGATCACGTTCCATATCTCATTCGCAAGGCCGACAAAGCCCAGGACTATCTTGACCAAGGGTGACTGAGACGTGAGTAAACAGGCCCGCATCACGTCCGTTGAATCACTGGATCGGTTCCGTGCTGCCGTCAAGGAATTCCAATTGACCGGACTGCGTGCATTGGGTGCTGTTCACCAGGATGTGCAGCGCATGAAATCCTGGGTTGAAACTGATCAACCACCAATCTGGCGGATACGCGTCCGCAAGATCGAAGCTGAAGTCAACAACGCACGCAGCGATCTGGAACGAGCGAGGATCTCACGCCCTGATGACAGCCCTCGAATGTTTCTCGATATGCAGAAGGCATTGGAAAAAGCCCAGCGAAAACAACAGCAAGCACTGGAACGCATCCAACTCCTGAAGAAATGGAGCCGGCGGATCGAACACGAGGGCATGCTGCTTCGGGCCGCCACTCAATCGCTTTCCACGTTGCTAGAAGTCGACATGGCCCAACTGGGTGCAAAGCTCAAGGTGCTCTCCCGTCATCTGGAGGCCTACCTGAGACTCGCTGCACCACCGACAGACTTCGAGGCCTGGGCCCGAAAGATGGAACCTGAACAACCCGCTCTGGGCCGAACGGGCGAGGTCACTGAAACCGACTCCACACAAGAACCGCCCGAGGACAGCCCGGCAGATGATGCGAAGGGAAACCAATGAGCGTAACTATCTCCAGCAGGCAGATCTATGCCGCGGCACAACAGATGATCGGAGCATGGCACTCCCTCCAGGAGACCTGGGATGATCCGGTTTCAGAATCGATCAATAGCCGCTATATCCGTATCCTTGATCAGGAAGTCCGGACCACACTGACTGCCGCCGAACGCATGCACGAAGTTCTGGAAGAAGCCGTTCAAGTCCTGGCTACCCATGATGATGCCCCTTATGGAATGCGACGCTCACGAACTCCGAACCCAGATAATCCTGCACGCTAGCCTATGTGGATGCGGCTTATTCCCATAGGGCGAATTGGATGCAACTGAATGACTTCCAACTCTGAAAAATCACCAATTGAAAGGACGATTCAGCTTGTCACAAGCATGCGGGAAACTGCCGCACGCGTGAAGAAGACATTGCTGGATGCCATTTCAGACTGTGACCGCCAGAAATCACACGCCACCCTCCGCCGAAGAGAGGAAGGCGCCAGGCTCATCAAAGATTCCGAAGAAGCCGTCAAGAAAGCCAAAGAGGATTTTCGCTACAGACGCCGCCTGATCGAAGACAAAAAATCACACCGGCTCATAAGGCTCCAGAAGCAGTACCAGGACAGGGAAGGTGAAATCGATCGGGAAGCCGCCAATGCGGGCAAGGCCGCATCCATGTCCATGGAGAATGAGGAATGGATGGCCGAAGGCGTCTACGAAGGCCGCGTCACAACCGCCCGGAAGGTGTTGAGTGAAACACTTGCACAGTTTGGCGACATCGAGGATCTGATCTCCAGCATCAAATCCAGAATCCACAGGGCTGGTCGCAAGAGCAGCCTTGGTTCCGATGCCATTGATGAAGATATCGACCCGACCCAGATCATGGGCCAACTACGGGAACTGGACAAGGTCTACACCCTTCCACGATTTCGATTTGTGATGCCCTGGAGATGGGCCAGATACACACTTCGTACCTGGAAACGTGCCAAGCAGGACCTCCTACTGCTGGAACAATTCCAGACACATGCCGTCAAGCACATGAAGCATGCACAAGAACTTTGCGATCGCGTCATTTCCGATGCCACAGGAGCCAAATCCGCAAGCCTTTCAGGTGCTCAAGAACATCACTCCCCCAGTATTACGCTGGTGGAAAAACGCAAGCAACGTCGTCAGGAGAAACTGGAGGCCAACTACGAGACGACATCGCAGCAAGCCCTGGACATGCACTCCACTGCCGTCAGCGATTTGGAAGCCGAGGCCCACACGCTCACAAAGAAACTGCAGTCGGATCACAAGGTTGCCATGGATCAGTTGGCGAATGAAACAGACAAACAGGAGCGGGATGCCGGCGACACACTCGATGATCTTCGATCACGATTGGCCATGGAGTGGAATGAGGCCCACGCTCAATTCCTGTACGAGATCGAATCACTGACAACGCTCCGACAAGAGATTCCTCTGGATTGGTCTGATTCGGTCTGGCAGAACTGGAAAGCCTCCACTCCCCCCCGTTTCATGGCGCCCATCGGTGACTTCGATTTGAATATTGCTCAGATCATGGATCCGCTGTCTGCAGATACGCCATTCCATTGGGAAGGACCTGCCTCTGCAACCTTGCCGATCACTGCCAGTCTCCCGAACCAGATTTCAACACTCATCGAGTACCGACCGGATTCTCGTGATGCCGCTCTGGCTGCCGCGAGATCCTATGTCCTCCGACTGATGACGGCGATACCACCCGGAAAGCTGCGACTCACCCTGCTGGATCCTGTCAGTCTTGGCGAAAGCTTTGCAGGATTCATGCACCTTGCTGATGCCGATGAAGGCCGATTGCTTGACCGGATCTACAGCGAAGAACGACACATCGAAGAGCAGCTTCTTGATCTCACCGAGCACATGGAAGAGGTCATTCAAACCTACCTCCGCAATGAATATGAAACGATCGACGACTACAACAGACATGCTGGACAGATCGCCGAGCCGTATCGAGTTCTGGTCATGGCCGACTTTCCAGTCAACCTCAACGAGCAGGCAACCAGGCGGCTGCTTGGAATACTTCGAAGCGGAACACGATGTGGCGTCTATGTGATCCTTCTTCGGGATCTTCAACGCCCCCTTCCACGCGATCTTTCTGAACAGGATCTTCGCGAGAACGTGCTTGTGCTGCGTGAGATGAAGGATCAGTGGCAGATCTTCAATCAGAACATTGATGACATTCCTGTGCGACTTGCCACAGACATGCCCGAAAAGCTCTCCACCAGCATTCTCCAGCAGATCCGTGATGCCGCCGTGGACACACACCGCGTCGAAGTCCCCTTCCGCATGGTGAAACCTGCACCTGAACAGATCTGGACCGGAAGCACCTGCGATGAGATCAAGGTGTCCCTTGGGCAATCAGGCGCCAATCGCCAGCAATATCTCAAACTGGGCAGAGGAACATCCCAGCATGCCCTGGTTGCAGGCAAGACCGGCTCAGGCAAATCGACCTTGATGCATGTCCTGATTACCAATCTGGCCATGTGGCACAGCCCTGAAGAGGTCGAGTTCTACCTTGTCGACTTCAAGAAAGGTGTCGAGTTCCAGATCTATGCCAGCCACCATCTCCCACATGCCCGGGTTATTGCTGTGGAATCAGATCGAGAATTCGGCCTGAGCGTTCTGCAGAACGTGGATGAGGAACTCAAACGACGCGGTGAACTGTTCCGTGAATTTGGCGTTCAGGATCTGGCTGGCTACCGAGCGGCAAGCAAACAACCGTTGCCACGTGTCCTGCTGGTTGTGGATGAATTCCAGGAGCTCTTCATTGAGGACGACATGGTCACTCAAGAAGCCTCCCTGCTCCTCGACAGACTCGTACGACAAGGACGTGCCTTCGGCATGCATGCCCTGCTTGGATCCCAGACATTGGATGGTGTCTACTCTTTGGCACGCAGCACCATGGGACAGATGGGTGTACGCATTGCTCTTCAATGCTCCGAAGCCGATTCCTTCCTGATCCTGTCAGAAGACAATGCAGCGGCAAGGCTGCTCACTCGTCCTGGAGACGCCATTTACAACGATGCTGGTGGCAAGCTCGAAGGCAACAGCCATTTTCAGATCGTCTGGCTGGATGAAAGCGAACGTGATTCAAACCTTTCATTCATAGAACAGAAGGCACGCTCCGAAAACGTTGGCCACTGCGAGGAACAATTCATCTTCCGCGGACATGTTGCCGCAGAACTCAAGGATTGCGAACCACTTTGGCGCTGCCAAGCAACTCCGTCCAAGCCAGAAGACACGCCCACCCTCTGGCTTGGTGATGCCGTAGCCATCAAACCTCCCACTGCCCTGGGAATCCAGGCGCGAACTGGCGCCAACCTGATGGTGATGGGACAGAACGAAGAAGCCGCAGCGGGCATCCTGGAAGCCTGCATGTTGTCGCTGGCTGCCCAGATACCGCCATCAGACGAGCCGACCTTCGACATCCTGGACGGCTTTGGACTAACCAAGGGCAGACTGAGCAAGCTAGGCGAAGCCCTGCCGCACGTCACAAACTCGATTCATGAAACAGATCTGACAGAAGCCATGGTCGCGATTGGAAACTCTCTGGACAAGAGACTGGCCGACCCCAGAGCGATTCATCCCCGCCGATTCCTCTTCATTGCAGCCTGGCAGAGCTGGAGAGAACTCCGAAAAAATGAAGATGACTTCTCATTCTCAATGGAAGACGGGCCCACTTCACCAGATGGCATCCTGGCCAAACTGCTGCGTGATGGCCCCGCAGTGGGCCTGCATGTCATCACCTGGATCGACACCTTGAACAACCTGAATCGGTTTACGGATCGTGCCTCTCAGAGAGAGTTCGAAAACCGAGTGCTCTTCCAGATGAGTCAGATGGATTCGAGCCAGATCATTGATTCACCTGCCGCTGGCAAGCTTGGTCCCAACCGCGCCATTCTGCACAGCGAAGAGCAGGGGAACATTGAGAAGTTCCGACCTTGGGGACTTTCTGATGAATCGTGGCTGCTGGAACAAGCCCGGTCGCTTCAGTCCTGACAAACCGCGCATGATGCAATGCCACGGGCCAAATGTGAACCGTAGCATTGCATGCTGATTTCTAATTGGAGTCAGGCTGCCTTTGACTTCATTTTCAGCTTGTTGCACCAAGCTTCAGCAGCGTCACGGCTCTCGAAACGTGCCAGAATTACTGGGACCGCATCAAGAGTGCAGACGACCCAGGGGCTCGAACCTGAAGTTGTGAGTTTGAGCACCCTGGTACTAACGGATTTCTCGAACGTTGAGGAGTCGAATGCTGTCATAGCAATCCTTTCCATGAGGCGTGCGGGCCGCAGGTCTTGGCGACCCGGTTCTAAGGGAAGAGGGCAGAACCACGCCGGTTCATACCGAGAAGCACCATCGGCCCGGCTTCTTTCAACCTGAACTGAAAGATGTTGATTTCTCCGCCCTACAGGGCAGGACCCGTAGAATTTGAGCGTTATCGGATCCTGGGTCGATCCGACAACCTCAATGTCGTGATCAGAGCCTCCAAATGGGTTTCCTGTGCCCATTCATGGCATCCTCAAAGAGCCCCGGCCGCTCCCCTGCTACTATTGGCAGTTCAAAGGGCGATTAGCTCAGTTGGCTAGAGCGCCTCGTTTACACCGAGGAAGTCGCTGGTTCGAGTCCGGCATCGCCTATTAGAGGAATGACAGGCCCCACAGGAGAGACCTGAAGGCCAAAGTTCGGGATCCCCCTCCCCGACCAGATACACTGCTGAGTCCCCATGCGCCAGAGCTGGACCATCCTGCCTGCCCTGTCGATGCTGGTTGCCATCACAGGCTGCGACCCCATCGAACGGGCCACCCCTCGCCCTCGAGCTGCCGACTCCAAGAAGCTCGCGGAATGGGATGTCCCCAATATTCTTCGAGGCACCATCGGGGCCGAAACCCTGATGATCGGATACGCCGAGCAGACCAGCGCAAACTATCAACCAATTGTCGTCAGTGGTTATGGCCTTGTGGTCGGTCTCGATGGAACTGGTTCCAGTGACATCCCTCCGAACATCAGAGCTCACATGCTCCAGGAAATGGAGCGTCAAGGCGTTGGTTCCGAAACCATCGGGTATGGCCACCTCAATGCACCACAGATGTTGAATTCCAAGGACACCGCAGTGGTCGTTGTCCAAGGGGTGATGCCACCAGCAGCCGTCGGGCGATACAAGACTCCACCCGTGTCAGGCCGCAGCCATGCAGTAATCAATGGCACTACCTTCGATATCCGTGTTACGGCAGACCCCCGAACTGGAACAACCAGCCTTGATGGCGGACGGCTCTATACGACGGAACTTCGCATCGGGGCTCTGACAACTGGCAGCAGACAAGCAAAATCCGTGGCCGAAGCATCTGGAACGATCTTCTTGAATCCATTTGCCGAAACAGAAACCGAACTGGGCGGGGATATCAATCTGCTCAGCGGACGGGTTCTCAATGGCGGACAGGCCACTGAGGATATTCCTGTTCGGCTCATGCTCCTGAATCCCAGCCATACCAGAGTCAGATTGATCCAGGACGCGGTCAACCGCCGTTTTCCCCGGGAACCAGGACAGTCAAGCGATACAGCCAAGGGCAAGAATGACTCAATCATCGAGATCACAGTCCCTCCGTCACACCGAAACGAAACAGAAAACTTCCTTCGACTGCTGCGGCATACCACTCTGAGACAGGCCAATGCCGAAGCCGTCGCGATGAGCACACGACGCACGCTCCTGTCGGATTCAACCGTAGCCCCGAATGCCTACTGGAGATGGTGCGCTCTTGGTAATCGCGCCATACCGTTCATTCGAGAGCTCTATGAGTACCCCGAAGCAACACCTCGCCTTGCAGCATTACGATCAGGGGCCTACCTGAAAGACCCACTGGTCAGTAAACCTCTACGAGAAATGGCCAACGAAGGTCCCTTGGCTGCTCGACTGGAATCGGCAACGCTCATTGCAGATCTTCCCAGCGACCCACGTAATGACCAGGCCCTTCGAAAACTACTCAACGAGAGAGACACTGAATTGCGGTTGAGAGCTTATGAGTCACTCAACACACGCGGGGATTCCAGCATCAAGCGAACGCAGATCAAGAACAAGTTCCTGCTTGATGTGGTGCCCTCTGATCAACCGACGATCTACTTGACCCAGTCCGGCCAGCCCCGACTTGCGATCATGAGCGACAACCTGAATATCAGTTCACCTGTCACGGCCTCAATTTGGGAAAACAGGCTGATTGTCCGGGATTCAGAAGATCCTGAAAGGGTCGAGGTCTACTACCGAGAAAAGCAGGACAACAAAGGACGGGTCTACAAGGTCAAACGAGACCTGCCATCCTTCACCTACTTCCTCGCCCACCAGCCCATACCGGAACAGCCTGAACAAGGCCTGGGACTTTCGTACGCTCAGACCGTTGGAGCCCTCTACCGAATCTGGCGTAAAGGCTTTATTGAGGCGGACTTCAAGGTCGAGCAAGACCGCATCCTGGCCGAGATTCGGCGAGCGGGCATGATGGACGATTATGAGATCAGGCCCGATTTCGAGCCCACCGATACCTTTGAGGAGCCGCCAACAGATGGGGTAGCTCCAGCAGGTCCAATCGGCTGACCCACCCTTGGGGTACCCCAGATCGCCACCCATGGCCGTTTCTGTGGCGTCAATCGCCATTTGTTCGATACTATGCAGAGGTTTCCCGGACCCTGAGGGCAGTCGCTGCCCTCAAATCCGATTTCCCAGACACGCCTGACAGGAGGTCAGACGAGTATGCGGCTCGCTAAGGTCACTCTCTCCGGTTTTAAATCATTCGCAGATCCCGTTGATTTCCGCTTCCTTGAACAGAAGATCGGAATCGTCGGTCCTAACGGCTGCGGTAAATCCAATGTCGTAGACGCAATCAAATGGGTCCTTGGTGAACGTTCCGCAAAGTCACTGCGTGGCGCCGCCATGCTGGACGTGATCTTTGCCGGATCCGCCGCCCGCAAACCATTAGGTGCGGCAACTGTCACCCTGACATTTGAAAACCCTCTACAAGCAGAGGGGCAGCGCGTATTGTCGATTGATGCCGACGAAGTAGACGTTGCCAGGCGACTCTACCGTGATGGTCGAAGCGAATACCTCATCAACAACCAGAAGGTCCGCCTGAAGGATGTCAAGGATCTCTTCATCGACACTGGCGTTGGAACCACTGCCTACTGCATCATCGAGCAGGGCCGTGTTTCAAAACTTGTCGAAGCAAGCCCGATTGAGCGACGCGGTGTTCTTGAAGAAGCTGCTGGTGTTGCCAAGTTCAAACTTCGTAGAGTCGAAGCCGAACGCAAGCTTGATCGCACTGAAACCAATCTTGTTCGAACCCGAGAGCAACTCGCCTCAACCGAACGCCGTCTCAGGATCGTTCGATCCCAGGCTGAGAAAGCCCGGACATTCCAGGAACTTGATGACCGGTATCGCGGACAGCGAACATCGCTGGCAATGGATCAGTTCGACGAACTCCAGACTCGATTGATGGGCCTCACCAGCCAACTGGCCTCACTGGGAGAACAACGAAATACCCTGCAGGCAGATGTCACGAGAATTGAAGCTGATCATCAGGAAGCCGAGATTCGACGCCATGAATTGCGTGATGAACAACATGCACTTGATCAACGAATGCTCGAACTGGATTCGGGTATCGAGCGTGCGACTCAACGCCGTGACCTCGTTCAGCGTCAGCGAAATGAGGCTGATGAGCAACTGAATGAGAGTCGCAAGGAAATCGACACCATTCAGGTCCGCAGCCGCGAGCTGATGGCTCTTCGTGAAGATGCGGAAAACAGCCTGGCAGCCACCGCTGAGGCTCTTCAGGATGCCGAACGCAGCGTCGATTCACTTTCTCAGGAGGCCACCACGCTCCACCGCGATTCCGAACGCGCGGCGCAGGACGCCGACCTGGCTCGGGTTGATCGCGAACGACTGGTTAATCGTCGTGCTCAGGTCGATGCCAGCCGCCGAGCGCTTGAAGGCCGCCGCAAGACATTGGATGAACAATCCCAGCGAATCGAGACACGCCGTGATGCCCTCGTCGAAGAACGCACTTCTCTGGAGCAGTCACGAACGCTTGCTGAAAACGAAATTCAGGCAGCTCGAATCGAGGTACAACGCGACGAGACGATCCTGCGCGAGCACGACGAGAAAGCCGCCACACTCAGCAAGCAGCACGGCGACCTGGCACAGCAACTCGCAGAGATCCGCCACCAGCGAGCTGGAATCGGTTCCAGGCTCCACCTGCTGGAAGAGATGCGAGAGGCTCGCGAAGGTCTCACCGATGCGGTCAAGGATCTCCTGGATCAACCCGATCGATTCGGCGGCATCCATGGCGTACTTGGCGATCTCGTCGATACCTCCCGAGAGAATGCCACGCTCGTTGAAGCGGCGCTGGGTCGCGACCTCCAGGCACTGATCGTCCCGGAGATCTCAGGCGTTGAATCCATCCGTAATCATCTTGAGCAGAATGGCGGCAGCGTCACTGTCTGCCTCGCCGGTGGTGATGAGCGGGCCCACACGCCCCTGCCCGTGGGACTCACAGGCGTCCGTCATCTCCGCGACCTTGTTCAACCTAACCCCGTGGCCCAAAGAGCCATCAACCAGCTGTTGGATCGAACCGCCATAGCCGATAGCGTCGATCAGGCGTTGCAACTGATCAATGGCCCACTGAATGGATGGCGAATTGTTATTCCCGACGGCCCCGTCATTGAATCTGACGGCCGTATTCGTGTCGGCCAATCCCGTGGCAGCGATCGAAGTGGTTGGCTTTCCCGTCGACTTGAAATGGCGGATCTCGACAGCGACATCAAGGGAATGGATGGACGAATCGACGGCATGGAGACTGACCTGGCAACCCTCCTGAAGGATTCAGAAGAAGCCAGAGAACAGCAGCATGAAACAACACAGCGACTCAACAAGGCCATGGATATCGTGGTCGATGGCGAGTATCGACTGCAGCGCATGGACAATGATCTGCACAGAGTCCAGCGTGACCTCCGCACCATCGATGCCGAACAGGATGAAATGGCTGCGAGAATGCGACAGCATGAATCCGAGATGACCTCGCTTGTCCAGCAACTCCAGTCGCTGCAGGCAAACTGCACAGAGGCTGAAGAGAAACTCGACAAAGCCGATGAACATGCCACCGGAGCACGTGACCAATGGCATGCTTCACAGGAGCGACTGGCATCTGCCAGAGTGGACGTTGGACAGGCTGGTGAGAAACTTGAGGCCGCTCGTCGCGACGTGCGTCACTCGGAAACTGCCCATGACGACAACGAAGATCGACTTGCACAGATCCGTGAGCAACTTGCTCGACGCAGCAGCCAGGTTGATCAATACGACGGTGCCATCCAGGACGCCCAGCGGGAAATCGATGACACCAGCACCCAGCGAGAACAGGAAGGCACTGCTCGGCAGGATCTTGAAGATCGCATGGAGCAGACAACCGAATCTCTGGAAACCTCCACACAGGAACTGGATTCCACACGACAGAAGTACGGCATCCTTGAACGTGATCACCACGCCATCGAACTGACACGTCGTGAAGCCGAGGTCAAGCGAGAGCACCTTGAAGACCGTGTGCTTGAAGAGCTCGAACTGGATCTTTCCTGCGCCTATCCCGACTGGAAAGCCCAGTCGCCTGAACCGATTGACCGCCAGCTTGTCGAAGCTGAGGTGACCGAACTGCGAGCACAGATCAAGTCTCTGGGCAACGTCAATCTCGATGCCATCGACGAAGAAGGTCAACTCGAGGAACGCAACGAGGATCTGGTCAAGCAGGTCGAGGATATCGATCAGGCCCGCGAACAACTCGAAGCCCTGATCATCGAACTGGAGCAGGTCAGTCGCACACGCTTCGAAGAGACCTTCAACACGATCCGCGAATGCTTCGCTGGACCACAAGGCATGTTCCGACAGCTCTTCGGAGGTGGTAGTGCCGACATGATGTTCGTCCCTGACGAGGACGGCGAGATCGACATGCTCAAATCCGGTATCGAGATCAAGGCCAAGCCACCTGGCAAAAAGCCTCGAGTCAACAGTCAGCTTTCAGGCGGCGAGAAGGCCATGACCGCCATTGCCCTCCTGCTGGCAATCTTCAAATCCAAGCCATCTCCATTCTGCATCCTCGACGAAGTTGATGCCCCACTGGATGATGCAAACGTTGAGCGTTTCCTCAGTGCGCTTGATCAATTCCGCGGGGATAGCCACTTCATCATCATCACGCACAACAAGCGAACGATGCTCGACTGCGATCGCCTCTATGGCGTCACTCAGCGTGAACGTGGTGTGTCACAGAAAGTTGCCGTGCAGGTCGAGGATGTGGGCTCAGATGGCCACATCTCACGAAAGGCGCTTGATCGCAAGCCCGTCGACCCACCGGTCGTGGAAACAGCTCCAATGGAACAGGATTCCGACATCGTCATCGAAGCGGAAGTCGCCGAACCGGCAAGCTGATCATTTCACCCAGCGAGAACACAGATCGACAACGATCTGTTCCATATCCTGCCTTGGCTGGCTCGCCATTGCATCGGCATCAGACGGGTTGGGTGTATTGAAGACGTGATCCCCATCATGGATGAGCCGCATGGCCACACGTTCTCCAACGGCCTCTGCAATGAAGATGGCATCATCAGAGTGCACGGTACTGTCTGCAAGCCCATGAATGACGCCGACAGGGACACGTACACGGCCGGCCTGGGTCGCCAGGTCATGTCCTTCAGGATCAGCCTGTTGCTCTCGCAGCCATCCCGCATCAACACGTAAAGATTGGCCCGTCCTTGAAGAGGGGGAATCGATGTATCCATCCCTCATGAAAGCATCTCGCTGCTCGATCGTCAGGCTGCAGGCATGTGCCGGCGATGCTGCTGCAATCACGCCTCGAAGCTGGGACATCCTTGGATCATCTGCCCATCGGCCCGCTGCAAGAATCGCCGTCACGCCACCACGAGAATGTCCGAAGATGATCTGAGGCTGACCTCCGCCTTCAAGCGTGCCTTCGGCAATGGCGGCAAGTACTGCAAGGACATCATCAACCTGTCGATTCCACGTGTCCTGACGAAACAGATCGGCATCGAACTGGCCGTGGCCATGTGTCATTCCAGAGTGACTGAAGTTGAAACGATGGGCGATGAAACGCTCAGCCGCCAGACGTTCGGCCAATCTTGGAATGAAACCATAGTCCTTGTACCCCTTGAATCCGTGTGCAATCAGGACAACTCCGCGTGCATCAGAATCCACGAGATGGGTGGTGCCCACAATGGGTTTTTGATTCGACCCGGATATTGTCCAGTCACAGGTGGCTGCCATGATCAAAGCCTCGCGATCACTGCATCCGCAAATGCTGTGGTGCCCAGGCTTCCGCCCAGATCCCGGGTCTTCTCTCCTGCCAGCAAGCAGGCGTTATAGGCATCCCGAATCCTGTCAGCAGCCGTCTGGCAGCTGTCATCCTCACAGGTATCCGCCATGTGCCGGAGCATCATGACACTGCTCATGATGATGGCCAATGGATTGGCCAGATTCTTGCCGGCGATATCCGGGGCCGACCCATGAACAGCTTCAAAGATGGCTGCTTCATCGCCACCGAAATTAGCCCCTGGTGTCATCCCAAGCCCTCCGACAAGCCCCGCACACAGATCCGAGACGACGTCTCCATACAGGTTCTCGCAAAGCAGAATGTCGAAACGTTCTGGCTGCTGAACGATCCGCATGCATCCGGCATCGATGATGAGTTCCTCATACTCGAGCTTGTCCTTCCAGGGCTCGAATTCTTCCCGGGCACAACGGATGAAGAGACCATCGCCCTGCTTCATGATGTTCGCCTTGTGGAGCACCGTGATACGGCGGCGGCCGCGAGTGGCCGCATAATGGAAAGCGAACTTGGCGATGCGTCGGCTGGCCTTCTCCGTGACAACCTTCAAGGAGGTCACCACGCCAGGGGTGATGACGTTCTCGATACCGGAATAAAGACCTTCGGTATTCTCTCGAACGACGACGATATCAACACCTGGTTCACTGAACCGAGTCGTTACACCTTCGATGGATCGAACCGGGCGAACCGCACCGAACAGATCCAGTCGCTTTCTCAGTGCAACATTCACAGATGTGAAACCTTCACCAATCGGAGTCGTGCAGGGGCCTTTGAGAGCCACTCGATGGCGTTGCACGGCTTCCATGGTCGATGGCGGCAGAACGACCTCTGAGCCAGCCTCGACAGCTGCCAGGCCAGCCTGATGCTCTTCCCATTGGATCTGGGCTCCTGAGGCCTCCAGGATCCGCACTGCGGCTCCCGTGACCTCCGGTCCAATTCCATCACCAGGAATCAACACTGCGGTATGTTCCATCACTACTCCCTGTGGGCCTTATTGGTAGGTGAGGATAGCCGAAGTCGCCGTGGGCTTGACGACTGGGCACCACCTGAACGAGCATGCGCCGATGGCTACTCCACACCGGCTTGACGTACTGATCCTCGGCGGTGGTGCCGCAGGGCTCTGGCTGCTGGATGACCTCCATCGGCTGGGCTATTCAGCAGCCCTTGTGGAAGCATCTGCCCTGGGAACAGGCCAGACCATCTGGTCCCAAGGAATCATTCACGGTGGCCTGAAATACGCCCTCCATGGCCGTGCTGGCAAGGCTGCCCGAGCCATCCGCGGCATGCCCCTGAGATGGAGACGCTCTCTGGCTGGAGAGCGAGAACCGGATCTGACCCAGACACGACGACGAGCAGAATACTGCTGCATCTGGGCCAAACCGGGCATGCGATCCCGCCTTGGCCTGCTGGGCGCTTCCCTGAGCCTCAGCGTGAAGCCCAAGGCATTGAACCGGGATTCTCGCCCTGCTGTCCTTCGTGACTGGAAGGGGCCCGTGCTTCGACTGGGAGAGCAGGTCATCGAGCCAGGCAGCTTCCTGCAGGTCCTCGCTGACCGGCATCTGAAGCGAATCCTCAAAGTAGATGGGCCGCAAGGCATTGAACTGGAAGCAACCCGCAGCGGCCATGTACGGGAAGCCAGACTGAGATGCCCCGGCGGTCAGGAAACCAGCCTTCAGCCAAGTCACGTCATCCTGGCAGCGGGCGAAGGAAATTCGAGAATTCGCAACCGACTTGGCCTGCCCGTTGAACACATCCAGCAACGGCCGTTGCAGATGATCATGGCCTCCGGAAAGCTCCCGATCCTCAATGGCCATTGCATCCGCAATGCCAGCCCCTGGTTGACCATCACATCCACCCGGGATCATGCTGATCGTGTGGTCTGGCAGATCGGAGGGCAAGTTTCCGAGGATATGGCAAGAGCAACCAGACCCCAGGCCATTGAAAGAGCGATCAACGATCTCAAACTGGCTATCCCTGGCCATGATCTTTCAGGCATCCGCTTCTCAACCTATCTGGCCTCGCGAGCCGAGGGGTCCTCTAGCGGACAACGTCCCAATCGCCCAACCACTTTTCATGATGAGAACGTGATCACGGCATGGCCCACCAAACTGGCTCTGGTCCCGATGCTCTCGGACATGATCATCAAACAGTTGCCTCCGCCCGGAGGCGAACACATCTTCAACATGCCCGCCAACTGGCCCACGGCGGCGGTCGCCATACCGCCCTGGGAACTGGAGTCCACATGGACAACCGTTCACTAGGCTCGACCAAACTCTCATGCAGCCGATTGGGCTGGGGTGCGCTCAAGATCGGCCGCAATCAGGGCGTCAAGTTTCCTGATGACTTTGAGCTGCCATCAGAAGAAGCCGCGATCGACATCGTGCATGGCATGCTTGATCTTGGCATCAACTTCATTGACACCGCACCCAGCTACGGGCTCAGCGAGGAACGTCTGGGCAAGGCACTGGAAGGCAAACGAGATGGTGTCATTCTCTCAACAAAGGTTGGCGAACACTTCAGTGATGGAGAGTCTCACTATGACTTCTCTTCCACCGCCGCTGTCAAGAGCTTGCAAGAAAGTCTGCGCCGGCTGAAGACAGATCACGTAGATGTACTCTGGATCCATTCGGATGGAAATGATCAAGCCATCCTTGATGATGATGCCTACATTGAAACGCTTGAGTCCTTCAAAGATGCGGGCATGACACGGGCCATCGGCTTTTCCGGAAAAAGTATTGAAGGCAATCGATCCGCCTTGTCATGGGCGGACGCGATAATGGTCGAGTACCACCTGGAAGATCAATCGCAGGAAGCAGTCATCACCGAGGCCGCTCAACGTGATATCGGTGTGGTAATCAAGAAGGCCTTGCGAAGTGGTCATCTTCCAGGTGATGAGGCACTCCGATTCCTGTTTGACGATTCCCCAGTCGCTGATGCCATCACCTCGGTGGTCATTGGGAGCCTGAGCCCTGCCCGGATGCAATCAAATGCCAAAGGCCTGAGTGCCTGACGCTGGCAGACGAATCTGCACATCGAATCTTGAATCTGGATTTATTTAGGGGATAAGACCTGCAAAGAAGGTCGTACTATTGAAGTGGCCAGTGGGGATGACCAAGGCGGGACCACCTGATTCCGACCACATTCCTGAGGAGAACTGAATGCCATTCAACTGCCCTTTGACCATTGGAATGGTTCTTGTTATTTGCATGAACCTGGTTTCATCCGTCATGGCTGACGATTCTGATGCCTTCTTCGATGACAGCGAAGTCCGGGAAATCCGAATCTGGTTCGATGATCCTGACTGGTTCAACATCCTCGAAAACTCACACGGTTCTGATCCGGAGGATCCCTATTTCGCCTGTCGCTTTGAAAGCGACGGGATCGTCATCGATCCATGTGGCGTTCGCATGAAAGGCAATTCCTCCTTCAGCCTCCCTGTCAAGAAATCCTTTAAATTCGATTTTGATGAGTTTGACGAAGACAACGATGATCTTCACTTTCATGACCTCAAGAAGTTGAATCTGAACAACTCGTTCAAGGATCCCACGTTGATGCGGGAAAAACTCTTTCACGAGTTCATATCCGCCTATGGCCCCGCCTGTCGCGTCGTGCATTGTCGCCTGTACATCAATGACGAATACTGGGGCCTCTACTCAGCAGTCGAGCAGGTCCAGAAGGATTTCATCCAGCGAAATTTCGGTGATGGAGAAGACGGCAATCTCTACAAGTGCGAATCAAGCGCAGGCTTTGGATTTGGCTCAAATCTGGAATGGATTGATGATGATCCCGAGTCCTATTGGAATACCTACGAACTCGAAACGAATGAAACCGAGTGGGATTACAGCGGCCTCGTCGAATTCATCGGCAGCCTGGACAACACATCTGTGGCAGAAAGACCAGCGGCACTTGAAGCTGTTGCTGATGTTGACAATCTACTCAAAGCCATTGCGATCAATTGCCTGTTCGTGAATCTTGACGCATACAACGGGTCGGCCCACAACTACTACGTCTACGATCGAGATGACACTGGCGAGTTCACTCACATCTTCTGGGATGCCAACGAGGCATTTGGCACGTTCCGAATGGGCATGCCTCCGAATGAAGATGCCCGTGAAATGAATGCTTTCTGGCTGCCATCAGGCCCTCCTCCAGGAGGAACTGAGCCCCGCCCCCTGATGGAAAGGCTCTGGGAAGTGGATTCATACAACAGAGCCTACCTCCGACACCTTGCTCGTTTCCTGCGAGAAGGATTCGACATCGATACCTTCCAGCCACGCATCACTGAAATTTCCGATCTCATTCGAACTGATGTCTACGCGGACACCAACAAACCCTACAGCAACA
The DNA here is from genome assembly GCA_029242715.1 of Phycisphaerales bacterium. Lineage (GTDB taxonomy): Bacteria > Planctomycetota > Phycisphaerae > Phycisphaerales > SM1A02 > UBA1668. Next base: position 152,410 of record JAQWTL010000033.1, read on the forward strand.
GTTTTTTCGAGCAGAACCTGTCCAATGATGTCGGTGGTGGTGGCGGACCTGGCGGCGGAACCATCTACGGTCTGGCCGCGTTCATCTCTCAACGAGCTGCATATCTGGATACACACCTCGATTCATTTGCCTCTCGACGGGATCTCCAACTCAACGAACTGATGAGCGTGAACACCTCCACGATCATGGATGACCAAGGCGACTACGATCCATGGATTGAGATCTACAACCTTGGGCCCGGCATGGTCTTCACAAATGATGTTTATGTGTCTGACGATGCCGCGGAGCCTGGCAAGTGGCAGATCCCCGGCGAATCGATTGATGACGGCACCTTCCTCCTGCTGTGGATGGACAATGAACCCGGTGAAGGGCCTCTTCACTCGAACTTCACGCTCGATGCCAAGGGTGGCGAGTTGTTCTTTTCGGTGCGTATCGGTTCAAACTACGATCTCATCGACAGCGTGAGCTATCCAGCCCTTGGCCAGGATGCCTCCTGGGGCCGAAGCAACGAAGAGGAATCTGATTGGCAGATCAATGCCTCTGCAACACCTGGCGAACCCAATGAGCGAGGCGTACCTGATCTCGAAGGAATCCTGTTCCTCAATGAGTTCATGGCCGACAATGCAACGATCATCGCTGATGAAACCGGTGCATTTGAGGACTGGATCGAACTCTACAACGCCGGCAGTGAGGCCATTGACCTCAGTGGCCTGTACCTGACCGATGATCTGCTGGATCCCATGATCTGGACGATCCCGGAAGGCACCATCATTGAAGCCGGAGGCCACCTGCTTATCTGGGCTGATTCAGATGCTGAAGATGGCCCCCTGCATGCCGATTTCAAACTGGGTGCTGAAGGCGAGGAAATCGGGCTGTATGCCGCCGATGGCACCACGCTGATTGACTCGATCGTGTTCGGAGATCAAGCGGAAGATGTCTCCATGGGACGTATCCCCGATGGCGGTCCTGGCTGGCAGTACCTCTCGACACCGACGCCCGAGGCGACCAATGTTGCTGATCCTGCTGAGATGCCAGAGCTCTATATCAATGAAATCATGGCCGACAACGAGTCGACAATTGCTGACGAGGCCGGTGAATACGACGACTGGCTGGAGATCTACAACCCTGGCGATGAAGATGTTGATCTTGGAGGCCTGTTCATCACTGATGATCTTGCCGACCCTGGTGCCTGGCAAGCTCCGGAAGGCCTCAACGTACCGGCTGGTGGATTCCTTCTGATTTGGGCAGATGATGATGCTGAACAGGGTGATCACCACGCCACATTCAAGTTTGGAGCCGAGGGCGAGGAAGTCGTGATCTATGCCTCTGACGGAGTCTCCGTGATCGATCATGTTGTCTTCGGCGCCCAGAAGCTGGATGTTTCCTATGGGCGAATGACTGACGGCGGCAGTGAGATGACGACCTTCACGGCACCTACGCCAGGTGAATCCAACGTGGGCGCTCCCTGCCCCGAAGATCTTGATGGCAATGGTGAAGTCAATGTCAATGATGTTCTGGCAGTGATTGGTGCCTGGGGCAGTGAGGATGGAGATGTGGACGGCAACGGTGTCACCGATGTCAATGACATCCTCATGATCATCTCAGCCTGGGGCCTCTGCTGAATCCAACCCCCACTGATAACCAAGATGAAAACGGGTGCCGGCACATGCCGACACCCGTTTTTCCTGCTTGGCTGAACCTGCCCCCCTACCCGGGAATCGCGATCACCATTCCCAGTACGAGGCGATCCGGATTGCTCCCGATCCGTTGCTCATTGAGCTCGTAGATTCGGTACCAGTGCTTCTCATGGCCCATGTGATCCTCGGCAATGGAACTGAGCGTCTCACCTTCCCCGATGGTGTGCGTGCGACCATCGGGC
>JAQWTL010000040.1 GCA_029242715.1 Phycisphaerales bacterium
GGGTCGCGCCATTGCTCTTGAATACGCCAGCCAGGGAGCCTTCATTGGGTTGACTGCCAGGAGCGAAGGCCTGCTCACTGATCTCCTTGGCGAGATCGAGGCAGCAGGCGGTCGGGGAATGGTGCTGGCTGGAGATGTGACGGATCGAGAAGCGATGGCTCGCCTCGCAGGTGCCATGCAGGAACAGGCCGGTGGGATCGACATCCTGCTTGCCAATGCTGGAAGTCATGCTCCTTCTGACCTCAAAGCCTTCGATGTTGATCAGTACATGGGCCTGATGACTCTCAACTATGCCGGTGCCTTGAACTGTATCCAGGCAGTCCTTCCTGGCATGCTTCATAGTGGTACCGGCCACATCGTCGGTGTGGCCAGCCTGGCGGGATACAGGGGCGTACCTTCTGCAGCTGCCTATGGTGCCAGTAAGGCGGCATTGATCCATTTCCTGGAATCGATGCGATTCGATATCGCCCACCAGGGCATCAAGGTAACCATTGTGAATCCGGGGTTTGTCCGAACTCCGCTGACTGACAAGAACAATTTTCACATGCCATTTCTTGTCGAGCCTGAGAAGGCTGCAAGGATCATCTGTAAAGGCATTGACCGAGGTCGCAAGGAAATCACATTCCCGTTCCTCTTTGCATCATTCATCAAGATGTTGCGAATTCTGCCAATGCCTATATATGCGGCAATCATGGGAAAAGTATGGAAACGGATGCAGCAAGGATGAAGATTGCTGTCATTGGTGGTGGTATTGGCGGGATCGCGTCAGCCTGGCTGCTTGCCAAGCGTCATGACGTGACTCTGTTTGAGCAGGATCAACGTATTGGTGGTCATACGAACACGATCGCTGTTGAGGAGGACTGTGGCACCGTTCCAGTGGACACGGGTTTCATCGTGTGCAACAGGCTGAACTACCCTGTCTTCTATGGGCTGTTGAATGAGTGGGGCATCAGCCTTCGCGACAGTGACATGTCCTTCGGCTTTTCCTGTGTACGAACGGGGCTTGGTTACGTCGGGCCCTCGTTGCGGGATTTTGCCAAATGCCCTCGTAATCTCATCAACCCTCGCTTCTGGGGTCTGGTTCGTTCTCAGCGACGGTTTGCGAGGCGTGCGTTGGCATCACTTGAGAGTGGAGATCTCGGAGACATGCCACTCGGGGTCTATCTGGATGAACTCGGTATGGACGAGTTTTTCATCAACAATTATCTCATTCCACTGGCAGCCTCGGTTTGGTCAAGTCCGGACAATGACATGTTGGATTTTCCAGCGGCGACCTTCCTTCGTTTCTTTGACAACCATGGAATGATCCGTGTGCGGAACATTCCAAGATGGCAGACGGTTGTCGGAGGAAGTTGTGCCTACGTTGAGAAATTCAAATCACTCTTCCCCGGGAAGATTCTGAAGGGTATGCCTGTTGAATCAGTGAGTCGCCATGAAGATCGTGTTGATATCAAGCCTTTGGGTGGCGAGATGATGTCATTTGATCATGTTGTGCTTGCTGCTCATGCAGACCAGTCCCTTGCCATGCTGGCAGATCCAAGTTCTGTAGAGAGGCAGGCTCTGTCTACCTGGAAATATCACAGCAGTTCAGTCGTGTTGCATACGGATCCTTCAGTCATGCCACGCGATCGACGGCTCTGGGCGTCCTGGAATTACCGTCGACCTGCCGATGCGGCGCCAGGCGACCCTGTTCCAATCACCTATTACATGAACAGATTGCAGGGACTGAAGTCGTCTCGTGATTACCTTGTTTCGCTCAATCTGCAAACGCCAGTCGATCCATCCTGCGTCATCTACAAGATCAACTACACCCATCCGGCCTATGTACCAGCATGTATTGATGCTCAGAAGCAATTGAGATCGCTTCCCGTTGAGCGGCGAACACACTTTTGCGGCGGCTACATGGGTTATGGATTTCATGAGGATGCGGCAGCTTCTGCTGCGCTGGTTGATCATCGATTGGGTGGTGGGCCATGAATTCCCGCATTTACCGTGGTCGGACCAACCATGAAAGGCTGGAGCCTGTTCGGCATGCTTTTCAGTACCGGATCTACTGGCTGGGAATCGATCTTGATGAACTGGAAACATTGGATCGAACGGTTAATGGATTTGGATTCAATCGCTGGGCAATTGCCAGCATGCGTGGGCGTGACTACGGTGGTTCGGGTGAGGGCACACTTCGAGATCGGGTTCTGGCTCGATTAGGTGAGCAGGGCATTGATGCCGGTGATTTCAGAATCATGCTGATGACGATTCCCAGGCTTCTGGGATATGTCTTCAATCCCGTCAACTTCTACATCTGCCTGAATGACCAAGGCCAGGTGTGTGCATTGCTTGCGGAAGTCCGGAATACCTTTGGGGAAATGCATCACTATGCGGCATGCCCTGAGCCGGAGTCTGGTCCAGGTGGATCCAGCAGATTCAACTTCCAAAAGCGTTTCTATGTATCGCCATTTCTTGATGATGATGGTGCTTATCTTGTCCATGTTCGGTGTCAGGCAGATGCTTTTTCAGCAACGATTTCCCTGGCTCAGGGCGGGCAGACCGTCTTCACTGCATCCATGGATGGGCATGGGGTCCCATTTTCCTCCGGAAATCTGTTGGCCACCTTGATCCGGATGCCCATTGCAGCGTCTTCCATCATGCTGAGAATCCAGTGGCAGGCGATCCTCCTGCGGTTTCGTCGTGGCCTTCGGCCGCATCCGAAGCCAAAACCGTTCGATTCGTCCACCCACGGGGCTGCCCGAAACTCGATCTGGTACTGGATTCGAGATCGGTTCGTGCGTTATGCTTCAAAAACCCGCAAGGGGACTTTGGTGAAACGGGCGATGGAGAAAGAACGAAGGTCATGAGCCGTTCACTGATTTTGCGATCGAATATCCAAGATGATCATGACATGGCTTCCAAGGAAGCCATGGAAGTTGTCCTGTCAGATCCAAACGCATTTCGCCATTACAAGAAGCGTGGCCTGTTTGGATTGGGGGAAGCGTACATGGATGGTTTCTGGGAGTCTGGACGGCTCGATGAAGTCATGCATGGGCTTTTCACGGGGCCGATCCAGCGGCTCTCTGCTCTGACTCGAGGGCGGATGCTTGTGGCGGCTTTGCTTCCTCGATTCATTGACAGGCAGGCGGGGTCAGGTGCTTATCGCATTGGCCGATCGCATTACGACCTGGGCAATGATCTGTTCAAGACGATGCTCGATAGAAGCATGACCTATACCAGCGGCTATTGGGCGGAGGCAACAGATCTTGATGGTGCCCAGGAAGCCAAACTGGAACTTCTGTGCAAGAAACTGGATCTGCAGCCGGGCATGCGTGTCCTGGATATTGGTTGTGGTTGGGGTAATTTCGCCCAGCATGCAGCGAGTCGTCATGGTGTACATGTCACAGGTATTACGGTCTCCGTAGAGCAGGCAGAGATAGCAACTGAGCGTTGTTCTGGGCTTCCTGTGGACATTCAGGTCATGGATTACAGGAATGTGAAAGATACATTTGATCGGATTGCTTCGATCGAAATGATTGAAGCAGTTGGACGTCGAAACATCCCCAAGTTTCTGAACGTCGTGAATCGTAGTCTTGCTGACGGTGGTCTTTTTGGACTTCAGGTTATTACAGGTGACATGTTGAGCCGGACATCTGATGCGAGAATGGATCAATTTGTGTTATGGCTTCTCAAATACATTTTCCCTGACGGTTATTTACCTCGTGAAAATGAGTTATCAGATCTGGATGGTACGAGCCTGTCTATCCATGATTGGCACCGATTCTCAGAAGACTATGACAGAACACTTATGGCCTGGGCTGAGCGTTTTAATGCTGGTTGGTCGTCGATAGCGGGTCGCTATGATGAGCGGTTCAAAAGGCAATGGAATTACTACCTGCATGGCTGTGCAGGAGCATTCCGAGCGGGGCACATAGATGTACAGCAGATCATTTACGCAAAGGGTGGGCAACAGGCCAGCCGCAGGCCAGTTCGCTGAATCCCCTATAGCTTTGTCATTAGAGGTTTCAACGGAGCGTGCCAATGCATAGAGGTCTTCTGCTACTTCTCTTGGCTGCATTTATTATGGCATTGGGTATCGTTTACGCGTTTGTCTTCGGCCATTTTATTGCGGAAGCAAAGGTTCTTTTTCCTCTTCCTTGGTTCCAGTTGACATTGTTAGATCTCTATCTGGGCTTCTTCATCTTTTCAGGATGGATATTTTTTCGCGAACCTTCACATGCGACGGCTGTTGTCTGGCTAATCGCTATTTGTTTGTTGGGCAATCTGGCTGCCGGTATCTATGCAGTATTGGCATTGATAAAAGCCAATGGTGATTGGATTCAGTTCTGGATGGGGCACCGGGCTTTGAAGTTAGAAGGTAATTAGGATGTCGCACTATCACAAAAGTGACGCACCGCACTGGTATTGTCTGGTGGAAATGGATGTGAATGATCTTGATGCAGCACGAGACTATCTGTCCATGCAGACCAGAATTGAAGAAGACAATGGAATGCTTTCCTTCGAGTACTTCGTGGATGATCACGATAATCCTCATCGCGTAGTCTTGCTGGAATGCTTTTCTGATGAAAGCAGCCAGGTCTCGCACATTGAAAACATACGGATCGATGAATTCAAGAACTTGTTTTCGAACTTCAATTTGTCGGTGTATGGCAATCCGCCTCAGTCGGCGATTGAGCGGATGGCTGCGGCAGGATTCTGGCCGCCTGTTTTTCAGGGCAAGTTCAGCCACATGCCATATTTCATGGGATTCCGGAAGGCCTGAAATGAAGTATTGCTTGTCTTCTGCTTCAGAAAACGTGGCTGTTGTAGAGTCTGAATGGAGAATTTTGCATCTCCAAATCAATTTGGCTTCCTAGTATCAGAAGCCTAATCGGGTAATCCGGATTGATCTGCCGGTTCAAGTCCAGATCTTATTTCTCATTAGCATGGAGTGACTAGAAGATGTTTGCCCGACTGGCGATTGTAAGTGTTCTGTCGACGGCTGCCATGGGTGGCTCAACTATTCCAGAGCTGGCTTCCTCCTCTGAGCGGCTCACTACTTTAGTAGCAGCAGTTCAAGCGGCAGAACTTGCGGATGCATTAAGCGGAGAGGGTCCTTTGACCGTATTTGCGCCGACCAATGATGCCTTTGGCCGGATTGATGAAGCTACTTTAAAAGGATTGCTTGAAGAGCCTGGTCGCGAATCATTGCGCCGCATACTGGCTCATCATGTGGTGCCCGGCAGACTTGATATGGCAACACTTCGAGAAAAAGATGAAATAACAACGCTAGCAGGTACAACCATCGCAGTTGATAGTATTCGTGATCGAATTCTAATCGGCAATGCTGCAATAGAATCTCCTGACCTTGTAGCATCGAACGGAATAGTTCATGTGATTGATCGTGTTCTGTTGCCACCGGCGCCCGAGTCGCCTTTGAAGTCATATCTCGAGCGTGTTATCGATCGAGGCGTTCCACTGTTCAATGATGGTTCTCCAGAAGCGTGTGCTGCTGTATATGCCACCGCGCTTGATGCAATAATGAGCAGCGAAGGCTGGGGGCTGACTGCTGAAAAACGTGCCAGTGTCAAACCGCTGCTTCAGAAGGCGTCCGGCATGGGCGATGCCACCGATCGAGCCTGGGCCTACCGCAGGATCATCGACGATCTCTGGATGAGTGCTGAGGAAGTTCAGCAGACCAGCATGAATAGCCGAAACGGTCTGCCCATATTCAACTTCAAGGACCCGAGTTCCATTCGAAGATGGAACATCGTTCTTGATGGTGTCATGGGGGG
>JAQWTL010000029.1 GCA_029242715.1 Phycisphaerales bacterium
AACCCCACCGCAGCCCCGGCAGAGACCCTGTCGGGGCTGTTTCTTATATATGGAAGGCGAAGGCTTGAACCTGTGGGCCAATCCGTCAGAATGGAGCCTGGACCTGTCGGGAGAGAAGATCCATGAGAGCTATCTGTGCAATCGTTGCGAGCCTGATGCTCAGCTGCAACACGTTTGCAGACGTGATCAATGTCCCTGCGGACTATCCCACCATTCAGGCAGCCATCGATGCGTCATCTGATGGTGACGTGATCAACATCGCTGCGGGTACCTTCAACGAGGCCAACCTCAATCCAGGCGACAAGGTTGTCACGATCCAGGGCACGCTCAACACCAATGGCTCATTGGCGACCACCATTGATGCGAATATGCAAGGTGGAAGCGTTTTCTACATAGCAAACAATCAAAGTCCCAATCTTGAACTCAAGCATTTATACATCACTGGCGGCCAATCCTTTGCAGGTGCTGGAATCTACTGTGTTGCAAGCAATCCCACCGTGAGTCATTGCACGATACTTGGCAACATTGCCACCATTAGTGGCGGAGGTGTTTATTGCAATAACAGCAGTCCTACTATTTTTGACTGTGCCATTGTCAACAACTCCTCTAGCGAAGCTGGCGGCGGAATCACTTGCGATATTTCCAGCAACCCTACGATCACCGACTGCATAATCTCGAATAATGTTTCAGAACAAAGAGGCGGCGGTATCTTTTGCTACAACGATTGCAGCCCAGTCATCTCCAACTGCATCATTTCGAGAAACACCGCCAGCGATAACTCATATGGCGGCGGGGTCTTCTGTTACAGAAGTAGAACCATGTTTGATAACTGCGTCATAGAGAACAACAGTATAAATGGCAGTGGCGGCGGCATCAGCTATTTCAACAGCAACGGCACGATGATCGACTGCGCCATATTGAACAATAACACCACTGGTATCTATGGTTTTGGCGGAGGCTTAGAAACTGTTTTCAGCAGCCATGTCGAACTTATCTCATGCACCATTTCGGGAAATGATGCTTCAAGGTATGGCGGAGGAATCTATGCCAGTAGCTCCAATAATTATTTGGTTACCAAAGGATGCACTCTCACAGACAACATGGCATGGAGAGGCGGTGGCTTCTACTGTTACCAAACTAATGCCCTCATAACTGAATCTCTTATCGAAAACAACAGTACTGGATCCTATGGTGGCGGAATCGTATGCAGATCCAACAGCAACACGACCATTAACAGTTCTATGATTTTGAACAACTCAGCAGGATTTGATGGTGGCGGGATCTACCAGGAGAACGCTATCAGCGCCCTGATGGATACCATTGTCTGTGGCAATGCTCCTGATCAGATTTACGGTGACTGGACCGACAACGATGGCAACACCGTTACAGATGATTGCCCTCTATGCCCCGGCGATGCGACTGGTGACGGATACGTCGACGTCAACGACGTGCTCTACCTCATCTCCGCCTGGGACACCGCAGATCCCAACGCCGACTTCGACGGCGACGGCCTGGTCGACACCGATGATGTCCTCATCCTGCTGAGCAACTTCGGGGAACCCTGCCCATAGTCTCCTCCCCCACTGTGGCGCCCACTGTGGCGCGCACCCGGTTCTGGAGGGGATTCCAGGAGACGACACGAGACAACCGCCCAGCGCGAACACTGATTTCGATGCGATGAAGGTGGTTGTGAACGCCCCGAGCACGACTCGAACGTGCGACCTGCGGTTTAGAAGACCGCTGCTCTATCCAGCTGAGCTACCGGGGCCAGGCGGGCATATTAACCGACACCTGCCAAGGATGAACAGCGCCTCGGGATACCACGATCTCTCCCCCAGAGACCATCAGACACCCTCAGATGCAACAAGTTGTAAAGGCTCGTAGAAAGAGTTACGTCAGCGTGATGACGCCCATTTCGACGCCAAATCCGACTGTCGCTACACCCTGAACAAAGACATAGACAAAGGCCAGTACAAATCCGGTTGAAACAGAGATCCTGTTTCCTTCTCGACACTTGTAGAACTCACGGATCATGAACCAGGAAAACAACAGGCAGGCAAGGGCTGGGCCGAACACATCGATCGTGAATGAAACAAACAATGTGTTCAGCACAAAGAAGACCATCCAGAAGAGACTGAAACTGACGGCAGCAATCCCAAGACTCATGAACAGGTACTTCCACCTTCCCGGGCAATGCAGAATGAACTTTCCAAAGCACCACAACAAAACCGCGCTGATCAGAACCGGACTCGTCAACAAAAGAATTTCCCAGATGTTCATTGTTCGTCCTTTTCAAAAGTCAACGACATTGAGTCGAACGGTTTCAGTCAGGCTTTCTGCCACATCAAGAAAAACGTGGACGAGGTAATCGTACTTCACACAAATTCGGCTACTCCAATGCAGACTTTTTTTCTTCGATGACACATCATCATTCTTTTTTCACTAAACCGAAAAACACCCCACTACTCTGATAACTGCGAGTTCGGGTAAGCCAAATCAGCGGATTTGAATGGCCTGGAATCGATTCCAGGAGCTCCCGGACTCCTCTTTCGACCGTTCCAGGTGCGATTTTCCACCTGCTTGCCGACACTGACTGAATAAGTCTTGAAGACAGAGTTGCAGGCTGTTCCAATGGTTGTCGTATCTTCACACCAGAGGAGAGAACCATGAGATGTCTGGCTCGGTGCGCAATTTTGATTGGGCTTTCCAGCTCCAGTCTTGCTGAAACCTGGACCGTCGATGATGACGGCCCGGCAGATTTCAGCACGATCCAGGAAGCCATTGCCGCAGCCAACCAGGGTGACACCATTGAGATCGCCGGTGGAAGCTATGGTGAATCTGATCTTTTCATCGCAGATGCGGACATCACCTTGATTGGCGCCGTCAACCCCGACGGCTCCCCCGCCGTGAAAATTGATGGGCAGTCCACGCAGAACATCCTGCTGGGAATTGGTCTTGCTGCCGCCACCGGAGCCACTGTTGAGAATCTGATCTTCACCGGCTCAACTGGAAACGCACTCTGGATCTACCACCACGCGCCGACAATCCGGAACTGTACGTTCGTCGAGAACTCTTCTGAGTTTCAGGGCACAGCCGTCTGGACCAGTTCGACAGAAGCCGTCTTTGAATCATGCCGGTTCATTGGCAATACGGCAACAGACAATGGGAACGTGGTCCACATCAAAGGCGTAACCGGATTCCAGGGTGAAGACCATGGAAATCCCGTTTTCCGCGATTGCCTGTTCGAAAACAACTCCGGCTCAAGCATCGTGCTGGCGGTGTTCTGGGACGCCCGCTTCGAGCGTTGTACATTCCATGACAATACGGCTGCTTCCATCCTGCAGTCACATCAGGGCAATCTGGCCCTTTTGAACACACAATTGTGTGAAAACGAGGGCGATCCCATCATGGGCGACTGGACGGATGAGGGCGGAAACTTCATCGGAGAGATCTGCCCGACCGATTGCGTCGGCGATTTCAATGGTGACCAGATCGTTGGTGTTGATGATCTGCTGACGGTTCTGGAATCCTTCCAGATCAACGGCCAAGGCGACTGCGATGATGATGGTGATACGGATGTCGACGATGTCCTCATCCTGATAAACAGTTGGGGAAACTGTGAATAGTTCACTGAGTTGAACACGTTTGATGTCAACACGAGCGCCTGACTAATTGAACAAAATCCACTGCTATGCAGGTTTTTACTTGCCAAACCGGGTGGTCATTGCGCATAGTAAGAGTGACGCATGTGACATCGATCGAAATGATCTGATGAAACAGGTGTTCTCCCCACTAGCGGGGACCGCGACCGGAACAGGCCATCGCACAGATAGTGCGGCCTGGAGACTTGCTGAAGACCATCACGTTCTCTCCCTCCCAGGATGAAGATTGACGGTCCACGCAAGTAACTTCATTTAGCCCCCGGTACCGGTCACCTGCTACGGGTGATGATGTCGATTGCCAGGTCCAACGGGGGACCTGTGAAAGAAAACACGAGGGGAACACGCGGGCGCTACACCGGCCCTGTGCCACTGTGGCATGCCGCCTGGGGATGGCTGCTCTGTCCCGCGCATGTGCCCCCTTGTGTTGGTCTCTCTCCACAGCCCCCGTTGACGGCAATCGAAGAAAGGCGGTGCGACATGCTGGTAGGTCCCGTTCTGGTCACGTATGCAATTACGACCCTGGGGGGGATTGGTCTATGCCTCCTCGTTGCGGCATTGACCACAGGACACCGCGAAAGACCGTGAGTGCATAGGCCTTGCGCCGTTTGCTCCCGGAATCCGGCCGCTGTTGATCAGAAGGCCCCTTCCGGGAATCCTCCCCCGACGACGTGAGGCCATGCATCTTCATATCTCTGTCCCAGTCATCTCAATGATGTGGATGATCTGCAGTTGAGTGAAGAGAGCCGCATCGCCCATCAACGCCGAAACTGAAGCCTCGTTAACATTCTCAGCATGACCATTGCACTTGATGACGACATCAAGACCGGCCTGCATGAACGTCTTGAAGCCGCTCAGGCCATCGCCCAGGCCGGCAGTGAGATCCTGCGCCATTACTTCAAGAGCCAGGAATGGTCCGTCGAGGACAAGGCCGATGGTTCCCCGGTAACCACTGCAGACCGTGAAACGGAAACCTGCATACGCAAAGCGATCAACCATGCCTTTCCAGGTGATGGTCTCATCGGTGAGGAATATGGCGACAAGGATGCTGATGGAACAACCGGCTATCGCTGGGTGATTGATCCCATCGATGGCACGATTTCATTCGTACATGGAGTACCCATGTTCGGAATACTCATCGGCATCGAACATGACCAGAAACCACTGGCAGGATTGATGGAATTTCCAATGCTTGATGAACGTGCCTGGGCCATACGTGGCGCGGGCGCTTGGCATCAAGTCGGCCACCAGGAACCAGTCGCAGCCCACGTCTCCAATACGAACAGCCTTGCACAATCAATGGTCTGCACGACATCCTTTGATTATTTCCGGGATCACGAATACCCCGATGCCTACGTTGCCCTTGGACAGGCCTGCCGCCGAACCCGCGGATGGAGTGACTGCTACTGCCAACTGCTGCTGTGTACCGGAAGGGTCGATGCCGTGGTTGAACCGGAACTCAAGCGATGGGATATCGGTGCCATCGTGCCGATTCTCCAGGAAGCCGGGGGACGGTTCACCAACTGGAGTGGCCTGCAGGAGGGCGATCCAGGTGTCCCGAAGGGCATTGCGAGTAACGGATGCCTTCATGAGGCACTTGTTGATCTACTGAAGGGCTGGAGCTGAAAAGCTACACTGCTCCCTGGGGCTAGTAGCTCAGCGGTCAGAGCACGCGACTCATAATCGTTTGGTCGCAGGTTCGAATCCTGCCTAGCCTATTGACTGAAGGACAAGGCCCCGGCCCGGACCGGGGCCATCTTCTTGCCTGCAAACTCCTGTCAGACATGTATTTCCATGAAAAAGGGGTTTGTATTCTGGCGTGAAGAGCTCACGTGGGATGCTGGTCCAGAAAAGCCGCCACTGTGACAATTCCCGTCATGGGTTACCTTGCATCCCGTTGGGAGGATCGCCGGCGATTCGTTAGCGCGGCATAGCCCCTCCGAACCTGGAGGTATTCATGGTCTGGCTTTGGGATCTGATCTTCGTTTTCATCATCGCCTGCATCGTTTTCGGTGCGATCTACTCGATGGCTGTCCGTCCAACCTATTCAGCAAGAGCTGCTGCAGCCGATGACAGCGCCGCAGACATCGGATGTCTCTGGCTGATCTTCCTGTTCTTCCTGTTCTTCCTGCCTATCTGGGGCGGTGGACTCTGGGTCGAACCCATTGGACCTGAGATCAATGGTTCCCATGCCGTCAACTTCCTCCTGTTCGCCTTCATCATCCTCATATTCTTCGGGGTGATCTGGGCAGTCATTCCAGGAACCGAGTTCGCATGGGATGGTGAATCAGGTGATGCTGCAACTACTGATGATGACGGCGGCTGGGGCGCGATATTCTGGTTCTTCATCGTCATCATCGTCCTGGTGATCATCTTTGGATACATGTGGTCTTCACCGAAAACAATGCGTGACAAGACGACAACCGTCGAGACCACCTCGATGATCCTGGATGAACAAGTACCTTCAACACTGGCATTCGATGAGCACATGAACCGCCTTCTCGAATCCTGAACACGACGAGCTTGAAAGTGATGAGTAGACGTGGCCCCGAAAGGGGCCGCGTTTTTTTATCTGTATTGAGACTGGATCATGCTGAAACGGAAGCTAGTCCCACTGGAGAACCGGGCCATCAGCTTCCATTCGATACGTGAAACCCAGGATGGCATCCGAGTGGCGAGTGGTATCGTCGATGGAGAACAATCCATCGGGACCACCGCGATTCAAACTGCCTCGAAAGGCCGATGGCGATCCCAGGAAATCCACATGTCCATCACCAAAGGCGACATAACCACCCCATTTACCATTGAAACAGGCATACGACTCTTCGGTCTCGATGCCATCTTCTGGCCCACGATTGCCAAACAGTGGAAAACTCGTGCTCAACTTCATGCGTGAGCCCCAGTTGTTCTTGAGACGGTCGCCATATAACGGCATGTGTGCATAGGACACGTTGCTGATGTCATTGAGATTGGCTTCAAACGAAGAATCCCAATACACCCCACCGCGTGGATCATAAGCAGCCCAGTTGTAATCCTCGTCAGGATCAACCATGTAATCAGCGCGAGAGACCAGCTTGTCAGGCGTGACGTAACGCTGCATGACCAGCAGGCTGTACAGGTTGGCTGTTGTGTCTTCACCGATGTCGCGGCTGCCGGAAACTTCGCTGGGAACGGGCATGCCCTCCCCTGAACTCAGACCAGCTACGTTGAGTCCCTGCATCAAGGCGTACAGATTGACCTGATCATGCATGCCCCAACCACTGACAGCTGCCTTGCCGCCTTCTTCCTTGAGACCTGTCAAGCTTTTCTGCATCGAGGGAAGCAGGATTGCCAGAAGGACCCCGATGCACAAAAGTGACATCAGCATCCCGACCATGGAAAACGCTCTGCGGTTCATTGTCCAGGAGTCCCGCTGCCATCGTCATCAGCTTCGGATGCTTTCTCGATGGCAGAGTCACGTTGCAATTGCCGGTCGATGCTGGGCTTGGGGAGTGATTCCATGTAAGACTTGAAGCGGCTGGAAGTGATCTTGTTGAGTATGCCGTAGACCTTCTCAACCGAATCAGCATGGCCATAGACCGTGAAACTGGCATGCCCACCCTTGGCATTCCATGCCTTGATCCACCAGGTCTGAGATTCACTCCCATCACCAGTTGGAGGCTCGACAAACCACTTGCCGGCCTGAACCGCGGCTGCAATGGCCTGGCCATCTGCACGATCAACCCGGCCTTCCCAGGAATAGACGTTATTGGCAACATCTCGACCACCGGCATACTTCAGCAGACCGTTTCCACTGAGTTGGATCCGAACCATCTGTTGAGCCTGTCCTTCCATCAACAACTCGATGGAGATTCCGTCGGTCGGACTGTCGGGGCCTCCGGTCACAACCCAGTTGGAAGCGCAACCACCCAACGATCCCAGACACATGACCAGAGCAATGGCTTTGATGATCCGGCTAGTTGCCATCAGTCATTTCCTCCTGGGCAGCCTGCAACTCCGCATTTTTGCGGTACTGGGCATAGGGATCTGGCCCATAGTCATATCGCTTGGGATCGATGGCGATCGTTGCATCGGCATCATCCTTCGCCCATGCAAGAGCGGCCATGTTCCTCAGGAATGATCGAAGTCCTGGATCCAGTTCCTGACCAGGGTCGACCTTGCGTGTGAAATTCCAGTACTCACCATCCGCAGTAAACGCGAACAGGTAGACGTGGCCCTCCCAGGGCGACCAGACTTTGCGGAAGTTTCTCACCTCATCTGCGCGAGAAATGTCCGTCAAACCCAATTGCCTCACCCGATTCCAAAGCTCCTCGACCTGCCGATGGCTGAGTCGACGAACGATCGGTGGCAGCGTGTTGGGTCCGCGGCCTGGCAGGTTGGCATATCTCAGAGTGCCATCCGGAAAGAGGACGTAGCGTGCATTTCGAGCTTCAGCCCGAGGCCCCTCTTCTGCGGCCAGGATCGTGATATCCACCGAGAAGTCATCAGGAACTGAGCTTGTCGCCAAAGGTGAACGATCGCCAGTTGTCTGTGGCTCGCTCGTGGCAGCCTGCTGGGTTGGCTGCTCCTGGGTGGATGAGCACCCCACCAGCCCCAGGCAAAGAATCAACAGAAGTTGCCAGGTCGATCTCATGCTGGAAGTCTATCTCACCCGCCCATCAAGAGGGCTGAAAGGCCTCCCACCCCGCAAAGGCATCGCCCCGGATACCCTGCCTGCATGTATACGTCCGTCGCCTGGATCAATGACTACCTCGACCCCCCCGCAACCGACCAGGAGCAGGCAGACCTGCTGACCCAGGCTGGGTTCCCACTGGAGGAGCGAGAGGAGGTTGCAGACGATATCCGCCAGGATTTCGAGATGACCTCCAATCGTGGTGATTGCACCTGCCACGTTGGACTGGCACGGGAAATCGCCGCCGCTTCCAATCGAAAACTGCTGGCACCAGCTCCCCGACTCGTTGAGGATGGGGATGCCGTTGAAAACCATGCCGAGGTCACAAACGAGTGCCTCAAGGCCTGTCCTCTCTACACCGCCCGGGTGATCCGAGGCGTCAAGGTCGCCCCATCACCTTCTCATATTGCTTCACGACTTGTTGCCCGTGGTGACATCCCTCGCAACAACATCGTTGATGCCACCAACTTCGTTCTCTTCGAAGTAGGACAACCAACGCACGTTTTCGATCTCGACAAGCTGGCCGGCGGGAAGATCATTGTCCGAATGGCCCGTGCAGGCGAACGCTTCCTTCCCATCGGTGAAGATGCTGTTGAAATCGAACTTGACGGCTCAGAACTTGTCATTGCAGATGCAGAAAAACCGGTTGCGCTCGCCGGCGTCAAGGGTGGCGCATTGACTGCGGTCACTGATGAGACAACGAACATCCTGGTCGAAGCCGCTACGTTTGATCCTGTTGCGGTTCGGCATACGAGTCGGCGTCACAACATCAGCAGCGATTCATCCTTCCGCTTCGAGCGATGGGTCTCCCCTTCTGCAGTAGACCCGGCCGCCGAGCGGCTGGTCGAACTCATTCTGGAACATGGCGGCGGAACACTTTCCAAAGGCGTGTGTTCACAAGGCGCTCCTCTGCCTGAACCCCATCAGGTCCAGATGCGGCCTCAGCGATTCCGTGACCTCACCGGAGTCCCGCTCGATGATGACACGATGATCGGCTACCTCGACCGCCTGGGCTTCCAGCCGGAATCCGATGGCAAGTTGATCACGACAACCGTCCCCTGTCATCGTGGGGATATCGCCAGGGAAGTTGATCTCATCGAGGAAGTCGTGCGGATGCATGGTTTCGATGACATCGACATGCCTGATGAAATGCGGCTTCGCCCTGCTGCCATGCCCCCTGCATTGATGTGCCAGCGTGCGATATCAAGGCTGCTCGTGGGTGCCGAGTTCATTGAATCCGTTACGCATACGCTCGTATCCGAACGTGAAGGATCGGCATTCCTGAAAGATGGCGAATCCATGATGCGCGTCGAAGCAGCCTGCGCCGGCGGTGACGCCTGTCTTCGACCGTCGATCCTCGCAAGCCTTCTTCGCGTCCGCAGATTCAACCTCGACCAGGGCATGCGGTCACTTTCGCTCTTTGAATGGGGATCGACATTCCACACTCGTGATGATGCTCGATCCGAGAAACGATCGCTGTCTTTGTTGTGCGATGCCGATGAAGATGGCTTGAGGCCACTGCGTGGTGTAATGGAACGATTGGCCAGCCTCCTGTGCGGACCCACGACCAATCTTGAGATTGATTCTGGTGAATCACCCGGTTGGTATGCCCCGGGCGGTGTCGTTCGAATCAACAAGACACCCGTTGGGTGGGCTGGCCGGCTCTCACCTGAAGCCACCAAGAACTTCGGCCTCGATCAACCCATGATGGCTGCCGAGTTGTACATCGATGAATTCATGACCAACTGGCCACCTGATATCGAAGTGCATCCGCTGCCTGCCTACCCCGCCATCGAACGCGATCTCTCGGCAATCGTCAGCGAGTCCACTGCCTGGCAGTCCATTCGAGATGGCATCACCGGCCTTGACCTGCCTTCCCTGGAATCCGTTGAGTTCGTCACCGCCTACAGAGGCAAGGGAATCGACAAGGGGCACAAGTCATTGACTCTTCGACTCAGATTCCGTGCAGATGAACGGACTCTCCGCAGCGAGGAAGTGGATGAGCACATGCCTGGTGTCATTGAACTTCTCAAGTCACGATTTGATGCGGAGATCCGCGCGTGAGCCTTGATCTGAAAGAGGTCACGCTTGCAGGCTTTCTCACCTGCCTTGCAGACCGAACCCCCACTCCGGGTGGTGGTGCCGTTGCTGCAGCTTCCCTGGCGATTGCCGGTGCCATTGGGCACATGGCCATTGCTTATTCCAAGGGCCGTTCATCACTGGCTGAATACGACTCTCTTCACGATGAAGCCCTGTCATCGCTTTCAAGCCTCGCGACAAGTGCATTGGACCTCGCTGAGCAGGACGCCCAGGCATACGCCCAACTCAATGATCTCTTCAAGCGGAGCAAGGATGATCCCATCCGCATTCAGGGATGGGATGATGCTGTCGATGCGGCTATTGCCGCCCCACTTGCCGTGATGCAGGAAGCAGACGAGCTTCTCCAACTCCTTGAGCGTCTGATCGTGGCGACCAACCCGATGCTGCACAGTGATCTTGCCGTGGCGGCCATCTCCGCTGAAGCAGCGGCACGCTCGGCAAACTGCAACGTGCGCATCAATCTGCCATCCGTATCGGACGTCTCCACCGCAGAAACATGCCGACGCAAGGCTGATGAAATCCTCGATCGCTGCCGGGCAGCTGCCTCCAGGATCGAATGTGAATGCACTGCTCAATGAGACTGCCTTGAGACAGAAGGAATCACCGGCTTCCTGCCGATAGGAAAGGAGCCATGACAGATTCCAGAGACATTCTCGATATCTCAGGCCTCGACTCAGTCACCTGCATATCAACTCCAGCGACTCCGAGAAAACGCCACTTTCTCTCGATCTGGTTCAGATGCTGCCATGTGTACGGACGGCTGTACCGCAACGCCTCACGAACAAGCTACAACGGCGGATGCCCGAGGTGCGGGACCCGGGCCAGAGCCCTGGTCCGCTCTGATGGCACTACACGACGTTGTTTTCAGACTGTTCGATGATCCAGACCCCCTGCCCCTATGATGAGGGGCCATGATCGCCTGGACACCAGCCCAATGCCTGCCTGATGCGAATCCCCTTGATGAAGGATTCCTTCGTGGCGTGGTCAACGGAGAGGTGCGACTGACCCCCGAACAGACGCTCCGGATCTACAACGAAATGCCCATCCAGGAACTGGGTCGATGGGCTGATGCCCGCTGCCGTGCGATCCATGGCGATCAACTGCGGACATATGTCATTGATCGGAACATCAACTACACGAATATCTGCACGGCCAAGTGCACTTTCTGCGCCTTCAGGCGAGACGGTGACGAAGAGGACGCCTATACCCTGGAAGTCGACGACATCCTGGGCAAGATCAAGGAACTCGTAGACATCGGAGGAACTCAGATACTCATGCAAGGTGGCATGAACCCTGAACTTCCCCTCTCCTGGTACGAGAATCTCCTTGGAACGATCCGGGAACAATTCCCGTCGGTGCACGTCCATGCCTTCAGTCCCCCGGAGATCATCGAGTTCATCGATTTCTTCGATCCTCCCGGCGCAACGCTGGAAGAACAATTGCGATGGGTACTCAAACGGCTCAAGGCCGCTGGATTACATACGGTGCCAGGTGGTGGCGGTGAAATCTTCGCCGACCCCGTCCGCCGCAAGATCGGGCTGGGCAAGTGCCATGCCGAAGCCTGGTTGACCACGATGCGAGTAGCACATGAACTTGGCATGAATACCTCAGCCACCATGATGTTCGGTCATATCGAGGGCATTGCCGACCGTGTTCATCACATGGAACTGGTTCGATCCTGGCAGGACCGGAGTGTTGCCGACTTCGGAGCAGATGGCGGCGGACGCACGATGGCCTTCATCTCCTGGCCCTTCCAACGTGAAAACACACCCCTTGGCCGATGCCGCGAATGGGGTGACCATGACAATGATGATCTGGACGGCGTCTTCCCTGGTGATGCCGTCGCACAACTGGATGGAAAGGGAGATCACAAGGCCCATCCCGAGTTTGGACGACGCGTCCGAATGTCAGGAGCAAGTGATTACCTTCGCACCCAGGCCGTCTCGAGACTGCACCTGGACAACATTCATTCCATCGGCGCCAGTTGGGTCACCATGGGCCCGCATATCGGACAAGTTGCGCTCGCCTGGGGCGCCAACGACATGGGTTCTGTCATGATGGAAGAGAACGTCGTGAGTGCAGCCGGTACCACCTACTGCCTTGATGAACCAATCCTCTGTCACCTGATCCGTGGTGCAGGCTTCACGCCCGCCCAGCGGGATAATGCCTATGGCATCCTCAAGGTCCATGACGGCGCAGATGCCCCGGATCATTCCGTCAAGGACTGGTCGACTCAGCGTGCCAGACGACTGCATGTTCAGACTGAATCAGGTTGTGCTTCTGGAGAATCAGAAGACGCACCGATCAACCTGACTGTTCAAGGCAAGTAGCTGAACAAGAGTTGAATCAGACCTCGGATGCGTTCTCTCGCACGAGACTCCGGAACTTGGCTGTCAGTTCCGCCGTGATCGGGCCAACCCGACCATCACTGATATCCGTGGAATCGATGCGATTGACACCTATGACCTCTGCAGCTGTGCCCGTGAGGAAGACCTCATCGGCTTCGAAGAATTCATCCACCGTGTGGGATCGCTCCTCGATCGTGTAGCCAAGAGATGGGGCCACCTCGCTGATCACGAACTGTCGGGTTATTCCGTGAAGCATGCCTGCGCTCACATCGGGTGTCGAGATCTTGCCATTCTTGATCAGGAAGATGTTGTCGCCGGTGCATTCGGCAACTTCACCCTTGGCATTGAGCATGATGGCCTCAAGGACACCAGCCTGGATCGCCTCGACCTTGGCCAGAATGTTGTTGAGGTAATTGAGACTCTTGATCTCCGGGTTCAGGCACTCGACGGGTATTCGCCTTCGCTTGGCGACCACGACCGGCAACCCTTCTCGATACAGCTCCTCGGGATACAGCGCGATATCGGCTGCAATCACGAAAGCCGTGTGTTCAGTGCAGTGGAATGGATTCAGCCCCAACGTCCCCACTCCGCGAGTGAAGACAAGACGGACGTATCCATCCTTGACATCATTGTCCGAAACGGTCATGCGGATGGCATCTTCCATCTCATCCATGGACCATCGAGGCTTCAGATAGATCTTCTCTGCCGAGGCGTACATTCGTTCGAGATGGGACTTCAACTTGAAGATCCGGGAGTTGTAGACCCGGATCCCTTCGAAGCAGCCATCCCCGTAGAGAAGGCCATGATCAAAGACGCTGATCTTGGCTTCCTGCGCTGGGACCATTCGGCCGTCCAACCAGATATTGCCAACCTGCGGCATCCCTGCCACGCCAGAAGCGATGGGAGCACCGGATTCACAGGCCGTTGAGAGATCAGACGGATCAGACATAACGCAAAGTCTCCTGGTTACACATCATACGCGCAGATCCCAATCCACGGGAAAGGAACCCGATCTGGCTAAGTTCAGGCCTTGTGAGCTACAGAAAGGAGTCCACGGCATCTGCGACGCCATCAATACCCTTGAGTTCCAGGATTCGATCACAAAACTGTGACACCTGTTGAGGAGCATCGTGAAGTGCAATGGATTGACCGCACCACTGGGCCAATCCACTGGAACGAACACCACTCAGGATTGCATTGACTTCTTCGCGGTCAACATTCCATCGCCGAGCGAGCCATTGCACGGCAACACTGCGCTCAGCCATTCCCACAAGAACTTCCACACGCCCTGGCCGGTCTCGATGAATCTGCACGTGACCAGGCTGCCACCAATCCGGGCCAATCGTTTGCAGGAAGGAATCCAGTCCTTTGGCCGTTCCAGACAGACGGATTCGTATGCAGTCCTGTATAGGTTGAGTCGACGCCGGTTCATTCGTAACACGCCGCTTACCTGCAAGATCCTCCAGAGTCACCTCAAGAGACGAATCACAACCGGCGATGATGGCTAACAGTCCGGCTTGAGTTTCAGGCGGAATCGTGCAGCGATGCAGAACTGAATCCACATCACGCTGAATGATCACGGCGCCGTCAGCAGCAATGACCGGGCAGTCCACCCGGGACTGAACCAGAAATTCACGAGCACCTTCAGGTCCCATTGATGTGGCCAGTACGACCCTCGCGCCCGCCTCGTCAACCTGGCGAAGAACTCGACGAAGCAGTGGCGCACCTGGTGAAAGTGAATCGATTTCGATGACGACCATACCGCAGGTTGGCGTCTCGGGATCACGGTCCTGATCACGAATGACGCTTCTGAGCCCACGATGAATCGTTGGCGACATCCACTCGAATGGTGTCGAAAGAACGATCTTGGGGACAACTCGTTGGGAGGAAAAAACGATCTCGGCAGCGCCGCCAAGCACAAGTTTCAATGCAAACCGCGGAACCGGGAACCATGCGGGCCGGCGCACGATGCGAGCCAATTCTCCGGTGAAAGCTCGGTTCGTGACTGGATCTGGAGAAACGACATTGACAGGCCCGCGTATTTCGGAGCGCCTGAAGAAATGTTCAATCATCGCAATCACGTCCTGGCAGGTGATCCAGGAGACATATTGCCGACCGCTGCCGAGCCGACCGCCAAGACCCAGTTTGAAGATCCGAAGCATTCTGGGCAAAGCCCCACCATCGTGATCGAGGATCATCCCGAATCGCATGCAGATGACTCGACAACAGGACTCCGCCTTGAGGGCCTGCGACTCCCACTCTGCGCAGGTTTCAGCCAGGAAGCCTGTGCCCGGATCATCTGTTTCATCGAGTTGCCGATCATCCCGATCACCGTAGAAACCAATTGCTGAAGCATTGAGCAGAACACGTGGCCGATGGGAGGCCTGCTTGATGGCTCGTACCACTTGGTACGTACTGTCAATCCGGCTTTCCCGAATGGTGGCGCAGTAGGCACTGGACCAGCGTTGATCCATGATGCCAGCCCCGGCAAGATGAACAACGGCATCACAACCGTCGATGGATGCCTGCCAGGTGCCGGGAACCGTTGGATCCCCCTCGATGACCTTCAATTCACCTGGAAGGTTCTCATGGGCTATTCCCAGACGTTCCTTGAGCTTTGAGGCATTTCGAGTGAGGGCCAGGACCTCGTCACCACGGCGAAGTCGGTCCATGAGAAGCCGGCGTCCCACTGTTCCGCTTCCGCCTGTCACGAATATCCTCATCAGACCACCTTTCCAGGTCCAGTGTAAGCCCGGTACCGCCTCAGGTCTCCTGCGAGTTCTCCGGTCTGGTCACTCACTGGGCCGATAGAGAGAAACATGAAGCTTCTGCTGCTGGCTGCACTGCTTGGTTCGGGAACCCCAATCTGCCTTGGTGGGGATCGTGTGGTTGATCAGTTCGATTTCGAGGAAGCTCAACTGCGGCCTCTGACCATGCCACTTGCCTTTGAGCAGGTCGGCGAACATGGCAGTGGGACTGACTTTCCAAGATTCGGTGAAATGAGCCTGACGGAAGACAATCCCTTCAGTGGCCGATTCGCATTCCGCTTTGATCTCCAGGGGCGGTCCATGGCTGCCAGGACCCTGCCAGGGACCATCTCGGTCCTTCCGTTGGTGGATCATCGAGTCTCACTCCAGGTTCGGACCGCAGATCTGGAACGAGCCGGTGTGAGGCTGGTTGCCTGGCTGACAGATGAGCATGGCGACATCATTCCATCCTCCCCCAGCGTCTCAGAAGTGCTCCGAGAAACGAAGGATGATGAAAATACCTGGCAGCCACTCTCGCTGATCATCCCGGGGAATGATCGAGAAGCGACGGAACTGGTCCTTGAACTGCAACTCGTGCAACCCGATCTGCAGACGGGTGAATTGAACCGAGCCAGACAAACCCGCCCATCTCTTGAAGATGTTGCCGGCACAGCCGTGTTTGATGACATTGTGGTTGAACAATGGCCACGGTTGTACCTGGCAGATGCCAGCCGAATCGGGATTCACACGGGCAACCAGCCTGTTCTGCACCTGCGAGTCGATGATCCTGCTGGATGCTCGCCCAACTGGCATATCAAGGTCATCAACAGTCTCGGCCACCTCGTGCATACCGATACGGGACCCGTTCCGCCCAATGGCCTGGACAAGACTCTCACGCTTCCATTGGATACCTGTGATTGGTACGCCGTCCATGCCCAGATCGATGAAAACGGCCGCGTATTACTTGAAGACGACCTCTCACTTGCACTGCTCGATGAAATGACGAGCATGCATCCCGAGCCGAGGATTCGCCTGGATCTCACCGGTTATGAATCCAATGATGACCAGGCTGAACTGGCACTGGATCTGTTGGGCCATCTGGGGCCTGGTGAAGCTGTTATTCCCGCATGGCATGCCAACGTGCCCTTTGAGACATCGTGGCCAGGCACTGTCAACCATGTCGATGAATTGAGGCGACTTGATATCAAGCCGATGCTGGCATTGAACTGGATCCCGCCCGAGTATCAAACAGTTGGTCCATTCGATCCGAAGGATGCAGCACGTTTCCTGGCAAGGCATCCAGAAGCACTTGACGAAACCGTCAATGCCGCTGTGATTGCCTGGGGAGATGAAGCCTCTCGGTGGCGTATCGGAAGATTGGAAGACAACAAGGACGACATGGCTGCTGCAATGGCGGCACTCCATGATCGACTTGACGGTCTGGTCATCGACCTGGACATCACCGGAGCCAGTTCAGCGCCTCTGCATGAACAGAATGACATGACACCTCGCCAACGGATGCAGAGATCCGCCACTGAACTGGTTGAAGCGTGGTGTGATGGACAACCCACAATTCTTGTTGCCGCACCCTGGCAACAGGGCACCCGGGGAATGGAACCAACGCCGACCTATCCGGTACTGCACACCCTGATTGAAGCCGTATCGGGTCGACCAGAAGTCGCCACGCTGCCCACAGGCCCTGGACTCCAGGCCTGCCTGCTGGAGGGTCGAGGAAGACAGCCCGTTGTCATCGCCTGGAAAACATCCTCGGACTCGATGACCGCCGAAACAGGCCTGCGCCTTCCAATGAATACCGCTGTTGCCCGGTCCCATGATGCTCTGGGCAATCCAGTGACCATTCATCCCCTGCAGAATGATGCCATTGTTCCAGTGGGCGATCTCCCCGTGATTGTCAAGGGATTCAAGGCATCCACGATGCGGCTGCCTGCACGCTGCCACATTGAACCGGCGACTCTCAATGCAAGCCTCCAGGTTCATGACCATGTACTGACATTGGAAAACACTCTGCCGGGCTCCATGCAAGGCCACCTTATTGCTCGTGCTCCAGAAGGCATCACGATTCGACCTTCAGTCATTGGTCTGGATCTGCCACCGGGTGGCACATTACGCATGCCCATCGAGATCATTGTCACCACTCCACTACCTGCAGCCCCCATGGCCGTGAACCTGGAAGCCAGGCTTGATACCGGTCGTCATATCCCAATCACACGTTGGCTGGATGTTGCGATACCAGGACTGGACGTCAAATGGCAGTTGCGCAATGAACCAGACAATGATGACCTCATCATCGACCTTGAGGTCAGCAACCGTGGCATCGATGCCAGACGACTGAATGCCACGCTGGGTCATGAAGAACTGGAGATGACGCATCCAGCTCGTCTTCGAATCGATGGAGAGAGCTCGATCCAGCAGACCTTCCGCATACCCGGTGGCATCAGTACGCTCGCTGGAAATCCGGTTGCTCTTCTGCTGGAGGATCCTGAAGGCAGCGGAAGACTTCGGGATATCCTGCTGATACCCGGCCAGCACAGAACGGTACTCGTCGACGACGCAATGACATCGCCCTGACGTCTGCCTACTGCCTGATCATTGATTCAATTGATGGTGACGTTGTAGTCGAGCTCATCGCGCTGCTGGCGAGTGGCAAGCAGCAGCAGGTGTTCCAGACGAAGCAGTTCTTCACGAACCAGATCCGCTCGAGCCGCTACGGATGCTTCAGCCAGGATCGCATAGCGGGCATTGGCATCCCGAACCAGCGCAGAAGCAATGATCTCCAGCAAGGTCGGTGTATCGACCTGTTGGGACTCCATGCACTTGAGCACCATGGTCACCGACTCGAGCCTCTGCAGGTCGGTATCACAGAGCAGTGATTCCAACTCGGAACGTACGAGGTCCAGATCGGTTTCATCTGGCGAAGGATCCATGAGCGGGCGCAAGGTTGCCGACCTGTACAACACATCCCCTTCTGGCTCAATCATCGAAATGATCCTTGCACGGCATACGCCATGCAAGACGACCTGGTATCCGTCATGAACACGCTCATGCTGAACGATCTGCCCGAGACAGACGATGGGGCGAAGCGGCCGTGCCCCATCACTACCTTGTTGCCAGGAATCATCAGCGAAGCACGCCATGGCAATTTGCCCTGCTCGATCGAGTGTGTCCTCAACCATCTGGCGGTATCGCGGCTCGAATATGTGGAGAGGTGCGACGCTCTGGGGCAACAGGATCGCCTCCGGCAGCGGGAAGAGCGGCACAGGAAGATTGAAATTGACCCGGACCGATTCAGTCATCACACAGAAGTGTAGCAACGCCACCGGTTGCCAGGCACGGTTCTCAGGCGATCGTTCCGTCTCGCCTTGCCTTGACCATGAACTTCTGGAGTGATCGCCCTGGACAGGCGGTTGCAGCCATTTCCTGATGGGTATGGATACGCGACACCGGTACACGGTACTGACGGGTTTGTGCCGCCAGGAAAGCTGCCAGAGCAGCCTGCTGAGCTCGGTTCACGGTTTGCTTGTCGTAGTTTCCGAGCACGACGATGCCGAGGTTGCCAGGATTCTGGCCTCTGACATGCGCCCCCTGATAGGTCAGTGGACGACAGCACCAGACCCTGCCGGCGGGATCAATGGCGTAGTGGTAGCCAATATCACCAAACCGTTGAGGTTTCCTTTTGATGTGCGCCCTTCGAATGGACTCCAGCCGATTGGCTGCTGCCTGGTAAGAGGTGTCCGTGAAGGGCTGCATTCCATCATGGTGGATCGTGATTCGTTTGATTGGCCGATTGCTGTCCATCCGGCTGGGGACCGGGTTTCCTCCGGCCCAGGCCGATCGAGAGATGACGCCCGAAGGGAGCGGGATCGTGGTTGGCGGCACGGGACCCGCCGGTGTCGGCTTTGGCGTGGAAGTAGGTGACCACCATGGATCTGGAAGATTGGATACGACCGTCTTGGAACCCGTGGCACAACCAGCAAGAAAAAGGGTCCCTGCAACTACGAAAAGGCGACGGCTCGGCGAAGACTCGCTTTGAGGGTCGGGGCTCGGAGTTCCATTCAAACTGTCCATGTGGTTCTGCCGCTCCTGCTGATGGTCCACGCCTAAAGGCGTTATCGACTCCAGCGTCGGCTGGGCTGAAGTATACCCCGGTTCAAGGGCATTTCTGGGTGCCTGCGGGGACCGTCTGTTCCGACCCGTTCGGAGACCAAAATACGGTCCGGAAACAGCTGTGGAAGAAGCCCCAAAAAGGCCTTAACGACGCCCTTTGAAGCTATAATGCAAGGCCAGGAATCAGGCATTAATCGATGCCATTTCCCGGCCCTTTTCGATACTGAAAGTACCCCCGCCCCATGGCCGAATCTTCACCTCCTCCGGCTACCACCGAATACACCTCTGATTCCATTCAGGTCCTTGAAGGACTTGAGGCCGTTCGTAAAAGACCTGGCATGTACGTTGGTGGCACGGGCCCCAACGCCCTGCATCACCTGGTCTACGAGGTCGTCGACAACTCGATCGATGAGGTCATGGCTGGCCACGCCACTCGCATCATCGTAAGGATCAGGGTGGATGGATCCTGCACGGTCAGTGATGACGGTCGCGGCATGCCGCTGGATCCGATGCAGCACGACAACCCGACCATCAATGGTCGTCCGGCTGTCGAAGTCATCATGACCGAATTGCATGCTGGCGGAAAATTCGATGCCAGTGTTTACAAGGTCTCGGGCGGTCTCCACGGCGTCGGCGTCAAGTGCGTCAATGCGTTGTCTGAATGGACCGAGGTCGAGATCATCAAGAATGGCATCGTGCACTCCATCACCTTCGAGCGTGGCGTTGTTTCCAAGCCACTTCACAAAGTTGGTGACCACGACGGACCAGATAGCTCTGGAACACGAGTGCTTTTCAAGCCTGATCCGGAGATCTTCCCGGATACCGACTTTCGCTACGAGACGCTGCAGCATCGATTGAGGGAACTGGCCTACCTGAACCCCGGTGTTGAAATCCGGCTGATCGATGAACGTGTCGGCGCTGATGGCAAGCCACGAAGCGACAACTTCCACTACGAAGACGGAATCGGTGGATACGTTGCCTGGCTGAACAGAAGCCGAAGCAAGCTCAGCCCGGTCATCCGTGTATATCGAGAAGATCCTGAAACAGGTCTTGGGTGCGACATCGGTCTCCAATACACCGATGCCACCAACGAGAACCTGCTTGCCTTTGGCAACACGATCGTGAATCCTGATGGCGGAACTCATGTCTCCGGTTTCAAGACCGCATTGACACGAACCATCAACAACTACGCCAAGAAGACCAACCTGCTCAAAGGTCTCACGCCTTCAGGCGATGACCTTCGGGAAGGACTCACAACCGTCATCTCGGTCAAGATTCCCGATCCACAATTCAATAACCAGACCAAGGAAAAGCTCCTCAATCCCGAGGTCGAGGGATTTGTCAGCCGTGCTGTAGGCTCGGCCCTTGGCTCATGGCTCGAAGAAAATCCTGCGGATGCCAAGCAGATATGTTTCAAGGCGATCCTCGCTGCACAAGCTCGTGAAGCAGCCCGTAAAGCACGCGAGTTGATCAAGCGAAAAGGCGCACTTGAATCCGGTGGACTGCCCTCGAAGTTGGCAGACTGCGTGACCAATGACGTGGACCGTTCCGAGTTGTTCATCGTCGAAGGTGATTCGGCCGGTGGTTCCGCCAAGGGCGGTCGTGATCATGAGACCCAGGCCATCCTTCCCCTGAAGGGAAAGATCCTGAACGTCGAGAAGGCACGCATTGACAAGGTGCTTGCATTCGAGGAAATCCGGGTGCTTATTCAGGCACTGCAGTGTGGCATCGACCAGGAGTTCGATATCTCGAAGCTCCGCTATGGCCGCGTCATCATCATGACCGATGCTGATGTGGACGGTTCCCACATCCGGACATTGCTGCTCACCTTCTTCTTCAGGAAGATGCCGGAACTGATTCGACAAGGCAAGATCTACATCGCCCAGCCACCGCTTTATCAGGTGACTCGCAAGAAAAAGAGCCGGTACGTTCTCAATGACAAAGTCATGAATGAGGAACTTGTCGATCTCGCCCTGGCCCATGCAGAGTTGATGATTCGGACACCAGACTGCACTGCCGAAGAGGCCCGCCTGTCAGGCGACCAACTTCGACGAGTAGTCAAGATGCTCCATCGGATTGCAGATCTCGTCATCATCTCGCAGCGACGCGGGATCCTCATACCCGACCTCCTGAAAGCTGCCAAGGAAGATGGTGAGGGCAAACTCCCACTCTTCCGCCTTTCATTCCCCGAAGGCGACAAGTTCTTCTGGAATGAAGAGGCCGCCCGTGAATTCGCGCGCAGCAAGGAACTCCGACTGGATGATCTGGAAAATTCCACACCCAACGGAAATGTCCTTGAGACCGCGATGCTCAGAGAGCTCCATGAAAATGCCGAGCTTCAATCACTGTTCGGAGAACTTGCCGAGCACGGTATTGACGCCGAAGACTGGGATCTTGTGCGGGAGGAATCCGTTACCGGAGACCATATGGCGACCCGGTTTGCATGGATCATCAACAAGGGCACGGAGCAGGAAGAAATCTACGACCTCGCGAACGTGCCTGACATCCTCGAAGGTCTCCGAACGGTTGGTCGTCGCAACATCGAACTCAAGCGATTCAAGGGTCTGGGTGAAATGAACCCCGAGGAACTCTGGGATACAACCATGGATCCGGGCACCCGTACTCTGCTGAAGGTCACAGTGGCTGAAGGCGATGAGGCCAACGAACTGTTCATGAAGCTGATGGGCGAAGATGTTGAACCACGACGGGCCTACATCGAAGACAACGCTCTTGAAGTCAAGAATATCGACATCTAGCAGTCAGACTCAGGACGCGTCCCGCACCAACGGATCAGCACAGCCCGCACCCTCAAAGCCCCTGGCTCGCAGTATGCAAGCATCGCAACGATCACAGGGAATGCCATCTTCAGAGGGCTGGTAGCAGGTACTTGTCAATCCGTAATCAACACCAAGCAACAGCCCCTTCTTGATGATCGACGCCTTGTCCATATGCTGCAGCGGCGCATGCACCTGGAAGCTGTCGCCTTCGACACCCGCTCTCGTAGCCAGATTGGCCAGGGCCTGGAAGGCTTCGATGAAAGCGGGCCGGCAATCCGGGTATCCCGAGTAATCCACGGCATTGACACCAATGAACAGGTCGCGACTTCCGATGTGCTCGGCATATCCGAGGGCATGTGAAAGGAGGATCGTGTTGCGAGCCGGCACATAGGTCACCGGGATCGATGCTTCCATGACATCATCAGAACGATCGACTGGAACAGCCGGGCCATCCGTGAGTGCAGAGCCACGGAACGCTGTCTGGTCCAGTTGAAGTACATGGTGCATGGCCCCCGCTGCCTGCGCAACACGAACAGCGCAATCCAATTCATGGCGATGACGCTGGCCATAATCGAATGTCAGGGCATGAGGTTCAAATCCCTCATCACCTGCCATTGCCAGAACCGTTGCCGAGTCCAGGCCGCCTGAAAGAAGGACGACAGCTTGGCGTCTGGTACTCATTCGGCACTGGAGTCGCTGAAGATGCGACGGACTGTAAGCAGGATAATCCAGAAATCGAACCAGACCGACCAGTTCCGGATGTAGTGAATGTCGTACAGCATTCTCACTCGGTTGTTTGCTTCGCCACGAAGCCCGTGAACCTGTGCCCAGCCGGTGATCCCGGATCGGACATTCTGCCGCAACATGAATCCGTGCCACGAATCCCGGGCATCGGCAACCTCACCAGCAGCCAAAGGCCTGGGGCCCACCAATGACATCTCTCCGCGAAGCACATTGAACAACTGGGGTAATTCATCAAGGCTGGTTCGCCTGAGCAGCCGACCGATGCCCGTAACCCTGTCCTTGTCGCCTCGTTGCCAGCGATCGGATGTTTCCTCGATTCGAGCCTGGTCTGGTGTCAGTTCACGCATGGTTCTGAACTTGAGTATTGAGAACTCCCGTCCATTGGCCGTGTGACGGCGTTGCCTGAAGAAGATCGGACCAGGACCGGAGCACCGGACCAGAATCGCAGCAACCAACATGGGAATGGCGAGCAGGATGATGGCCAGGAGCGAGCCGAAGATGTCCACGGTTCGTTTGAGAATCCCGCCCCAACCGTTCAAAGGAGATTCACGAACCGAAAGAATCGGAACACCATCCAGAGCCGTGGTCTTCATGTTCATGATGAAGCGAAACGTCAGGTCCGGAACAACGCGGACATCAACAGGATAATTTCCGAGGATCGTCATGAGCTCCTCGATCCTGGCGGCCATGCTGTTTGGCAATGCAATGAAGACGCCGGAAGGAGATTCCGACTTGAGAACAGACTCCAGCGTCTCCAGTCCGCCACGTACAGGCAGTCCTTCAAGGGCCTCAGGAGGATCATCCTCCACATGACTGATGAAGAAGGACGGATGGATTCCTGTCCAACTGTTGGAACGAAGCGTACGACAGATCTGCTGGCCTGTTGGTCCTGTTCCAATGATGGCAACCGGACGGATATTCAATCCCCGGCTTCGTGCCCATCGAAGAATTCGCCGGATCAGGTAGTGGTTCAATGTCATCCCGATCACGACAAGAACCGCCCAGAGAACAAACTGCAGATTGTTGAGGACCACGCCCTGGGTCAGTTCGTTCCTGAAAAGTGTGAGCACGGTCACCAATGAAATGGCGCCGACCACCACTGTCCTGAGGATGGCCTTGAACTCCCTCAGGAAATGCTCGTCTCGACGTGGTTTGTACAACCTCATGATTCCGGCCACGGCCAGGAGCACAGGCCCTGCAGCCCAGAAGGGAATCATGGTCGAGTCGACGAGTTCACCGTAGGGCTTGAAACCTTCCAGCAATCGAAAACGAAGCCACCACGCACCCCAAGTCGCAGCTGTCACGATGATGGCATCGCTGGCAACAAAGAGTCCAAGGAAAATGTGGTGGCGTTCTCGGAGCATGATTGAAGCTGCCCGGTTCAATGCCCGAGCGACCCATGTGGCGGGAGATTGTCCCAACAGGACCCCAAGGATTCAATCCCGAGGGGCAGAAGGGGCTATGAGAACCCTTCCAGCCCGGTACGAGGGTCTGGAAGTTCACCAGACAACTGATCGAGTGCGTCCTGGCTGGCTTGGGAGAGTGTGTCCCCTTCAGGAGCCCTGATCTGGATGATCGCGTAGAAATCCCCCTGCTTACCGGCAGCATCCTTGATGCCTTTGCCGGCAATCCTGAGCTTTCGACCACTGGATGATCCCGCAGGGATTCGAAGATCAACGTGACCTTCAAGCAAGGGCACGGAGATGGACGTTCCCCGAATCGCCTCGACGACCGTAACTGGAACATCCACCATCACGTCAAGATCCGAACGGGTAAACACCGGATGCTTCCCCACTCGCACCGTCATGATGAGATCCCCACGTGGACCACCGCCCGGCCCCGGCTCGCCCTTGTCCCGCACACGGAGTCGCCCACCATCGTCGATGCCGGCAGGGATTCGCATTGAAACCTGTGTGCCATCGTCAAGCTTGATGCTTTCCTCCCCGCCCATCGCAGCGGTCAGGAAGGTGATGGTGATGCTCCTGGAAATGTTTGCCCCACGTCGAGGTTGTGGAGCACGAGACCCACCACCTGAGAATGGAGAACTCCCGGCGCCACCGCTGAACATCTCCTCAAAGATGTCCTGAAAATCCGCAGGATCGACTTGTTGGCCCCCGCTCCCTTTGTACTGCCAGCCACCACCCCCCGGACCACCGGGCGACGCACCGACTCCGGATCGACCGAAACGGTCATAGGCCTTCCGCTTCTCAGTATCCGAGAGGACCTCGTAGGCTTCCTGAGCCTCGGCGAAACGTCGTTCGGCATCCGCTTCCTGACTGACATCCGGGTGATAGCGCCTGGCAAGCTTCCGGAAGGCGGTCCGGATCTCATCATCTGTAGCGGTCCGTCCGACGCCCAGGATGTCGTAATAGTCCTTGTCGTCAGCCATGGCGATCGTGCTCCCACCGGTTTCCCGGGGCAAGCAGTATAGGGAGCGATCAGCCAATGCATCAGGCGGGTACGATGAGATGACACGTATGTTTGATCTACCACATGACCCGAAGACCTACACGATGCCTCTGGGTGATCACCTGGAGGATCTTCGCAAACGCCTGATCCTGGCGTTGGTCGTGCCGATCCCCCTTGCCTTGGTGCTGTTCATGTTCAGCGATGGCATGGTGGAGATACTCCTTGAACCACTGCTCGAAGTTCAGCAGAGGAACGGATATCCCCAGCAGGTGCAGGTACTCAGCCCGCCTGAATTCCTTCTGATGAAGATCAAGCTCAGTGTGATCTTCGCCATCGTGGTTTCAATTCCCTGGATCATCATGCAGGTCTGGCTGTTCATTGCCCCCGGGCTTTACCCCAGCGAACGCCGCTACATCCACATTCTCTTTCCGGGAAGCGTGATCCTCACCGTCGCCGGGCTCCTGATCATGTATGTGATCATGCTGCCCATCATGTTGCATGTCCTCATGTCATTGACAAGTGGTGTGGACATGTCACCTGATCTGATCCCGATGATTCAACCGGACGCCATGGCGTCCGGGGCGGCCACGATACCTGTTATGGAAACACCTCCTGAAGCAGCACACCTGGGTCAGGCATGGTTTGATCCGAAAACAGCCACGCTTCGAATGGCTGTTGGAACAAGCACGCCTGGTTCACTGCAGATTCTCAGCGTCCCCCTCCAGGGAGATGCTGTTGTCTCACAGGTTTTCCAGTTGACATCATTCATCAACTTCGTCCTGCTTCTGCTGCTGGGTATCACTGTGGCCTTTCAGATGCCACTGGTCATCCTGCTCCTTGGCTGGATTGGCGTTGCCACACCTGAATGGCTCTGCAAGCAGCGAAAGTATGCCCTGCTCGGGTGTGCCATTCTCGCTGCTCTGACGACCCCAGCAGACGTGATCTCGATGTTCATGATGCTGATCCCGCTTTACCTGCTCTACGAACTGGGCATTCTCCTGCTGAGACTGCTGCCGGCTTCCAGAGTTGGTGGACGTGATCTTGATACGGAAGCTTCGTGATGCAGCCGCAATCCGGGGACAACGGTCCAACTGACATCGATCTGATCATGATGCAGCGTGCCATTGACCTGGCACGTCGTGCTGCAGTCTCAGGCGAAGTACCGATTGCGGCTGTCATCTACGACGGTGAGCACTGCCTTGCAGAAGGATGGAATCTGCGAGAAACAAACCATGACGCTTCTGCACATGCAGAGATCGTTGCCATCAGAAATGCTGGACAGCAACTGGGCGAATGGCGATTGAATGGACTCTCCATGGCTGTCACGCTGGAACCCTGCCCGATGTGCGCCGGAGCGCTGGTCAACGCACGACTCAAGCGGCTGGTCTACGGAGCAGATGATCCAAAGGCGGGGGCCTGTCGGACACTCTATGAGATCCCGACTGATGAACGACTCAACCACAGACTTGATGTCATCGGTGGCGTGCTTGCTGATGATTGTGTCAGCCTGCTTCGTGATTTCTTTGCTGCCAGGCGTTCGTGACATCCGACGGCCGCGAAGAACCGAGTCACTGTCCCGACTTTTCAATGCTGGGTAACCAGCCACGTTCCTCGACGACATCAGCCCCCATGATCTCGGCAAGTACCCCCGTGGCGTATGCACCCTTTGGCAACTCGAACTCCACCCGGATGTAAGAGCCTCGCTCATCAGTGCCCGCATCCAGCTTGTGATTCCGGACAGGCACACGCAGAGGGCGGCGACTACCACGACGG
The DNA here is from genome assembly GCA_029242715.1 of Phycisphaerales bacterium. GTDB lineage: Bacteria > Planctomycetota > Phycisphaerae > Phycisphaerales > SM1A02 > UBA1668. The sequence continues at coordinate 27,355 of JAQWTL010000029.1, forward strand.
GCGCCCCCTCCTTCTACCATCAGGTCCCAGTCAATACCGGCATTCACAGCCGCCTGTCTTTCCATTTCATCGACCATGGAGCCAGGTGATGGCATTCGACGGCCCGGTAGTGGACCAGTTGCTGATACATCGATCTTCTGTATGGCTTCCAGCATTTGCTCGTGTTTCATATCCGAGGAATGCTGGCGGAACCATCGACCTTTCCCGTGATCCCATGCAATATCGTCATCAAGCAAGTCACCCATGGTTCCATCACGCATGCGCTGAGACAACAACCTGTTGAAGATCGAAGCCTGGGCGGCGTCGATCCAGAGCTTCCTGATGACCGAGGGTACGGCACTGCACGCCCTGGCTGGTGATGCGCCTCCGGCCAGGGCTTCAAGAGCCACCTTCTCCGCTCTCCACTCGCGGCTGCTTGCCTTGCTGGCCTGCTGGTATCGACCAGCGTCATAGTCATTGCGTACGTCTACTTCCGATGGAGGGTAGGGGCTTCCGCCCGTTCCAAGCCACTCATCCAGCAGATCGGTCCATCGATTTGTCAGCCAGGCGGCACCAAGACGATGATTGTTCAACCGGTATCCGAACCGTTGGCTCATGTACGCGTTGGGCAATCCATTCTCGGCAAGTGCCTGCAGAATCTTCCAGGCCCGCGGCCCATCAAGCGGATCAACTTCGCGAATCTTGATGTTGAAACGATTACCGAGGAGCTGGCCATTTCTCAACTTGTGATCATGTCGATCCGCCCAGAGCAGATGCATGCCTTGTTCATCGAGATTCGGCAAGTCCTGACGATCCGTATGGATCGAGATCGTCTGCTGGGTCACAGCCCGACGGTCCTTCATTCCGGCATATCCGATGGCCGACTCGGGCAATTCGAAGGCATTGAGCACTCGCCCGATCATGTCTCGGTGCGAAATGCCCTCCTTCAGAACTCGCAGATACAGGTGCTCGCCATTACCTGATGGTTCAAAGAGAGGAATTTCCTCGACATGAAACTCGTCGTTATGAACACGGAAACGGCCGCCGATGCCCTGCTCATCGGTCACAGTCGCCTGGAGGCGTGGATCGGGAAGGGTATTGGGGCCTGAATCCCTTGAGGAAGAATCGGTCATCACCATGGCGGCTGCTCTTCGTCTTCCGCATCGGGCATCTTGAAATCTGGAGGAAGCCCTCCATCCTTTTCAATCTGCTCGAGTACATGCTCGCTGACAAGTATTGGAACGCCAGTTGCCACACCAAGGGCGATCGCATCGGAGGGACGAGCATCTACCTGGACATCTCGATCATCCTGACGCATGCACAACATGGCGTAGAACGTACCCTCGTTCAACTCATGTATCAGGATGCGATCCAAAGTCCCACCCATTGCCTGCATCACATTGTCCAGAAGTTCATGGGTCTGTGGGCGTGGAACGGATACCCCCTTGAGACGTCGTTCAATGGCAAACGCCTCGTTGATCCCGACCACAATGGGAAACGCACGGTCACCATTGACCTCGGTGAGCTCGATGATCTGAAGATCCTCCAGCTCACGTATGAAGATTCGGGACAGTTCCATTTGGACGTCCATGGTGGTCTCCGGGGCAAATCCCTGTTGCCCACATGTTACCCCCCCACGCCCCAGCCGAAACAGCTGTGCACACCATCTCCAAGGATTGTTGAACCTGCCCCCAAGCACTACAATCAGGCCTTGGCAACCGCATTTCAACCGGGCCCCAGGGAATCAAGACACATGACCACTGAACGCAGCTACCTGTTCACTTCTGAATCCGTCTCCATGGGACATCCTGACAAGATGGCCGATCAGATCTCTGATGCCGTCCTGGATGCCATGCTTGCTCAGGATTCCAATGCACGGGTCGCCTGTGAAACGATGGTGACAACCGGCATGGCCGTCATTGCAGGTGAAGTCACATGCGATGGTTATGTTGATATCCCCAGTGTCGTCCGGGAAACCGTCCGGAACATCGGCTACACGGATGCAGCAATGGGCTTCGATGCTGATTCCTGTGCCGTCCTGGTCTCTCTCGACAAGCAGTCCCCTGACATTTCGCAGGGTGTCACTGAAGGTGAAGGTCTCCATGAGCAACAGGGCGCTGGCGACCAGGGCATCATGTTTGGTTTCGCCTGTCGAGATACCGAAAACCTGATGCCGCTTGCCATTGAGATTTCACACCGGCTCGTCGAGCAGCATGCAGAAATCCGTCGCAACAATACGATTCCGCATCTGCGACCCGATGCCAAGTCACAGGTTACGGTCCGATACCACGGCAACAATCCACAGGCAATCGATACGGTTGTCCTGTCCACGCAGCATGGACCTGAATGGAACGAAAAACAAGATGGTCTGCATGATGAGGTGCTCAAACACATCATCAAGCCGGTTCTTGGCGACTGGTGGCATGAAGACATCACGGTTCATGTCAATCCGACTGGCAAGTTCGAAGTCGGTGGTCCGCTGGGTGACTGCGGGTTGACTGGCCGCAAGATCATTGTCGACACCTATGGAGGCCGTGGCCGTCATGGCGGAGGCGCCTTCTCCGGCAAGGATCCCAGCAAGGTTGATCGCAGTGGTGCCTACATGGCACGCTACATCGCGAAGAACATCGTGGCTGCGGAACTGGCCGAGACCTGTGAAGTGCAGCTCTCCTACGCAATCGGCGTACCGGAACCCACTTCGATTCTGGTGGACTGCATGGGTACCGCAAAGGTGGATGAATCCGTATTGGCCCTGGCTGTCGCGGAAGTATTCGACTTGACGCCCAAGGGCATCATTACAACTCTGGATCTGCTCAAGCCCATCTACAAGCACACTGCCGCCCACGGCCACTTCGGTCGCAAGGCAGACGAATGTGGGCCTGGCACGTTCTCATGGGAACGAACAGATCGCACCTCCGAACTCAAGACTGCCGTTGAACGTGCAACCGCGAGCGTCTGAGTGCCAACACTGGAACTACGCATATGACTGCACGTGCCACGGCTTATGCCGCCTTGGCTGAACGGGTCATCGCTTTTCCTGACCTGCACCGACGAGTAATCGATCGGACAGGACTTTCGGATCGTGATGCCCGGTTGGCCAATGCAATCGACCACCAGGTGACTCTACGGTGGCTGACCCTTCAGGCATTGATCGAACCCCATCTTCGAGATTCATGGCAGGGATTGAAACCAGTCGTCCGTGCGGCGCTGTTGGGTGGCAGTGCTCAACTGCTGCTGATGGATCGAATACCGGATCATGCCGTACTCAATGAAACTGTCGAGTGGATCAAAGCTGGAAGCCAACCGCGTGCAGCAGGCCTGGTCAATGCCGTTCTCCGGCGAATCTGTGATCTCCGAAAAGGTCGCATCGAACAGGCTGATCCTGATCGCCCGGACATCGTCCTCCGTTCGGACGGCAGCGGCATTGAATTGACCAAGCCGATGTTCTCCAAGGATGCAAGCACCAGACTGCAACAGCAATCAAGCTGCCCCGCTGCACTCTTTGAACACTGGCAGAAATCCTACGATGAATCTGAAACACGTCGACTTGCGCTTCATGGCATTACCGACGCGCCGCTGATCATTACAGCCGCAGATTGCGATGACCTGGATTCCATGACAGATCCCCATGAACTACCAGGCTTTCGCGTTGTTCGATCTGGCCACGGTATTCGCGAAGTGATTCAGGCCTGCCCCGGAACACTCGTCCAGGATCCGGCATCAGCTGATCCTGTCCGCGCAACGATTGGCCTTGAATTCGATTGCATTCTCGACATGTGTGCTGGTCGGGGAACCAAGACAAGACTTCTGTCGAAGCATCACCCCAAGAGCCGAATCATTGCTACAGATATTGATCGCAAGCTCATCGATGACCTCAAGTCATCAACTGCGGATTGCTCGAACGTGGAAGTTTGCAGCTTTGGCCGATTTGAAAATCTCCTGGGTGCAGTAGATCTGCTGGTTCTCGATGTGCCCTGCAGTAATACGGCCGTACTGGCCAGAAGACCCGAAGCCCGATATCGATTTACACCTGAAGCCATCTCTGATCTGGTCGGTCGGCAACGGCAGATCATGGCTGATGCCCTGCCCCTGCTGAGTCCCTCAGGTCGAATCCTCTACGCCACCTGCAGCCTGGATCCCCAAGAAAATCAGGAACAGGCTGGCTGGCTCGAACACTGGCATCGTTTCAAGATTGAATCAGAACGAATGCTCATGCCCAGGAGCCTTCCTGGTGATCCCGCCACGAGTTATCACGATGGCAGTTATCACGCCCTTTTGGCGAGATGAGTTCGCTGCATTGGATCCGGGCCGGTACACTTCCCCGCTTTCCTAGAGAACCCGGGACCGGAAAAGCTGCATGGACCTCTTGAAACTTATCTCACCTGAAGTATGCCGCATACCGATGCAGTCGAGTGATCGTCAAGGCGCCATCATTGAACTCGTAGAGCACCTTGCTGAACTCGGCATGGTTGACGATGTCGACCGAATCGCGAAGGTCGTCTGGGAACGGGAAATGCAGAGGACCACGGGGATCGGTGAAGGGCTGGCTGTTCCTCATGGCCGGTGCCCCACTCTGAAAAAACTCATTATCGCCATGGGTGTTCCGCCACAGCCCATCGACTTCCAATCCTTTGACCGGAAGCCGGTCCAGTTCATCGTGCTGGTGCTGTCACCTGAAGAGGCCATCACTGATCATGTTCAAGTGCTTGGTGCGATCAGTCGATTGATGGCCAACCCCGGTTTTCGTCGCCAGGCCTTCGCTGCAGAATCCACTCAGGCCCTCAGTGACCTGTTCTGTGAGGAATTGAAGAAGAGCTGATGTGGAGTCGGGTCATTGGACCGACTGGTTCAAACGTGATTCCAATTGCCTTGCCTGGGACATCCTGCCAGTCTCCAGGTAGTAGCCGATGGCCTCCATCACGACAACTCGATTGGTCGGTGCCAACGAGAGCGCCTTGGCAATCGCGTCATCTCCCTCGGTTCTTCGATTATCCAATACCAATGTCCTGGCCAATGTCGCCCAGGCAAGCGCATCTCCTGGAGCAAGCTCGAGGTAGCGATGCATGATCTTGATGCTTTCCTTGATCTTCCCTTCCTGGAGCAGAAGAATGGCCTGCCTTTGCAACAATGACAATGCACCTGGCTGTTCCTCGAGACCTGACTGGATGAGCTCATAGGCACGGGCCTGATCGCCGTTCAATAGTGCACGGTCCAAGGCAGCAACTCGGAAATCCAGCCATTCCGGATGAGATTCCAGTGTCTGATCTTCGAATCGTTGAACATCTTCAAGAGGCTCGAGGGTTGTCTTGACACTCAGGACGACCAATTCAACAGATTGCATCGCGCCGGTGGTTTCCCGCACCTGTTCCTGCAGTTCAAGGGCACGTTCCGGATTGCCAAGAATCAGGTGGAGCCTCGCAGAAGCCAGAAGCACATTGGGATCATTGGCAAATCCAATGCCTCCGCTATCAAACCGGGAGGCGAATCGATATGAAGCCAATGCGGACTTCGCATCTCTCACCTCTGCTGTTGTGGTTTCTGGTCTGGCAGGATCAAGTGCCATGCGAACAGGCATGTCCACACGCTTCAGAAGTCGATCTCCGTTCCAGGTTGCAGAACGTATGGCCAGCGCCTGAAGAGACATCAACAGGAGTATGAACGTGATGATGATGAAAACATATCCAGGCAGTCGAAGCCGCCCCTGATACTTCATTCGCCATCGGTGCAGATTGGCGTTCTGATCCCTCAGCAATCGCCAACCTCGCCAGAACATCCAAGTCAGCACACTGGCGATACCAATTGCCATCAACATCGGAATGGATGCGTAGAGCCCACGCCATGACCAAAAGAGGATGATGCAAAGGATGGCCAGCACGACCTCTTCGGTCATCGAGAGATCCCACTTGCGAGGCCGAGGCTCGGCACGCTGAACGGAACTGCGTTTTATCGCCGGCTTTCCAAATCCAAAATAGAGGGCCTCCTTTGGACAGTTGGCCACACAATCCATTGTCTTCATGCAACCTGGATCGGTCACCATGCCCCAGGCCTTCACCTCTTCATGAACACGCACATTTGATGTGCAGACTGCCGTGCAATGTGCACACCCTTCGCAGGCATCTGTCACCCTGATCCGCATGGGCGCCACCTTGTCAACGGGCGCAAAGAATCCGCCATATGGACAGCCATATGTACAGAAGCCCTTGGCCCCAAGAACATAGACCGTGGCAAATCCACAGACACCAAGAAAAATGATGCCGACAAATACCCCTGGAAAGGTTGACCAGAAATCCGTCGTAGTCAGGTGCGTGGTGATCCCTGGCCACTCCAGATCCGGACGTGTAAATGGCGCAATCACGAACCGATAGAAAATCGGCCATATGAACATGTAAACCGCAAGGACAAACGGTGCCCAGAGCAGCAGACGCGATCGGAATGGTCTTGGGTGAACCTTGAAACGTCGCATGATCCAGAGACAGAAGTCCTGAAGCATCACCACATGGCAACCCCAACCACAGAACCAGCGACCAAGAATGAGTGTTGAAAGCAATGCAAGAACAAAGAAGATCAGCCCTGCATTGATCACCCCGTACTTGGAAAATTCCATGCTTTCGGAAGGTTCGATGGGTGTGATGGTCCGACCATCAAACCAGCCGTATTCACGGCTGAGGACCCAGATGACGACATGGGCGATGATCCCCAGTTGCACCAGCACCAGAATGATGGCACGCCGACGACCCATCCGGTTGTTCCGCTTGAGGGGGCCACCGACGGGGCGGGATCCCTCCACGACTGGGAGAGAAACTTCACTCCCACTGCAGCCGGCAGTTGCCTTCCGACCCGTTGACTGCGGCATGCTGGAGACTCTCCGACGAGTGAACGTGAGGTTACAACGTCGATGCTACGCGTCGCCCCGCCGCGAAGCAAACACGGCGGGGCGTCACTGAGGAGAGAGCATTCATTCAGGCATGGCCAAGGGCCATTCAGTTGGGAATGAAGAGAGGTTCGGGAGTATCACGATCAGAAGTTGGGAGATACCGCTCGGACAAGGTGTCCCGGAGTTTTTCGAGGGCCCGGTTCTGGATCTGCCTGACCCGCTCCTTCGTGAGGCCGATCAAGGATCCAACCTGGGCCAGTGTCAGACGTCGACCATGGGCACCAGCGTCCATCCCGAAACGGTGATGGATGACCTCCTGCTCGATGTCGGTCAGATCCGCCGTGTTCTGAACGATCACGTGAACTGCTTCAGCAGCTCGTTCCATTTCATCTTCGCGCCGCCGCTCGGCAGGCTCGTTGGATTTCTCAAGGAGCGGATCGAACTCGGTTGGAAACCTCTGGCGATAGCGGCTCTGCTTCATTCCCAGACGTGAGAAGGATTTGAGAATCGCACGGCAGGCATAGGTCGAGAACTTGAAGCCTCGCTCGATATCGAACTTGTCAATGCTTCGAAGCAACGCCATGTTGCCCTCGCTGACAAGGTCACCGAAATCAAGGTCTGAAGCTTTGACTCGCTTCGCCATGGCCAGAACCAGAGCAAGATTGCATTCGGCAATCTGGGTACGAAGATTCCTTGAACACTCGTACCAGTCAAAGACCTGCCGAACCTGGGAATCTCGAGGGCGATCGTCACCGATCTCCTGACGCAGTTGCTCCAGACGGAATCGAGCAAAGTTGTACTGAAGAAAGAGGATCCGTTCCTCCGCAGCCGTCAGCACCTGACTCTTGGCTGGCTTGGAAGACTGATCCGAGGCAACGGACTGGTTGATCAACGGGTGATACCAGGCCGTGTCCGGCTGCATCACAGCTGGAGCATTATCAAAGATGTCCAGATGGGCATCAGGCCCATGGAAGGCCTCGGCATCCATGTAGAAAACCGGCTCGATCAGCAACGCCATCGCCTTGCGGCGATCTGCAGCATTGATTCTTCGTCGGCCCGGCTTTCTCTTGGAAGAAGCCGGCCGCCTTGGACGAGTTGACTGGTTGGGCCTTGTAGATGGTTTGGAAGGATGAGGACTTTGTCGCTTGGCCATTTGAGGGGGGCTCCCAGTGGGCGTGACGAAACGGCATCCCAACACACAGGACGCTTCGACGGACCCGGGGCCATTGCGTGAAAGACTCCACGAGTCTGACACGACACCCAAGCCGGAGACCACTGAGGTATCCGGACAGCCCGCCACCACTAGAACGCTTCGCCGGGAGGATTGTTCGTTTTGAAGCCCTTTTTCCTGCCCTTAAACTGATCCAAAATCACTAGATATGTGATCTGGAGCCCTTGGCAGGCCCTACAGGCATTTCCTTCGGATATTCCAGGCCTGCTCTATAAGGCCTATTCAGGCTCATCGCCGGAGAGGTCGTAGATCCAACCCTCTGAAGCCCGGTTCCATTCAAGAATATCTTCGACCTTGAAGAAGAGCCCCAATTCCTTCTCAGCAGCCTCTGGACTGTCGCTGCCATGAATGAGATTGAAGCTGTTGGAGACACCGAAATCTCCCCGGATCGTGCCTGGCTCGGCGTTGGAGCCAAAGGTGGCCCCCATGAGTTTGCGGCAGATGGCGATCGCCCCAACTCCCCTGAGCGCCAGTACGACAACCGGAGAAGAGGTCATGAACTTGACCAGCCCCTCATAAAAGGGCTTGCCCTGGTGGGATTCGTAATGGCATGCAGCCAGTTCCGGTGAGATCTGCATGAGCCTGGCACCGACGACCTGGAGTCCCTTCTCCTCAAAACGGCTGATGATTCGCCCGACTAGCCCACGCTGCACGGCATCGGGCTTCAGGATGATGAGGGTGGTCTCCATGTCTCTCGGCTCCAGTTTCTGGCTGGTTTCAGTAGCTGCCTCGGGCCGGACGATCCGACCTCGAAAGGGAGGGATTCTAGCGAAATCATCCCATCCTCGGGGCCCTGGAATGCTCCAACCAGACCTTTCCTGGATTGGCTTGGTACAGTGGCAGCGTCAGGGGGCGGGCACGGAAAGCTCGCCAGAGACTCCAATCAGCATTGCTCCCCCCATCCAGGGATGGACACGGGTCGCAGGGACATGGCGAAGGCCGCAACAAAAACCAAGCGAAAGAGTCGAGCAACAGCGGAGGAAATGGCCTCACGCCAACGGGAAATCTCCGTCAGCGAATTCTTCGCAAAGAATCGCCATCTGCTTGGATTCGATAACCCCAGAAAAGCGCTGCTGACCACAGTCAAGGAAGCTGTTGATAATGCCCTGGACGCCTGCGAAGAAGGTGGCATCCTGCCGGAGATCCAGGTCACGTTGTTGCAGGTTGAAGAGACTCGCTTCAAGATCACCATTCGTGACAACGGACCAGGCATTGTTCGAAAGCAGATAGACAACATCTTCGGCAAGCTTCTGTATGGATCAAAGTTCCATCGAATGAAGATGTCCCGGGGTCAGCAGGGTATCGGCATCTCTGCGGCTGGCATGTACGGCCTCATGACCACCGGCAAACCTCTCAAGATCATTTCGAAGACAAAACGCAAGCCAGCTCATGAGGTCACACTCAAGATTGATACTTCCAAGAACCGCCCCGAGGTGGTTTCAGACAAGGAAGTTCCAAACGCTGACAAGCATTTTCCCGAAGGCCATGGAACGATGGTCACCATCGAACTGGAGGCTCGCTACCAGAAGGGCAAGCAATCCGTTGATGAGTATCTTGAACAGACGGCTATCGCCAACCCACATGCCTGGTTCGTGTATGTGAACCCCGCCAACGAAACCATCGAGTTTCCTCGCGGCGTTGATGAACTTCCTGATGAGGCCAAGGAGATCAAGCCACATCCCAAAGGGATTGAGCTGGGCACGCTCATCCAGATGCTCGAACGGACTGATCCCAAAAGCGTCAGCGCCTTCCTCCAGGATGAGTTCTCTCGCGTCGGTCAGCGAAAAGCCAGCGAACTGGTCACTGTTGCTGCCAAGAAGACAACCAAGACACTGACCCCACGAACGCGCATCAGTACCATGGGGCATGATGAAGCTGAAGCCCTGTACAAGGCGATTCAGGACACCACCATCATGGCTCCGCCGACGGATTGCCTGGTCCCGATCGGTTCCAGAGCGATGCTTGCCGGCCTTCTGAAAGAGGTCAAAGCCGAATTCTTCTCTGCTGCCACCAGGCCCCCCGCCGTCTACCGCGGCAACCCTTTCCAGATCGAAGTAGCCATTGCCTTTGGCGGCAAGCTTTCTTCAGACGAGTCTGCACGTGTACTGCGCTTTGCCAACCGAGTCCCGCTGCTTTACCAGCAATCCGCCTGTTCCTCATTCAAAGCCGTCATGGAAACGTCCTGGAAGAACTATGGGCTTTCTCAACCACGAAACGGAATGCCTGTAGGTCCGCTTGTCGTGCTGATTCACATGGCCAGCGTCTGGGTCCCCTTCACAAGTGAGTCGAAGGAAGCCATTGCGGACTACGACGAGATTCGAAAAGAAATGAAACTTGCCCTGCAGGAATGCGGGCGCAAGCTTGGCATCTATCTGCGACGTCGTACTCGCATGAAGAAGGAAGCTGAACGCCGCAGCGTCTTCGAGCGATACATTGGCGAGATCGCCAATGCCTGCGAATCCGTTACAGGTACTGATGCCAAGAAGGTCTACGATGCCTTGAAGAAACAGGCTGCACGCAAAACCGCGGAAGCGGACACCCAACTGGACCAGGATGGTCGTATAGTTGAAAAAACCAGCCGACTGGATGACGACGAGCAGGTCATCATCATCGAGGAAGCCATACCCGACATCGGCGAAGATGATGAGATGAATGGCGAGCTTTTCGAGACAACTCGACTGGCCAGCCCCTCGGCACGTGGCAAGAAGAAGACCAAGGCTCGGAAGAAGAAAAAGAAGACGTCGCGCCGGTCTAGTTGAGAACCGGCTGGAGTTTCCTGATGGCCAAGAAGACCACGAAGAAAAAGACTTCCACGAAGAAGACCACGAAGAAGTCATCTTCTCGCAAGAATGTCGGACGCACCGTGTCCGCCAAACGCGACAAGGAAACAACCGCCAAGATCGAGAAGATGGTTGAGGGAGTCGTCAAATCAAGCCTTGCACAGAAAGATCCGTTCCTGGACATCCCCATACGTTCCGTTTCGAACATGAAGTTCAATCAGCGGAAACGAATCCTGGAAATGGGCGAGAACACCCAACGACGAACACTCTTCAACGTGGGCCAAGCCCGCAAGTTCATGCAGGGCGTCCTGTTGTCCAAGGGTTGCCGGGATCTGATCGCCGCAGACAAGACCCTGAGCCTCCGTGGCATGTATTACATGTCACTGCACACGATCGAGGGGACGAACGAGAAGACCTTCAATGAACAGTCCGAATCGGACGGCATTCTCGAGGATCTCGAAGTCACACTCGATGGCCTGAGAGAAGAGCTTCATGTCTTCGCGAAGAAGCGTGGCACCATGGTCGGAAACATTACGGTGACTGATAATGGTGATGAGATCAACTGCCGGCGAATGGGGACTGGCGGCTATGCCATTCCCAGCATCTGCGAGCCCAGCGTGATCCAGTTCGGGAAATGCGAAGCCGACTTTGTCCTTCATGTCGAGAAGGACACTGTCTGGAGCCGTTTCAATGAGGACAGGTTCTGGGAAGAACACAACTGCATTCTCACGGAAGGTTCAGGCCAACCCCCTCGTGGTGTACGCCGGCTCCTCTCCAGGCTCAACAAGGAGTTGGGACTTCCCATCTACTGTCTGCTCGATTGCGATCCATGGGGACACTACATCTACAGCGTCATCAAGCAAGGTTCGATCAACCTCGCATTTGAAAGCGAACGCATGGCTGTCCCGGATGCCAAGTTCATCGGCATTCGCTCTGATGACTACGACCGGTGTGAACTTTCATCCGATGTTCGAATCGCGTTGAACGAACGTGATATTGCCCGAGCCAAACAGATTGCCGATTACCCATGGTTCCTCGACCGCAAGCCATGGCAGAAGGAAATCAGAACCATGCTCGGCAACGGATTCAAGATGGAAGTCGAGTCGCTCATCACGAAAGACATCTCATATGTCACCGAGGTCTATGTCCCGGACCGGCTAAAGGCCAAAGATTTTCTCGACTAACCGCCGGGAACACCTGCTAAAGAGCGAATAGATAGTTGTTTGGACCTCGTTGTTTTCGAGGTTACAATGATTACTGGCAATTCCCAGAAGAGTTGCCCCCTGCACCAAGCGACTGCAAGACGATGTCCCCGATGACTAAATCAGATCAACAAGAACTGTCTAATGGCCACCTAGATGAGAGCCCTATACGTGTTCTGGTTGCTGATGATGAGCACTTGATTGCCACTGGCATGCAATCAAATCTCGAAGATCTCGGCTACGAGGTCATTGGACCAGCAAGCAATGGCAAAACCGCCGTCGACCTGTGTCGGCTGGAGTCTCCAGATCTGGCGATACTCGACATCAAGATGCCGGAAGTGGATGGCCTCGAAGCTGCTGACAAGATCTTTGGTGAACTGGGGATCCCGGTTGTAATCCTCTCCGCTTACTCTGACCCCGAGTATGTGCAGGCCGGCAACAAGATTGGCATCTTTGGATACCTGCTCAAGCCCGTGACCAAAAATCAACTCCATGTCGGACTGGAAGTCGCCTGGGCCCGCTATCAGGACTGGGCCGATCAGAATGAAGAAGCCGAAGAGCTCCGTGTACGGCTCGAACAACGCAAGATCATCGAGCAAGCCAAGTGGATCATCGTCAAACGCAAGGAAGTCGAAGAGCCCGATGCCATGCGGATGCTGCAGAAGCAGGCCCGCAACAATCGCAAATCTCTCATTGACGTCGCACAAGCCGTAGTTGACAGTGAGAGTCTGCTGGGCGAGTGACGCCCCTCCCCGAACCACATCAGAATGATCTATTCAAAGATCTGCCTTTGGCAGTTGGATCGTGAAGGCTGTGCCCTGCCCAGGCTCGGAATTCACTACGAGCCGACCCCCATGCTCCTCGACGATGCGACGTGAAGTGGGAAGCCCAAGACCTGTACCGCCCTTCCGGCCCGAGACATAGGGATGGAAGATTTCCTCCTGCAAATCGGCCTGAATCCCTGGCCCCGTATCCACCACCTGAATGCGAACCTGCTCATCATCTGATTCCACCCTGAGGATGAGTTCGGATGAGCAGTCATCATCTTCACTGGAAGTCATGGCCTGTACAGCATTGAGCATGAGATTCAGAAGAGACTGCTTCAGCATTCCCTCATCAACCTTCGCGATCGCCGGTGTCTCCTGAAGATCCAATCGCATCACGACATCAGCCTGATCACACTGTGGGTGATAGAAATCTCCCAGATCTTCCACGATGCTTCGCACATCCTGTGAGTGGACATCGAGCTTGATTCTTCCGGCAAACTCAAGGAAGTCCGTGAGGATTCCACGCAATCGATCTACTTCACGATGAAGCGTTTCGATCCTTTTCACCAGTCGACCACGCTCATCTTCATCGATCTTGAGATGAGCAAGATCTTCCTGAAGAAGCTGAGCATTCAGACCGACCGTGGACAAGGGGTTCTTGATCTCATGCGCCAACCCACTGGTCATGGCACCGAGTTCAGCAAGTCGCTGATTATGTCGTGATTCACCTTCCGCTTCACGGGCACGCCTTGTCGCCCGACGCAGCGCCCACAACAGAACGGGCACGGTCGCAACCATGCCCGCTCCGATGCCGATGATGAACCAGGTCGCATCCACGACCGGTCCTCCTTGTTCAGCCGACGATCATGAAGCCTCGACAGGCTCCTTGTCCTTGGCGCCTTCGCCCTTCTCCTCAGCCTCATCCAGAAGGATGGCCTTGCGAGAAAGCTTGATGCGTCCGGTTGGATCGACGTTGATTACCTTGACCTTGATGATGTCACCGATCTTGACGACATCATCGACGTTCTTGACATAGCCATCAGCCAACTCGGAGATGTGGCACATCCCGTCGGTTCCAGTAGCGATCTCGATGAACGCTCCGAAATCCTTCGTTGAGACAACCTTGCCCTCGTAGATGGATCCGACGCGGATCTCAGCCGCAATGGCCTCGACCTCGGCACGGGCCTTGTCACCTGAAACACCGTCGGTGCTGGAGATCGTGACGGTGCCATCATCGTCGACGTCGATATTCGCACCAGTGCCTTCCTGGATGCTGCGAATGGTCTTGCCGCCAGGGCCGATGAGCTTGCCGATCTTGTCGGGATCGATGGTGAGCTGGATGATGCGCGGTGCATGCTGTGAGATGTTCTCACGAGGACCATTCAACGCGGCTTCCATTTGTTCGATGAGCCAGATGCGACCCTCAAGGCACTGCGCGAAGATCTGCTTGATCTCATCAAACCAGAGTCCACGTGCCTTCAGGTCCAACTGGATGCCGGTAATGCCTTCACGACTACCGGAGATCTTGAAGTCCATGTCGCCGAAGAAATCCTCTTCGCCGATGATGTCGGTGACGTGAACGACCTTGCCCGAATCATTGCTGAATCGGCCACAGGAGATGCCTGCACAAGTGTTCTTGATAGGGACACCAGCGTCCATCAAAGCCATGCAACCGCCGCAGACGGAAGCCATTGATGAGGATCCGTTCGACTCGGTGATATCACTCACGATTCTGACGGTGTAGGGGAAATCATCCACGTCGGGCAGGATGCCCAGAAGTGAACGCTCCGCCAATGCGCCGTGGCCGATCTCGCGGCGACCGGGTCCCATGATGCGACCTGCTTCGCCCACGCAGAACGGCGGGAAGTTGTAATGAAGGTAGAACTTCTTGGCATACTCGGGCATCAAGCCGTCGACGATCTGCTCATCACGACCGGTGCCGAGCGTGCAGGTGACGACACTCTGGGTCTCGCCTCGCTGGAAGAGGGAGGAACCATGTGTTCGGGGGAACATTCCCGTCTCGATACGCAATGGTCGAATGGTCGTGTAATCACGGCCATCTGCACGAATCTGCTCATCTACGATCAGGCGACGCGTGGTCTTCTTCTCGAGTTGACGGAAAGCCTCACGAGCCCACCGCTGACGATCCTCAGCAGCACGGTATTCGGTGTAGGACGCATTCTCAGGAAGTGCGAAGTGCTCATCAACAACCTTGTTTCGCAGGGCGCTGACGGCATCATTACGTTCGGTCTTGCCGGGAATCTTGCGGAGCGATGTCATCTCATCGCCTGCAACAGCCTTGACCTTCTCAGCAACGTCATCCGGTGGAAGTGAGAGTTCGCCAACTCGCTTCTCAGGTGCGTCTGCCTTGTCACGCAGTTCATTGATCATCTCGAGGATGGGCTTGACGCCTTCCTCATAACCAAACTCGATGGCCTTCAAGACCTCCTCGTCCGGTACTTCTGCAGCACCGACTTCGATCATGTTCACGCCATCGCAATGGCCGGAGAGCACGAGATCCAGGTCGGAATATTCCATCTGGGCCTGCGTGGGGTTCAGAACGAATTGCTCACCCTGCTCAGTCGTGATGCGACCGACTCGAACGGTTGCGACGGGCCCCTCGAAAGGAGAATCTGTCAGGTGCAGTGCGGCCGCAGCACCGGTGCAGGCGATCACATCGGTGTCATTCTGGCCATCATGGCTCATGACCCAGCACTGGATCTGAACCTCGTCAATGAAACCATCAGGGAACAGCGGACGGATCGGGCGATCGATCATCCGCATTGTGAGAACTTCCTTCTCGTTCGGGGCGCCTTCACGCTTTCGGAAGCCACCGGGGAACTTGCCGCCAGCAGACGTTCGCTCACGGTAATCACACTGAAGTGGGAAGAAGTCCAGGCCTGGGCGGGGATTGGCCCGCATGGCCGAACACATCACGGTGGAATCAGCATGTGAAATCAGGACAGCAGCGTTGGCGAGCTTGGCCACAAGGCCGGTCTCCATACGCATTGTGCGTCCGCCGATTTCACGCTCGACATGACATTCTTTCATTATTCAAACTCTCCTGCCGACACGAATCGGCGATGCGGGTCCGTATCTCGATTTGTTCGCATACGGACAGTTTTGAGGCCGCGGGCCGATCTTTTAGAGGGCAGAAGACAAGAATCAGTACAACGACTGGTGCTTGTCCACTGCCGACTGTCATCTTCGGCAACGGGCCAGTTGGCTTTCGCTCGCCTGCCTACTTTCGCAGGCCGAGCTTCTTGATGAGCGCCCGATATTCAGCAGGCCGTGTCCGCGACAAGTAGCGGAGCAATCGGTTGCGCTTACCCACAAGCATCAGCAGACCGCGACGTGAGGAGTGATCCTTCTTCGCGACCTTGAGGTGCTCGGTGAGTTGCTGGATACGGATCGTCATGATGGCAATCTGGACCTCGGGTGAACCGGTGTCCTTTTCGCCACGACTGTGCTCGTTCACGATTTCTCGTGTTTGTTCAACGGTGAGGCTCATGAAATCCTCGTCGGGGCCTCATTGGCCCCCTCCTAGTTCTGGTGCTTTGCTAATTGAATCACGCAGTGTAGCGTCCACCAGCCACCCACGCGAGAGACTTGATGCCTGGAAGGGCCAAACAAGCCCCAAAAGAGGCTTCCAGGGGGGAATCCCTGATTTTACAGGCCTCAGGTCAGCTGATCCAACCATTCTCGGACCCTCTGGCAGCCTCTGTTGATGTCTTCTTCAGAGCAGGCAAAGGAGAGCCTGACATGGTTGGCACCACACCCAAGGAAGCCCTCCCCTGGGACGACCGCCACGCGAGCCTCATCAAGAAGGGCTGAGGCAAAATCCATGGCCGCCTTGATCTTGACGCCACCAGCTGAGGTCTTGCCAAAGCAACCGGAGATGTCCGGGAAGATGTAAAAGGCCCCCGTTGGCTGCGGGCAGGTAACGCCGGGCCATTGACTGACCAGACCATGGATGAGCTTTGCCCGACTGGCAAACGTCTCCCGCATGGCCTGGACTTCCGCAGTGGCTTTCTGAAGTGCAGCGGGTATTGAGGTCATCAGAAAACTAGTTATTGAAGAGGTCATCTGGCTTTGAAGTCTGGTCATTGCCTTGATCACCTCACCCTTGTGGCCAGGGGCACAGGCATATCCGATTCGCCAACCAGTCATGGCAAATGTCTTGCTTAATCCGTTGATCGTGATCGTCTGCTCGGCCATCTCCGGCAAACTTGCCATCGAAAGATAAGGCTCGTCCGTGTAGACCAGCCGCTCATAGATTTCGTCAGCAATGATGGCGACATCAGGATGAGATTGCAGGACCTTCGCCAGTGCACGAACCTCATCTGGCGTGTACATCGTTCCACATGGATTGGATGGGCTGTTGAGGATGATGGCCCGTACCTGACCATCAAGCGCCTGCTCAAGCTGCGGGGCTGTCATCTTGAAGTCCGAGTCAGGACCTGCAGGAATTTCCCGCACCACCCCTCCTGCCAACTCGATCATGGGCTTGTATGAGACCCAGGCCGGGGTAGGCAGCAGGACTACATCACCGGGATTCACAATCGCCTGAAGCGCAAGATAGACCGTGAACTTGGCCCCGTTGTTGATGATGATGTCACTGGCAGAACAATCGATGCCGTTTTCTGTTCGTAGTTTGGCTGCGATGGCCTCGCGGGCTTCTGGCGAACCCGGTGTCGGAGCGTATCTGGTCTGCCCGGCACGCAGGGATTCCACCGCAGCATCACAGATGACCTGAGGCGTACCGAAATCCGGCTCCCCTGCCCCAAATCCGATGATGTCCTCACCGGCCGCCTTGAGCTCCTTGACCCGTGCAGTAATAGCCAGCGTGGGAGAGGTGGGCACGCCGAGGGCACGCTTAGAGAGATTCATCGCGTTGGTCATCGTGGTCTCCATGACCGGGAGGATACCGCCAGTCACCAACTGGGGCAGAAACGATCTGCCCTTGTCTGCGGTACACTCACCAGCCATGCATTATGACGCTCATCAACCAGTGCTTGACGACCTCGAGGCGCGGATCTTGACCATCCGTGACTCTCTTTGACTACGACAACAAGGTCGAAAATCGTGATGCACTTCAGGAAAAGATGAACGAAGCGGACTTCTGGAACAACCAGGAGGCCGCTCAGAAGGTCATCTCCGAATTCAAGCTCCTGAAGGCCCAGACAGAGGGTCTGGAATCAGTGATCACCGATTTCGAAGACACCCAGGTCGGCTATGAACTGGCCCGCGAGGCGAATGACACGGAACTTTTGACTGAAGTCGATGGCAACCTCCACAAACTGACCCGCCGCATGGAAAAGGTCGAATTGCAGTCTCTGCTCTCCGGGAAGCACGATCATCGAAACTGTTTCGTGGCGATCCAGGCAGGTGATGGTGGCAATGATGCCGACGACTGGGCGGCCATGATGGACCGCATGTACCGCTACTGGTGGGATCAACAGGGCTGGAAGTACGAACAGATCTCTCAGGTACACGGCTCGGAAGTCGGGATCTCCGAGGTCTCCTATCACCTCAAGGGTCCCCTGGCGTTCGGTTACATGTCATGCGAGCGAGGCACGCACCGGCTTGCACGAGTAAGCCCGTTCAATGCACAGGGCAAGCGACAGACCTCCTTCTGCACTGTTGACGTCATTCCTGAGTTTGAGGAATCAGATGTCACCATCGATGAGAATGAACTTGAGATCACGACATTCGCCAGATCCTCAGGACCCGGCGGCCAGAACGTGAACAAGGTGGCATCCGCTGTCCGACTTGTTCACAAGCCAACCGGAATCATGGTTGTCTCATCAACCTTCCGTGATCAGGGGCAGAACCGTCGGCAATCCATGCAGATCCTGCAATCCAAGCTGGAGCAAATAGAAGAGGAACGCCGACAGGCCGAACTTGATGCCGCAACAGGCGGCAAGGTTGATCGTGGCTGGGGAACCCAGATTCGCTCTTATGTGATCTACGACAATCGTGTGAAGGACCACAGAACCAATCACGAAGTTGGCAATCCCCAGACTGTTCTGGACGGGGATCTGGATGGTTTCATCGATTCAGAGCTCAAGCGGCGACGATCGGAGCGGGAGTAAATAGGCTCCCTCTGGCGATTCGAGGCCGGTAATCTCCGACTGTAAGCACGCTGAAACACTTAGAAAACCACAATAGGCAGGCTTTTCTTGCTTCTACTGCTGAGCAGTCGTACATTGGAATGTCCATGAATCGATATCGAAGAGGTCTATTTCACCGCATCACCGCACTGCTTCTGGCAGTAGCGATGCCACTGTGCTGTTGCATGATCAACAGTGCCAGCGGCGCAAGCTGTTGCGATGTCGAACCAATCATGGAAGTTGCCTCCTGTTGCAGCAGCTCTCATTGTCAGGCCGCACCTGAAGACAACCCACCGGCTGATCCATGCGTCGGTATCACATGCCAATGCTGCCTCAAGGCACCATCCAATGCCTTCGACTGGACGCCTCCAGTCGACACGATCGGATCTCCCCTGGATCAAAGCCTGTTCTCTTTCGAACAGGATGCCTGGCTTCAGATCGATGCCGACACGATCCAATGGGATGATCCCCCGCCCGTTGCCTGCTCCCCTGGCATGTTGCGTGGCAACGTGATCCTGCAGGTCTAGTTTTTCATCACTGTCTTTCATTGAACCGCGTGCGCGATGTCGTGCGCGTTGCCTGCATGGACTCCTGATGAGAAACCAAGATCATGACTTCACCAAGAACCGGAAGCGGTACATACATTCTGACGATCTCCATTGCATTCATGGTTGTGATGCTGCTGTGTACAGGCTGCGCCAGCCTGAATGCTGATCGAGAAATAAATCTGACGGCCGACATGGCTCGTCGTATTTCCGGCAACCTGGATCCCTCCGATGCCTGGGCGTTGCCCGTGCAGGGAGAGAGCCCTGCATGGAATGGGCAAGACCCCCTCGACTACGATGCTGCAGTCTCTGTAGCCTTGCAGGGGGACCCTACTCTTCGAACAGCACTTGCTGTCATCGTGGAACGTCGCGCTCAATACGTACAGCAAGGCCTGCCGCCAAATCCCACGGTTGCCTTTGGCATCGGTATCGCCATCGATGGCCTCGCTGGAGCCCCGATGATGGTGCAGGGAATTCAGATGCTGAGTTGGCTCTGGAAGAATCCATGGCGTGTCGATGCTGCTGAAGCCGAACTTCGTGCGGCCGTCTACAAGGCCGCGGAACGTTGCGTGATCGTCCTGGCCAAGACACGAATCCAGTTGGCGGCCGTTCTGGCTGCCCAGGAAACACTTGTGCTTGATGAGCAGTACGTGGAGATCACACAGAAAACGATCGATCTCGTTGATGCCATGCGGCAAGCCGGTGAACTGGCTGAGCTTGATCTTGATCGAGCCCTTGTTGATCATGAGCAGGCTGTTGCTTCAGCAGTAGCCAGCAAACACGCACTGACAGAAGCCAAGCTTGAACTGCTGGGAACAATGGGGCGCCCTGACGCTTCGATTGATTGGATCGCCATTGGCGACCTGCCCCCAAAGTGGAACATCCCGGAAGACGAAGAACAACTGCTCGAACTGGCAGCCATCGGTCGATTGGATGTGGCCGCTTCCTTCGAAGCCGTACGGCAAATCGAAGCAGAACTTGGCCTGGCAAAGACACGTCGATTCCCGGAAATTGGAATCAATGTCAGCTACCAGAAAAGTTTTTCTGGGCGTGAAGGCATCCTTCCAGGAGCCGCGATCACTATTCCGATCCTTGATAACGGCGATCCCGCCATCGCCATGCAGAAGGCCAGGCTCGAACAGGCCCGAATGAAACTCCTGGCGGCAAGTGAGAATGCCCAGCGTGAAGTCCGTACAAGCTTCAACCAATTGCTCGACGCCAAGGAACGTGCACGAATTATTCGTTATGGCCAGTTGCATGCCGCTATCAATGCTCAGCAACGCAGTGATTCTGCATATGCAGAAGGCGAGGTCAGCCTCAACACTCAATTGCTGACACAGCGCCAGCGAATTGAAGTCGAACGGGAACTTGTTTTGATGGAATTCAAGACCATGCAGGCCATGTGCATGCTGCGCCAGGCCGTTGGTGGCAGCTTCGACATGACAAAGGATGCCGTTCCTGAGTTTGAAATTGAGGCACGCCCTGAGAAGGCTGCCAAGGAGCATTCCTCATGAACCAGCAGATTCCCATGCCAGCTCGAAAATGGATGCTGCGAATCGGGTTTCCGATGTTGGTCATCCTGGCAGCAGTCGCAATACTTGTACTAGCCAGCTGGTCAGCGTTGAGACCTGCCAGCACGGTTCGTGCTGTAGCTGTCGTCATACGCCAGGTCGAGACCAATGAACCTCTGCAACGAGAATCAGAACCAGAGGTCGTGCAGGCACCTGGGTGGGTAGAAGCCGACCCCTTCAGTGTCTATGCAGGAGCGCTGACCGAGGGAATCGTCCAGGACGTTCTTGTTCTTGAAGGCGAAGAGATCAAGCAGGGACAGCCTGTCGCACAACTCGTTGATGATGAAGCCAAGCTCGAGCTTAAGAAAACCGACGCCTTTGTAGAACACTTGCGTGCAGACCTTGCCCTCGCTGAGGCGAACCTCGCTCAGCTTCCAGCTCGAGTCAAGGAAGCTCTTGCCAACCAGCATGCCTTGGAAGATGAGGTTCGACGGAAGCAAAAACTTGTTGAAAGTGGTGCTGTAGCCGCAGGCCCTGTCCAGAGATTGGCGAAGAAACTTGAAGCTGCTGTTGCGGATGTGGAGCAACTCCAACTCGAGGAAGCCATCCTTCAGGCCATGGTCATGGATGCCAAAGCACTTCTTGCTGAAGGACAAGCCGTGCGAGACACGGTCCAACTCAGGCTTGACAGAATGATCGTACGTAGCCCCATTGATGGCATTGTGATGGAACGACTCACTTCACCTGGCAGCGTCGTTAATTTCGGCAATGGTGAGCATGGTGCCCATATCGTGCACCTCTATGATCCAGAGAACCTGCAAGTCCGAGCAGATATTCCCCTGGCACAAGCAGCACGCGTTGGGGTAGGTCACCCCGCCGAGATCGTCGTTGATGTTCTTCCAGGAAAGATCTTTCAGGGAAAAATCACGCGATTCGTGCATCGTGCGGATCTTCAGAAGAACACGGTCGAAGCCAAGATCCATATTGATGATCCCTCCAGATTGATGAAGCCAGACATGCTGGCTCGTGTACGCATCCTGCAACCAGCCGTGGAAAGTGGCGAAACACGACGAATTTCACGTGTGTTTGTCCCCCGTGATGGAATCAAGGATGGAGACAAGGTGATGGTCATCGAAAACATGGAAGGTGACCGTGGCGTGGTTCGTGAAAGAAGTGTCAAAACCGGTCCCGGTGAAGTGGATGGCTGGATTGAAATCATCTCGGGACTGGCTGCCGGTGATCGCATCGTTCTTGATGACGTCACTGATGGCCAGAACGTGAAAATGGAGGTGGAATGAGATGTCACTGATTGAATGCAGAAAACTCACTCGTACCTATCGCCGTGGCAGCGAGGAAATCACCCCACTCAAGGATCTGGATCTGGACATCGCATCCGGTGGATTCGTTGCTTTGATGGGACCTTCGGGATCCGGAAAGACAACGCTTCTGAATCTGCTGGCCGGTATTGACCGGCCGACTGCAGGAACTCTGTTGATCGGCGGGGAAGCCATCGAGAACCGTTCACGTGCCGCTCTTGCCAAATGGAGAGCAGAGCATGTGGGTTACATCTTCCAGCTCTACAACCTCGTACCTGTGCTCACTGCCTACGAGAACATCGAGCTTCCTCTGCTTCTGCATGATCTCACACGCCGTGAACGACATGATCGTGTCACGGCAGCATTGGAAGCTGTCGGCATCTCCGATCGCCATGCTCACTACCCCAGACAACTCAGCGGTGGACAAGAGCAACGCGTTGCCATCGCAAGAGCCATCGTGACTGAACCCACGATCCTGCTTGCAGATGAACCTACCGGTGATCTGGATCGTGAAACCGGAACCGCCATCATGGACCTGCTTGCAAGGCTCAATCAGGAAGATGGTCGAACCATCATCATGGTGACTCATGATCCCAGGACAACCGACTGGGCAAAGACCACGCTCCATCTGGAGAAGGGTCAACTTGTCGAAGCAGTCGCGGAGCACGCATCATGACCCGCTACATGCGACTGATACCCGTTGTTTTCAAGCAGATCCGTCGAAGTCCGGTTCGAAGCGGTCTGACCATTCTTGGCATCGCCGTGTCCATGTACCTGTTCGTCATCGTTGAGGCCATGCGAGATGGTGTGCGCGATGCAACAGAGGTCAAGGCGGGCGACACCACGCTCGTGGTGTATCGTGAAAATCGCTTCTGCCCATTCTCAAGCAGGTTGCCGCAGTTCTATGAAGAAAGGATCGAACGCATCGATGGGGTCAGTGAAGTCGTCCCGATGCAGATACATGTTTCCAACTGCAGGGCTTCACTAGATGTGGTCACCTTTCGCGGAGTACCGCTTGATGACCTGGAGAATGCCCTGGCAACTGGCAGCCAGATCGTTGATGGCTCCAGTGGAGCCTGGCGATCGCGGGGAGATGCCGCCATCGTCGGTGAAGCCCTGGCCAAACGACGTGGCATTGCCGTGGGCGATCGATTCAGTGCCGCCGGCATCACCATCTACGTTGCCGGCATTCTGCAGAGTGATCATCCCCAAGATCGGAATGTCGCCTGGGTCCATCTGCCCTTCCTCCAGGAATCGGCCCGACGTGGCGGCACGGGTTCCATCGTGACTCAGTTCAATGTGACGGTTGATGATCCCACGCAGTTGGACAACATCGCTGCAGACATCGATGACGCCTTTGCACATGACGAACATCCGACTTCGACCCGACCAGAGAAAGCTTTCGTAGGACGGGCAGCCAGCGACATCATCGAGCTTGTTGACTTCGCCGGGTTGCTTGCCTGGGGAGCGCTTGCCGCAGTCTTTGCCCTGATCGCCAATGCGATCATCCTGGCCATGCGTGATCGGGTTCGTGATCACGCAGTGCTCCAGACACTTGGATATACGGGCAGGCTTATTGGCTGGATGGTGATCGTCGAAGGCACCCTGCTTGGCCTTGCTGGTGGACTGGTGGGCGCGATCGCGGCATGGCTGACGGTTCGGCTCGGACACTTCAGCCTGACAATGGAAGGGCTTAATGTCGAAATCGCAACCGGATGGGTCGCCCCCGCTCTGGGCATCATCGCTGCAATCATCCTGGGGCTGCTTGCCGGCATCGTGCCAGCTGTGCGACTGGCTCGTAATGACATCTCCAGTTCCTTCCGAGCGATCTGAGGAATCACACCATGCGTCTTCTCCCATTTGAATATGCCGCACGCAACCTCGGAAGATCCCCATTGCGTCTCACGCTAAGCGTAGGCGGCAGTGTTCTGGTCGTACTCCTCGTACTGGCTGCAGCTGGATTCGTGATTGGCATGCAAGCCTCGCTGAAAGTCAGTGGTGATGAACAAAACATCATCCTCCTGGGTGCCGGCAGTGAGGAAAGCATCGAGCGAAGTGAAATTCCAATGCGAACCACTGGAATCGTCGGCGCCAGCGTGGCCGGAATTCGGACTCGAGCTGGCGTTGAGGCCGTGAGTCCTGAAATACATCTGGCCATGCCAATGCTTCCAGATGGTGCTGCTGAGGATGCCATCAGTCAGCTTGCTGTCATTAGAGGATTTGAACCTGCTGCTTTCCTTGTTCACGATGATGTCGTCATCACAAGCGGACGCATTCCCATGGCCGGCCACAATGAACTGGCAGCAGGACAAATCGCTTCAATCGGAATGGGGTTTGATCCTCCGGAATCAATCCTGGGCCAGTCCTTCCAACTGGATGGCGAAAAGTATGAGGTCGTTGGACTGCTCGCGGCCAATGGAGGCGTGATCGAGGGTGAATTCTGGATTCCATTGACCGATCTTCAGATCACAGCCCAGCGTGATTCGCTTTCCTGCGTTGTTGTTCGTCGCGAATCAGCAACACCGGATGACCTTGATGCTTTCGTCGCACAACGACTCGATCTCGAATTGATCTCCATGGAGGAAACCGAGTACTACGCTGCCCTGGCTGCCTTCTTCCGACCAGTTCAGTGGATGGTGATCGTGACCGCCATTCTGATCGCGCTGGGTGGTGTCCTTGGTGGACTCAACACCATGTACGCTGCGTTTGCCAGTCGCGTGCGTGAAATCGGTTCTCTTCAGACGCTGGGCTACTCGCGACTTGCCATCATGATCTCACTGGTGCAGGAATCTATACTGGCAACGTCGGTGGGTGCCATCATCGCCTGCGGCATCGGGTGGTGGCTTCTGGATGGCCTGGTTGTCCGATTCTCAATGGGCGCATTCGGGATCAGCATCACCTCTGCTGTCCTTGCCCTGGGCCTCCTCTCGGGCCTCTTTCTCGGCATTGTAGGTGCCATGGTGCCCGCTTGGCGCTGCCTCGTAAAACCGATCCCGGAAGCCCTCCGATCTGGTGAATAGACCGACTATGATTCAATCTGTACAGAAATGACTGGAGAAAAAATGATGCTACGAATCGCCATACTCGCCTCTCTTCTGATTGTCTTTTCAGGCTGTGAAAAGCAAGCCGAGAAAACCGAAACGACTTCCAAGGAAACCGCTGCCGCCTCGATTCCAAGCAGCCATTTTTCAACGACACGTCCATCTGATGTCAAGAACCTCGCCGAGGTCAAGATGGCTTCCAAGCCTGGTGAAGATGTCGTCTTTCTTGCACGTGTCGGTGGTAAAGCCAACCCCTTTGTTGAATCACACGCTGTGTTCCTTGCAGCAGATCCCAAACTCGTTTCCTGTGAACTGATGGGTGATGATGATCACTGCAGCGTCCCCGAAGATTACTGCTGTGAAGACCCTGATATGCTCAAGGCAGGCTTGGCGACGATCCAGTTCGTTGATGACAACGGTAAACCACTGAAAACAACGGCTCTTGGCGCCGGTGGTCTGGAACCGCTCAAGTTCATCGTGGTCAACGGGACTGTCCGTGAAAAGAATGATGACGGACTGTTCATCGTGGATGCCCAGACCATCTGGGTTGGTGGCAAGCCCAGTTACAATGAACCAATGTCAGGAAGCATGTCACCCTGATCGCTACCACGGCAGTCGTTCGAGATCGACATTGCCCCCACTCAAGATCAGGCCAACTCTGCTGCCGGCAGGAACCGGGAAGCGTGGTGACAGTGCTGCAGCCAACGGCGTTGCGCCGCTAGGCTCTACCACCGTCTTGGCACGTTCCCAAAGCAGTCGCATCGCGATGATGACTTCCGCGTCATCTACAGTGATGATGGTCTCAAGGTGATCCCGAAGGATCGGCCAGGTCAATTGCCCCAGGCTCGTGAGCAAGCCATCACAGATCGTGTCTGGACTTGTCTGAGGAATCAGTTCGCCAGCGGCGAGAGATCTCGCAGCATCATCTGCGCCGGCAGGCTCGACACCGATCAAACGTGTCGATGGTGATAATGCCTTCATTGACAGGCATGTGCCCGACATCAGCCCACCACCACCGACCGGAACGACTACGGCATCGAGTTCACCAGAATCTTCAAGAAGCTCGATCGCTGCGGTGGCCTGACCAGCAATGATTCTCGCATCATCGTAGGGATGAATGAAGGTGGCTCCGGTTTCTTCAACGATCCGTGCCGCCGTTGTTTCACGAGCTTCCAGTGTTGGTTCACAAGGAACCACATTGGCGCCGTAACCCTCGACCGCTCGGCGTTTCACCGCCGGCGCCGT
>JAQWTL010000030.1 GCA_029242715.1 Phycisphaerales bacterium
ATCGCAGTGATCCAACTGGCATCTTCCGTCTTCAGACTGATCGAACCACTCCAGAACGGCAATGGGGCCAGCAACTTCACCATGCCCCATCCACCCCAACCCAGCAGACCGAGCATGCAGATGATCACAAACCAACGAAACACAGTCATGGCCACACGCCTGCCGGGTGCCGTTTCCCGCACCACTTGGCGAGTCTGCAGCCCATGGCTTGTCACGCGAAGGCCACCGTAGACATCCCCGCCACGACGGCGAAATCGCCATGCACGAAAAGCCTGCAGGAGTGGAGACCGCCTCCAGATTGCCACCAGCCATGATGACTCACCACTGGAAGCCGCCTGGTCTTCCATTCGGAACCGCTGAGCCCAGACAAGCACTGGACGGAAGATCAACTGGTCCACGAGGATGATCATCAAAGCCATCACTCCCAGGCCTGTCGCCATCGAGCCCCATTGCCCTTGCTGCTGAACGGTGACAAGCCAGGAACCGATTCCTGGCAGGCTGTAGTCCGTGGTGTTCACCGTGAACAACTCGATACTTGTGATGAAGAACCATCCACCTGCAAATGACACCATCGAGTTGTAGACCAGACCGATCATGGATGCAGGAAGTTCGATCTTGGCAAACGTTCGGATTGGGCCGAAACCATTGACCCGGGCTACTTCACGCAAGGATGGCGGAAGCGTACGGAGTGATTGGTAGAAAGAGAACGTCATGTTCCATGCCTGGCCCGTGAAGACCATGATGATGACCGTGATTTCCAGACCTATTGAGGAATCCGGAAAGATCACAATCATCGCCGCCTGCACAGGCCAGAGGAAGGTGAGAACAGGCAGGGTCTGCAGGATATCCAGCAGTGGCACCATCACTCTGTTCGCCCGGACACTGTGAGCAGCAATCCAACCGTAGACCAATGTGAACAACAGCGCGATCACATAAGCAATGAGTCCTCGTGCCAACGTCAAGCCTGCATAGCCCGGAAGGGCTGAGACCGAGGTGTCGATACTCGACTTGGCAAGAAACGGTCGCTCTGCCTCATGCGCGTAATGCAGAAGAATGCCCACGATCGCGATCACCAGGCCCAGCAGGAAAAGATCCATCCATACAGAACGCCCTGTCTGCAGGAAACGTCGCAAGGGGCGTGAATCAACGGGGATCGAGGTCATTGGTCCTGGGTATCCAGCAGGGGCAGGGAATTCCCCGGCATCGTGGTACTCTAGAGGGGTCACAGGGAGCCCCCAAACGTCGTGGGACCACCTGTAGCATTATCGAGTTCAAGGGTGCATTCGGACCAGTGTCACAGGAAACCCAACAACAAGCTGACAGGATATTCAGCGAAGCCCTCGACCTGCCCCTGGAGCAGCGGGATATCTTCCTGGCCGAGTCCTGTGGTGAAGATGAAGACCTGAGAGATGAGGTCAACCTGCTCCTTGGCCAGTATGGCTCCACGGAGAAGGCCCTGTCATCTACTGACCCTTCTCACACACTCTCAGCGGGAGAAGCTGAAGAGGGCGCAATCGCGGCACCGGGTGCAGGCGATCTCCTGGGCAATTTCAGACTGCTTGAGCGGCTTGAGGACACCAATTACGATCGGTTCCTTGCCGAGGCAGAGGGATCACGTGAACGAGTCCTGCTGGAAGTCCTTGGCCCTGAACTGGACAACAGCGATGTTCGACGCATCCGTGTAGAAGCAGAAACCATCACACGCCTGGAGCACCCTGGGCTGCTTGGCCTCTTCGAAGTTGGGACAGCCATTCTTGGTACTGGCCCCCGGGCCTTCATCGTGTCCACTGCAAGTGAACATCAGGATCTGATGAACTGGATCGAACAACGAAAGCCGACAATTCAATCCAAGATCAAGGTCGCCACACGACTCACAGAGGCTGTTGCCTTTGCCCATGGTCGAGGCATCCTTGATGGTGGCCTGCATCCCGGACGTGTTCTTGTCGATGATCCTGGTCGGCCAATGATCCGTGCGATGGGACTCCCCCGCCTGCTTCACAGCGAATTCGAGCCCGCTATCGATGGCCTTGCCTGTCGTGCACCGGAACTGGTTGATACCCCCTGGTCACGCATGGATGCACGAGCTGACATCTACTCGCTGGGAGGGATCATGGAATGGCTGTTCCGTCATGATCTAGAGCAGGATGACGAGGCCACGAATGAACTACGAAGAGTCATCAACCGCGCTCATGCAAATGATGCTGAGACCCGCTATGCCTCAGCAGATGCCTTGCTGAGCGATCTGCACGGAATGGAGTGCGGTCCGGAGACTCTGGACACGCCTCCGCTGTGGGAGGATCTCAAGACCTTCTCACAGGTGCATCCCCACGCTACCGCGGTGGCAGCCGGTGTCAGCCTGCTTCTACTTGCAGCACTTGCGGCGTTGATCGTCCTTGCCTGATTAAAGAACAACCTCGCGAGGTCTCTTCCGCTACCTCGCGAGGTCGTATTTTCAAGACAAGTTGTCGCTGGATCTACTCGCGTCAATGTCGACGGCGTCGACCACCAGCAAGGCCTGCCAGGCCAAGCAACGCCAGCGCACCAGGCGCTGGAATACCTGCAAACCTCAGGTCCATCGAAGCCGTACCCAGGCTGATGTTGTTCGTATCAGAGCTCCAAATCAGGCCAATTTCGCGAATGTCAGCAGAGATGTCAGAGAGATCAAAGCTCCAACTGACATTGGCGATGGCACCCGGTCCCTGGCCGAAGTCCACTTCCTCGTAGTAATTCATGTTGTAATCAGAGAGAGGCATGATGATGCCCGATTCACCACCTTCGGTTCCATCGTTCCAAGCAAGCATGGCGCCGGTGTAATCGATCTCGGTCCCCATTGTGGCAAAGTTGAATACCACATCCTGAATATCAGTATCGGAATAGCCGTAGGTATGAATGTTCAAGGCGCCACCGTAACCATAGATATTGCCGGCACCCGTGATGATGGCATCCTCCCCGAAGTTGAAGAGCATCGCATCGGCAGTGGGTGGCACATTGTTCGCAAAGTTCGGCTTGCCGTACGGACTCGCGAAGGTCTCCCACTCGTAGTGGGCTGTATTGTCTTCGCCTCTCCAGGTGGGGACGTCTTCAACAACATAGCCGGCGTTGGCAATTGAACTGACAGTGAGTGCCAGACCTCCAACACCAATTACGAAACGATTCATCTCTCTATCTCCTTCTCTCTTGATCCCTCAGAGGGAACTCCATTGCATGCACTGAACCACTGAAACATAGCGCGATGCAGTTGGGGTTTTCAACTTCAATCAGCCCGTCCAGTTTCCAATAACCAGAAGAACTTCATCTACATTCACAAAGCCGCTGCCATCGAAATCCGTTGGACAGCATGGGCAGGGCCCGAAATCACTGAGCACGTTCAGCAAATCGTCAACATTTACCGCAGAGTCACCGTTGGTATCGCCCGGTACGCCTGATGGCTCGATCACTTCGACCTCCAAGGTCAGTGTGGCAGCCTCCACGGCATCGATGGTGACAAGTGGATGTTCCTTGAGGATCCAATTGGGATAGTTTGCAACTCCACCAGACCCAGGCTCTGATGCCGGGTGCAGGGAGGTCACCATCACGTCAATGGTCCCGAAGGACAGGGACTCCGCCAGGTAGCAGGCCACGTGGGGGTCATCAACATCAACATCAAACTGCAAGCGACTGAGTTCAGGCATCAGTTCGCCAGGCGTCAACTCGCTGTTCTTTCCCACGGCGAAGTACGCTGGATCAAAGTCATCAGTCAAGTTGTTCGAGATGTCGATTGCTTCACCTTCTGGGGTGAAGCCCAAGGCGTATGCATTCCGGAATCCGCGGATTGCTCCAAGGGGATGCAAGCCAGTTTCACCGTAGGTTTCTGCGTCATAGCCGCCACGAAAACCAACACCGGAAAGACAAACGGGTCGCCCGGAATCTGCGTCAGCGGGACCGTCTGGCTCATGAGTAGCGCGATCATCAAGGGTGGGGTCGTAGACGATGTCATCACTGGAGATGGCAAGATCAACCGTCATCGACAGGACTCGATAGGACGAGGCCGGCAGATCGGTTGGAATATCCACAGTGACCCAACCCAACAGGAGTTGCCCATCACGGTCATCGAAGTCATAACCTGAACCATAGGCGGAGAATGTCGAAGCTACGATCCGGTCCCCGGAGCTACCGTTGAACATGTAATTCCAACGATCATAATCGGGTTCTGAATAGTTACTTACATAGAGATCGGCAATGGCTTGCCCTGGCAGCAGAACACCCATTACCCCCGCAAGAAATATGAACCTGGCTAGACACATCTTTCGTATCTCCTGAGAGCGGTACAATATTTCAACTGAGACTCAGTTGCAATAAGAAAGCCGGAGAAATTGCGATTGAGTTTCAATTTAACCCAAAGTAGCATTCCAACCTACAAGATGGACATACCTCTTCAAAAATCTGCTCCAAATGGCACCCGGCGTGCTTTCAGCCTGCTTGAGTTGATGATTGTGATCATCATCCTGGGCCTCCTGACAGCAATTAGCTTGCCCATCATGAGCAACCTGGAAGCAGAGGGCCGAGCTGTCCAGGAGCTTTCTGGAGCCAGATCGACCGTTGCCGCCTGGAGAGAATACGCCGTCGACCGGGACGGCGAGCTCCTCAAGGGTTACTACCCTGATTCTCAGCCCAGTGAAGAACCACTCTACGATTTTGACGGCAATTTGATTGCTGCAGGCCCTTCACAACAAAGATGGCTGTGGCGACTGGCCCCCTACCTTGAGAACCCTAAAGAGACTTTGTACCCAAAGGCTCTGGAGGAAGTTCGACGAGAATTCATAGATGTTCCTGATCACCAGTACGTTGCCACGATCCACCCCGCCTTCGGGTTGAACAGCGAGTGGGTCGGCGGTCTTGGAGAAGATCTTTCCAATGCCCTCTACGCAATCTACGAATACAGCGAGCTCTCATCCTGCCCCTGGATGCGACGCCTCTCGGATGTTCGACACACCTCGAAACTGATGGTGTTTGCCTCTTCCCGTTTCGGCAATACGGAGAGCGGCGCACCGGGTGGTGTGATGCCCGGAATCGTCGAGGGCTTTCACAGAATTGAAAGCCCGTTCCACCCCTCCAACGGAAATCGTTGGGGCACCGATTCTGAAGGAAATACCCTGGCCACCATGACGAATGATCCAGCCGATCATGGGTTCGTATCCGCACGCCACAACGGAAAAGTCGTCACAGCCATGGTGGACGGCAGCACAAGCCTCGAACCACTCGGGAAGCTCTCGGATATGCGTCGCTGGGCTGATCTGGCATGGAAAAGGGACTGGCAACTGGTCGAATGATCGACTGGTTCGGCCCCTCTCCTAATCTCAAGATCTATCTGCTTGTGGCAAATTCATCCACGATGACCCTCAGGAAGAACCTGTTGCTTGATTGCGCCAGCGTACCGCCCTGTGGAACGTAAGCGAGATCAATAATCACCTCACCATTACCCACCGCGCGAAACTTGATTTCTTCAAGCGGGCGTGTCAGTGGGCGGTCCTGGGAATCCCTGGCCTGAAAGAGACGCTGACCAAGCGGCTGGAGAATCGTTTCTTCAATCGTTCCGACCATGACCCAACTGATGTCATCACGGATGTTGACAATGAGTTGAATGATCATTTCCTGGTTGGGAGCGAGTTTGACCTCTGCACCATTACTGGCCTGATCCACCAGAACAACTGGCAAGGATGGCTTGCGGGTTGTTGACGCGCATCCAGCAATGAAAAGCAGACTGATCATGATGGCCTGAAGCCCTGCGTGCCGGTAGCTGGCAGCCAAGGCATGTCTAATCGTCATGGTCACCTCCGAATATGGATGCTAACAGGGCACGCTTCCACAGGTTCGGACCTACACTTGGTTCATGCGTATCTGGCGGATCATCCACACTCTTCGGGTCAACTTCTCATTCCTGTTGCTTGGCGTGCTCATCTGCGAGGGACTGCTGGCACTGCCCTTGATGTTCATCTTTCCTCCAGCCGCACTGCTGCTGGTGTTCATTGGCCTGTTGACGCTGGCCCTCAGCATTGTCATCCAGGCCATGTTGAGGATGATGGATGAGGCCTTGGCACGCAGGCTCGGGATAGAAATGCCGCCCGGCGAGGGCGAGGACCCGGCATAGATGAAAACGGCAGCAGGCGTATCATGTCGGATTCCCCGATTAAGGAAATCCCAGCATGAGCACAACCCTCGCCTCTGAACAACAATCCATCATCGATGCCCTCGTAGAGGAACATGGTGACGGCATTCGCCAACAAGCTGAATCAGGCGTTGCCCAGGTCGCTCGCTACTGGCGAGATGAAGACGGCAGTCCGGAAGAAATGTCTCTCTTCTGCAAGGATTACTTCGTTGCCGATGAGACGGACCGCACACGATTGCTGGATCGCCTTGAAACAGCATTGGCCACGACCACCGGCCACCTGCATGAAATCCGACGTGACCTCCGAAGGTGGACCGACCTGAAGGGTGATGACATGCCCGGCATGGACGACCTGTTGGCCACCTTCGATCCCGCACCCGATCTCTCAGAACAGTATTTCGCTCAGAAGCTCGCCTTCATGGCAATGCTGAACTTCCAAAGACCGGATCTTGAAACGATGCTGAGTGAAGGCGATGGCTGGGATTCCGATCACTGGGCTGCTGTTCGGATTGCCAAGATGTTCGGGCCACGCATACCCAAGGAAGTCGCGGATGATGCACGCGAAGTTGGTCACAGAGCAAACAAATGGGTTGCCGAGTTTCACGTACCGGTAGGCAGCATGGTGGATGAAAACGGACGGACCTGGTTTGAACCGGATCGCAAGCTCCTGGCACACTGGCTCATCCGCGAAGCACTGAAGTCCCTGTACGGCGAATCCGATGGTCTTCCCGGCCAACGAGCCCTCCTGAAAGTCATGGGCCGTCATATTGATGGCTCCATTCCTCGAGCCATCATGGATGGTTCGGCAACAGGTTCATGGAATCCGCAGGACAACACCATCGACGGCAAGTCCCCTGGCGAACTCGTCGGCAATGAACGCTATGAAAGATGGCTTGAACAGTTCCATCTGGCCCAGCGCATTGATGAGCACTGCCCCGAATACCCCACTGCACTGGCTCGCAAGTTCCAATGGCATCGTGAGATTCCAGAACTTGAGGTTGAATCACTTCTTGAACAACTGCTGTCCTCTCCAGTACGAGGCGACTTGGCAAAGCTGATGTCATCACGACTGGACCGGCCTCTTGAAGCCCACGACATCTACTATGAGGATCTCTTCGAGTCCCGCCCGCAGGAAGAGATGAATGCCCTGGTACGCCAGCGATTCGCTGATCATCATGACTTTCAATCGAAGCTTCCCTCTCTTCTGAGAGAGCTTGGTTACCCGGATAAGCAGGCGGATTTCCTGGGCAACAACGTTCAGGTTGAAATCGCCAGAGGATCCGGACACGCCATGCGACCAGGCATGCCACAGTATTCCGCCTGGCTGCGAACCAGCAGCCTTGAGAAGGAACTGGGGTGGGCTGGTTTCGATACCGCGATGCATGAACTTGGACACAATCTCGAGCAGGTCATCTCCACTCACTTTGTTCCACGTCCGGCTTTACGAGGGGTTCCAAACACCGCCTGCACCGAAGCCTTCGCATTTCTCTACCAGTCACTTGCCTACCAGGCCTTGAAAGTCGAGCCTGATTCCAAGGCCCCGGATCCATTTCATGTCGACAGCATTCAGTGCCTGCTGGCCTCTTGCCAGATTGCCGGTCCATCGCTGGTCGACATCCGCACTTGGAAATGGCTTTACAAGAACCCGGACGCAGACGCCGCATCCCTTCGTGATGCCGTCATGGGTATCGCTGCTGATCTCTGGAAGCAGTATTACGAGGCCTACTTCGGCCCCGACACGACACACGTCCTGGCGGCCTATCAGCACATGGTGGCACACCCCCTCTACTTGGCCGATTACGCCATCGGGCACGTCCAAAGCCATCAGATCCGAAGTTGCCTCAGGGATCGCGAACTCGCGGCTGAAACCCTGCGTATCTGCTCGATCGGCCGGCTCACCCCTGATCTTTGGATGCGTCGAGCCGTTGACCGGGGACTGGACGTAGATCCACTGGTAACCGATACAAAGGCAGCCCTTCAAGCCCTGTAGTAAACCGGGAGGCAGATTCAGGTGGCCAGCAAGAAGCGTGACATTCTCCTGCTTGAGAACATCCATGTGGAATCGGAGCCTGCCCTGCAGCAGGCAGGTATCGGCATCCGCCGTGAAGGTGGGACCCTCGAGGACCAGTCACTGGTCGAGGCCATAGGCCAGAGCTCGATGATCGGTATCCGATCAAGAACCCGCATGACAGAATCGGTGATCAATGCTGCGTCGAACCTGGAAGCAATCGCCTGCTTCTGCATCGGTACCAACCAGGTCGATCTCGATGCTGCTGCCCGAAAGGGCATCGCTGTGTTCAATTCCCCCTTCTGCAATACACGAAGTGTTGCTGAGATGACCATTGCCGAAATCATCGGCCTGCACCGAGGCCTCTTCGACAAGAACTCGGCCATGCATCAAGGCCGATGGGACAAATCGGCTGTCGACAGCCATGAAGTCCGTGGCCGAACCCTGGGGATCGTCGGGTATGGCCACATCGGTTCACAGGTGTCCGTGCTTGCAGAAGCACTGGGCATGCGTGTGATCTATCACGACATCATTCCAAAGATGGCCATGGGTAATGCGCGGGCCGTAGATTCACTCAAGAAGCTTCTCGCAGAATCCGACGTGGTGACACTTCACGTTCCAGAGACTGCAGAAACAAGAAACCTGATTGACAAGGCTGCCATCAAACGGATGAAGTCCGGTGCGATGCTCATCAATAATTCCAGAGGATCAATCGTTGACCTCGACGCGCTGGCCCAGGGCCTGGAAGATGGCCACGTCGGCGGCGCAGCTGTTGACGTGTATCCAAGCGAGCCAAGATCGGGCAAGGATCAGTTCCAGTGCGTCCTGTCTGGCCGCCCGAGCGTGATCCTGACACCCCATATCGGGGGAAGCACCGAGGAAGCGCAGATTTCCATTGCCCGGGAAGTCTCCATGAAACTTGCGGGCTTCCATGAGCGTGGAACAACAACATCCTCAGTCAATGTGCCAGAAGTGGAATTGCCACACCGCCGTGAAGGACAGGATCGCATCCTGCACTTCCATCACAACGTTCCTGGTGTACTGAGCACAATGCATGGCATCCTGGCCGAAGGCCAGGTGAACATCCATGCAGAGTATCTGCAGAGCACCGGCGAGCTCAGCTACGTGATCCTGGATGTCGATCACCTGCAGGATGACACCGTGCTGCAGAGATTCGCCGCAATGGACGAAACCATACGCCTGCGTCTGTTGTCCTGATCGATCACGCCTCGGTGGATTGTTCCATCGCTTCGACCGTTGGGCACGTGCAGACAAGATTTCGGTCACCGAAGGGATTGTCCACACGATCAACCGGTGGCCAGAACTTGCGATCCCGCAACCATGATGCCGGATAGGCCGCCTGCTCACGAGTGTAGGGATGAGGCCACTCGTTTGCGGTCACCGTTGCCAACGAGTGCGGTGAGTTGTGAAGAACATTGTTCTCCTTGTCCGCTTTCCCTGTTTCGATGGCACGGATCTCCTCACGGATTCCGATCATGGCATCACAGAATCTGTCCAGTTCCGCCTTGGATTCGCTTTCGGTCGGCTCGACCATCAACGTGCCTGCAACCGGCCAGGACATGGTCGGTGAATGGAAGCCATAGTCCATCAGCCGCTTGGCAATGTCGTCGATACGAACACCAACGGAAGCAAATGGGCGGCAATCAAGAATGAACTCATGCGCACAGCGTCCATTCTCATTGCGGAAGAGGATGTCGTAGTGGCCCTCGAGTCGCCTGGCCATGTAATTGGCATTCAGAATGGCTATTTCACTGGCGTTGCGAAGCCCTGCATCACCCATCAAGGCGATGTACATCCATGAGATCGGCAGAATGCTTGGGCTGCCCCATGGCGCTGCCGATATGGCCTCGATGGCTTCTTCCCCAGCACTTTCAGGTCGCACAACGGGATGACCCGGAAGGAATGGACAAAGATGCGAAGCCACAGCAATGGGACCCATGCCTGGACCACCACCACCATGCGGTATGCAGAATGTCTTGTGCAGGTTGAGATGGCACACATCGGCACCGATTTCCGCAGGTCGGCACAAGCCGACCATTGCATTCATGTTGGCGCCGTCCAGATAGACCTGGCCGCCAGCTTCATGCACCAGTTTCGCGATTTCACTGATCGTGTCTTCAAAGACACCGTGAGTCGAGGGGTAGGTCACCATGACGGCCCCGATGCGATCTCCATGCTCAGCAATCTTCGCTTTGAGATCCTCAATACAGATATCCGCCTCAGTCGTCTTGACCGCCACTACCTTGAAGCCCGCTGCAATAGCGCTGGCAGGATTGGTGCCGTGGGCTGACATCGGAATCAGGCAGACATCCCTGTTGGTGTCACCACGATGTTCATGCCAGGCACGAATGACCATCAAACCTGCAAACTCTCCCTGTGATCCAGCATTCGGCTGAAGGGAAACGCCTGTGAATCCTGTGATGTCACACAACCAGGACTCCAGCTCCCGGAACAGTTCAAGATAACCCTCCGCCTGCTCAACTGGAGCAAAGGGATGCAATCGGCCAAAGCCGGGCCATGTCACTGGCAACATCTCCGCAGTGGCATTGAGCTTCATCGTGCAGGAACCCAAAGGGATCATCGAGTTGGCCAGCGAGAGATCTCGCTCCTGCAAACTGGTGATGTAGCGAAGCATCTCGGTTTCAGAGTGATGTGTATTGAATACCGAGTGCGTCATGTATGACGAAGTACGGCGGAATGAAGCGGGAACCAGTTCCTCGATATCGACCGCTGATTCCAGATCGAATTTGAGAGCCTCACCACGGTTGAACGCTTCCAGAATGAGATGGACATCCGCTTCCGTGGTGGTTTCATCAAAGCTCACACCAATGGCATGACCATCTTCATATCGACGCAGATTGAAACCCCGGGCAGCGGCGTGCCCCAGAATGCCGTCAATTTCTTCTGGAACGATGTCGACGCGAACCGTGTCAAAGAAAGGAACGGCTGCAACTTCCCGGCCACAACGGCGAAGCGCGGCAGCAAATCCACGGGCCATGGCAGCCACACGGTTTCCGATACGACGAACCCCATCTGGTCCGTGATAGACGGCATACATCGATGCCATGATGGCCAGGAGGACCTGGGCCGTACAGATATTGCTGGTGGCTCGATCTCGCTTGATGTGTTGCTCGCGCGTCTGAATCGCCATCCTCAACGCACGGTTGCCATGTCGATCTCGTGACACACCGATGATACGACCAGGCATCTTGCGGACAAATGATTCGCGGGTTGCCATGAACGCGGCATGTGGCCCGCCGTAGCCCATGGGAACACCGAACCGTTGCGATGAACCGATTGCAATATCAGCACCCAGTTCGCCGGGCGGCGTCATGATCGTCAATGCAAGCAGATCAGTTGCCATGACTACGAAGGCATCTGCATCATGCACCTGAGATACCAGTGGCTTCCAGTCATGGACCCGACCATCCGTGTCGGGATACTGGACCAGCACTCCGAATACATCGGTCAAGTCAATCGTTTCGCATTCGGCAAGTGATTCGACTCGTAGCGTGATGCCCAGCGGCGCTGCACGCCCCTTGAGCACTGCCAGCGTCTGTGGATGGCACCGACTGGAGACCAGGAATGTGGCTTTGTCGGTGCGGCACAAGTTACGACACATGATCATCGCTTCGGCAGCTGCCGTTGCCTCATCAAGCAATGATGCATTGGCGACAGGCAGATCAGTGAGATCACTGACCATGGTCTGGAAGTTGAGCAGTGCCTGCAGGCGACCCTGTGAAATCTCTGACTGATAAGGCGTGTACTGCGTGTACCAGGCCGGGTTCTCCAACACATTGCGCTGAATCACTGCCGGAACAGCCGTGTCGTAATACCCCATCCCGATGCAGGAACGCCGGACTTCATTTCGTTCCGACAAGTCACGAAGGGACTCAAGCAGTTCATGTTCAGGACGCGGATCACCAACTGTCAGTGGCGTGGACGTGCGAATCGTCGAAGGCATGGCTTCAGACATGAGGTCTTCCACACTCCCCAACCCCAGATACGACAGCATGGCCTCAACCTCGATGGAGTCTGGACCAATGTGCCGCTGCGTAAACTGTGGGGCAGGATCAAGCATGCTGAAAGTCCCTGTTGCGGGGTGCGAGACTGAGGCCTTCGCGCCTGGCGACGCGGTGGTTGAATTCATGGAAAATGCCATCCGGAGAAGGTTCCGGCCCTTTGCTGGGGGGTATCAGAAGAGGATGGAAACAGCCTAAGCCTGGGCAGCAATGGTCTTGAAAATGCTCCCAAGCCACCTCAACTATATTGCTCCGCGCCCCCGGCGGCAATGCTTCCTTTCAATCGTCCACAGATCACGCTGCTACACCCCCCCTCAGCCTGCCCATCCCAGACCTTTCAGGACCCCTCACCAACGTGATTCCACAGCCAGCGAAACACAATCGATTGCTTCACCTCGACGTGTTTCGTGGCCTGGCTGCCATTGCCGTGGTGTATGCCCACCTGGCTGAATACGTGTTCTTCCCCCACTGGTCTCCTGACTGGCAGGCCTCCCTTCACGCCGCTGCCCCACAGTTGAACTGGGGGCATTACCAGGTGGAACGGTGGGCCGCCGAGATCTTCCGGCGATGGGTCGACTTCGGACGTGTCGGGGTCATCATGTTCTTTGCACTCAGCGGCTTCGTCATTCACTTCAGTATCTCTGAGCGAATGAAAAAGCCCATGGCAACCTTTGTCGTACGGCGTTTCCTTCGGGTCTATCCGATCTACTGGGTGTCCCTGCTGATGGCCCTGGGTCTCGCAGCATTGGGCTGGATGCCGCTGGATCCGGCAACTCACTGGGGGCAGTTCCTGGTCAATACCACACTGGTCCAGGAGTGGTTTGGTGTACCCAATGTTCTTGGTGTGTACTGGACACTGGAAATCGAAGTGCTGTTCTACGTGTGCTGCCTGGTGCTCTTCGGAACAGGCCTGTTGCAGAGACCTGGCTGGCGGTTGATGACGTCGCTTGGCTTCCTTGGGATTGCACTGGTGACTGCTTTGATCAACTGGAAGACAGGACGTGGGCTGCCACTTGCACCAGGACTTTCACTGGCCATCATGTTCTGGTCCACACTGTGGCAAGGATGGATCATCAAGGGTGATCGACAGTGCCTGGCATTGTCAAAAATAGGCCTGGTCTTCATGCTGGCACTGATACCGGTCATCACCCTGATGGGCTACAACCAAGCAGGTGATGTCCTGACCGGTGGCGAAGGCTGGAACCGTCTCAGTACCTACTGGACTGCAATCCTGCTGTTCGTCCTGCTGACACTTTCATTCCGTGGCCGGTCCTGGGGGCCCAAACCACTGCTGTGGCTGGGCACCATCAGTTACTCGGTCTACCTGATGCACACCATGGTCATCTACGCCGGAGAAGCCACTGGCGTCATGCAGTGGATGAAACAATATCCACCCACGGTTTATTTTCTACTGGTGATCGCCGTGTCCATCGGGCTGGGAAGCCTGACCTGGTTCCTGGTCGAAAGAAGTTGCACTTTGCTGGGTCGAACCTGGACACCATGGGAACGAAAATCAAAATCGTCGTCCTCCGAGGCACCTGGTAGTTGAAGCATGACGCCTCCTGGCAAGTGGCACGCAGAACGCTCGTGCTGAATGTGGTTGTTCTCAGGCGGAGTCGGTTACTGGGCTGGTGATATCCAGGACATCGCCATCATTGAGGCACACCATGGGGCCTTCCGGCAGTGTCACTTCATCGGGAACATGCAGCAGATGCATCCGATTCTGAAGCTCCAGAGGAAGCGTGGACAGTTCCGCCCAGGTCGCATGCTTCGCCGATTCGCCGCATTCATGGACGATGAGATCCGCCTCAGAAAGCCATTGGGCATGTTCTTCAAGGAACTCCGTATCACCTGACCAGCCAAGGGTCGCTGTGCCATCACTGATGAGCATGCCGACTGTAGGAACAGCATGGGCGGTCCAACGTACGCGGACTTCCAGATTCGCAACCTTCGTCCTGCATTCCAGATCTAGCAGACCCGGTTTGAAGAAATCTTCTAATGAGGTCTTTGGCTTGTCACTGA
The DNA here is from genome assembly GCA_029242715.1 of Phycisphaerales bacterium. Taxonomy (GTDB): domain Bacteria; phylum Planctomycetota; class Phycisphaerae; order Phycisphaerales; family SM1A02; genus UBA1668. Next base: position 14,219 of record JAQWTL010000030.1, read on the forward strand.
ACATTCGCCCATCCATCGAGGGGGCCAGTCGCTCCCACATCCGGTCCATGACAGCTGGTGCTGCCCAGAGCCCGGCAAGCCCGTTGCCAGGTGCCTTGTAGCGTCGATAGAAACCAAGGGTCTCGAGGCCCCCGGCATGATCGACATGAAGATGGGTAATCAGCAGATCATGAATGGAACCGGGATTGATCTGGATACCAGACGTCTCCGAGGCCTGGCGATACATGGCCAAGCATGCCGGAGGGCAGTCAATAGCCACAAAGCCCTCAGACGTCTGGATCAACGCGCTTGAGCCAAATCGCCTATTGCTGAAAGCATCACCGGTCCCTGTGACGATCACCTTCATAGCCCCATGCTCCCACAGACCGGGCTTGATTGCCAGATCCAGATTGAGAACACTGCCACATGGCCACTCACGACCACAAGCGATGCGAGGTAAACTTCACACCAAGCATGTGAAACTAGCCCAGGCCATAGGCTGGTTCACTGGAGATCCTGGAATGTCCAGATCGGGTTCACTCCCCTGTTTAGGAATCATCCTGCTCTTGAATGCCCTGGTCATGCTGGGCTTCAGCAGCAACGCCATGACTCAGGTTCCATCGCGAGCCGGAGTGCCTGGCAACTCCCTTGAAGTGCTCACACGGCTGGAAGATGCTCTGTCCCGTCAGGACATAGAGATGCGACTCCGCACCAGCCGTGGACAGACGACCGGAGAACGGCTGACACTCGATTACGGTGCCTCCCTCCGATTTGGAATTGCCGGCATCGATGATGCCTTTGGTGACACCCGCACACTCCTTCAATACGAAGCCAACGTTTATGTGGCGGCCAATCTCGATGGCGGCAACACCTTCTTCGGCAACCTGCGGTTCCTGTACAACGACTATCCGCAGGGCGACTCGTTTGATGGCGATGACAGCAAGATGCTCTACCCGATCGGCAACCGCTACTGGTATGAGTTCGACATGCGTGCCATGCATCTTGCTGATACCGGGGAACGACTCCCATTCAATATCAATGCCCGCGTCGGCAGAATGTTCCTCAACTGGAACACCGGTGCCGTCTTCAGCAATGATGCCTACGCATTCAGATTGATGGCCGACTGGGAGAAACTCGAGTTCGTCGGCCTCATCGGCCGCACTGCACGCAGTGGCCTGTACGACTTCGACATCTCACGCCCGAACTATGACGGCGACACCGACCGTCACTTGTTCGCCTTCCGCCTCGACTACGAAATCGCAACCGAGTTCAAGCCTTTCGTCTCGTACTTCATCCAGCGGGATCACAATCCCGACACGGAATCACTCGACTCGATCTTCGGGCCGATGAACTTCGACTACAACTCGCAGTATTTCTCATTCGGCGCTACTGGTTCCGTCGGGCCCCAGTTGACCTATTCCCTGGAGATCATCAACGAGCGTGGCACGACCCTGAGCAGCCCATTCGTCCAGCCGGCGATCTCGGTGGATCAGACATTGGACTCCATCGATGCCTGGGCCGGTGTGCTCAATGTCATCTATGCCCTGCGGGATTCAAACCTCACGAACTTCAGCTTTACCGGTGCTTTCGGTACCGGTGACTCTGACCGCCTGTCCACCTCCGGAACCTACGGCGGCAACAGGACGGGAACGACAGATCGCTCGTTCAACAGCCTGGGCTACATCTATACCGGCCTGGCCTATGCACCAGACCTGTCCAACCTGGCCATGTTCAGGCTCGGCACGAGCACCGCCCTGCCGATCGATTCCAAGCGGCCGGATGCCTTACGCATCGGCGGCGACTTCTTCTTCTACAACAAGATGGATCTTGCCAGTCCCACCAGTGGCATCTCCGGAGACAGCCACTGGATTGGTTTCGAAATGGACCTCCGACTGGATTGGCGAATCACAAGTGATATCAGTGCCAATGTCCGCTACGGAATCTTCTTCCCGGGTAATGGCATCGATGAACCATTCGACAAGGAACGGCACTTCATCTACGGGGGAGTCAGCTATGCCTTCTGATTACTCCCGACATCTTGGCGGCGCACTGATCTGTTGCCTGATCATGTCCATGGCAGGATGCGATCTCTTCGAGAGAACAACCATCGAAAATTCTGCAGTCATGCAGTACCCGAAGGATGATGAGGACTTCGACTTCTGGGACATCCTCTCGAAACAATCGGTCGTAACCAACAACGATGCGCTTCATGGTCTGTTACTGCTGGCCGATGGCAGCGATCCCTGTGATACCTATGAATGCCGTTATGAGGCTGCCGTGACGAAAGGCTGGTTTGATGGCAGTTGGGGCGGCATGCCACCTGCAGACCAGTCATCCAAGACAGGCTGGATTGCCGTTGCAGGCTGCAAGATCCTTGCGATCAAGGGAGGCCTCACGATGCAGGTATTCGGGGATTCCCCCCGCTACTGCAGCCGCGAACTGACCTTCATGGGGCTCCTGCCCGCTGTCTCGGAGAATGAGGCCCTTTCAGGGCTTGAATTCACCGCTTTCATTGACAATATCGAGGATCGCCAACGCCTGGATGCAGCCCTGGAAGCTCGTGAGAAGATCAAAAAGCAGCAAAAAGAGCTGAAATGGCAGCAAGAAGCCAAAAGAATCTCTGAAGTGCTCACACCAATGCATTCGGGGCCCGTAGATGGAACCGAGCAACCCGATGCAGATTCAGCGTCTACAGAGCCGGATAGCTCAAAAAAGACCTCAGACACCCCGTCTGAACCATCTTTGTAGACCACATAGCCTTTCTGGCAGGAGGTCCCCCGATGCCTCGAGGGATCCTGAATTCAAGCCTTGTATTACTCGCCATGTTGATGGCCGCTGCCGTTGCGTCCGCACAGGACGGAACCGTCGCAATCGAATCTCCCAACCAGAAACTGGTTCCAGGCCCGATCAATCAGGTGTCCGAGATCCAGCAGCGTCTGGCCTCACTCAAGGGCGCACTGAAAGATGGTGCCAAAGCACTGCCTGAGGGCAAGACACGTGTACTTGGCGCCGTCGTCATGGAAGTCAAGGGACGTTGTCAGTGGCGCATTGATGAGAAGTCGACTTGGAAGAAAGCGGCGACGAATGACTCGTTGCGACCAGGTGCCTGGATTCGCACCGGCCTCAACTCCATGCTTACCTTGCGATGTGGCCTGAACTCGACCGTCCTGGTCGACAGCAATACTCGCGTCCAACTGCCTCTGCTCATGCAGGATGGTGAAGTCCTTCGCACGGTCGTGACCGTCAATCGTGGACGTGCTGATATCCAGGTTGATCGTGTCGGACTCATCAATGACTTCTCGGTACTGACCCCTTCCGGTTCACTGGCCGTAAAGGGCACCGGCATGGGCGTCCAATACGACGGTTTCGAGGGAACAAGCGTCGTTGGTGCTCGCCACAATCGGATGAATGCCATCGAGATGCGGTACTTCGCCCGTGAGGGCTATGCCTGGCTGATGTCTGGCGGGGCCGTCTCCACGCAATCCGTACCCAATCCTGCCACGGTCGCAGCACTGGAAACACAGCCGGCACCCTCTCTTCAAGCCTATGAGGCCGAGGACCTTGGCGCGTATAACTCGGCAGCTGACCAGACCCTTTCTGCAACGGATACCGCCACGGAAACAACACGTATCGTGCTTGCTCAGGAAAAACAGCGTGTGACCAACTCGGTCATCAGGGACATCGAGCAGGAAGTCATCGCAGGAATCCTCACGAATCAGCAGGCACTCTTGCTGGCCGCCGCACAGGAAGCGGTGTTGGCAACTGAATACGGCCTGATCGAAGAAGAAATCGAAGAGGTCATCCAAGAGATCATCGAGGAGGAACTCCAGGAAATCATCGATGAAGCCGACGATATTCCGGATGACCCAATCATCGATGAAACCATTTTCGAAGCCGCAGGCTACCAGCAGTACTTCGCAGTATTGAACAGTCCAAGTGATCGTGGATTCCTTGCGGCGGCTCTCGTGCTGGATCTCGTGCCTGATAATCAAACACTTGGCGAATTCACCATTCCAGGAACGGCGCCGAATGGTGAATTACGACGTCGGATTCCGATCAGTCTCGAACCAGCGCTCTACGCATTGGGTGGTGGCCTGGGAGCAGGAGGAACTGGTGCACGCGAAAACGTCACTGCTGGCGAGCCCCTGCCAACTTCAGGCCCGCTTCATCTCATGTACAACGACATGATCAACTATGGACTCGCCAATCAGCAGTGGTATTCGTTTGGTGGCGCAGCCCCAACAGAAGCCGACATGGAAATCATGCTGGGGTTCTACGACAACTACATGAACGGTGTTCCATCACTCGCTGTACAGCAGTTGCAGTCACGACAAGCCTTTACCAATTCACTTGAAGTGCTCTACCAAACCCAGGTCACCCCTGGATTCTCCCTCTATGGGCAGAGCTTGCTGAACAATTACGTGCCCTCTCACCCCGACTTCGATGGTGGTAGCACTAAGTTGAACGGACACGCTGGCAGCAACTACTACTTCAACCGTGGGCAGTAATAACCCCCGGGAAAGGCCCCGGAAGCCCTCGTCATCTAAGGGGTGATAACGGGCCTGCGGATCATGCGGGCTGGTTCCTTGAGGCTCTGAAGCCATTTCATGGCATCAGGCTGATTTCAAGGCATACTTTTGAACCGAACGACCTGAGGCCTGGCACGTACAATTCATGCCAGATAGCCCCCTCGGGCGTCACGGTTCAAGACCATGCGTAATCGATCAAGAAAAGTCATTTCAGCGTCCATCATCGCCCTGTTCGCCACGGCTGCCGCGGCCCAGGATCACGGACCCCAAGCGGGTTCATTGCCTCCGATCGATCAGGTCGAAGTGGCCCAACTCCACTTGGCTGCCCTGGCGGCTGCCACGGCAACCGGTCCGGTAGAAGTCATCACGGCGGGATCCACCAAGATCCTGGAAGCTGTGATTCTCGAAGTACGGGGTCGCTGTCAATGGCGTGAACATGAAGAGTCTCGATGGCAGAAAGCGGCCACGGATCATCGCCTCAAACCCGGCGCAATGATCCGAACGGGTCTCAAATCACACATGGCCCTTCGTTGCGGTCCCAATGCAACCATCCTCGTGGATTCCAATTCTCGCGTGACGGTCCCCGCTCTTGCACAGAACGGCGACACCTTGAGCACGATCGTCCAGGTCGAACGCGGCCGCGCCGACTTCAAGGTTGATCGTGTCGGACTCACCAACGACTTCTCCGTCGTAACGCCCAGTGGCGCTTTGTCCGTACGTGGTACGGGCATGGGTGTCTCCTATGACGGTTTCAATGGTGCCAGCATATTCGGCGCTCGTTTCAACTCGATCAATGCGATCGAAATGCGCTATTACGGCAACAAGAAGATCTGGAGTGTCTCTGGTGGTGGGTCGACCTCCACCAAGGCCAAGAATCCGACCATGAAAGCCGTCGCCAAGGCTGTGGGTGGTCGCAAACCACTGAACAAATCGAATGCCATGGATGCCAAGGCCTCCGCCAGCAAGGGCGGCCCGCCTCAAAATGGTGTGGGTGGCGGTATTCGCGAAACGACTCGACTGGTGCTCGGGGCCGAGCAAGGCCTGCGAGCAAGCGAGCGACGCGAGGAGTTCGAAAAACCCCGTCGCCTGGAAATCGAAGCCGAACAACTCGCAGCACTTCAGGAACCCGAGATACCGTTCACGCCACCGGCTGAACCACCACCAGCGAACGATGAGCCTCCTCCACCCCCACCGGAGCAACCACCTCCACCACAGGATGATCCGCCAGTGCCACCGGTGGATCCACCAGCGGTTCCGATCATCGAGATTGATGGTTACCGGCAGTACTTCCAACAGGTTGTCTCACCGACAGACCGAGGCATGCTGGCCGCCGTGATCTACCTTGACCTTGTGCCAGAAAATCTAGGCACTCAATTTCCTGAGTTTTCCGAGCTGCAACAAATTGACAGGGTTTACCTGGATGACGATGCAGTCTGGTATCGCCATCAGATTCCGGATTCGTTTGAACCAGCACTCATCCCACTGGCTGTCTCTGGAAACAACCTTGGCTTGAGAGAAAATCCTGGAATAGGCCTTCCATATCCCGGTGGTGCAGGTCCAGATGTCCCCATGGTGAATGTTTATGATCTGTACTCCAACATCTACTACTACGGGGCCAACCGCTATACCCAATGGCTCAATGACACGGGGCCTGGCCCGATGGACCATGACCTGGATGTCATGCTTGGCAAAGTGGATCAGTTCGCCATGTTGCCGGCATTCCAGGGGAATCAAGTTCAGGTCAGAGCGGCCTTTGCCAATGCGGTACAACAGTCGCTCTATAACCAGGCGTATAAGGGCGACAAGCCTGTTGGAACGCCCACATTCACCCCATACGGCAACTCGCTCATGAGCAATTGGCTGCCATCAAGCGTCGTCCCCCCCGGACCCTGATTCCTGCATGACTCGAATGGGGTCCGTACACTCCACCCGTGCCAAGAAATGCTCCCGTACTCGCCGCGTCTCTGCTGGCCGTCCTGGTTGTCCTTCTCCTGGACTACGCCCAGGTGTTCAGAAGCGTCAATGAACGGCTGATCGATACGCAGCAAAGGCTCTTCCCCAGAGAAGCCGCCCCATACAACGATGACATCGTCCTCGTGGATATCGATGACGGATCCATTGACCGTCTTGGTCGATGGCCATGGCCACGCACCAACATCGCAGATGCGGTCAGTGAACTGCGTCGGGCCGGTGCCCGAACCATCGCTTTGGATATCGAGTTCTCCAATCCACAGGACGCAACGTGTGATCCTGAAACAGGTGAAACCCGTGATGAAGATGCGGCGCTGGCCGCTGCGATCGATGAGGGAACCATCCTCTCAACCGTCCTGGCTGCAGATGAACTCCAGATCCGTTGGATCGATGCTGGTGGAGATCCGGAATCACTTGAAGAACTCATCGCGATGCTCTCCAGCAACGTCACGATTGCGCCTGGTGGACTGCCTCTGGATGGTTCTCTGAGTGAAATGGATCAAGCGGCCTTTGCCGCCAACCAGTTGCTGGTCAAGAGAAGAGCCATCCAGCGTGTGCTCAGTCGTGAAAATCCACCGGCCAATCTCCAGGAACTGGAACAATTGATGGTTCCTTCACGTCGCATGCACGGCATGGACTATCCGGAACAACCACTGCTTGAAGCATCCTGGTACCAGCATGAGGGCATGGCAAGCTCTCACCGCTTCCTTCCAACCCTGGATGAAAGTGAATTGGGTTCTCCTTCTGACCGCGTCCCCCTGCGAGCCTTTCTGGAAAACTCCGGAGGACTTGGATACGTGAACATCACGCATCGTGGAACAGATGGTGCCATACGTTCAATCTATCCCTCCCAACCAGTGCAAGGTGGCCATGTTCTTCCCCTGGGGCTTGCAGCAGTTGCGCATTTCCAGGGCCTGAGCCCTCAGGACATCGTCTTTGATGAAGACCAGGTAGTCGTTGGCGACACCACACTGCCTTTGAGCATGGAAAGAATCTGGCTGAACTGGCCAAGAAGTTCGACTGGTTGGCGCTGGCGTGATCTGCATCGCCGTAATGAATCCGATCCGGAATATCGGGGGCATCTCTCGGTCAGCGAGATCGTCGAAATCGGAAGAGCGCGTCGCACGCTTGCCATCCAGCGACAGGAACTGGCTGAACTCAACCGTGATCTGATCCGCTTTATCCGCCAGGATCCCGAAGTGACCATGGATGACTGGCAGTCCGATGCGGTCCTTCAGGAGATCAAGGACGAAGTCGATTTCAGCCTTGAAGGTATTCCAATGGATGCCGAACCTGAGACCTTTGCGCCTGATGCAGACGAGGAATCCGTCCAGTTGCTCCGAGCCATGCAGCAATGGAGACAGCTCTCCCTCACGATCCAGGAAGATCAAGCAAGACTTGACCGCAGCTTCATGACGCTCTCTGAGCAGGTCGATGACAACCTGATCTTCATAGGCTGGACCGCAACGGGGGCTGCCGCTGACTTCATCAATACAGCAGCCGGACCACGGACACCTGGCGTACTGGTCCATGCAACCCTGGCCGACATGGTTCTTCAGGACCGAGGCCTTCACCTGGCACCTCCCTGGATGGGTGCGCTGGTTGTTCTGGTGCTTGGCATTCTGGTCGCGTTGTTCGTCGCCAGCCTTGGACCATGGTGGGCTACTTCACTCTCACTGCTGTCCATTCTGATCTATGTCGGTCTTGCCGGAATCCTGGCCCTCTCTCTTGCAAACCTGGTCATGCCCTTGGTCGCACCGATCTTGGCTGGAATTGGTGCCTGGGGATTTGGAACAGGTGTCCAGGCGGCCATGGCACAACGTGACAAACGGCGTATCACCCGGCAGTTCAGGGCCCGTGTATCAGAGCAACTGGTCGATGCCCTCATTGCAGATCCCGGTGCCATCTCCATGACTGGTGTCAGCCGCGAGATGACGATCTTCTTTGCAGACCTTGCCGGCTTCACGCGAATGAGTGAAGCCCTGGGCTCTGAACAGATCGTCCGTATTCTCAACACCTATCTTTCTGCATTGACCGTTCAACTGGTTGAACACGGTGCCTACGTCAACAAGTTCCTGGGTGATGGTGTGATGGCATTCTGGTCAGCCTTCCGTGAGGAACCTGCCCAGGCCCACCTTGCCTGTGGCGCTGCCCTGGCCTGCCAGGAAACCGTTCGGAAACTCAATGCGCTCAACGAGGGTGAACACCAGGCCATTGGCCTGCGTGTTGGAATGGCTACCGGTCCTGCCATCGTCGGCGATTGCGGTGCACCGCCCGATCTGAATGACTACACGGTGATCGGTGATACGGCCAACCTGGCATCCCGGCTCGAAGGGGCCAACAAGCAGTTCGGCTCAGGCATCATGATCAATGAACTCACTCACCAGTTGCTGGCTGGCACCCCGGTGCGATGCCGCTGTATCGGGAACCTGCAAGTTGTTGGTCGCCAGACTCCGGTCAAGGCCTGGGAAGTGGTTGATGCCGACTTTCCGCAAGATGCCATTGACCTCTCCCATTCACTTGCCGAGGCCGTTGCTGCTGGTGACCAGAAAGCGGCCAAAGCCGCTTTGGAAGGCCTCAAGCAGATCCCTGGCCAGGCCTCATTCATTGATCGATGGGCTGCCATGGTCCATGGACCAGCAGATTCTTTCGGCGGCCCCCTGCAACTTGTCGAGAAGTAGCCCCAGTGGCCCTACCATGCCAATTCCATGAGCCAGATTCCAGAAACCATCCTGTACCGCCTGCTGGACGTCAGTCGCCAACTCGGATCAACAGCCGATACACGTGCGGTCCAGGTCGGAATCGTGAATTGTCTTCGTGATGTTCTTGAAGCCGAACGCGCAACGGTCTTCAAGTACGACAAGGAGAAGGATGAACTTGTTGCGGTCCTGGCACATGGCCCTGATGGTGGACTGGATGATTCATTCGCTGGACTGCGGATCCCGATGGGTGTTGGCCTGGCGGGCACCGCCGGGCGGGAAAGCGAACTGATCAACATCCCGGATGCCTACGCGGATGATCGCTTCAACCAGGAGATTGATCGCAAGACGGGATACCGGACCAGATCATTGTTGACGGTGCCCATGATCGGAAGCGATGGCAGCCTTGTCGGTGTCGCCCAGGTACTCAACAAGAAAGAAGGCGTCTTCGAACAAAAGGATGAGGAAATCGCCATGGCACTGGCTGCTCAATGCGCCGTCGCCATGCGACGATCCCAGTTGATCGAGCATCGAGTTGAACTGGAGAAGGTCCAGCAGGATCTCAAATTGGCTCGCGAGATTCAGCAATCCACCTTCCCCAATCACTGCCCCACGATCGAAGGCTATGACTGCGCCGGCTACAGTGAGCCTGCCGAGGACACCGGGGGTGATACCTGGGATGCGATCTCGGTAGACCAGGGCGCCGTTTTCCTGCTCGGTGATGCCACCGGGCATGGTGTCGGGCCTGCCATTTCCGTTACACAAGTACGCTCGATGCTCCGGATGGCATTGCTCCTGGGAGCAGATGTCAAGATGCTGGTTGATCACCTCAACCGGCAACTTGCAGCAGACATGCCTCCTTCACGGTTTGTCACCGCCTGGTTTGGCCTCCTGGATACAAACAGCAATGACATGCTCTCCATTGCCGCAGGACAGGGCCCACTCATTCACCTTCATTCAAATGGCAATGTCGATGTGCATGCCGCCGACGCCCCCCCTCTGGGCATCCTGGCGGACCTGCCTCTGGACGAACCTGTCCGCTTCCATTTGGAGCCCGGGGATATTTTCTACGTGGCCAGTGATGGATTCGCGGAAGCCGCCGGCCCTGGCAAGGGCATGTTCGGCACGGATCGACTCATCGAGATCCTTCAATCCGAGCGATCCCAGCCGTCCAGCGAGATCATTCGTACGATCCATGAAGCCGTGGAGACATTCACCGGCGGCCTGCCTGCAGATGATGACCGCACCAGCGTGCTGATCCGTCGATTGGACTGAATCCCGCTTGTTCAGAACCCGATGGAATCTCCCGGTGGCACCGGGGTATGCTTGATCTGCACCCTCAGGACGAGGTATTTCCAAGATCTTCGATACGCGAGAGGGTTTCCGTCCGATCTGAGTTGTTCGGCCAGTAACGGAACCATGGATAAACTCGAACTCTATCTGACGATCATTCCCTTGCCTCTGGTGGCATGTGTCGGCTTCTTTGCGCTGATGATCTACCTGATCATCCCAGCAGAGACCCGCTTCTACATGACCTTCGTCCTGATCCCCCCATGGCTGGTCCTGTCCCGATGCCTCGATCTCGGCTTCATCCAGGCCTTCACGAAGATCACCTCTGGCCTGCTCTTTCTGCTGATGGGACTGGCAGCCATTCTCCGCCCAGTCAACAAACGGTCCATGCCTGGAATTGCCTGGCTGTATTTCGTCGCATCCTTCTATCTGCTGGTGTGCATGCTGGGAGTCTCAGGGAAAGTCGATGCCATCGTGATCGAGATCCAATGGATCTTCGCCCTGCTCGCTGGCGTCGCAGCAGTTGCTGCCATGACCACACTGGAAGACGTCGACAAGATGTTCTGGTCACTTGGCCTGGGTCTCATCATCGCACTGTGCATACCACTTTCGGCCATTGTCCTTGACCCTAGCTCGGCCTTCATCATTGGTATGAATCGATTTGCTCCATGGGGTTCGTCATCCAACCTCATCGGCCTGCTCTTCGTCGTTGCCGGCCCCACGCTGCTCTACATGATCATGTCGACCCAATCCAACTCCCTCAAACCGATCCTGATCGGTTTCCTGATTGCCAACATTGGAATGGCCATCCTGACAGGTAGTCGAATGACGGTCTTCTCACTGGCGATCTCTCTTGGACTGATGGCAGTGCCCCTGGTCAAACGACCTGGGCTGATGATTGCCGGCGCCGTAATTGGTGCGATCCTGATGCCGATCTTTCTGGGGATCAACGAAGATGCTGCCGCGCGATTGGGTGAGTTGAGCTCATCAGGCCGACTGGACATCTGGTGGAACTACCTGATGCTGTCCCTGGAACGACCGCTTGGCCTGTTTGGAACAACCGGCATGAACATTGAGCAGGATCCCTCAGTTGGTGCGCACCCTCATAGTTCATGGGCTGAGATGCTGTTCCTGGGTGGATGGCCCTATCTGCTGCTGATGGCCATACCGGCAATCTATGGTGTTCGTTGTGCCATCCGGGTCTGGCAGCAACGCGAGCTCTACGCCGTGAGCAACCACCAGTTCCTGATCCATGCGATGACCGCTTTCATTGCTTCGATCTACTTCCAGAGCCTCTTCAACCAGGCGCTCTATCACCCGACCTATACGCTTTCTTTCCTGGGCATCCTGCTGACGGTTCTCTTCATGGCCTTGGCCGCCGAGCTGCCCTATCAGCAGGAGATCTATGAAGACTGGCTGGAAGAATGGAATGAGTATGAGGCCGAGGAATACGAGGACTGGGATGATGCCTCTGTTCCAGCTCCAACCTGATACGAAACTCGTTCCCGCTTCTTGAATGAACAAAATTGACAAGGGCCGACCCCCCCCCGGGAGTCGGCCCTTTGCCGCCTGACGGATGTTTCTTATCAGCTGCCTACTGTCTCGGCTCGGTAGTCAAGCTCTTCAAGCAGGTCAGCGAAGCGGTCGGTGATCGTGGCTGAATCATCCAGCTCATCGTCGCCGTTCCAGAACATGAACTCTTCGACGCCTGCTGCCTGGATCACTTCGATCTGGTCTGCCAGATCAGAGACTGCGATGAGCTCTTTGTGGTGGGCCGAAGGACCGTTGAAGACTCGGAAGGACATGAGTGGTTGAACCTCGAGGGAGGAGCCATCTGTGCGGCGGAGTGATTGACCGGTTTCGATGCCCATGGTGGTGTATGAAGCGATGCGGTTGTAGTGGTTGTCCGTAGGACCGAAGCGTTGGTAGAGAACCGGGCAGATGACGTCGATCTGGTCAAGGATGCCTCGGGCGGCTGCCATCTCGTAGCCGAAGACACGCTGCAGTTCGGAATTGTTTGGCTTGCCATGAGAATGCGGGGTTGGGAAACCGTAGATACCGAGCTTGCAGGCAGGAAGGGCTTCGCGGACAACGGCGATCCTGAGCTTGAAGGCCTGCACGATGGATTCGAACTTCATTGGGTCATACCTGCTGGAGTCAGGGTTGATGTACTTGCCGAGATCACTTGGGTGGAAGGGTGACTCGATATCAATGATGACCATGCCATCGTAGTCAGCAGCCAGGTCGGGCTTACGAAGGAGGTACTTGTTGAACTCGCGTTCGATGTCGTCTTCGGAGATGGCGAAGAACTCTTCTTCGGTAATGTTCTTGGGTGCACTGACTGCGTAGCCATGAACCATCCAGGCATCGTTGCCAACACCCAGATCACTGAGACCGGCTGTGTTGTTCGAGAAGCGGCTCTGAAGGCAAACTCGCACACCGTCCAGAAGTGTCTCAGGAGAAGGAGCAACTTCGAGGGTGCCGTAGTTTGAGAGGACCGCGAGGAGATCGTTCATGTCAACGACCTGGTCACGATTCACATCGGTGCTGCAGTCACCTGAAGTGCACTTGCTGCCGAAGTCTTCGATGACCATGACGATGTCAGCTACATCGACGACACCGTTGGTGTCGAGGTCGCAATCTTCCATCTGAACCTGGTAACTGGGAGCAGCCTGTTGGCCGCTGTTGTCAACCTTCTTCGAGGAAAGCTTCTTGCTTCCGCTTGACTGCTTGCTGGTGGAGCTGGCCTTTGCGGAGGGCTTGGCGGCTACAGCGAGCTGGGAAAGTGAGGGCAGAACGATAGCGGAAGCCGCAATCATGGCGGTCATTGAGCGTGACATAGTTCCAGATTTCCTTGTGAGGGGGTTGAGGGGGGAGGGACGAGGAAGTGATGAACACTGTCCTCACCCCCACCTATGCTGTTGGACCTCTCGTTGTGTGAAAGAACATGACAACTTCGACAACGAGAGCTGCTTGAACGGTCAGAAGTGATGAAAAGGGCGCAGAATGGTGGCGCAGCCCTTCGGGCAATGCTCATGGGTTTCACTCGGTGGTAAGTGGAGATCCGTGCGTGACACGAGCTCTGGCGGATCTGGAGGGAGATAGCCTCGTATTCAAGCTCCGGAGTGCCCAGGGCCTGGAGGACTTGCTCCCAGACAACATCGTGACAAGAACCTCTTCAATCCCGTTCTTTCACGTGACTTGCTCAGCATGCCTTCTCAACAACCGGACTGTTCCATCTGGTCCAGCAATGAGGCTTTCAACTGCTCCGTCCTGTTGATTACCGGCATCAGGACATGTGAAATGAGTCCGCCAGAAGTGGAATGACGCTATCTCAAGAAAAAACCGATTGAGTAGCACACACAAGCAGGCCTGCCATGGCCTGCTGACAGGAACGGATCTATCCTGAAGCTGATCCCAAAGCGGCTTGTAAGAAGGAGTCGGAACATGTTTGCCAAGTGGCTGGCCTGCCTGAAAACAACTTCATTGCCCTGGACCGGCCTGTGCCTGTCAGCCGCCCTGCTCTTGATGACCACTTGGCTCCCAGCTGAAGTTCCTGTAGAGGGGAAACCAGCTTCTGAACCTGTAAAAACAGCTGATGAGCCTGTTGAAGACCTGAAAGGCTCAGAATGGCCCAATCTCTCTCTGGCACTCCAGGACAGTTACCTGAGTACAAATCTCAATGATCTGGATATCAAAAATGATGCCTGGTGCCTCTCCCAGTACGCATTTGGCAGGGTCAGCAGATTCTCCAAAGAGGACAGCGAGGCTCTTAAGCAACAAGCGATCCGGGAGTTTGTAGACCTCCCACTTTCCGATATTCAGGCTGGAATGGCCAAATATGCGTCCAGAAACCCTCAACTCGCTCGAGGAACCACAAACACGATCATCATCGATATTGAGGCCCCAGTGCACCCCAGAAACTTCTGGAAGCTGATGGGTGGTCCTGAAAATGACCAGATCACCCCCCTGTTTTCTGAGGTCATTCAGGCCTTTTCCAGGCGGTATCGGGTTGTCAGGACCATGTATCCAAATGCCACGCTCACGGTTTATGGCATGGGGATGCCGGATTCCCAAGGCCGAGAGCGTCAGCAGGAGAAGGCCCGTCTGAATGCCGAGGTCATGGCTGCTCGAATGGGCATGCTTGAGAGCGTAGATGCCATATCACCAGCGATTTATGAGCGATTTGGGCCTACCGACAGGCCTTATGATCTTCGTGACAGGGCCACTATTCAGGGCATGCGGCATGCCCTGCAGATCGTCCAGGCCTCTGACAGGCCCTTGGACATCATCGTTTTAATGAGTCTGGCGATCTTCAATGGCAATTCCGATGTCACTCACAAGCCCGCGGACCTTGAAGGCCTCGCCGAGCGGCTTGAGCTGCTGGCCAAGCTGGGCGTCAAACGAGTCATCTTCTGGGCTGGCGGGGAAACCATCGCCCAGACTGGTATTCCCGTTGCCCAGAGGCTTGCCCAGTTGCGAGCCCTGGAGAAGCAAAGGCAGGCCAAACCGCCTCCTGCTGAGCCCAAGCCCGAAAAACCCGCTGAGAGTAATCCCGGTTAAACGGTCCAAGAACGCTGTTATCTGCCGCGCCGGGTGATTTACAAGATAAATCTGCATAACCCGCACACACATGGGCAAGTACCGGATATTTGGGGTGCCTGGCCAACAAGTGGCCTGGATTCGAAGCCTCGGGCAACACAGAGGGACATCGCCCGACCCGGCAATCGAATTCCCACTCAACCAGGCAAAGGGCGAACATTCGCCCCCAATCGTTCCCGGTGGTACGAGGGCATCACCGGCAACAAGGTCCGCACTGTGAGGGCGGTTCGGACCACCGCGAGATCGGCTACTGGCCGATTCCGCTTTGGGGGGGGAGACAAGCCTGAACCCGTCTCAGGCGGGAACACGATCCCGCAGGCATTAGCCTGCGGGATCGTGTTTTTTTATGCCACCTGGCAAAGGGCTGCCCCACGGATGGATCCGTCCATTCATGTCATGCACTGAGTATGATCTGCCCCCAGATGCCTGCACTGAGCGTGATCATCATCTGTCGCGACGAAGCGGACCAGATCGCCGAGTGCCTTGAGAGCATCAAGTGGGCCGACGAGATCATCGTTGTCGACTCGGGCAGTACTGATGCCACCCGCGAGATCGCAGCTCGCTTCACTCCACATGTCCATGAAGTCGAGTGGAAGGGATTTGGTCCCCAGAAGAATCACGCCTTGTCACTGGCCACCGGAGACTGGGTGTTGTCGATCGATTGTGACGAGCGTGCTGAACCCGGGATGCAATCCGAAGTTCGTGAGGTGATTTCGAACGCCAAGCACACGGGCTATGAAGTGCCCCGCTTCAACTGGTTCTGCGGTCATCGGGTTCGATTTGGCGACTGGAGTGGTGATCGCGTTCTGCGTTTGTTCCGTCGCAGCGCCGGTCGGTTCACGGATGATGCTGTCCATGAACGCATCGTGGTTGATGGCACTGTGGGCCGCATGCGAACACCGCTGGAACACCACACCATTCGCACACGCGCACAGCATCAGGAAAAGATCCGCTACTACACCGAGTTGACCACGCGTATTGGACAGGAACAGGGCAAGCGTTCCAATCTGCTCAAGGCCGCTGTCCATGGTGGATGGGCCTTCCTGCGTGGCTATCTCTTCAAGGGTGGCTTCCTGGATGGTTCAGCAGGCTGGGCCATCGCTACCGGTCAGGGCAAGTCGGTGTGGTGGCGTTACAAGGCCATCGCCAGAAACACGCCTCCTGAAGAAGCCTCGCCTCAGCGGTGATCAGGATTTCGTTGACGGTGCCTCGCCTTCGATCGTCAATCGTGCTGGATGACCGAACCAGCTGTTGATGGTCGCCTCGCCATACTTTTCCTTGAGGATGTCAACGACATCACTCATGTTGCCATCGGCAGCAACCCATCCGTTGTAGACATCCGGGAAGTCATGGTGACAGTTGGCACACTTCTTGGAACTGTCAAATCTGATCGGGCACCAGAAGGATTCGACATTCCGGAGCATCTCGGTCCCC
>JAQWTL010000009.1 GCA_029242715.1 Phycisphaerales bacterium
TGACAGGGGGCGTGGGCCTCGGCCTGTCTTCTGGCTCAGGTGGTTCTGGAGCGGCGAGAAATCAGGCGTAACAGTACTGACTACTCCACCTTGGTTGGTGTAACAGATTTCCTGAGCCTTATCGACGCATTCTTCGGTCCAAGCCACAGTGCAGCATGTTCCGTAGTCATAATTTGTCTGGGCAGGATCGATTGAACACACTCTATGGCAGCATTCAAAGTCACTGCAGCCTCCGTTCAAGGGCGGAAATTGGTCGAAGGCAGGAAGGTCAAGACTTCCGGCAAGCCCAAGGCTTGGTTGGTATTCAGAGAAATACGGGGTGTAACACTGGTTTTGAACACCGTATGCAATACGGCAAGAATTCGGAGAAGGGAGTACGCGAGGCTCAATGACAGGCGTAGCAGGATTCTGGTCCTGAACGGAGCCGTCTGCATTGCGAAGTACTGGGGTGACCAGGTTCAGTGGATTGAACTCAGGGTAGGGGCCACCCAGCCTGATGTTCTGGTCGAAGTCAGTCATCACCTGACCGGTCAAGTCAATGTCTAAACCTGGGATGTAGAAAGGTGCAAAGGGAGTCCTTTGGTTTACCAAGTCTGCACAGATGAAGCTCCAGCCAGAAACACTTGCATATTGATCGTCGCACCTGACTTCGTCACAGCAAATAGGTGCGAGTGCGCAGATGTCATCACTGGTCACCTGGTCGTTGCAGTAGATGGCACAAACGCCGTCTCCATAGCAGCCCAGGAGCCCCAATATTTGCTCGCCTCCCTGGTTGACGAACATGGTTGGGTAGTTTGCATTACTGAAGAAGCAGTCGCCACGCAGGGCGTTTGCCTCTTCTTCGACCACGAATTCCTCATACTCGCATGGAGCCGTTGTATACGGGACGGAGTTATCACCAAAGCAGCAAAGGTTATCAGCGCCAGACTGGTAATCCTTCCACCATGTGAGCTCAGGATCGTCAGGGTCAGGGTTTGGAGTCTGGCAGCCAGCCAGGATGGGATTCTCTGGTTCTGGTCTCCACGTTGTGGGGTCATTAGGGACACCGGTGGGACCGAGGATGTTCTGCCATAATGATCCGGTCGGGTTGTATGAGTCGAATGTACTTCTGCCTGCCATCTGGTTGCAGGAGAGTTCGTAGACCCAGGATGAACACCGCACATTACCCACCTCTTGAGGTCCAAAAAACGTTTGGATCACACCTGTGGGGGCGATGATTTCAGGGCCCAGAATCGGAGTCAACGCCTGGAGATCACGGGAAGATGCTGATGCCGTTTCACAGAACTCAGCATTAGGATTGGCGCTTCCGGGGCCGTCCCAACAATCAACTGCGCAGATGCCGAACTCGCAAAGGGAATCATTGGCAGTGGCCAGGATGATATTCGGGTTATAGATGACGCCCGTTGCATTGCTGGAAGTTCCAAAGGTGAATCCGCCCGTGACCACGTTCCCTCCGGGGGTAGTGGTAGCCACAACCCCAGTCGGGTTGCCAGCGGCATCATGCGTCTGGAAATCGATCAGGCCCATGCGGTAGCTGCCAGGATTACCTGCCCAGAACCCAGCTAGGCCGCCGCTGGTGATATTGATGTTGTAGTTGTTACTGGTGTTGTTGAAGTCACCATTACTGCTCTCAAATGGGACTATGCCACCACCAAACCCAAAGGGGCTTGCAGGACCCATTCCAAACAAACCCCAGTATGAGTAGTTCGAGTTGAACACAGAGCCAGGTGGTGAGGTTGGGCCGAAGGGGCCACCGACATTTTCCCAGATGAAGTTGGTGAGGCCATAGGCATGCGCCAGCAACTGGGTATTGAGTTGTTGGTTGAAAGGCGGAGTGCTGTTTACATTGACATTCGGGAAGTTGCCATAGTTCAGGGCATCAAAGCGGCTGAAGTATGTGTGCATGAAGAGGCCGTCGCCATCAATGCATTCTGCGGAAGTGAGTACCTCTACATCACCAGCTATGCAGCAGGAGCCCGCGACGTCGACTTCGTTCTGGCAGTTGGCCATCAATCTGTTTGCTGCTGCGTTTACATTGATGGCGTCACAAACGCCCAGCTTCAAGAAGACACCTTCGTACAGTTCCACACAGTCCTGGGAGTTCAGGTTGGGCCTGCAGAAGCTGATGACCTGTGGATTGTCAAGGGTTGGAGACGGGCCGCCCAGCATTGGGCCTGGCCACAAGTTCTGGTCGTAGTTATCAAGAGAGACACAGCATGCCCCAAGGGTTGCAGGAAGACCGTCTCGGTTTTCCCAATCATTGTCTGTGCCGACGCGTTTGGACTTGCGGCTTACCAGTTGACCTTGGATGTCATAGGTCTCCTCCTGGATTGAGCCGAAGTTCGTTGACTCTGGTGCGTTTGGCAGCCATGAGTCGGTAAAAACAGTTTGGTTGTTCGCCAGCGAACTGGAGATGGCCGGGTTGGCGCCGAGACGCGCCTGTTTTTGCATGGCCACAGCTTTTCGCGGATCCTCTGTCTTATCGAAAACGGCTGTTTCAACCCGGGGATCATGAAGGAGGACCATTCCCGCCTGTTCCAGATCCATTGGTGAACCAATGACGAAGTAGTTGCCGGCAAGATCTGGTTGCACCTTCCCGGAGGTTTGTTCAGCGCGTCGGAGCAAGGTATTGATTTGCTCTTCGGGCACATCGAATACAGGTTTCAAAGAGACATTGAGACCATCAAGGATTATGGCCAGGGATTCGATATTGCGTCCAGAATTCGAGAAGACCTGTCCGGTTGAATCCAACCGTACTTGGTACTCATCATTGAAATTCACGATAAGACGGACGTCTTCAGTTTCTGTGACGTTCTCTGGCCAATAGATCACGCTGGGTTTGGAAGCGGGCTTCCGGGGTTCAAGCGTAAGTTCCTGTACAAGTCCAGGCTTGACTATACGGAGAAGTTCATTGGCCGCTTCCATGTTGCGTTGTGGCGTCATGGGTGTGGCTGCTTCGACAAAGCCGTCAATGGCCCAGCCAATTGCAGCAAGAATCAGAAGGGCAACGATGTTCAATCGGATCATCGGGAACTCCAAAGTGCACGGCCTGTGCAATGCTTCCTCAACTCGTAATCCAAACTCAAGCTTCAGAGCAGTCATGCATAGGAAGCAAGTGAGTGGAGCGATAGCCAATAAAGCAACGACCGCCTGCCTGAAACCGCCCCTGGCGACTGTGAGGCATGACAAGCCGGTGCCTTATAGGGCTTATAGTAGCATGGCAGGCCTTGAGAAGTGGTCAAGTGACCAATCCGCAGCGGGGTCAAAAACGAGGGTAGACCCTGATTTCAGGGGCTTCATGGGGGGTAGCCCCCCCTCCTCATGAATCGCTTCCTCAGGCTTCCGGAAGTGCTGGTGTATCCAGATCCAGGTCAGGTGCCCTTGGGGCATCCAGGCTTGAGTCCAGGCTTGAATCCAGGCTCGAATCCAGGCTCGAGTCCAGGCTCGAGTCCAGGCTCGAATCCAGGCTCGAATCCAGGCCTTGAGGCATGCTGCCGGCATCAACCAGGCCCTTGGTCGGGATGGCTTGTGCGGGAACTTCCTCAACAGCCAGTTCAGTCACTATTTCTTCGCCAGGGACTTCCACCATTGGTGGTCGCTCAGCTCCACGAGCCTCAGCTTCTTGGCTGGCAACGGCTGCGAGGGTCTCGTGATCGTCTTCTGGAGCCAGTGGTTCGCCCAGTTTCTGGACTCGCATCTGGGTGTAGGTCTTGAAGCCGGTTCCGGCTGGAATCAGGTGGCCCAGAAGGACATTCTCCTTGAGGCCCTTGAGGTTATCGACGGCTCCCTTGAGGGAGGCCTCTGTGAGGACCTTGGTGGTTTCCTGGAATGACGCCCCCGAAAGGAATGATTCGGATTGCAATGAAGCCTTCGTGATACCAAGCAGCAGGGTCTGGCCATTGGCTGGCTGGGCCCGTTTGGTCTTGGCAGTCGTATTGCCCTCGGCTTCCGCCAGAGCATTGGCTTCCTTGACCGCTTCTCGGTCGATGAGGTCACCTTCCACGAACTTGGTATCTCCAGGATCGCCAACCCTGACTTTCTTGGCGATGTCGAGATTGCACCTGCGGAACATGTGGCGGTCGACTACTTCCTCTGGAAGCAGCGAGGTGTCACCAGGCTTCTTGACCATCATCTTGCCGAGCATGCACGAGAGGATGACCTCGATGTGCTTGTCCGAGATGGGAACACCCTGGGCCCGGTAGACATTCTGGACCTCGTCGAGCATGTAAGTGAATACAGCTTCTTCACCCTGAATATCCAGGATTTCCTGTGGTACCAGCGGGCCCTCTGTGAGAGGGTCACCTGCATCGACCCAGTCACCACGGTGGACCAGGAGGTGCTTACTTTGCGGGACATGGTGATCGGTCTCATGGCCGGAATCAGAGATGACACGGACGGTCATCTTGCCCTTGCGGAGATCGTCATGCAGTTCAATTCGACCAGAGACCGTTGCCATGATGGCGGGGTCCTTGGGTATCCGGGCTTCGAAGATCTCGGTAACTCTTGGCAGACCACCAACGATGTCGGCCGAGCCGGCAACATCCTTGGGCTGTCGTGCGAGCATCTCGCCCTGAAGAATTTCCTGGCCTTCTTCGACTTCAATGCGTGCCTTGGCAGGCAGGTGGTGGAAATCGAGAATCTTGCCCTCGGCATCTTCCACCAGAATCTGCGGATGCATCTCTCCGGTGTGCTCGATGACGATGAGTTCCTTCTTGCGTCCACCCTTGACGGTTTCCTCGCGGATGGTCTTGCCGATCTCGATGTCCTTGAAACGGACACGACCGGACTGCTCTGCAAGGATGGGAGTTCGGTGGGGGTCCCAGTCCACCAGAGTCTGGCCCTTGCGGACCTTGTCGCCATTTCCGATTCGGATAATCGCACCGTAGGGAACCTTCTCCTTCTGGAGTTCACGGTTCTTGGCATCCAGGACCACAATTTCACCATTTCGCTTGAGCGAGATGAGGTGCTTGCTGCCTTCAAGATCAACTTCAACTTCGTTGCAGTCACGCAGTTCGATTGTGCCACCGTGGGCGGCCTGGTAACTGGTATCCACCAGGCCACGCGAAGCAATACCACCGGTGTGGAAGGTACGCATGGTCAACTGGGTGCCAGGTTCACCGATCGACTGTGCCGCGATGGTTCCGACAGCCAGGCCACCTTCGACCGGCATGCCCGTGGACATGTCCATGCCGTAGCAGTTCTGGCAGACACCGTTGGATGTTTCGCAGGCAAGTGGTGTTCGGACGTGTACGGAATCGATACCGAGTTGCTCGATCTTCTCAGCGATCTCGCTGGAGATCATCTGGTTCTCGGAAACGATCGTTTCGTCTGTCAACGGGTTGATGATCGACTGACGGCTGGTCCTGCCGAGGATGACTTCTCGCAGCGGGACGTCAACTTCTTCGCCCTTGTAGATGGCACGCTTTGCAAGACCACGCTTGGTGCCACATTCCCGCTCGGTAATGACCACTGACTGGGCCACGTCATAGAGCTTGCGGGTGAGATAACCGGAGTCGGCTGTCTTCAGAGCAGTATCAGCCAGTCCCTTTCGGGCACCGTGCGTTGAGGAGAAGTACTCCAGCACGTTGAGGCCTTCACGGAAGTTGGCGCGAATGGGGGTTTCAATGATCTCGCCGCTGGGCTTGGCCATCAGACCACGCATGCCTGCAAGCTGCTGCATCTGGCTGACGTTGCCTCGGGCGCCTGATGTCGACATCAGGTAGACCGGGTTGAGGTAACGGTTGCCCTCTTTGGCGTCGATGCTCAACTCTTTCAGATTCGTGTGGTCACGTCGGTCATTCTTCAGGGTGGAGACCAGTTCCTTGGTCAGCTCTTCACGACAATGAGCCCAGATGTCCAGCAACTGGTTATGCCGCTCTCGTTCGGTGATGGCACCGGCATCGAATGCCCTCTCGACACCATCAACCTTGAGCTGGGCAGCATCAAGAAGTTCTGGTTTACGGGAGGGGATGCGCAGATCGGTGATCGCAATGGAGAGACCCGATGAAGTCGCCGCCTTGAAACCGGTTTCCTTGAGGTCATCGAGGAGGGTCAGGGTTGCGGGGCGACCGCAGTACTTGAACGTGTCATCAATGACGAGGCTGCAGCCCTTCTTGCCCAACGTGAAGTTGTAGAACGGCATGCCCTTGGGGAGGATTGTGCTGAGCCTGAGGCGGCCCACAGTGGTCACGAGTCGACGGTTTTCAGGCATGGCTTCAGGTTGCATGCCCTGCTTCTTGACGACTTTGTCAAACGCTGTGAGTCGAACGGCAATGCGTTCGTGCAGCGAGATCTGCCCGTGATCCAGTGCAAGCATTGCTTCTGAAACATCCCGGAAGGCTCGCAGTTCATGATCCTGCTTGCCGTCATCTTCCTTCATGTAGGTCAGGAAGTAGACACCCATGATGATGTCCTGTGATGGCGAAACAATCGGGTTGCCGTTAGCAGGCGAGAAGATGTTGTGCGTTGAGAGCATCAGGAGATGCGCTTCGACCTGTGCCTCAATGGAGAGGGGAAGGTGCACGGCCATCTGGTCGCCATCAAAGTCTGCGTTGTAGCCGGTGCAGACCAGCGGATGCAGCGTGATGGCATTGCCTTCAACAAGGACAGGCTCGAAGGCCTGGATGCCCATGCGGTGAAGGGTTGGTGCACGGTTGAGCAGGACCGGGTGCTGGTAGATGACCTGTTCAAGGACATCCCAGACCTCGGGATCACGACGCTCGAGCATGCGCTTGGCGGACTTGATGGTGTCTGCCAGGCCATGTTCCTTGAGTTTGCGGATGATGAACGGCTGATAGAGCTCAAGAGCGATCTTCTTGGGAAGCCCACACTGGTGAAGCTTGAGTTCGGGACCCACAACGATCACGGATCGTGCGGAATAGTCCACTCGCTTGCCCAGCAGGTTTTCCCGGAAGCGGCCTTGCTTGCCCTTGATCATGTCGGTCAGCGACTTCAGGGGGCGGTTGCTTGAGCCAAGCACCGGGCGACGGCAGCGACCGTTGTCGAACAGTGCGTCGACAGCCTGCTGCAGCATTCGCTTCTCATTACGGATGATGACCTCGGGAGCATTGAGATCCATCAACTTCTTGAGTCGGTTGTTCCGGTTGATGATTCGCCTGTAGAGATCATTCAGATCGGAAGTGGCGAAATTGCCTGATTCCAGGAGGACAAGAGGTCGCAGGTCGGGTGGAATGACCGGGACAACATCAAGAATCATCCACGCAGGATCGTTGCCACTCTGGCGAAGCTGTTCGACGAGCTTGAGCCTCTTGGCAAGGTCCTTGATGCGTTGCTTGGAACGTGTCTTTGTGAGTTCATCACGGATCTCGGCAGCCACAGCATGGAGATCAATGCTTGTCAGCAGTTCGGTAACGGCATCTGCACCCATCAGGGCCTTGAAGCTGCCGAAGCCATGTGTCTGGACGGCCGCTCGGTACTCGTCCTCGTCCATGACCTGCTTCATTTCCAGTTCGGTATCACCTGGATCGATGACAACGTAGTCCTGGAAGTAGATGACCTTCTCAAGGTCGGCAGTCTTCATCTGCAGCAGGGTTCCCAGTCGGCTGGGAAGGGCCTTGAAGAACCAGATGTGTACGACTGGTGCGGCGAGATTGATGTGTCCCATCCGCTTGCGTCGCACGCGGGAATGGGTCACCTTCACGCCACAACGGTCGCAGATGATGCCCTTGTACTTCGTACCTTTGTACTTGCCGCAACCGCATTCGTAATCCCGTTCAGGGCCGAAGATGCGTTCGCAGAAGAGTCCGTCCTTTTCAGGACGGTATGTACGGTAATTGATCGTCTCGGGCTTCTTCACCTCGCCGAAGCTCCAACTCCTGATGTCGTTGGGGCTCGCAAGCGTGATCCGAACGGATGCGAAGTCGTTTACGCGATCGAAGACACCTTCTGAGGTGTCAGATGAGCGTTGAAAAAGACCTTTAGTTCCGCTTCTATCGTCCACGGGGATCCTCCGGGAATCAGAGCAGGCTGCTGCCTTCAGTCTGCTGCTTTTCCAAGTCGATGTTCATTCCGAGGCCACGAATCTCGTGACACAACACGTCGAAGACAACCGGCATGCCGGCTTCGAGGGTATTGGTGCCCTTGACCATGGAGTCGTAGATCTTTGTTCGTCCCTCGACATCGTCACTCTTGACGGTGAGGAGTTCCTGCAGGACATAGGCGGCTCCATAGCCTTCCAATGCCCACACTTCCATTTCGCCGAACCGCTGACCGCCGGTCCTTGCCTTGCCGCCCAGTGGCTGCTGGGTGATGAGGCTGTAGGGGCCGGTTGCACGTGCATGAATCTTGTCATCCACGAGGTGGTGCAGTTTGAGCATGTACATGTAGCCCACAGAGGTGGGTTGATGGAATGCTTCACCCGTTCGACCATCGTAGAGCTGTGCCTTGCCTCCGAATGGGATGCGGGCAAGCAGTTCTTTGGTTGTGCCGGGTTCCTGACCAGTTTCCTCAAAGGATCGGATGCGATCCTGCACGTGAGTGTTGGCTTCGTCGATTGAACCGAGTACCTCGGCTTCCGATGCACCATCGAACGCGGGCGTGACAGCCTGGAAGCCCAGGACCTGTGCAGCCCAGCCGAGGTGCAATTCCAGCAACTGGCCGACGTTCATTCGAGACGGAACGCCCAGCGGGTTGAGGAGAATGTCGACTGGAGTGCCATCCTCGAGGAAGGGCATATCCTCCTCGGGGACGATCCTGGCGACAACACCCTTGTTTCCGTGACGACCGGCCATCTTGTCACCGACCGCGATCTGACGACGATTGGCCAGGTAAACCTTGACCATTTCGAGCACACCGCTCTGCAATTCGTCACCACGCTTCTTGTGTGCGAGGACACGTTCCTTTTCTTCCTCGATCTTCTTGATGCGAGGCCAGAACTGGGAGTGCGTGGTCAGGGCGGCAGCCTTGGCGTCCTTGGATCCCTTGATCCACTTCTCGTCGAAGTTCTCGATCTGCTCGAGGACGACTTCCGGGATGTCCGACATGCCGACCTTCTGACGGGTAGCGGGGTCGACCATCTCGGCGCCAAGCATTTCATTCATTCGATGGACCATCTGCTTGAAGAGCTCGATGGCCGTGCCGTTCATCTCTTCTTCGTAGAGTGCCATCTCTTCCTTGAGCTTGTCTTTCTGCTCATCGTTGAGATGCATTCTTCGGCTGAAGTGACGCGTGTTGACAACGATTCCGCTGCTGCCTGCGGGGACGTCCAGCGAGTCGTTCTTCACGTCTTCGCCAGCTCTGCCGAAGATGGCATGCAGCAGTTTTTCCTCGGGTGTCAGTTCCGACTTGCTCTTGGGGCTGACCTTGCCGACAAGAATGTCGCCAGGGCCGACCCGAGCACCACAGCGGATGATCCCGGTCTCGTTGAGGTTCTTCAGTTGCTTCTCGGAGACATTCGGGATGTCTTCCGTGAATTCCTCGCGGCCAAGTTTGGTGTCACGCACCTCGACATCGAAGGACTCGATATGGACGGAAGTGAAGACATCATCCTTCACCAGTCGCTCAGAGATGACAATGGCATCCTCGAAGTTGTAGCCATCAAAGGTGTTGAAGGCGACCAGGGCATTCTTGCCAATAGCGAGTTCGCCATCCTCAGTGGATGAACCATCTGCAATGATCTGGCCGGTCTCGACCTGCTGGCCGAGTTTCACGATTGGACGGTGCTTCTGGCAGGTCCGCTCGTTGAGTTGGCGGTGTGATTCCAGGGTGTACTCATCAGCGTTGTCGATGATGATCCGCTCGGAGTCCACGAAGGTGATCTCGCCGCCACGACGAGCCTTGATGATCATGCCTGAATATTCACCCGCGACCCGTTCCATTCCGGTTGCCACAAGTGGCGGATCGGCCTTGAGCAGGGGGACAGCCTGTCGCTGCATGTTGGATCCCATCAAGGCACGGTTTGCATCGTCGTGCTCAAGGAAGGGAATCATGGCAGCAGACACACCGACGATCTGCTTGGGTGAGATATCAATGAATTCAACTTCATCAGCAGACACCATGCTCAGGTCACCGTTGAGGCGTGCAAGGACCTGGGGTTCACCAATGGCACCCTTGTCATCCAGCACGTCGGTGGTGGCCAGAACCGAAGTCATCTCCTGGTCGGCCCGGAGGTGTTCGATTTCACCACTCACTTTGCCCTTGGTGACCTTCTGGTAGGGCGTCAGGATGAAGCCGTACTCATCGATCTTGGCATAGATGCCCAGTGAGGCAATCAGGCCGATGTTGGTGCCTTCCGGCGTCTCGATCGGACAGATTCGCCCATAGTGGGAGATGTGCACATCGCGAACCTCGAAACCGGCACGCTTTCGGTTCAGGCCACCAGGGCCCAGTGCCGAGAGACGACGTTCATGCACAAGCATCGAGAGCGGGTTGGTCTGGTCAACGACCTGCGAGAGTTCGCTTCGGCCGAAGAAGAAATCGATGGCGCTGCTGATGGACTTGGAGTTCACCAGATCGGCAATCTTGCTCAACTCGCTGGGATCCTTGACGCTCATCCGCTCCTGGACGGTGCGGCGGAGTTTCAGGAAGCCTTTTCGCATTTCTTCGACAGCAAGTTCATCAAGAGTACGAAGGCGGCGGTTGCCCAGGTGATCGATGTCATCGATGTGGGCCTTGTTCCGTTTCGCGCGGAGGTCAAGGATGTAGCGGATGACCGCCAGGAAATCCTCGGCCCGGATATGCATGACGTCCTCGGGGACATCCATGTCGAACTTGCGGTTGATGCGGAAGCGTCCCACCTTGCCGAGGCGATAGCGGTTCTCGTCGAAGAACTTCTCCTTGAAGAGCGCCTTGGCCTTGTCAATCTGCGGTGGGTTGCCCGGACGAAGCCGGCCATAGATCCGAAGCAGGGCAGCCTCGTGCTCGGTGGAGTTGGCATCGAAATCGAGCCGTTCCATCGCGAGGGTGTTGAGAATCAGGGGGTCTCCCGGATCCTGGACCACCTTGAGCTTCTTGATCGATGAGGACTGGATGGCGTCAATGGCATCGCCGATGGGGGCACCCACACGGCAGATCTCCTCGCCTTCCTCATTGACCACCTGCTCCGCTGAATAGTGTTCCGGAGTGAGGTTCTCGACCTTCATGTCCACGACATCGTGGAAGATTTCCAGGATCTTCTCGGTGGAACTGAAGGTCTCCTCGAGCGCACGCATGAATACCGTGGCTGCGATCTTGGGCGACTGGTCGATTCGCATCGCCAGTACGTCCTTCTTGGTGACCTCCAATTCAATCCAGGAGCCACGTTCAGGGATGATCCTCGCACTGTGCAGTGGGCGATCGCCCATGTCTGCAGCAATGCCGAAGTCCACACCTGGTGAACGGTGCAACTGGCTGACGATTACACGTTCAGCGCCGTTGACGATGAATTCACCGCCACCGAGCATGATCGGTATCTCGCCGAGATAGATCTCTTCCTCGGCCATCTCCGAGACACCTTCGCGTATGAGCCGAACGGCAACGCGGAAGGGCATCCCGTAGGTGAGCCGAAGCTCTTTGCACTCAGTAGTTGTATACCGAGGCTTGTCGAGATCGTAGTACAGGTATTCCAGTTTCATCGTGCCGTCATACGACTCGATGGGGAATACTTCTCTCAGAAGACTTTCGAGCCCGATATCGGGAACTCGGTCCTTTCGGGACCTGTCTTTCTGAATAAACCGGTCATACGCATCCTGCTGGACACGTGTGAGCTCCGGTACGGGTATCGCGTCACCGCGCTTAGAGAAGTCGCGGATATTCCTCGAGGTCATGCGTTTACCTCAATGGGGAAAAAGGGCATTTCGCCAGGACCACTGCATCCGGGTGGGTCGAATAGACGAGTCAGGATTGTTACGGTTACGCCGCCGAGCAACGGAGTGTAGGGCACGCTTTGCCAGCCCTCAAGTCGGCAGGGCAGCAAATCTGATGCCAAGTGCGATATAGTACCGTACATATACCTAACAAACGATTGCAAGGCACCATCCCAAGCGATCGGCAGGTGAGCTTTGGACTGAAAAGTCCAGGATCGCCCACCGATCGCCCGGATGGGATCAAGACTATTTGAGTTCGACGCTTCCGCCGGCTTCCTCGAGCTTGGCCTTCAGGTCGTCGGCCTCTTCCTTGGAAGCTTTTTCCTTGATGGCCTTCGGTGCGGAATCGACCATTTCCTTGGCTTCTTTCAAGCCAAGACCGGTTGCCTCGCGGACGACCTTGATGACGGCGATCTTCTTGTCGCCAGGGGCTGAGAGGACCACGTCAAATTCGGTCTGCTCGCCATCATCATCATCGCCACCACCAGCAGCGGGACCAGCCATGACAACACCACCACCAGCGGCAGGCTCGATGTCATAGGTGTCTTTCATGTAGTCAGCCAGGTCGACAGCTTCCTTCAGGGTCAGGCCAGCCATCTCGTCGCCCATCTTGGAAATCTTCGCGTCAAACGTCTTTGCTTCTGCTGTTGCTGTTTCTTCGGACATGTTTCACTCTCAAATTCTGTGTTCTGACAAGCAGTCCAGAGGAGCCGTCGCACGGCTTTTAACCCCAAGGGGGCCAGTGGTCTGCGGTAGTCCAATAGTTAATGGTGGTCGATCAGCCGACCTTCTCGATGGTCTTGCCATCCTCCAAACGTTCCTGAATCTCTTTGACGATGGCCAGAAGGTTTGAGCCTGGGCCAACGGCTGCCCCAACCAGATTGCTGCCCGGGCTGAGAACCAGCTGGACGACTTTGGCTTGGGCTTCCTCGCGGGTCGGGAACTTGCTGAGTTCCTTGACACCGCTATCTCCGTCGAAATACTGCCCATCGAGGATGGCACCCTTGAGATCCAGATCCTGGAGCTTCTTGGCCCAATCCACCAGTTCGCGGGCAATATCGACGACTGAGGTTCCGCCATAACAGAGGGCTGTGGGGCCTTCGAGGCCCGGTGCGAGCCCCTCAAGGCCTGTCCCCTCAAAGGCATCCTTGGCCAGCGTGTTTCGAATCACGGTGACGCGGATGTCCTTTTTGAGCAACCCGAGCCGGAGCTCGTTGTTCTCATTGGCGGGAATGCCTCGGATGTCCACAAGGAGTGCATCAGAGACGCCGTCAAAGCGTCGCTGGTACTCCTCAACGATCATTTTCTTGATTGGGCGACTCATGCTACTGCCACCTCCACTCCCGGTGTCATCGTGCCGGAGACCACGCATTTCTTCACGTATATGCCCTTGGTCGAGGCCGGGCGGATTTTCTCAATCGTGTCGAGGAAGAACTGCAGATTCTCAGTGAGGTCGTCCTCAGAGAAGCTCATCTTCCCGATCACGGCATGGATATTTCCGCCATCGTCGTTGCGGTATTCCGCTTTACCAGCGGCGAATTCAGCAACGGCTTTAGCGGCATCCGGGGTGACGGTGCCAGCCTTCGGTGAAGGCATCAGGCCTTTGGGGCCCAGGACGCGGCCGAGGGTTCCGACCACTTTCATCATGTCAGGGGAGGCTACTGCGACGTCGAAATCGAACCAGCCATCGGTGATCTTCTTGGCCAGATCATCGGCACCAGCTTCGATGGCTCCAGCGGCTTTCATCTCATCGATTTTCTCATTGGCACAGAAGCAGATGACTCGGGCGGCCTTGCCGATGCCATTGGGCATGGTCAGGGCTCCACGAAGCTGCTGATCAGCCTGTCTTGGGTCGATTCCAAGATGGACGCAGCACTCGACAGTCTGGTCAAATGAGGTCTTTTTGAAGCCTTTAAGCAGCTTTACAGCCTCATTGACGGACTTGGCACCAGCTGCATCATGGTTCATTGTGCGGTTGTCAGAACGACGCTTGGATTTCGTGGTCCGCCGCCGACGATAAAGCCGTGCAGGGTAAGCACTTTCCTTGGTCTTGACTTCTGCAGCGGGGGTGGTTTCTTCACTCATCTGATCAGCCCTCCACCACGATGCCCATTGAGCGGGCTGTGCCTTCGATGATCCTCATGGCCGAATCGATTGTTCCGGCATTGAGGTCTTCCATTTTTTCTTCAGCGATCGCTTGGACCTGGGCTTTGCTCACTTTGCCAACCTTGTCAGTCTGTGGAACGCCCGATCCCTTTTCGACACCCGCGGCCACTTTCAGCAGTTCAGCTGCTGGTGATGACTTGATCTCGAAGTCGAAGGAGCGGTCCTTGTAGAGCGTGACAATGCAACCAACGACTTTGCCGTTGAGGTCCTTGGTCCGCTCATTGAATGCCTGTATGAACTGCCCCGGGTTGATGCCGTTTGCACCAAGGGCAGGGCCCAGGGGTGGGGCCGGTGTGGCCTGGCCTCCTGGAGCCATGATCTTGAATGACTTTTCTATCTGCTTTTTGGCCATGAATCCTCCTGCCTTCCACCCGTCATCAGTCGGGCCCCGGCCAAGGGGCACCCGCGAGGAGTGGTCTATCGGCGCTAGTTGTTCAATTCCAGTTTTTCGACCTTCATATTGGTCGAGCCCCGAATTGTAGGGAAATCCACGGCAATTACAAGCCAGCAAGCCACAGCGTCCTGGCATGAGCCTGATATCCTGTGAGGCCAGCAAGGAGACGTTTCATGGCCTCATTAATCATCATTGCCGGTCCCAACGAAGGTGAATGCTATTCAGTCGACACCGATGTCACAGTCATCGGGCGTGGCGATGATTGCCAGATCCAACTGGCTGATGAGCGAGCTTCCCGGAACCACTCAAAAGTCACTTTGGATACTTCTGCGATGGTCCCTGGGACCTCGGTACCTCTGAAGCGATTCGTGCTGGAAGACATGGGCAGTTCCAATGGAACCAGCCTGAATGGCCAAATCCTGAAAGCTGGAATGGTGATGGCAGACGGACAGGTCATCGGAATTGGCGGGACTCAGGTGCTCTTTACCACCCGTGATTACGCCAACAGTGAGGACGCCCTCAAGGAAATCACCCGAATCGGCCAGGGAACCTTGGCGGATGCGGCCACCAACTGGCCTACGAGTGATTCCTGGCGAGAGGAACGTACGCTGACCGACTAGTGTCGGCTCAGTTCCTTCTCTAGAAACAATCAGGTGGGTTGGCCATGGCCCTGATCCTTGGAATCGAGAGTAGTTGTGATGAGACCGCGGCAGCCGTGGTTCGAGATGGTCGCCATGTGATCTCCAATGTCGTGGCAACACAGCATGAACTACACGAACGCTATTCAGGTGTTGTCCCGGAGATTGCCTCCAGGGCGCATCTCGAACGCATTCTTCCAGTGATTCAGGAGAGTCTGCGAACAGCATCGCTTGATCTGAGTGATATCGATGGGATTGCGGTTGGCCATGAACCGGGATTGATCGGTTCCCTGCTGGTTGGTCTTGGGGCAGCGAAGGCTCTGGCCTGGTCGATCAGTCGTCCGCTGGTTGGTGTCAATCATGTGCATGCACATCTCTGGTCCCCATGTCTGGATGGTGAGCCAATCACTTTTCCGGCACTTGGACTGGTTGCTTCTGGCGGCCATACAGCGTTGTATCTGATGCGAGATCCAGTGGACATGTCCATGATCGGATCAACCATCGATGATGCGGTTGGTGAAGCATTCGACAAGGCCGCAACCATCCTTGAAGCGGGATATCCCGGTGGCCCTGCGATTGAATCGCTGGCATCGGGTGGTCATGAGAAAGCCTTGAAGCTGCCAGTAGCCAGATTGGGTGACAACCTGAATTTCTCCTACAGCGGACTCAAGACGGCGCTGCTCTATGCCGTCCGTGGGCGGCCGGAGGGACGTGGGAAGGCGGTGACCTATCCCCGGGCCGTTTCCGAGTTGTCTTCGCAGGAACGATCTGATGCGGCAGCTTCTTTTCAGGCGGCTGCCATCGCGGCCTTGATACGCAACATCAATCGAGCTCTTGATCAACACGAGGTGACCTGCCTGCTTGCTGGTGGAGGTGTTACTGCAAACAGCTCCTTGCGGCGGGAACTGGCGAAGATCTGTCAATCTCATGATCGTCCGCTTCGCCTTGCAGAACCGGCCTATTGCGTGGACAACGCTGCCATGATCGCGGGCCTGGGTGGCGCTCTGCTGGAAACCGGGATGCAGCATGACATGGATCTTGCAGCAGCCGCTCGCGTCGCTCGCTGATACTCTGCACGTCATGGATACGATCAACGGTCCACATCCTGCAACGCTTGAGGAAGCCATTCTGCTTCGGGATTGTGAAGTGGAGTTTGGTCGAGCCAGCGGACCCGGCGGACAGAATCGCAATCGACGCGATACCGCGACCACTGTTACGCATGTGCCGACCGGGATCATCGGCGCAGCTACCGAGCGCAGATCACAAGCGCAGAACCGCAGCCGTGCCATCTTTCGCCTGAGGCTCAAGCTTGCAAGTTCGGTTCGATCCAAGACCCATCACGAGCGACATCGGGCCAGTGAACTGTGGGTTCAGCGACGGCAGGGGCGCAGTATCTCCGTAAATCCGATGCATGCGGATTATCCCGCGCTACTTGCAGAGGCGCTCGATGTCATCGTTGCCAGACGATATGACGTGGCGGGCGCGGCCGGAGTCATGGAGGTCAGCATGTCACAGCTTGCCAAGCTTGTGCGGCACAACAAGCGTTCATTTGCTTTGGTCAATCGTGGTCGTGAAGATCAGGGGTTGCCCCGCTTGAAGTAGGTTCACTACATCGCGAGTCTGCAGAACATCTCCACGCCCGTTGCAATCGTGCGGTCATTGAAGTCAAAGGCAGGATGATGAAGGCCAGGCATGGTTTCCTGATCAGGGGGACATTGGCCCAGCACGAAGAAGCAGGAGGGGACCTTTTCGCAGTAGTACGCGAAGTCCTCACCACCCATCACTGGAAACTCAAGTGGCTCAACTCGATCCTCACCAAGGATGTTCCGGGCGAGTTGATGAAAGGCCTCTGTCGTCGATTCATCATTGCGTGTCACGGGGTATCCATCGTGATAATCAACGACCGCCTCGCAACCCAGTGAGCTTGCAACAGCACGTGGAATGTCGTGAACGGCAGACTTGAGTGTCTCACGAGCTTCCGGGTAAAGGGCCCGGACAGTGCCCTGGATCATGCAGTTGTCGGGAATCACATTGAATGCAGAGCCTGAGTGGATGACCGTTACGGAGACAACTCCGCCCAGTACGGGATCAATGCGCCGGGAAACGGCCTGTTGAAGCGTAGTGATGACTGCGGCGGCAGCACTGATGGGATCTGCAGTGGTATGTGGCATGGCTGCATGGCCGCCTACACCACGGATCTCGATATCGAATCGGTCTGCTGCAGCAAGGAGTGGGCCGGGTCTCGATCCCACGACGCTTTCGGTCATCGATGGCCAGCCATGCAGGCCGTACATGCGTTCAATGGACGGGCCCAGTACACGCCCGTCCAGGCACCCGTCTTCGACCATGCGTTTTCCGCCTGCACCACCTTCTTCAGCTGGCTGGAACAGGAAAGTCACCGGGCGTGGCAATTCGTCCTGCTCGGAGAGTCCCTTCAGGACTCTGGCAGCACCCAGCAGAATGGTTGTGTGTCCATCATGCCCGCAGGCATGCATCTTGCCGTCGATGGTAGAGGCGTACTCGGCACCAGTCTGTTCATGGATCGGCAAGGCGTCCATGTCGGCACGAAGACCGATGGCTTGCGGGGCTTGTCCCGGGAGGTTCGCCAACACACCGGTTCCACCAGCCAGATCGCCGACGAATGTGACATCTGTCCTGGCCAGTTCTTCGCGAACACGTTCACTCGTTCGGTGTTCTTCGTACATCAACTCGGGATGGCGATGCAGATCGTGACGGAACTCGATGAGTTCTGGAAGAATTGATTGGATTCGTTCACGCAGATCGGCGCTGGAGACTTGTGTGCTCGAGGTCATGGCTGGGAAGCCTCTTCGGTCAAATCTTCTTCTGTAGAAGATTGGTCGATACGCTCGAGTTCAACAGCGGAAAGTGTTCGGCTGAGATCATCATTCTCGCCCACCTTCCATCGGCCAACCAGTTCGCCTTCATCGTCATAGATTGCAATGACTGGCTGGGAGAGTGCCATGTCCTCCGGCAGATCCAGGCCACGGTCGGGTTCGACCGCCAGGCCTTCCAGGCGGTTGATGTCATCCTGGATCTCAGTCATGCGTGTCTCGAGAAATTCACGTTGTTCCAGCAGGTTCTCAAGGCCTACGGCCATGGGATCAAACGCAGCATCTTCATCCTCGGGTAGTTCCGGCCACGACCCCTCGCCGACTCGTTGTCTCATGAGGACGATGGCTTCTCCAAGGGCAGGGTCCTTGAGGTTTTCAAGGATCCATTCCTCCTCAACGACATCTGGTGCCTGGGTGTACTTGCCGCCGATGGTCTCGAAGGGCCTTCTGGCAAGAACACGGTCCTGGTTTTCCTTCGGGGTTTCGGGAACGACGCAGCCACGGGAGGGGTCAACGCCCCAAGGTTCTTCGGAAACACGTTTGGCTTTCTGGATATGCCGACCACTCGGCAAGTAGTAGTACTTGGTGGTCATCTTCAGCAACCCGTTGCCGCCTTCAAGAGGACGAAGCTCCTGAACGGAGCCTTTTCCGAAGGATCGCTCCCCAATGACTTGAGCCCGTCCATGATCCGACAGGGCACCCGCAACGATTTCGCTGGCGGATGCAGAGTTGTTGTTCAACAGGATGATCAACGGAATGGATTCCCAGCGGCTTGGATACTTTGCTTCGAAAGTAGTGCCAGGATCCTGTTTGTCCTCTCGCGGTGAGCGGATGCTCACGATTTCGCCTTCATCCAGAAAGAGGTCCGTGATCTGTGTGGCAGCTTCAAGTGAGCCGCCTGGGTTATTGCGAAGATCAATGATCAGTCCCTTGATCGGGCCCTGGCGTTCCAGCTTTTGCAGCAGGAATTCAAGTTCCTGAACTGTTCGGTCAGTAAATGATTCGATGCGGATGAAGGCGGTGCCATCATCAAGCATGTACCGCCAGTCTTCTTCCGTTGTCAGCAGACCGGACACGCTCTTGGTGAGGATTCGATCACGAGTGATGACGATGTCTTCTTCTGTGTCATCATCATGCTTGACATGGACCGTGACCTTCGACTTGGGAGGGCCCATGAGTCGATCGATGCATTCCTGATCAGTGTGGCCAACGGTTGGCCAGCCGTCGATCTCAAGGATCAGGTCGCCTGGGCGGATTCCAGCCTGCAAGGAAGGAGAGCCTCGCATGGGAGTGAGGATCTCAAGGGACTTGGTCTTGTAGGCCTGCCCTGGTCGGGTACTGATACGGGAGCCGATGCCCCGGTAGTCGCCGCTGAGTTCCTTGTTGAAGTCGGACTCCAGCTGTGGGGGGATGTATTGGGAGTACTGGTCATCCAGGGATTCGACCATGGCCTCGATGACGGCGATCTGCATGGCCTCGCGGTTGGCGTTCTTGACGTAGTCATCCATGATGATTGCATGGACGTCCGTCACGGGGTCGAACCATCGATTGCCATCCACCCGGCTGGCAATGGCGCCTGGCAGTTCCAGCAGTAGCAGGCCTGTGAGGCCGATGAGAAGCACGTGAGCGGTTGTTCGTCGAATATTCATGGTTCGCAGGCCTCGTCACGGGATCTTGAAAGGTACGATCCAAAGGGTGACATGTTCGTCGCATGGGCCTGAACGCCGCTTTTCGAAGCGGCTGACCCATTCGCCGGACAAGTCTACACCACCCGAGAGGACCCACGCCGCCTTATGAGCCAGATCCACCGTGACGAGTTGAAGGTTGCCCGCGAACGGGCCGTACTTGTCGCTGTGGAGTTGCCTGGTGACCGGCTGCCATTTGATGATCGCATGCACGAACTGGAGGCACTGGTTTCTACAGCTGGTGCAGAGGTCGTCGGTCATCTGCGGCAACGCAGGCGGTTGCCCAGTGGTCGGAGTTTCATCGGGAAGGGCAAGCTCGAGGAGCTTCATGGGCTGGTCGAACTCGTCAAGGCCACGATCGTGATCTTTGATCATGACCTCACGCCGGCACAGGTTCGGAACATCGAACTTGAAACCTGCTGCAAGATCATCGACCGAAGTGAACTCATTCTGGATATCTTCGCACGCCGGGCGACAACACATGCCGCCAGGTTGCAGGTCGAAATTGCACAGCTCGAATACACGTATCCGAGACTTCGGGCGATGTGGGATCACCTTGGCCAGGTCACTGGTGGGGCACCGGTTGGAATCGGAACCCGTGGTCCGGGCGAGCAGCAGCTTGAGATCGACCGCCGGCTTGTCCAGCGACGGCGCAAGCAACTTCGTAACGAGTTGAACACCATCCTGAGTCGCAAGGAACGCGAGGTGGCTTCTCGAAACCAGGATCACTTCACGGTGGGGCTTGTGGGCTATACCAATGCCGGCAAGTCCACGCTCTTCAATCGTGTCAGTGATGGCGGCGGCGCCTTTGCCAATGACAAGCTCTTTGCAACGCTGTCCAGCCGTGTAGAAAAATGGAATATCGGTACGGGTACGTCCGTGCTGGTCAGTGACACGGTCGGGTTCATCCGTGATCTGCCTCACCATCTCATCGCATCTTTCCGGTCGACGCTTGAGGAGACCGTTCACGGGCAGTTGCTGCTGCTTGTTCTTGACGTCGCTGATCCGATGGCCCGCGAGCAGCTTCGAATCGTGGAAGAAACACTCGACTCAATCGGTGCGATTGAGCAGCCCAGGGTGCTCGTACTCAACCAAGTTGATCGCCTGCAACGCCCTGACGATCTGCTGCCGTGGTTGAAGGATTTTCCCGATGCCGTTCCACTCAGTGCCAAGACCGGTGAGGGAAGTGAAGAACTCTCTCAGCGTGTTCTGGAGATCGTCCTGGGGCCTCAGTCTGAAATAGAGATCGAGGTTCCGCTCGCCAGTGGTCGAATCGTTGAATTTCTGGAGCGGCGTACGGAGATTCTGGATCGTCGTTATGAGGACAACCGTGTGTTCTATACGGTTCGTCTTGGCAGGCGACAGGGAGAGCAACTCCTTGCCAGAGGCAATGACGCACGAGTTGATGGCAAGCATCTCCGGGAAGCCTTTGAGACACTCTGGCCCGCACAGGCATGGGGGGGATCGCCGGTGAAGGGTCGTGATGGCGTACTGGAAGACTCGGTAGCTGATTCAGGTGGGAGTTCAGGGAACTGATGCCCATGCCTGCTTCAAACGGGGATGGCTTGACGCTGTACCAGCGTGATCTGGATCCTGGTCTCTTTGAACGAGTGCAGTCATGGCAGAGTCGACGTGATCTGAGCGGCTTGCTGGAAAGGCTGCGCGGCCAGATGCAGCGTCGTCCCTTCATGGATGCGTGGGTTGAAGCGGTCGTTGCGGATCGACTTGATCGCATGGGATGTGAGCTGGCCATCGAGGTTCCGACGCCTGGTGGTCGAACGTGTGATCTTCGTGTTCGGCGAGACGGCATCGAGTTCTATGTACATATCAAGCGGTTGCATGCCGGCCGTCGCACGAGACGCATTCGCATATCGCCACGTCTGCGTGTACTGGAAGGCATCGAACGTCCATGGCTTGTGCGTGTTCGCTGGGCGGAGGGACTCAGTGATGCAGACATGCAGGAACTGGTTGTTCGATGTTCAGAATTCCTGCATCAGGCTCGAATCGGTGATGAACTGACTGTCCGATCGGAGAATGGCCGTGAACTTGGTGGCATCCGTGTGATCGCGCCATGGGAGGGCAGGACTGTTTCACTGGCCATCGGCTTGCCTGAGGGATTCCAGGAAAGAGGTGAGCGGATCCGCCGTCTCATGGAACGGGCCAGTCGTCAATTCATGCCCAAGTCAGACAATCTGATCCTTGTGGCAACGCCCTATGCGGATGACATTGCCGATTTCGACACGGCCCTGCTCGGAAGCAATGTAGAACGTTGGGATCCCACACAGCCACCAGGGCAACGTATGAACTGGGGGCGTGCAGATGATGGTTTCTGGAAGGGTGGCTCTCGGGATTCTTCCCGTTTCATGGGCTGGTTCCGATTCAGGCCGAATGCAGATGAACTGAGATGTACGCTTCGGTTCAGGGACAGCACCCGCCCGGCGTTGCGGTCACTCCTGCTAGCATGCTTCACCCCTGACGGCGAACCGGATTGAGTATCGCGCGGGGCTAACAGGAAGAGGCTCCAGATGCATGATCCACGCGAAACCAAGCTTGCAGAGTTACTGATCAATCACTCCACACGATTGCAGCCGGGTGAACATGTCCTCATCGAGGCATTTGACATTCCCTCCTCGATGGTGATCGAGGCGGTTCGCGCAGCGCGACGTGCGGGAGGGCATCCTCATGTCATTCATCGCGACAACCGCGTGATGGCTGCTTTGATCCGTGATGGTGAAGATGGCCAGTTTGAGGCGATGGCAGCCCACGATCTCAATCGCATGCAGGGAATGGATGCCTATCTCGGCCTTCGGGGTGGTTTCAACATCAACGAGATGTCGGATGTGCCTGCTGAGCGGATGAAAGCCTGGGGCCGTCTCTACATGCAGCCTGTTCACATGCAGGAACGCGTCAAGAACACACGATGGTGCGTACTTCGGTGGCCGACGCCCAGCATGGCCCAGCTTGCCGGACAGGGCACGGAAGCTTTCGAGAAGTTCTACTTCGATGTCTGTACGCTCGATTATGCCGCGATGGATTCAGCAGCAGCAGCCCTGAGTGCCCGGATGAATGCCACTGATGCCGTTCAGTTGCTGGGGCCTGGCGATACGGACCTGACCTTCTCGATCAAGGACATTCCTGCCGTGCCTTGCTGTGGCACGCACAATATTCCTGATGGGGAGTGCTTTACGGCACCGGTGCGTGATTCGGTCAATGGGGTCATCCACTTCAATACACCCACGATCTACCACGGGACATCCTTCAAGAACGTCCGTCTGGAATTCAAGGATGGAAAGGTCATCAAGGCTACATCTGATCAGAACAATGATGCCTTGGAGGCAGTCTTCGAGAGTGATGAGGGTGCTCGTTACGTCGGGGAGTTTGCCATCGGCTTCAATCCCTACGTTCGAGAGCCGATGATGGACATTCTCTTTGACGAAAAGATCGCCGGTTCACTTCACTTCACGCCAGGACAGGCTTATGAAGATGCTGACAATGGCAACCGCAGTGATATTCACTGGGATCTCGTGTTGATCCAACGTGAGGACTATGGCGGGGGAGAGATCCGCTTTGATGGTGAAACCATCCGGCGGGACGGCATGTTCGTCACAGAAGACCTGCTTGGCCTGAATCCAGAAGCCCTGTCGGGCTGATCACGCAGCTCGTGATCGTGCGGCGTTCACGCCCGGTAGCGGATAGTGCTTGACCAGGGCATCATCAAGTGACTTTGAATCGGTCATGACGAAGTACACGGCTCGATCGATGACGTTGGTTGCGAACCTCAGTGCCCGGCAGAGATCGTTGGACGTCGTGGCAAGCGTCAGTTCATAGCCATCCCAGGAAATGGGCATGACGCGAAACTGCCAGGCCTGTCGACGTGTGATCATCTCCAGTGCTTCGGGTGTGGGGGTGACTTCAGTGAAGTCCGTTGAATCGACCAGGCTTGCGTACTGTTGAGCCCAGGCGGATTCAATGATGGAAGGCGCGATGCCGAAGAGCTTTTCGCAAAGAAGACCGAAGGGATCACCGGTTCGTTCCTGGACTTCAAGAACGCGTTGAACCTGCTGTTCTTCAAGTATGCCCCTGTGGACAAGAATGGTTCCGAGTCGAATCGTTCTGGGTGGAATGGTTGCGGACTGAGAGGTCATGTGTGCATCTCCCCCCTTGCGGGTAGCACGTGTTTGCTGGTCTGGCGATCACGTCCTGGATCGCCTCCCCGTTGACAAACAAGTCGGCCAACAAGGGGCTCGACTCCGATGACAACCGCGATCCTGATGAGATCAGGCCCTGTGATGGTCGGGCTGTGCGGCCTGTGCCGACGATGTGGATCGCCGTCGCCTTCGGCCAGCAATCGCTGCCAGGCCCAGAAGGCACAGTGCACCGGGGGCCGGAACGAAGCCCATGCTTCCACCAAAGACAACAGTGTCGCCGGCACTCAGGGAGAAGCTGTATTGGACCGACATGTACTCGCCGCCGAGATAGTTGATGTTCCCACTGATGGCATTGTCAATAGAGGCTGTTCCTGGCCCTTCAAATGCCAGCTCAAAGGGGTTGGTGAACATTGTGCCAATGTCATGGTCCCCAACCATGGCGGCCCAGATGGGCTCCTCGGCAATCGAGCGAATGGAACCATCGATACCGGTAATGGTCATGGTCAAGGAGGCATCCCAGTCATAGGTGCCTGCGTCTACATCCATCAGGGGCATCAGGAAGCCGATGACGTACTCCACTTCCTGGTTTGTTGAATTGGAGACATGGAGGCTGCCGCCAAGCCGTGGCATGGAGGAATCTCCAAGCATGTTGGCAGAGAGAGTGAAATCGTTCTCGGCCATGTTGTGGCCGTAGAACTCTCCATTGCCTCCGGTGTCGATACCGTTGATCGCAAACGTGTCCGCGTAGCCATTGCTTGTTGAAACGTCCAGGTAGGCAACCGTTGAAGCCTGGGCCAGCATCGGACACAGGCCAAAGCAGATCGCCGTGAAGATCATGGCAGGGCGATTCATGAGCGAGCCTCCCGAACACCTGGGTCATGCGGACGACGGCGACGGCTGCGGCATCCCAGGGCTGCCAGGCCAATCAGGGCGATGGCTCCAGGAGCAGGTATTGCAGTGACATCGACGACGTATGTGACATTCAGCAGATCACCTGGTGAAAGCGTGAAGGAGGTCAGCACGCCAATCGTGTCCGCAGGATGAATACCCGGCATGGTGCCGCTTGAATCGCTGTCAACTGCCGATGAAAAGGGCCCGACTGCTTCCAGTTCGTACGGTGCATCGAAGACGGTGGCGATCGGTGTGCCACCCAGCATGGCCTGGACGATGGACTGATCATCGAAGCTGTTGAGGTCGGCATTGCCGTTGAAGTCCATGTTCGTCAGAGCCAGGCTCGCATCCAGCTGAACAGTGCTGTCGCTGCCTGTCGGTGCCACCATGTTCAGTTGTGTATCGAAGTAGAAGCTCTGAGCTTCTGATGAAAGATTGATGATCGAGAGTCCAGCGTCCAGGTAACTGCTGGTCGCGTCACTTCGTGCACGTGTCGTCCATGACACCTGCCACTGTTCATCCATCATGGAGCCGACGTAGATCGTCGAGCCGTCTGCCCCGGGAGTGCTGTCTCCCATGTCAGCAGGGTTGAACTGAATAGGCGTGGCGGGATCGCTCGAGGCGTACCATTCCATGTGAACGACCGGCTCGGTCGCCCCGGCGATCAAGGGTGATGCAAGCAGCATCACCAACCACGCTTTTCCCCTTCCAAGCAAGCTCTTTCTCCTGCCGGCGCCGGTTTCCCAGCCCGGTTACACAGGAAAAGTGACGTGAGCTGTCCGGGAGGCAACGATTGGCTGGCGGGTGGGGGATGGATGATTGAAAAGCGGGCCTGTCAGTCGACAGAGCCGCGCAATGTGATACAGGCGTTACAGACGGAAGTGTTCAGGCAAAGTGGTTTTCAGATGTATCCGGGGCACTTTGGCGGATGTGCGTTCAGGATCCGTTTACGACAACACCCCCGCACGGGCGAGGGTGTTGTGTCGTGTTGGAGTGGTTGCTGAAAACCCGGGGTCGAATCAATTCTCAATCAGTGCAGTCGATCAACAGGGTCGCGTTGTCACCATGCGGATACTGGACGCCGTCGAATCCGACGCGAATCAGGTAGCTGGTGCCGGCCGTGACCGGAGTCTCCACGTAGGAACCCAGCCAGCAATCGGGATATTGACCATTGCAGGCGATCTGTGTCATGTCCTGGCACGTTCCTTCGTAGATCACGAGATCCGCGTTGAACTCCGTCGTCTCGCAGAGGCTTGCAGTGAGCGTGCCGCTGCACGTGGCTTCGTAGGAGAACCAGAGGTCCTGCTCCATCCAGCCGAAGGGGCCGCTGACCTCGCAGTTGTAGTGGTACGGATCAGTACTGTCGGTTGCTTCGGTAATAGACAAGTCGTAGGAACCATTGGATACGACGTGCGCATCGACGCATTCGTCATTCAAGGGAGGAATCGTGCAGTCGACGGAACTGCAGTTCGTGCCTGGTCCTGAGTAATCGCCTCCGGCATTTTC